>JAXJHR010000044.1:0-14793 GCA_036299165.1 Collinsella aerofaciens | reverse complement strand
GCCGTTCGTCCCAAAAACGGTGCCGCTCGTTTTGCAGTTCTGCCTTCGGTCGAGCTGCGAGCGGCGCTGCTGCGCCAAGGCCGTATCTTAAAGCCATGGAATAAAAGCGCGCGGCAAAACGGACCGCGCAAGGGGTGACGCCAAGGGCGTCAAAAAGGAAAGGAGGGGAACAATGGCGGACAAGAACGCAGAAGTTGCAGTCGAGGATAACGGCGGCATGAAGAAAACGCTCTCGCTCTGGAACTTCTTCACCATCGGCTTTGGTGCCATTATCGGTACCGGTTGGGTTCTGCAGGTCGGCGACTGGATGGTCGTGGGCGGCGGTCCCGTTCCCGCTATGATCGCATTCCTCTTGGGTGCAATCTTCCTCGTGCCCGTCGGAGCTGTTTTCGGTGAGCTCACGGCTGCTATCCCCATCTCGGGCGGCATCGTCGAGTATGTCGATCGTAGCTTTGGCCGTACACTGAGCTACATCACCGGATGGCTTTTGGCCCTGGGCAACGGCATCCTGTGCCCGTGGGAGGCCATCGCCATTTCGACCCTCGTGTCCGAGATGTTCGGCAGCCTACCCGGTCTTGAGTGGCTGCGCGCCGTCAAGCTCTACACCATCCTGGGGGCCGACGTCTACCTGTTCCCGACGCTGATCGCGCTCGGCTTTGCAGTCTACGTCATCTTCCTCAACTTCCGCGGCGCCAGCTCGGCCGCCAAGCTCCAGGCCTTCCTGACCAAGGCCCTGCTCTGCGGCATGCTGCTCGCCATGGGCGTCTCGCTGTTCACCGGCTCGCCGGACAACGCCATGCCCGTGTTCTCCCAGGTCACCGGCGCTGGCGGCGGCAAGGCCGCTACCGAGAGCACCAGCCTGTTTGCCGGCATCGTGTCGGTCCTGGTTCTGACCCCGTTCTTCTACGCTGGCTTCGACACCATTCCTCAGCAGGCTGAGGAAGCAGCCGAGGGCCTTAACTGGAACAAGTTCGGCAAGATCATCTCCCTGGCCCTGCTGGCCGCCGGCGGCTTCTACATGGTCTGCATTTACTCGTTCGGCACTATCCTTGACTGGCACGAGTTTGTTAAGAGCCCGGTTCCCGCGCTTGCCTGCCTCAAGGGCATCAACATGCTCCTGTACCTGGCCATGCTCGTCATCGCTACGCTTGGACCCATGGGTCCGATGAACTCCTTCTACGGCGCCACGAGCCGCATCATGCTCGCCATGGGCCGCAAGGGCCAGCTGCCCGAGCAGTTCGCCGAGGTCGACCCCAAGTCCGGCGCTCCCAAGCTCGCCTGCGTCGTTCTGGGCGCCATCACCGTCGTCGGTCCGTTCCTGGGCAAGAACATGCTCATCCCTCTGACCAACGTGTCGGCTCTCGCCTTCATCTTCTCCTGCGGCATGGTCGCCCTCGCTTGCCTGCGCATGCGCTTCACCGAGCCCGACCTGCCTCGTCCCTACGAGGTGCCCGGTGGCAAGTTTGGCATCTCCCTCGCTATCGCTGCCTGCGCCATCATCATCGGCCTGCTTGTGATTCCGTTCTCTCCCGCCTCCCTCAACATGGTGGAGTGGAGCATCGTGATCGGCTGGTTGGCTATTGGCCTGGCCCTCATGGCTTTCACCAATTCCCGCAAAAAGTAACGCCGAGCCGGGGCGGATCAGGTGCGCGGGACCCTCTCTTCCGCGCGCCGAACCCGGCGCCACTTGGGTAGCTTTGTGAGGCCTTAACCCAACACGGCCTCGCCCACTATATGGATCCATAAGGAGGAACCATGTCCACTAAGTATGCAATCGTTGGCGGCAAGCTCATCGACGGTACCGGTGCCGAGCCGGTCGAGAACTCCCTCGTTCTCGTCGACGACAACGGCAAGATCGAGTACGCCGGCGCCATGCAGGACCTTCCCGAGGGCGTTGAGGTCATCGACGCCGCCGGCAAGACCGTCCTTCCCGGCCTGATCGACACCCATCTGCACTTCTCGGGCAACTTGACCGACGATGACACCGACTGGGTCATGCAGCCGCTTCTCGAGAAGCAGGCCGTCGCCGTCAAGCAGGCCTACGACTGCCTCACCCACGGCCTCACCACCGTCTGCGAGATCGGCCGCTTTGGTATCCAGATCCGTGACTGCATCGACAAGGGCGTCTTCAAGGGCCCGCGCGTTCTGGCCACCGGCCTTGGCTTCTGCCGCGTTGCCGGCCACGGCGACTCCCACCACTGCAGCCAGGAGCTCAACAAGGAATCGCACCCCTGGGGCGATCAGGTCGACGGTCCTTGGGATCTGCGCAAGGCCGTCCGTCGTCGCCTGCGCGAGAACCCCGATGCCATCAAGATCTGGGCTACCGGTGGCGGCATCTGGCGCTGGGACTCCGGCCGCGACCAGCACTACTGCTCCGAGGAGATTCAGGCTGTGGTCGAAGAGGCCAAGATGGTCGGCATCCCCGTGTGGAGCCACTGCTACAACAACCACGCCGCTGCCTACGATTCCGTCCGCTTTGGCTGCGAGCAGCTGATCCACGGCTTCGATATCGATGAGCGCACCATGGACCTCATGGCCGAGCAGGGCACCTTCTTCACCCCGACGATCGCCTTCCTGCCCACCTGGTACGCCACCTATCCGCCCGTCTACGTCCCCGAGCTGCACGACAAGTACGAGGGCACCCTGGTCGAGAAGGAGCTGCAGCGCAACTACGACTGCCTGCGCGAGGCCAAGAAGCGCGGCGTCGTCATGACGATCGGCTCCGATTCCTTCTCCTTCGTCACCCCGTACGGCACCTGCTCCATCGAGGAGATGTACGAGTTCGTCGACAAGATCGGCTTCACCCCGGTCGAGACCATCACCTGTGCCACCCTCAACGGTGCCAAGATGTGCCACATCGAGGACGAGACCGGGTCCATCGAGGCCGGCAAGTGCGCCGACCTGCTGGTCGTCAACGGTGACGTCGCCGCCGACATCCACGTGCTCAACACCGACAACATGGACGTCATCATGAAGGACGGCTGGATTGTCGAGGGCGGCACCTTCGGCGAGGCAAACAAGTACAGCGCCTAAGCTACCGTTCATCGATGGCTTGATGTAAAACACAGTATTTGATTGCATAATGCAATGGAGAGGGTCGCTTGCGGCCCTCTTTATTGCTATGGGGTGCGTCGGTAAGAAGGAGATGACGGTGGATCTCAATAGGCTGATTCTGGGCAAGAGCTACAACTCTACCAAGGTCTTTCGTACCGCTCAGCATGTGGTTCAAGCCATCTTGCTCGGTATTGTCGTTCCGCTGCTTATCCTGCTGCTCATCTGGGATCTAACCGATAATCCCAATCCCGTTCCGGCCGTTGTCGTCATTGCCGGCTTGGTCATGCTGTGCTTCTTCTTCTCGTACGTCTTTGTCGTTCCCGACGACCTCACATCGAGCGCAACCGACCGCACGCTCGCCATCGCTTCAAAAATATTCGCCTACACGTCGCGCGGCCTTACGCCCGAAGCTGCCCTAGGCGCCTCTAAGATCATCCTGTCCGAAACTATCGCCTCTGCCATCTGCTTTACCGACGGCAAGCAGGTGTTGGCAAGCTGGGGCGAGGACTCGGCAAAATGCCCCGCGGGCACCCCGGTGGTACTGCGGACCACGCTCAATGTGATCAACAGCGGTGAGCAAAGCGTGTTCTCGCGCGATGCCTCGACCGAGACGGGTGGCTACTTTCCGCGCCTGCGCGCCGGTATTGTCGCACCGCTTACCGTGCGCGGGCATTGCGTGGGCACGCTCGAGCTGTATTATCCCCGTCTGAGCAGCATCGATATGCGCCAGACGGCGCTTGCCTCGGGCTTTGCCGACCTCATTTCCACGCAGCTTGCAAGCTTTGAGCTCGAGCGCCAGGACGAGCTTACGGCCCGCGTGGAGCTGCGCGCCTTGCAATCGCAGGTCGATCCTCATTTTCTATTCAATACCATCAGCACCATCGTGTCGCTCGTACGTACCGAGCCGGACAAGGCCAGGTCGCTGCTGATCGACTTTTCCAATTACTACCGTCAGACGCTTTCTGATTCCGATACCCTCACAACGCTCGAGCACGAGGTGGAGCAGGGCACTCGCTATATCAATCTTATGCAGGCTCGTTATGGCGACGGCCGTCTGCGCGTCTCGGTCGATATCGACTTTGAGGTGCGCGATTGCATGGTGCCGCCGTTTATCTTGCAGCCGTTGCTCGAAAACTGCATCAAGCACGCGCAGCGCGAGACCGAGCCGCTTTCTATTCATGTTAGGGCTTTCGAGACCGATGACGGTTTGGAGATCATCGTCGAGGACGATGGCATCGGTATGAGCGAAGAAGTCTGCGCGCATCTGTTTGAGCAGCATCGCCTGGAGGAGCCCGAGAGCATTACCGCCGACGGCTCCGTCAAGCGAGGTTGCGGCCTGGCGCTCTTCAACGTGCTTCAGCGCATCCATTTCTTTTACGGAGAAGATTCCGGCATGCGCGTGAAGTCCCAGGAGGGCGTGGGAACGCAGGTCATCGTCGAGCTGAACGGCGAGCCGCATGAGCCCGCGCCGTTGACGGCGTAGCACGCGGTTGGATTGAGAGAAAAAGAGGGGAAGCACATATGTCCGAAGGCTGGAACATCTTGGTGGTTGATGACGAACCTCCCATTAGGGCTGAGCTACGCTACCTGTTGGAAAAGGATGCGCGTGTGGGCCAGATTGCCGAGGCGGGCAATGTCACCGAAGCCGTGGAGTCGATTCTGTCGAACAAGCCCGACGTGCTGTTTTTAGACATTACCATGCCCGGTCGCTCGGGAATTGAGCTTGCCGAGACGCTGCAGAACCTAAAGACGCCGCCGGTCGTGGTGTTTGTGACGGCGTTTGCCGAGTTTGCCGCCGATGCGTATAACCTCGATGCGGTCGACTATGTCGTCAAGCCGGTCGAGGACGCACGCCTGTCAAAGGCACTCGACAAGATCGAGACAGCCTTGGGTGCCCGTCGTGTTATCCACGCTCCGCGCCAGCCTTTGCGTCTGACGGTGGACCGCGGGGGCAAAAAGGTGTTCATTCCCGCCGCAGACGTCTGCTACTTTGAGGCGCGCGCCGATTTTTGCAATGCCATCTGCGCCGAGGGAACGTATCTGATCAATGAGTCGATCTCTTCGCTCGAGCGTCGCTTGGTCTCCGAGGGCTTTATTCGCGTTCATCGCAGCTATCTGGTCAATTTGGAAGACGTGCACAATGTTGAGATTGGCTCCACGGGGTTGATGGAGCTCAGGCTTGACCGCGTGAGCTCGACGGTGCCGGTGTCCCGTCGTCGTGCCGCCGAGGTCAAGTCGCACCTGGGGCTTGCGTAAGAGGCTTGCGTGCCGTCGTTTGCCATCGCAGGTTTGGCATGGGCGCGCGGTGGGCATAATGGGTGGCATCGAATGAAATCGAAAGGATCATTATGCCCGCGCTTATCACCCATCATCTGTTTGGCGAGGAAAGCATCGACCGTCTTCCGCAGGGCGTCATCACGTCCGATGAAGAGCGCATTGCCTTTATCTTGGGCAACCAAGGCCCCGACCCGTTTTTCTTTCACATTCTGACACCGCGTGTTTCCGACTGCACGCTGCTGGCGCAGGTCATGCATCGGTCGCGCATGTCTCGCCAGTTCGCGTGCCTGCGCGACGGCGTGTCGCATCTGCTGCCGCGCGACGCCAGCTTGGGTCGCGCCTTTGCGCTGGGCCTGCTGTCTCATTACGTGCTCGACCGCAACGCTCATCCCTTTGTCTATGAGCAGCAGTTTGGCATTGTCGAGTCCGATTCAGAGCTTGAGGATTCGAGCAGTCAGGTCCATGCCGTGATCGAGGGCGACCTGGATGTGCTGATGCTGCAGCTTAAACGCGATGGCGCTACGGTTGACGATTACCCGCCGGCGGGCGAGATCGTCACCACTGATCGCATCAATCGCGTGGCCGGCGTGCTGATGAGCTATGTTGCCGGACGCGTGTACGGCATTGACATTCCGGCGGGGGAGTACGGTGCTGCCGTTGCCAATATGCAGCGACTTTACCGCGCGATTGAGCCGGCCGGCTCCGCAAAGACGCGCGCGATCTCGCTGGTTGAGGGCTTGGTGCACGATTACTCGCTGCTCGACGGCCTTGCTCATCGCGTGACGACGGAGTTGCCCGAGCGCACCGGTAACCTGGGCCATCTGGCATGGAAGAATCCCTTTACCGACGAGGTCTCGAACGAGAGTTTCCCCGAGGTCTTTGATCGCGCGCTGGGCGATTACGAGTGCACGGTCGCACGTTTTATCGAGACCGGTGACATGGATGCCGTGACCAGTCACGTCAACTACAGCGGTCGCGTGCTCAATGCCGATGAGGAGTTCGACCGCGAGGAATAGGGCCCGTGCGTGCCCCTTTGCCGAATCCTTACCGGCGGTTCTGGACAATTGGGGTACGATGAACTAACTGCATATCGGGCGAATACGAAGGGTCCCTGTCCATGAAATACACCAAGCTCGAGCGTAACTGGGTTATGTATGATGTGGGCAATTCGGCCCTCGTGCTGCTCAATACCTCGGTGGTGCCCATTTACTTTAACGCCATCAATACCGGCGCTTCCTCGGCCGACCTGGTGGTCGCCTGGGGCAATGCACAGACGATCGCCTCGCTGGTCATCGCCATGCTCATGCCCATTCTGGGCGCACTTGCCGACTACGCTGGCAACAAAATCAAGTTCTTCTTGGGCTTTTTCCTCACGGGCCTGGTTCTTTGCCTGGCGCAGGCTATCCCAATGTCCGCCATGGCATTTTTGACCGTGTACGTGCTGTGCACCATCGGCCTTAACTCTTCTATGACGTTCTACGACGCCATGCTGCCCGACGTTACCACCGACGAGCGCATGGACGCCGTGTCCAGCTCGGGTTATGCCTGGGGCTACATCGGTTCCACCGTGCCGTTCGTCATCTGCCTGGCGCTCATCATGGGTGGCCCCGCTCTTGGCGTCCCCACCATGCTGGCAACGCGTCTGTCTTTTATCATCACTGGTGCCTGGTGGCTCATCTTTACCCTGCCGCTCATTCACACCTATAAGCAAAAGTATGGTCGCGAGCGCGGTCCCGAGGACACCATCGGCCACATCGTTGGCGGTGTGTTCTCCGAGGTCGGACACACCATGCGCGAGATCGCCCACAACAAGACCGTGCTGGTCTACATGATTGCGTTCTTCTTCTATATCGATGGCGTCCACACGGTCATTTCCATGGCTACCAGCTACGGCTCGGCTTTGGGCATCGATTCGACCCAGCTGGTACTGGCGCTGCTCGTTACGCAGTTCGTGGCCTTTCCGTCCGCCATCATCTACGGCAAGCTCGCCGGACGCGTGGGCACGCTCAACATGATCCTGGTGGCGGTCGCCGCCTACATGGGCATTGTGCTGTTCGCCGCGTTCTTCCTAAAGACCGCCTTTGAGTTCTGGGTGCTTGCCATTATGGTCGGCCTGTTCCAGGGCGGCGTGCAGGCGCTCAGCCGTAGCTACTTTGGTCGCATTATCCCCAAGGAAAAGTCCAACGAGTACTACGGCTTCTTTGACATCTTTGGTCGTTATGCAAGCGTCATGGGTACCTTCCTAGTGTCGGTCGTTACCTCGCTGACCGGCAACCCGTCGCTGGGCGTCCTTTCTATTGGCGTGCTGCTGATCGTTGGCTTTATGCTGCTGGTTCGCCTGTCCCGCATGACTCGGGCAGCAGAGCATGCCGCATAGGAGCGAGCGGCTATTGTGCCTGTCCACGGTACTCTTTTGGGGTTATCCGCAATAAACATTGCGACTTGCGAGCAATGATTTGCCCAAGTGGGTATGATGGAATCAGCTAGGTCGCGGGGCGTCGCCTGTGTTTGGCGGCGTCCCGTTTTTGTGTTGCAGGGAGGGTAAGGCATGAACGCCACAGTCGTGATTCCAACGTATTGGGCGGGCGATGACGCTTGCGCAAACGCCCCTGGCACCTATGACCATTCGACGCGACTCAACGCCGACAATCCCGAACTCGACCGCTGCCTGGCCTCGCTTGAGCAGGTACGTGACATCCCGCGCATCATCCTTTTGGTGGTCTGTCCCGTTTCTGCCACAGCCGATGTGTCGCTGCGCGTGCACGAGATTGTCGACGCGCATCCCACGCTCAAGGTCACCGTTGTCACCAACACCCAGGCCTCGCGCATTGCAGACCGGGTTGCTCAGATCGCGCCCAAGGGTTCGGGCGAGTGCGTGAGCCTGCGAGGCTACGGTGCCATCCGCAACATGGGGCTAGCCTGTGCCGCTGTGCTGGGGCATGACGCGGTTATCTTTTTGGATGACGATGAGACTGTCATCGACGCCGACTTTATGAAGCGCGCGACCTATGCGTTGGGGCAGCAGACGCGTCAGGGCTTGCCGATCTTGGTCAAGAGCGGTTATTTCTACGATCGCGACGGCTCGCCGCTGGCTCCCACGGACAAGGCGGGCATCTGCCATCGTTGGTGGACCAAGCGCATCGAGTTCAACCGTTGGATGAAAAAGGCGCTCTCGGGCACCCGCATCTCGCGTTCCAACTACGTGTGCGGCGGCCTGATGGCCCTGCACGCCCGCGCCTTTACGCGTGTGGCCTTTGACCCGTTTATCACCCGCGGCGAGGACCTGGATTACCTCTTTAACATGCGCATGTTTGGCTACGACGTGTGGTTCGATAACGAGTGGACCGTGCGCCATCTGCCTCCGGAGTCCGAAAAGCGCTCACCGCGCTTTATGCAGGATGTATACCGTTGGTACTACGAGCGGGCCAAGTTGACATTCGCCGCGCATCAAAAGGAGCTCATTCCCGTTACGGCGGCATCGCTCATGCCCTACCCGGGCCCTTGGATTTCGCGCGAGCTCGACGACCGCGTGCGCAAGACCGCTATGGTCCGCAGCGTGTTTACCCGCGAGCATGAGGGCTACCTGCGCATCTGGCGCCATGGTATCGACGAGGCAAAGGCCTATGCGCGCCAAAACGCTGCAAGCTACCTGCGTTTCCAGAGCTTTTGGCCCAAGATCATGGACGGGCTTTGGCGTGACGCACAACTGATCAGTATCCTGGAGGGGGCCGAATGATCGACCGCCGCGCCCAGCGCGATAGTTCAATATCAATCTTTCGCATCATTGCCGTTGCCTGCGCCATTTGCGTGCTGGTGTACTTTATTTTTGCCTTGGTGACCGGTATCGAGCCGATCGCCACGGTGATTGCCTGCGCGCTGCTGTGCATCTTTCTGTGCATCTTTATCTTTTTGACGCTCAATCCCGATTCGGTGCGCTCCCAGTACACCGAGGAGACGCTCTCGGTGGCCTCGGCCATGCTCGAGGACATTAAGGGCGGTCTGACGCAGGAGTCGGCGCGTTTGGTGTGCCGGCGCATTTTGCCCGAGACGCGCGCCATGACGGTGGCCATCACCGACGAGGACAACGTGCTTGCCTGCGCGGGCGAGTTTGAGGAAAAACTGCTGCCCGATACTCCCATCCACACGCTTGCCACACGCTACGTTATCGAACATGGCATCGTGCAGTCGTTCAACCGTATGGTGGATGTCGTGGGCTCGGACGGCTCGCACAACCAAGTCCCCGCCGGCATTATCGCCCCCATCAAGGTGGGCGATCGTACCGTCGGCACGCTCAAGTTCTACTACAAGACCCCGCGCGCCGTCGACCGTACCCAGTATGCGCTTGCCTCGGGCTTTGCCGAGATCTTGTCCACACAGCTCGCCATCCACGAGCTCGAGGTGCAAAAGGAACTCACGGCGCGCGCCGAGGTGCGTGCGCTGCAGGCGCAGATCAACCCGCACTTCCTGTTCAACACGCTGAACACCATTGCATCGTTTACGCGCACCGACCCGCTGCGGGCCCGCGAACTGCTTCGTGAGTTCTCATCGTTCTATCGTGCCACGCTCGACAACTCGGGATCGCTTATTCCGGTCTCGCGCGAGGTCGCACAGACCAAGCGCTACCTTACCTTTGAGAAGGCCCGCTTTGGCGAGGACCGCGTGCTTGCGACGTTCGATGTGTCCGAGGACGTGGAAGATACGCTGGTGCCGGCGTTCGTGATCCAGCCGATTGTCGAGAACGCCGTACGTCATGGTATGGGCGATGACGACGCCCTGAGGATCGACGTGACCGTTCACCAAGACGGCGAGGATGCAATCTTGATTGCCGTGGCCGATAATGGCGTGGGCATGGATGAGGGTACCGCCGCCAGACTGTTTGACGAGCGTTCTGCCCGTCCCGACGCCAGCTCTCCCCAGGGTGGCGGCGCCGGTGTGGCCATGCACAATATTTCGGAGCGCATCCATCGCTTTTATGGGCCGCACTCCTATACGCGTGTCGAATCGGCGCCGGGCAAGGGCACCAAAGTGCTCCTTCATCTTGATTTGTCAGAGAGCATCTTCGACATTCAAGAGTAAAATAAAAGGCTACGGGCTCAACGTCATGCGACGGATGCCCGGCGTAGTTAGTTGACGAAAGGTTTTATCCCTATGCTGCGTGCGATGATTGTGGATGATGAGGCGCCGGCTCGCTCGGAGCTTCGCTTCCTGCTCGAGCAAACGGGCAAGATCGGCACGATCACGGAGGCGTCGAGCGTCCGCTCCGCCATCGAGATGCTTATGGAAAGTCGCGTGGATGTCGTGTTTCTCGATATCTCGATGCCCGGTGCCTCGGGCCTGCAACTTGCCGAGGCGCTGCATAAGCTCAAAAATCCGCCGGCGATCGTGTTTGTGACTGCGTATAGTGACCATGCGGTCGAGGCATTCGACGTGGATGCCGTCGATTATCTGATGAAGCCGGTCGAGGAAGCTCGCTTGGATCGCGCGATCGAGAAGGTCATGCAACGCACCAAGCCGGTTACGGACAGCAAGGTGACCATCGAGCGTATCCCGGTGGAAAAGGGCGGCCGCAAGGTGCTCATTCCCGTGGACGACATTCGCTTTATCATGGCCAAGGACGATTACTCCTGCATCTATACCGTCGATGATCGCTTTTTGTCGACGACCTCGCTGGCGCAGTTTGAGGCCAAGCTCTGCGACTTTGGCTTCTTCCGTGTTCACCGCCGCTATATCGTCAACTTGGCGTGCGTCACGGATGTGGAGACGGTGCCCTCGGGCGCCATCCAGCTGGGCATTACGGGCGTCGACGAACGCGTGCCGGTTTCGCGCCGCCGCGTCGTGCCGCTCAAGAAGGCTCTGAGTCTCTAGCACACTGGCCCCGCAGCCCTGTAGACCCATCGTCTGCGGAGCCGTGGGGCCTTTTTGTATGTATCTGCCGAATCGTTTTTTTGCGGAAGGGATCCCATGAACAGTGCAAGCGCCAAGCGTATCGACATCATCTCGGACACCCACGGCTATTTATCGCCTGCGCTCCTGGATGAGCTTGAGGGCGCAGACCTGATCATCCACGCCGGCGACCTCACGTCAGAGATGGACTACGAGCACCTATGCACCATCGCCCCCGTGCGGGCCGTACTGGGTAACAACGATTACTACCGCGACTACGGCCCCGATGTAGACCGTCTTGCGCTCTTTACCTACGAAGGCCTTAAATTCGCCGTAGCCCACTACCGCGAAGACCTTCCGGTGGGATCCGTAGACGTAGCCATCAACGGCCACACCCACGTAACCAAAGAAGCCCAAGTGGGCCGTTGCTTAGTCCTCAACCCGGGCAGCGCCAGCTACCCCAGAGGCACCCGAGGCCCCACCATGGCCAGAATGCTAGTAAAAGACGGCCATGTCATAAGCACCAAGTTTATTGACCTAGACTAACCGCAACAAAAACGGGGGATGCACAACGCATCTCCCGTTTTTCTTTGAGCCAAAGTAAGAAGTTCAACAAGATCCATCAGACCAACCCCGCCGAGGAGCATGCGGGCTAGCCGCGCAGCGGCGCACGCCCGCAAAACTGATTGAACAATGTGACGGCAGGGAGGGTCTCCGGGGCTGAGGGCGGGGGTTAAGTTTGTCGCGAGTTCCGCACGCAAAGGAAAGCACTTAATGTGCTTTCCGTCTTGCGCAGGACTGTAGAGCAGCAAACTTAACCCCCGCCCTCAGCCCCGGAGACCCTCCCGGAGGGACCCAAAAAATTTTTTCAAAAAAGTTGTTGCGCGCCGGACAGACTTCTGTGTATACTAATCCCCGCAGCGCACGCGAGCGGAAACAAACGCGAACGTCTGCCTGGGGAGTTAGCTCAGTTTGGTTAGAGCGCCGGCCTGTCACGTCGGAGGTCGCGGGTTCGAGCCCCGTACTTCCCGCCAACGCAATTAAAGCCACGTCTTCGGACGTGGCTTTTTGCGTTTGATGCACTTTGTTTCGATAGAACGATCGCCCTGGTGCATCTTCGCCCAGAATCCTCGCGCCTTCGGGAACGCAAGTAAAATCCAATAAGTATATCTGTCTAAACAACAGCTTTGTTGCGCAACACCTGTTCTACGAGACAGGGGGTTAGGTTATACTAAATTGCACTGTGCGCCGCATCTGATGCATTTCGCTCCAAGCGCGGCACTCAGTGGATATCCGATTTACCATTTGGATGTCCTGGCGGTCATTTAGCGTCTCGACACAAGTTCGGCCCCGGAGCTCGTTCGAGCTGTTCGTATTCCTTGAAAGGGGAAAAATGGACATATCGAGGAAGACTGATTACGCCCTTCGTATGCTGGCGATGCTTGCTGAGGATCCGGAGTGTTTGCTTTCTGTTCGCACCGCTGCCGAAGAGGTCAATGTTCCGTATTCGTTTGCCCGCTCGATTCAGCACGGTTTGGTCCAGGCCGGTATTGTGGAGAGCCTGCGTGGCGTCCACGGTGGCATGCGTCTCAAGGTCAGTCCGGACGACGTCACTATCCGCCAGGTCGTCGAGGCCGTTCAGGGTCCTATGGTTATGAACGATTGCACCGCGCCCGATGGTGACTGTGCGCGCATGGGCGCGTGCTGCTATCATCCCCTGTGGGCCGGAGCCCAGGCGTTGATGCGCGACTACCTCGATTCCGTTTCGCTCGGCGACATCGTCGCTCACCGCCAGTTCCCAGCCGTCGATCCCAAGTTCGCCGACCGCGAAGCGTTTCCCGAGTACGCCACCTGCGAGTGCGCTTACCGGGAGGAATAACGCCGCATAAGGAGCATAGCCATGATTCAGGACCCCTTTCGTTCGATGATTCGTTCGGAAGGGGTCCTGCGTTATCGTGACCTTCCGTGGCGCCGCACACGCGATCCGTACATCATTTGGCTTTCTGAGGTCATGCTGCAGCAAACGCAGGTGCCGCGTGTGGAGGCGCGCATGCCGGTGTGGCTCGATCGTTTTCCGACTGTGCAGGCGCTTGCCCTGGCCGCGCCTTCCGATGTTTTGGACGCTTGGCAGGGCATGGGCTACAACCGACGCGCTCTGGCGCTTCATGGGGCCGCTCAGCGCGTTGTAGAGGACTGGGACGGGGAGTTTCCGCGTGAGACGCGTGACTTGGTCGCTCTGCCTGGTATTGGCCCGGCAACGGCGCAGGGTATCCGGTCGTTTGCGTTTGATCTTCCGGGCGTGTATCTGGAGACCAATGTGCGCACAGTCTTTCTGCATCACTTCTTTCCCGATGTACCGGCTGTTCCCGATCGCGAGCTGGTGCCGCTGATCCAAGCCGCCTGTCCGGCGGCTCCCGGTGCAGCGACCGACGAGATCGCTCCCTTTGCCCTGCCGCTCGATGATGCCGACACGCCGCGCGCGTGGTATTACGCGTTGCTAGATTACGGCGCATATCTAAAAAAGACGTTGCCCAATCCGTCCAGGCGCTCGGCGGGCTATAGCCGTCAATCAAAGTTTGAGGGCTCGCGTCGCCAAAAGCGCGCGCATATCGTGCGTATGTTGCTGGCAGCGCGCGATGGCCAGCCGGCGGGGATTACGCTTGCTGATGCCGTGGCGGGCGTTAACGAGATGGAAGCGGCGGCTGGGCGTGGGCCGGTCGAGCGCGACTTGATCGCGGGCATTCTAGCCGACCTGGAGCGTGAGGGCTTTTGCCGAGCTGAGGGCGATCGCTGGCTGAGCATCTAGCCTGTGCAAATCTGAAGAACAGGATTGTAAGGTTTAGATTTTCGGCATGAGGGCATCCTAAAGACGAGGCCGCTCGAAGCCTACGGGCGGCATGCGTTGAAGGGAAGTACACCTATGGATTTTGAGAATTCCCAAACCAAGAAGAACCTCGAGACCGCTTTTGCCGGTGAGTCCCAGGCACACACCAAGTATCGCTACTATGCATCCAAGGCCAAAAAGGACGGCTACGTTCAGATCTCGAATATTTTTGCCGAGACGGCGGGCAACGAGTCCGAGCACGCCAAGCTGTGGTTTAAGTATCTGCACGACGGCGCCGTTCCGGGCACTCTGGACAACCTGCGCGACGCCGCTGCGGGCGAGAACTACGAGTGGACCACGATGTACGACGAGTTCGCCAAGACCGCCGAGGAGGAGGGCTTTGCCGAGATCGCCGAGAAGTTCCGTGGCGTCGGTGCCGTGGAGAAGGCTCACGAGGAGCGCTACAACAAGCTCGTCGAGCGCATTGAATCTGGCGAGGTGTTTGAGCGTGAGGGCGTGAAGGTGTGGAAGTGCCTGAACTGCGGGCACCTGCACGTTGGTGCTGAGGCGCCTGAGGTGTGCCCGGTGTGTAACCACCCGAAGGCGTACTTTGAGGAGCAGGTGGTGAACTACTAGCGCTTGGCGCTGGCTGCTGCGGAGCGCAGGGCGGGAGGCCGGATCGCCTTCCCTCCCCGCTCACGGCTCCGCAGGGTCGCGTTGAGGGAAGGCGATCCGGCCTCCCGCCCTGCGCTCCG
>JAXJHR010000043.1:0-24062 GCA_036299165.1 Collinsella aerofaciens | reverse complement strand
TAGGCGACCGCCTTGCGCGGTCGCCTCTCGCCCGCGAAGCGGGCCGTTTTTTTCGCCAGTTTCCCCAGGAGGTGCACGTGAGCGGCGTCTACCAGCGCAACCGCGAGGTGTCCGAGTACAAGTTCTTCACGCAGGCCATCGCCATCCGCGTGGAGGTCAACAAGCTGATGGCGTCGTCCTCCGTGGTCCCGAAGGCCTACCGGCTGCTGAATGCGGTGCCGACCGTGGAGACGGCGCGCAGCATCGTGTACAACGTCAACCGCGCCGACTGCTTCTACCCCAACACCTCGTTCAACGCGCTGGAGAGGAAACGCTACCTGACGCTGGCCATAGCGGACTGCGAGCAGCTGATGCTGGACATGCAGTGCCTCATGGATATCGGCCTGCCCGTGAACGCCAACCGCTTCGAGGAGCTGTCGGCCATGGTCGAGGAGGAGATCAGGCTGCTGAAGGGCGCACGCAAGAACGTGCGCGTGACGGGCAAGAAGTCCACCGAGGAGCGCATAGCCGAGGCCGAGGCCGAGCTAGAGCGCCTGCGTTCGCTATAATGGGCGGCGGTCGCGCCTTGTTTATCGGTACAATTGGTGGTTGCGTTCCGTCATGGGTGGCTCCTCGTCCAACGTGTGCTACGTCAGCAACAACGGCAATGCCAACTACAATTCGGCGACGAACGTCTGGGTTCGCCCCCGCCCCGGATTCCCTTACTGCCAGACCGAGTAGGCCCCAGGGCCGAAAGCAGAGCGCGGAGAGGAAGGAAGGCGCGACCGTCGGGCTCACGCCCGTAAATACGCACCCCGCGAGGGTGGCCGGACGCTGCTTGCATGGCGCGGCGCTCCGTGGCTTCGCCGCGTTTCATGGCCATACCTCAAGCGGCTGCCAGAGCCACATTGCAAGCCGTGCGGGGTGCTCTCTATGAACTCAGAGCAAAGAAGGGCTGCACGCCGCAAGCGCCGCGAGGAGAAGCGGGCCAGGGCCAAGGCCGAGCGCGTCAAGGCGTGCACGCTTGAGACCGTGGCCGACCTCAACAGCCTGCGCAAGGCTTCAAAGCAGGCCGCGCGGGGCGTCATGTGGAAGTCGTCCACGCAGAGGTACATGAGAAGCTACCTGCGCAACGCCGTCCTGTCCCGCCGCGACCTTTTGGAGGGCCGCGACATATGCCGGGGCTTCATACGGTTCGACCTATGGGAGCGCGGCAAGCTGAGGCATATCAGCGCCGTGCACTTCCCCGAGCGCGTGGTGCAGAAGTCGCTGTCGCAGAACGCGCTCGTGCCCGCGATCGTGCCCACCCTCATAGCCGCGAACTCCGCGAACATCAAGGGGCGCGGCACCGACTACGCCCTGAAGCTGCTCAAGCGCCACCTGGCCGACCACTGGAGGCGGCACGGCCGCGAGGGCTACATCCTCCTGGGCGACTTCTCCGACTACTTCGCGCGCATAGCGCACCAACCCGTCAAAGACCAGGTGGCCTCCGCGCTGCTAGACCCGCGCGTGGTCGCCTTGGAGCACCGCCTGATAGACGCGCAGGGCGATGTGGGCCTGGGGCTGGGCAGCGAGCCGAACCAGATATGCGCCGTGGCCCACCCCAACCGCATCGACCACTATGTGACCGAGATGCTGCGCCCCGAGTCTTACGGGCGCTACATGGACGACTTCTACCTGATACACGAGTCCAAGGACTACCTGCAGGTGTGCCTGCTGCTGATAGAGGGCAAATGCGCCGAGCTGGGCATCGAGCTGAACCCGCGCAAGACGCGCGTGGTGAAGCTCACGCGCGGGTTCACGTGGCTGAAGAAGCGCATCTTCTACACGGAGACGGGCCGCATAGTCGTGAAGCCGTGCCGAGACTCCATAACGCGGGAGCGCCGCAAGCTCAAGAAGATGGCCCGCATGGTCGCCGATGGCGTCATGACCCCCGAGCAGGTTGAGCGGAGCTACCAGAGCTGGCGCGGCGGCATGAAGCGGCTGGACGCGCACCGCAGCGTTTTGGCCATGGACGCGCTGTACCGCAGCCTGTTCGAAAATCTCGCGCGGGAGGGGGGGTGCTCAATGCAGGCCAACCCGAGGGACGATTCAAGCGGAGGCAAGCCCTCGCAATAGCGGAGAACCGGCAACTCAAAGCAGCGGCCTAAGCGAAGCGGCCGCGAAATAACAGAAGCATCGAAGGCGTGCCGCGGCGCGCCTTCTTTCTTTGCGCCCATCGAAGCGGCCCGGCAATCTCACGGCGCCAATACGATGGCGACACATTCCCCGACAAGAGAGGAGTCCGCATGGACACTGAGGAAGACATGCCGCGCCCCAACGAGCTTCAAGACGGCACCATGGCCGAGGTCAACGCCCTGCGCGATCTGCTGTCGCAGATCGGCGACCCCGACGCGGCGCACGACGCGGGCGTTATCGACGATGACGAGTACGTTGAGCGGAAGGCGCGAAAGCTCGCCTACACCGCGGCCGTCGCCGCCTACGGAAAGGGTGAGGCCCCGGACGTGGACAAGCTGCTTGAGCAGATGCGCGAGAAGGTCGCCGAGCCCAGCCAAACCGAGACCAACACGGCAAACATCGACTACCTGATGATGACGGTCGGGGGTGAACAGTAATGGCGGGACGCGTCAAGGCTGCAACCACGGCGGCGCACTCGAAGAACTATGACAAGGTGAGGCGCTACTACGAGCGCGGCCTCTGGACCAAGGCCATGGTGCATCGAGCCGTGGCCTGCAAGTGGATCACATGCGACGAATATGAGGAGATCGTCGGAGAAGAGTACGCGGAGGAGGCTTAGGGTGCCGGCGCTGAGCATCGGGGAGGCAACGTCGGTCCTCTCGGCCGCCGTTGTGATTGTCACGTTCTTCATCGGGCGCGTCTCCGTATCCAAAACATCGTCTGCCAAGGAGCAGCGGACCGAAGACAAGCTCGACAGCCTTTGCGGCGACACGAGCGAGATCAAGGACGGCGTCAAGGAGATCAACCGCAAGCTCGACGACCACGGCGAGCGCCTCACGAAAGTCGAGCAACAGGTCATCACCTTGTTCAACCGGCTCGACCGCGTCGAGAAGAATTACGACCTGCATCACGGTATCGGCGGGTCAGATTAGGAGCTGAAAAATGAAAATCAACTGGGCCCTTCGCTTCAAGAATAAGCAGACGCTCGCGGCATTGGCCGCCACCGTAATCAGCGCAGCCTATCAGGTGCTCGGAATCCTCGGAGTCGTGGCGCCTATCTCCCAGGGGTCGCTCATCCAGCTCGTCGGAATTATCCTGACCGTTCTCGCCGGCTTCGGCGTGATCGTCGATCCGACCACCAAGGGCGCGTCGGACTCGAAGCGTGCCATGTCGTACAGCGAGCCCCATGCCGCATATGACGCCAAGGCGGTTGAGTAGGCCATGGCCATCACACAGCGCGAGGCCTTCGCGCAGGTCATGGAACACCTCGTCTCCCATGATGGGGGCGGCGGTCACGGATACTCGCAGGCCAACCGCATGGGGGACGGAACGACCGAGACGATTTGTCTGTCCGACGGCACCACCGTCACTATTGCCGGTGGCGATCGCGACTGTTCCTCGGCCGTAGTGACCGCCCTCCGCGCGGTCGGCGTCAATACCTTCGGAGCCTCGTATACCGGAAACATGCGGGAGCAGCTGCTCAAGACGGGCCTATTCGGCTGGCGTAAGATGGGCGTCAAGTCCGCCCAGCGTGGAGACATCTACCTCAACGAGAAGTGCCACACCGCCGTGTGCGTCTCTCCCTATGGATCAGCTCGCGGCGACCTCTTGGCTCAATTCTCCATTTCTGAAAAGGGGACCGTCACCGGCACCAAGGGCGACCAGACCGGGCGCGAGTCCAACATCAAGGCGTACTACAGCTACCCATGGGACGGCACGCTCTACTGGCTTGGCGACGGAAAGACGCTAAACGGGTCCAATACCGAAGTCGCGGACAATACGGTCCCGAGCCTCGGAGACACGCGATATTTCGGCCCGAAGATGGCCAAGGAGCTGCAACGCCAGCTCGGCACGACTGCCGATGGCGTGATCTCCGGTCAATGGCCGGCGAATGAGCGATACCTTTGGGCATGCGACCGCGGCGTAATCGAGTACGTCAAGGGCGGGGTTGGCTCGAATGCCGTCCGCGCCCTGCAGGACAAGGTCGGATGCAAAGTCTATCCCGTGGTCGGCGGTGTTCAGGCGCGACAGATGGGTTCGGGAACGGTCTTCAAACACCAGCAGTGGCTCATCGCTCAAGGTATCTCGTGCGGATCATCGGGTGCGGACGGATACCAGGGCCGCGACACCAACGTCGCCATCGGCCAAGCGCTCGTCAAGCAACTCTATCGATAGGTGTGCATATGAATCCATTTGATATCTGTTTTATTGTCGGCGCTGCTGCAGGACTGCTGACCGGTCTTCTCGGATTGGCAATCGTGCGCGTCGGCAGCCAAAAAGACTTTAGAAATTGATAGATGCAGCCCCTCCCCGGCATGAACTGCCGGGGAGGGGCTTTATGCATTGCCGGATATCCGTCAATATCCGTTCTGCAATGCAGTTTCAGTGCGGTGAGAGCGTGTGGAAACATAACTACCTGCGATTTTGCTGCTACAAGGCACTCCATAACATCACGTTCAAGACTCTTAATCCCAAGGTCCAGGGTTCGACCCCCTGACGGCCCACCCAAAGATTGTTAAAGCGACTGGCTCAGGCTGGTCGCTTTTTTGTTGACCTCGTATGGGGTCGAACCCGTAAGGGCGCGGAGCTGAGGAAATACGTAAGCATTTACCAGCGTAGCGCGCAAGGCGCCTTGGCGCCGCAGCGGCCGCCTGCGCAGCAGGCTGACCCCCTGACGGCCCACCAAAGCAAGTTAAGACGGTCAACGAAAGTTGGCCGTCTTTTTTGCTGACCTCGCATGGGGTCGAACCCGTCGGTGCACAGCTGCTTTCACAGATCGAGCCTACCCTGGGGATCGGTAAAACCGTCAGTACCCTCCTTGAGTTTCTTCTCGTCTGCCTTCACACGACGCTCGAGCTTTTTTGTATCCTCGGCAGGCGGTAGGTTCTCGGGGACAATTCCGCGGTCGATGAGGCTGCCACGCACGCTTGTGTTGTTCTCGACGTGCTCTTGCTTGATCTGGTCCAGACCGTACAGGTCGTGTTCCTCGGCGTTGAAGGCCGTCATCGAGTTCGTAAGGTCCTTTGCTTTGATGAGGACATCGGCTAACCTGTCCGCCAATGCCGCGCTCTTGGGTACGCCGAGCTGCTGCTTCATTTCCGCCGTGCTTCTGCCGCCGAATAACGCTTCATCGCCCTTCGACTTGATGATCGCGAATCCTTTGGAGTCAACGCCGCGTTTGAACGCAATACCCGAGAGCTGTTTCTTTGAATCGGATAGCGAGTGGCGCGCCTGCAAGCGCTGAATCTCTGCGAAGCGCTGCTCTATGAGCTCTTGGCGGCGCGTCTGGACGGCAAAGTATGCCTGCGCGAGCGCGATCTCCGGCTTGTTTGGATCTCCGTTTTGGGCGATTAAATAGCATGCGTAGCGCGTAAGTTTGTAGTCTTTAACCGCGCGAGCGGCGACACCGGCAGTTACCATTTTCGTGGTGTCACGAAAATGGGAATCAACTGGAGTTTTGTTTGTTTCGCACGAGACTTTTGCCCTCTTAACAACTTCGGCGAAGTTCTCCCATCGAGTGTACCCCATGGGTTCCATTAAATCGCGTGCGAGCCAATATTCAACGCCGTCTTCCACATTGGCGTAGCTATCAAGTTCGACACGCCACTTCTCGATATCTCTACTGTCCATATCTCCTCCTCGCTGGTCTATTGTCTATGCGGGCTTTGCCCACTCTGTATTCAGAATAAGGATACGCTGCCGTGCGGACACGAATGGGCCCGTGCTGCTTCGAGCTCACGGGGCCCATGGATATCGATTGGTTGTGTTCTGCTTTAGATAGGTGTCCGGTTTAATCCGCTCGATAGTGCGACCCGAGACTTTCAGTTCGCTTGCGCATGGCTTTGACCATTTCCTGTGCTAGTCGAATCTGCGACTGTAGGCGGGCGAGGGCTGCGATCTCGCTGTCATCGGTATGCGGCTTGCTCAGCGCCATGGCCTTGTCTTGCAGGCTTTCAAGCTGTTGCAGGGCCTCGGATAGGCCTGTTTCGGTCCTGTTGATCATGCAAAAGGTGCTCATCGTGTGCCTAAGGCTGTGTGTCAGGCGTTCGGCATCTGTTGTGGCAATGCCGTACTGGGGGAGGGTGATATCCGCCTTCAGGGCCGCCTCAGGCTCTTTCTGCGCTGTGAGGGCTGCCGATGCGCCCGCGATACGTCCGAATACGATGCCGTTGGCGCTTGACAAGCCACCAATGCGGTCGGCGCCGTGCATGCCGCCTGTCGCCTCGCCGCAAGCGTAGAGGCCCTCAACGCCCGTGTGCGCGGTCTTATCGATCTTGATGCCGCCGTTAGCGGCGTGGGCATACATCGCAACGCGCATCTCGTCAGTCGGGGCGATGCCGTGCTCGTCTTGCAGCCAGGTGGCAAAGGTCTGCACAAACTCTGGGACATCCTCGCGGGGGAAGTCGTAGTGGAGTGCCAGGCCTTCGACACCTGCCTGATCGATGACGAGATCGATAGCGCGGGAGGCCAAGCGTGACGTGAAGGGACCATATCCAGAGCGCTGCTCGAGCAGGTCGTCCAGCTTGTCGTCGGCAATATCTGCCGGCTGGTCTACATGTACGTAGCGCCAGGTCTTCTCGTTAAAGACAAGGTTGCGCTTGGGCTCGATGAAGCCGGGCATCATCTGCATGAACTCTATATTAGTAAGCGATGCGCCGTGCGCCAGTGCGATGGCCTGTGATGAGCTGAGCACGTCGGCGGAAGTGAGGCTTCGCTCGAACAGGCCACCCGTGCCACCGGCTGCGATGATCGTGGCTTTGGTAGCAAAGGGCACGATTCGATCTTCGGTGAGGTTGTAGAGCGCGGTTCCGGTGATTCTGCCGTTCGTGTCCTCAACAAGGTCGATAAGCTCATGGCGGGGGAGCAGGCGAATGCCGAGCGACTCGATCCGGGCTGTCAGAGCGTCCTCAAGGGGCTTGCGGGTGAGGCCGCGCCACATGCGCGTTTTGTGGTCAAAGCAGGGGATAAACTGCTTTTGCTGAGCGCTCTCAGCGTTTTGCGGACGCTTGAGCTCAACGCCCAGGTCTTGCTCGAGCCATTCAATTGCCTGGGGAATGCCGTGGACAAACGTCTGGACAAGCTCGGGGTCGGCGACACCGCCGCCGACGGTCTGGATGGTGTCGATGAGGTCTTGTTCGTCGTCTTCGTTAACGGGTCCGATAAGCCCTAGGCCCCAGGTTCCAGGGAAGAAGCTCGATCCACTCATGGTCTTGCCGGCGCTTGCCACAGCGACGGTTGCGCCCGTGCGTGCCGCTTCGATGGCGGCACAAAGGCCCGCAATGCCAGATCCAATTACCAGTACATCAGTCGATTCCATCGGATTCCTTTCTCGTCCGGCGCATTGTCGCACGGGTGATCGGCAATGGGGCCGCAAAGACTCGGCAAATCGGTAAAGGGCAAATATGGCAGGTGGGCGTCAGGTGGACTCGGCCACTTCGGTCGGCCCATTTGATAAGTTGCGGTGGAATACGGACTGTTTTGGCCTGTATGGATGCAATTCAGTCCGTATTTCACCACAACTGATACATCGGACCCTTTAATAAGAGTAACCAATTTGAGACGGGGCAAACAAAAAGAGCCGCTACCTCGAAAGGTAGCGGCTCCAAAGCTCAACTATATGAGCATCGCGCGGGCGCGATTAGGCCTTGAGGGCCTCCTCGACGGCGACAGCGCAGGCGACGGTGGCACCAACCATGGGGTTGTTGCCCATGCCGATGAGACCCATCATGTCGACGTGCGCAGGCACGGAGGAAGAACCGGCGAACTGGGCGTCGGAGTGCATACGGCCCATGGTGTCGGTCATGCCGTAAGAGGCAGGGCCGGCGCCCATGTTGTCCGGGTGCAGGGTGCGGCCAGTGCCGCCACCAGAAGCGACGGAGAAGTACTTCTTGCCAGCCTCGATGCGCTCCTTCTTGTAGGTGCCAGCGACGGGGTGCTGGAAGCGCGTGGGGTTGGTGGAGTTACCGGTGATCGAGATGTCGACGTTCTCGTGCCACATGATGGCAACGCCCTCGCGGACGTCGTCGGAGCCGTAGCAGTTAACGGCAGCGCGGGGACCATCGGAGTAGGGGATGGTCTCGACGACCTTGAGCTCGCCCGTGTAGTAGTCGAACTGGGTCTTCACATAGGTGAAGCCGTTGATGCGGGCGATGATCTGAGCGGCGTCCTTGCCCAGACCGTTGAGGATAACGCGCAGCGGCTTCTTGCGAGCCTTGTTGGCGTTCAGAGCCAGGCCGATAGCGCCCTCAGCGGCAGCGAAGGACTCGTGGCCGGCCAGGAAGGCGAAGCACTCGGTGTCGTCGGAGAGCAGCATAGCGCCCAGGTTGCCGTGGCCCAGACCAACCTTGCGGTCCTCGGCGACGGAGCCGGGAACGGTGAAGGCCTGGATGCCCTCGCCGATGATGGCGGCAGCCTCAGAAGCGGACTTGGCGCCACGCTTGACAGCGAGAGCGCAACCGAGGGTGTAGGCCCACTCGGCGTTCTGGAAGGCGATGGACTGGGTGTTGTTGACGATCTCACGCGGGTTGAAGCCCTTGTCGGTGCAGATCTGCAGAGCTTCCTCGAGGGAGGCGATGCCGTTGTCGGCGAGGCACTTGTTGATCTTGTCAGCGCGGCGCTCGTAACCTTCGAACGTAACAGTCATAGTTATTTCCCTCCCTTTCTACTCGTGAACCGGGAACACGCTGGCGACGGAGTGAGTCTCCTCGTCGGTGCGCGGGTCGATGTACTTGGCAGCGTTCTCCCACTGACCATAGTGGCCCATAGCGCCAGCGATGGCCTCCTCGGGGGTCTTGCCGGCCTTGACGGCGTCGGTGAACTTGCCGAGGTTCAGGAACTCGAATGCGATGATCTCGTTCTTGTCGTTGAGAGCCATGCGGGTGACGTAGCCCTGAGCGAGCTCGAGGTAACGAGCGCCCTTGGCCTTGGTGCCGAACATGGTGCCGACCTGAGAGCGAAGGCCCTTGCCGAGGTCGTCGAGGGAGGCGCCCACGGGCAGTCCGCCCTCGGAGAACGCGGTCTGGCTGCGGCCGTAAACGATTTGCAGGAAGATCTCGCGCATAGCAACGTTGATAGCGTCGCAGACGAGGTCGGTGTTGAGGGCCTCGAGGATGGTCTTACCGGGAAGGATCTCGGAAGCCATGGCGGCAGAGTGGGTCATGCCCGAGCAGCCGATGGTCTCAACGAGGGCCTCCTCGATGATGCCGTCCTTGACGTTCAGCGTGAGCTTGCAGGCGCCCTGCTGAGGTGCGCACCAACCCACACCGTGCGTAAGACCGGAGATGTCGGAAATCTCCTTAGCCTGGACCCACTTGCCCTCCTCGGGGATGGGTGCGGGGCCGTGGTATGCACCCTTGGCAACGGGGCACATGTTCTCCACTTCCTGTGAGTACTGCATGCCTCTCCTCTCTATCGTGTTGGCGTCCCGTCTGGGGGTCGTGGCTGGCGATTGCCGGGCGACCCTTCGAAAGGGACATGACATGCAGCCCCTATAATACCGCGAAATGCACGGAATATTCGGCGAACGGCTCAGTTTTCGTAGCGAGAAGTCCGGAAGTTTTAATTGAAACGGTTTAACGCTATGTTCTGTGGTCGCGAACTTCCGTAGAGGGGGTCCGTCTTTGGCAAGCTTTTGGTCAGCTCTTGTAAGCGTTGCAGGGGTTGACCTGTTGCAACGGTGCCGTTCGCCGCCTGATTACTGCCTTTGGCCGCGCGAGTGTATTGTTTTGCGTGAATGTTTTGATGGCACGCTTCAATCGTGCTGTATTGGATGGCAAGCAGATCCCGGTGAAGGGAGCGCCATGCAGCGCGTTTGGAGAACGGTTACCGGCTTTTACCATGTCTGTGCCCGCGGTACGGGCAAGCGGCTCATCTTTGAGGGCGATGACGACCGGTGGGAGTTTTTGGAGCTGATGCGCGAGTGCTGTCGCGAGGAGGGCGTGACGGTTATCGCCTGGTGCCTTATGGGCAATCACGTGCATTTGGTGCTTGCAGATTACGAGGACAGGATGAGCGCGGCAATGCACCGGCTGCTTTTGACGTACGCGCGGCGGTTCAATAAGCGCACGGGGCGCACAGGCCATCTGTTCCAAAACCGTTTTGACCGGCGCTCGCTCGATACCGACTGGCAGGTGATGGAGGCTATTCGCTCTGTACACGCCGATCCGCAGGAGGTGGGCGTTAGCCTAATCGAGCGTTATCCCTGGAGCAGCTTTCCGGAACATCTACGCGCTTACGACGGTGATGTGGCCGATGCCGCGAGGGGATTTTCTGATCCTTCTTGTGTGCTTGAGCTTTTTGGCTCTGCCGAGGGCTTTATTGCCTATTCGCTTTCGACGCCCGACGGCAGTGAGCCAGCGCTGTGCGATATGAAAGAGACGGAGTGGGAACGCCACGCCTTTGCCGACAAGATGGTGAAGAGCCTCGGGGTTCCGCTCAACGAACTCAAGACCGTTGCGCCCTCGCGGCGAGACAGAATCATTTTCGCTCTGCACGATGGCGGCTACACGGTGCGCGAGGTCGAACGGTATACGGGAATCAGCAAGAGTACCGTATCTCGTATCGTGCGCACTTATGCGCGGGTGAAGGCACAGGCTGAGCTCTCGGAATAGAAAATGGCCGAACCACTCTTGTCAAGCGATTCGGCCAACAAAAATCTTAAGATTTGGGACAAGTTCTACTGATTATTTTGTCCCGTGAGCATGCCGTCGAGGGTGCGCCAGGCGAGCTCGGCGCATTTGACGCGGGCGGGCATGTGCGAGATGTCCTGGAGCTGGGCGGCTTCGTCCAGGTCTTCCAGGTCCTCCTCGGAGAGCTGCTCGCCGCGGATCATGGCAAGGAAGAGCTCTGCTAGGCGGCGAGCTTCCTCGACGGTCTCGCCGGTGATGAGGTCGGCCATGATGTCGGCGCTGGCCTGACTGATGGCGCAGCCGTGGCCGGTAAAGGAGGCCTCCTCGATCACGCCGTTCTCGACGCGCAGCTGCAAGGTGAGCTCGTCGCCGCAGCTGGGGTTGATGCCGTCGTGCTCGTGCGTGGGAGCATCCATCTCATACTTATAGTCGGGGTGCGAGTTGTGCTCCATAAATGTGGTGGAGGTGTACAGATTACCCATTGAACGTGCTCCAAACGTGATGCAGGCCGGCGATGAACTTGTCGATGTCGGCCTTGTCGTTGTAGAAGGCCACGCTGGCGCGGCAGCAGGCAAGGTTCTCGACGCCCAGCCAGGTGAGCAGCGGCTGCGCGCAGTGGTGGCCGGCGCGTATGCAGACGCCGTCCATGTCCATGATGCTCGCGACGTCGTGCGGGTGGATGCCCTTGACGTTAAAGCTCACAACGCCGTGGTGGTTGTCCCAATAGATGGAGCCGATGATCTGGACAAAGTCGAGCTGCATGAGCTCGCCCATCAGATAGTGGACGAGTGCCTGCTCGCGGGCCTGGATGTTCTCGTAACCCACGGTGTTGACCAGGTAGTCGAGTGCCGCACCCGTGGCGAAGATGCCGGCGGCGTCCTGCGTGCCGGCCTCGAATTTCTCGGGAACGGGCGCCCAGACGGCGTCCTGCTCGGTGACCGAATCGATCATCTCACCGCCGGTAAGCACTGGCGGCATGGCGTTGAGCAGGTCCATCTTGCCCCACAGCACGCCGATGCCCATGGGGCCCATGGCCTTGTGCGCGCTAAAGGCAAAGAAGTCGGCGCCCAGGTCGGCCACATCGACCGGCATGTGCGGCAGCGACTGCGCGCCGTCGACGACCAGATAGCCGCCGTACTTGTGCACGAGCTTGCCGAGGTTCTTGACCGGGTTCTCGACTCCTAGCACGTTGGAGACCTGACCCACGGCCAGGATCTTGGTCTTGGGTCCCACCTTGGCCAGAACCTCCTCGGTGGTGAGCTGGCCGGTCTTGGTGGGATAGAGGTAGACGAGCTTGGCGCCGGTCTCGCGGCAGACCTGCTGCCACGGAATCAGGTTGGAGTGGTGCTCCATGATGGTGATGACGACCTCGTCACCGGGCTCGAGCACCGTGGGTGCAAAGCTCTTGGCGACCAGGTTGAGCGACTCGCTCGTGTTGCGGGTGAAGACGACCTCGTTGGCCTGTGAGGCACCGATGAGGTCGGCGATCTGCTGGCGGACTTTCGCGATGGCGTCGGTGGCCTCGACGGACAGCGAGTACAGGCCACGCAGGGGGTTGGCGTTCATGCGCTGATAGAAGTCGCGCTCGGCGTCGAGCACGCAGGCAGGGCGCTGCGCGGTGGCGGCACTATCGAGGAAGGCGATCTCGGGGTGTTGCTGGAACAGCGGGAACTGTGCCTTGTAGGGATTGGTCTCGATGTCGACGGTAGGCCAGCCGCGCGAGGCCTCGTCGCTGGCGTCGAGCTCCATAGGCTCCGGTGCGGTACAGGTATCGCATTTAACGTGCTCGGTGTCGATCATGCGAGCTCCTCTTCAAAGTTGTCGATCAGGTTGTTGCCCAGGCGGACGACGGCGGCGCGGGTGCGCTCGTCGGTGGCGGAAAGCGCGGCGTCCTCCAGCTTGGCACGGACGAACAGGTCCTCGGCGGCGTTTTGGTCAAGGCCGCGGCAGGCGAGGTAGAACAGCTGCTCGTCGCGGACGTGGCCGATGGTGGCTCCGTGGTTGCCGGCGACGTCGTCCTCGTCGCACAGGATGACGGGGACGGTCTTGTTGTCGACCCCCTTGTTGGCCAAAAGCACCGTCTCGCGCTCGGTGCCGGTTGCACCCTTGCAGCCGTGCACGAGGTCGATGGTGCCGCGGTAGACCTTCTTGGACGTGCCGGTCAGCACGCCGTTGGCGTCGATCTCGCACTCGGTCTTGCGACCGCGGTGGCGCAGCTCGTAGTTAAAGTCGCGCACCTGCTCTCGGGCGCCCAGGTAGTCAGTATCGATGGTGACCTTGGCGGTATCGCCCAATAGGTCGCCGGCGAGGCCGGTGGCGCTGGCACCGGCACCCAGGACGGTGTGCTGCACGTTGATGCGCGCGCCCTCGTCCAGGAACAGGCCGGTGTCGTCGAGCGCGATCCAGCTATCGTCGAGCGTCTGCGTGCAGGTCACGTTGACGGTGGCGTACTCGTGGGCGCACACGCGTAGCACGGAGCCCACGACACCCTCGCCGGTAACGGGGGAGTCTAGGGCAATATGTAGATCGAGCGTCGACTGGGGACGGGCGACGACGTCGATGGCGGCGATGGCCGCGGCGGCATCGACAGCGCTCACGCGCACGGTAACCGTGGCGTGCTTGTATGCGGGCACATCGATGACGATGCGCTTGGTAGCGTGGTCGGCCAGGTAGGTGTAGGCAGCCTCGCCCATGCCAGTCTCGAAGGCCTCGGCAGGGGAGAGCTCCTCCTCGAGCTTGATGGCGCCGGCCTGGTAGACGGAGGTCGCAGGCACGTCGAGCTCGGTCTCGGGCGTGATACGGGCGCGGTCGGCGGCATCGCCGGGGGCGGAGGCGCGGCGCTCGGGGAAACGCTCGGCCATAGCGTCCATGGCGGCTTCAAACGCGTCTGCCACGCCGGTAAACTGCTCGTCCAAGCCCTCGACCTCAACGGCCTCGGTGGGAGCGGCGGCAAGCTCGTCAGAGAGCTCGAGCTTGGTCTGGTTCATCTTGAGCCAACCCCAAGTGGCAGCCGGCATCGCATTAACCTGCTCAAGGATGGTAGCAGCGGTGTTGGTGGTCTGTTTCATTATCCGATCGCTCCTTCCATCTCGAGCTTGATCAGGTTGTTCATCTCGACGGCGTACTCCAGCGGCAGCTCCTTGGAGACCGGGTTGGCAAAGCCGTTGACGATCATGGTACGGGCCTCTTCCTCCGAGATACCGCGGCTCATCAGGTAGAACACCTTATCGTCGCCGATGCGGCCGATGGTGGCCTCGTGGCCGATGTCGACGTTCTTGGCGCGGATGTCCATGGCGGGGATGGTGTCGGAGCGGCTCTGGTCGTCGAGCATGAGCGACTGGCAGCTCACGGTTGCCTTGGAGCCCTCGGCCTTAGGCGTGGCCACGATGGAGCTGCGGAACGTCTGGATGCCGCCGCTCTTGGAGATGCCCTTGGTCTCGACGGTTGCCGAGGTATCGGGCGCGTTGAGCACGACCTTGCAGCCGGTGTCGAGGTTCTGACCGGCGCCGGCAAAGGTGATGCCGGTAAAGCTCGAGCGGGCGCGGCGGCCGTTGAGCACGCTCATGGGGTAGAGGTAGCCCACGTGGCTGCCGAAGGAGCCGCTGATCCACTCGATGTCGCCGTCCTCGTCCACGCGCGCGCGCTTGGTGTTGAGGTTGTACATGTTCTTGGACCAGTTCTCGATGGTCGAGTAGCGCAGGTGTGCGCGTTTGCCCACAAAGAGCTCCACAGCGCCGGCGTGGAGGTTGGCAACGTTGTACTTGGGCGCGGAGCAACCCTCGATAAAGTGCAGGTCGGCATCGTCCTCGACGATGATGAGCGTGTGCTCAAACTGGCCGGCACCCTTGGCGTTGAGGCGGAAGTAGCTCTGCAGCGGGAAATCGAGCTTGGTGCCCTTGGGCACGTAGACAAACGAGCCGCCGGACCATACGGCGCCGTGCAGGGCCGCAAACTTGTGGTCGGTGGGCGGGATGAGTGTCATAAACTTCTCGTGGATGAGCGGTTCCCACTGCGGATCGTGCAGGGCTTCCTCAATACCGGAGTAGACGATGCCCATCTTGGACGCGGTGTCCTGCATGTTGTGGTAGACGAGCTCGGAGTCGTACTGCGCGCCGACACCCGCCAGGTAGCTACGCTCGGCCTCGGGGATGCCTAGGCGCTCAAAGGTGTTCTTGATGTCGTCGGGCACCGACTGCCAGTCGTGCTTTTGGTCGGTGTTGGGCTTGACGTAGGTGACGATGTTGTCCATGTCCAGGCCCTCGATGGAGGGGCCCCACGTCGGATCCGGGAAGCGGTTGAAGATTTCGAGGGACTTTAAGCGCAGGTCGAGCATCCACTGCGGCTCGTCCTTTTTGGCGCTGATCTCGCGCACGATGTCGGGCGTGATGCCGGCGTCGAGGCGCTCGAATCCCTCCTCGCCATAGGTGAAGTCGTAGAGGCTGCGGTCGATGTCCGCGACCTCGGTGCGGTTCTTGGTCATTGCGTCGCCCCTTTACGCCTGCTGCTCGGCAGCGGCGGCCTCGGCCTGGGCGCGCTGCTCGGCGGCCTCGCGCTCGAAGGTCTCAAAACCGTTCTTGTCGATCCAGGGGATGAGCGAGGCGTCGTCCTCGCGCACGATGTGGCCCTTGACCATAACGTGGACGCGGTCGACATCCAGGTGCTCCAAGATGCGCGTGTTGTGTGTGATGATGAGCATGGAGCCGTCGCAGCTCTTGCGGTAGGCGTCCATGCCGTGGCTGACGGTGGACAGGGCGTCGACGTCTAGGCCCGAGTCGGTCTCGTCGAGGATGGCGAGCTTGGGCTGCAGCAACAGGAGCTGGAGCATCTCGACCTTCTTCTTCTCGCCGCCCGAGAAGCCCACGCCCAGCTCGCGGTTGAGGTAGGCGGTATCCATGTTGAGCTCTGCCGCGAGCTCCTTGACGCGACGGCGGAACTCCTTGCCCTTCATCTCCAGGCCGGGGCGGCCGGCGATGCTGGCGCGCAAAAAGCTCGACAGCGGCACGCCCGGAATCTCGACCGGGGCCTGGAAGCTCAGGAACAGGCCGGCGCGCGAGCGCTTGTCGGTGGTGAGTTCAGTGATGTCCTGGCCGTCAAAGACGATGCGGCCGTCGTTGACCGTGTAAACGGGGTCGCCCATGACCAGGTGGCCGAGGGTGGACTTGCCGGCACCGTTGGGTCCCATCAGAACGTGGGTCTCGCCGGCGGCGACGTTGAGGTTGACGTTGTGGAGGATGGTCTTCTCGTCCACGGAGGCGGTCAGACCTTCGATGGAAAGCAGCGGATTTGCGCTCATGCTGTCCCTCTCTGTATATGGTGTACTCATAGGTGTACTAAACCCTAGGAATCTTCTCGGAATAAAGTTACTATGGGTTCGGCGTTAGTCAAGGGAAAACCCGACTAATCCACTCGACTTTTCAAATTCTGGGACAAAATAACCTGTTGTGTTTGTCCCACTTACTTTAAATTTGGGACAAACAAACCTGGTTATGTTGTCCCAGATGCGATGGGAGGGTAGGTATGCTCATTTCTTCCAAGGGCCGCTATGCCCTCCGGTTAATGATCTATATCGCGGCGCTGGGCGACGCCGAGGGCAAGATTGCCTTGCGCGAGGTTGCCGACCGCGAGCATATCTCGCAAAAGTATCTGGAGCAGCTGGTTCGTCCGCTTATGAAGGCGGGCCTGCTTAAGAGCGTGCGCGGCAAGGGCGGCGGCTACATGATGGCCAAGGACCCGGCCGAGGTGCGTGCCGGCGACATCCTGCGTGCCGTCGAGGGCAGCACGGCTCCGGTGGCGTGCGATGGCATCGACAACAGCTGCACCCGTAGCGATTTGTGCTCGACCGTCAAGTTCTGGCGCGGTCTGGATGACGTGATCGAAAAGTACGTCGACGGCGTGACGTTGGCCGACCTGGCCGCCGTCCCCGAGATCAACTTTGACATCAAGCTGTAGGGGTGCAAATGGCATCTCTCGACAAGGTGTACAAGCAAATCGAAGTTTTTGCTCGGGAATGTGACGCCGAGAAGGTCGTGTTGTTTGGTTCTCGTGCTCGAGGCGACAACTTGCCCAAGAGCGATATTGACATCGCCGTAGCAGGTTGCCGGGATTTCGGCCGTTTCTCATATTTGATCGAGGAACATCTTGATACTCTTTTAGATGTAGATGTCGTCAATCTCGACGAGTCCCTCTCGCAGCAATTGCTCGATGAGATTGCCAGGGATGGTGTGATTCTGTATGAAAAAATATGAGAACTTTGTTAGCGCCTTGGCGAATCTTGAGGATGCGCCCAATCAGGATCTCAACAATGATTTTGTTCAGAGTGGATTGATTAATAAGTTCAATCTTCAATTTGAACTGAGCTGGAAGCTCCTTAAGCGTCTGCTCGAGTATGAGGGCGCCACGCTTGCCGCGTCGGGGTCTCCTCGTGCCATCGTGAAGGAGTCGTACCGATTCTACGACTTTATTGATGAGGCGGCCTGGCTAGACATGCTCAGAGACCGCAATACGAACGTCCATATCTACGACAACAAGCTCGCTCAAGATTTGATTCAGCGCATCTTGAACGTCTATATCCCCGCTTTCTGTCAGTTGAGGGACGGGCTGATGGAGCGATACGGCGAGCTTCTGATGGCGCCCGACGACCAGTTTGTTTAATTCCTTAAGATTTCGCGGAGGGTTGTTGCCGTTTACCGAGGGGTTGTTGTGCAACAACGGGCGAGCTGCAATACTTATTTTTATCTTTGCAAACTGAACTTTAACTACACCAATGCAGGGAGGATCTTATGCAGCCCAAGCATTCTGCTATTGTCGCGGGCCTGACGTTGGCGCTTTCGTTTGGCGCCGTTTCCGCGCCGGCACCCGCCGCTGCCGAGGAGCCCACGCCGGGCGTTGCCTCGGATGCCACCGATATCGATAAGGGTCTCTACACCCAGCAGTCCTTCTCAGGCGTGCTGAGGTCGGTCCAGGGCGTTTCGTTTGTCAACGTGACTCCCGAGATGAAGTACTTTACCAAGTACGAGAGCCATGGTAACTACAACCAGGGCTTTTCGTACGGTGACGGCTATAACGCGTTGGGCTATTACCAGTTCGACCGCCGCTGGTCGCTCATTCCGTTTATGAAGCAGGTCTACAACTACAGCCCCGAAAAATACAGCATGCTCAAGGATGCGATTGATCGCGGCAGCGAGATTTCCAACACGAGCAATGCCATGTACGAGAACGGTCAGCTCACCGAGTTGGGCCGTATTGCGCAGGAGGCCTTCCAGGGTGCTTACAACACCGATCCTGTTGAGTTCTCAGCACTTCAAGATGCTTATGCGTACAACTCGTACTATGCGGTGACCGAGGCGTGGCTCAAGAGCGGCCTGGGTATTGATATTTCGGGCCGCGCCGACTGCGTCAAGGGCATGGTGTGGAGCATTACCAACATGTGCGGCACTGGTGGCTGCAGGGACTTTTTCCGCTGGGCGAATCTTTCCAACGATATGTCCGATCGCGAGTTTGTGACGGCGCTTTCCTACAGCGTGGTCAATAACGTGGCGACCAAGTATTCGAGCCAACCCCAGTATCATGAGGGCTGGAAGAACCGCTACCGCAACGAGCTGAAGGACTGCTTGGTTTATATCGCCGAGGACGAGGCCGCTGCCGCTGCGACGCCCGTGCAGCCCGAGCCTACGCCGGCGCCCTCGCCGACGCCTGATTCGAATGACGACTCGAGTGACGATGCCAACGATGACAGGATGGATGCGCCCTCGACCGATGCTGACGGTAATGGCTCTGCTGGTGGCGCTATCAACGACGGTTCCACCTCGAACGGCTCCGATTCGAACGGCTCTGCTGCGGGCGATTCGTCTTCAAGCTCTGCCGGCAATACGGGCAGCGCCGCCTCTGGTTCGACCGACGCTGGTTCCTCTGACTCTTCCACTGGCTCGAGCGATTCTTCCGCCGATACTGGTTCTAGCAATGACTCTAACACTGGCGCCGCTTCTGATTCCGATGCTTCCAAGGACGACTCGAATAAGGCGCCGGACGCTCCCGTTGCTTCGCCGGACAAGAAGCCTTCTTTCTCCGTGCAGCTTGGTTCTACGCTGGGCTCTTCGCTGATGGCTGGTGTCAATAACGGCTCGACTCAGAACAAGGACAACTCTGATCAGGTTTCCACGGAAAAGACCGAGGCCGCAAAGGACGACTCCAAGGACAAGGCTTCCGAGAAGACCAAATCCGATAAGGGTTCTAGCTCTGAGGCGAAGGACGACAAATCCGCTCAGAAGAAGGACGAGAGCAAGACCGAGGGCGAAAAGAAACAGTCCGAAGACGACGACAAGAGCGGTGCTGACAACCAAGTCCAGGAGCAAAATGACTCCAAAACGGTTACCACTACAACCACCACGACCACCACAACCAAGTCATCTGGCGGCAACATGCCCAAGACGGGCGACTTGATCGTGATGGCGAGCCTTGCCAGCGCGAGCTTGGCCACACTGGGTGCTACGTCTATCGTAAGTGGTAAGCATAAGCTCGATCAGCAGAAGAAGGCTTCTGGGGAGGACAGCTCGGAGGAGTAGCCTCTCGGTTGCCAGATAACTAAAGAGTCGGGACGGGGTCCGGTGCGAATGCATCGGGCCCCGTTTTGTTGTGCAACGATTAGTTATGCCCCCTCACACCTCTTGTTGCTACCGTTGCCCGATATGTTCGCGCGGCGTCGTCGGTACGCGCGAGGCGGTCATTACAATTGGCATCGTGCAGCGATTTAGGGGGAACGTTTTGGTGTCTGAACAGGCAAATGTTGATTGTGCTGCTGGCTTTGGCGTGCGCTTGATCGGCTGTGCCGACGATGCGGCTTTGCCCATTGGCATGCACGACTATGCGGAGGCTCTTGGTTGCTGCACGCTGGTCGACAAGACCATGTTTATTGCCGATGTGTTGGACTGCGACGCGTCCGTTGTGGTGTGCTGTCGACCCGAGGGTTTTGGCAAGAGCATGAACTTGTCGATGCTCAGGGCTTTTCTGGAGCGTCCAGCGGTCGGTCGCACCGGTCGGATCTCGTTTGCCGATGCTCAGATTTGGGATGCGGACGGTGGGCGCTATCGGGATGAGTATGCTTGCTATCCGGTGATATCGCTGGACTTTTCTGGCGCTGCGAGGCGTGGGGCCGCTGTTGCCGGCGTCGTGCACAATGCTCTTTCGGGCGAATGTGTTCGCTTGTTGCCACTCTTGGAAGCTCCGGATTTAGCTCGAGACAAGGTACGTCACATCGAACGCGTTGCGCGTGGCGCGGCGAGCGAGGACGAGGTCGCCTCGGTGCTTGGCGTGCTCATTGAGCTGCTGGAGATGGCCTGCGATGAACAGGTTGTATTGCTCGTTGATGGGTACGACGCGGCGTGGTTGGGCCGTGCGATCGCGAGGGGCGCTTCCGGCGCCGATCCGGCAGGGCTACTTGACCGTGTGCTGTTTGACGCCATTGCTGCCGCGGGCCATTCGCTACGCTTTGCATGTCTGATGGGGGAGTGTCCCGGTCCTGCCGAAGCGGCGCTTTCTTCGCGCGGCTGCTCGTATTGTCTGACGACGCCGCTGTCGGCGTGGTGTGACCGATGTTTCGGTTTTTCGGATGCCGAGGTCGAGGCTCTTTTGAATCATGCTGGGCGCGAGGAATACCTGGATGATGCGCGTGAATGGCTCGAGGGGTATCGGTTTGGCAGGGCCTATTGCTCGAGTCCAGCGCGTGTGATCGGTTTTCTGGGCCGAGGCTGCACGGCGCCTGTGCGTGCCGATCTGTATGGATATGCCGATTGCCTGAGTAGGGTAGTTGCCGGGTGGAATCTCGACCGCCTTTCGGTCTTGTTTGATTTGCTCGAGGCCCATGGGTGCGCTGAGGTCCCGCTTTGTTTGGGCACTGCAGAGCCAGATGTCTCGCCTGACGATGGCATGTGGACAGCGCTGTATCTGTCCGGTTTTCTCACGACGGATATGACTGAGGAGCCAGAGCATGGCGATCGCCTCCGTGCTTTGCGATTGCCCAATAACGAGCTTCGCCAGGCCTTGCGTCTAGTGATTATTGAGTGGTTTGAGTGCGCTGCAGAAGACATTCGAGACGTCGATGCGTTTCGCGACGGGCTGGGCCATGGGAACGAGGATACCGTGAGGCGGGCGCTAAGCCGCATCTTGGGAGTTGCGGGAATCGGTGCGACCGACCCAGATACACCGCTGCCATATCACCTACTCTTGCAAGGACTCTGCTTTGGATTGCCGGGCTATGCCAATCCTGCCTCGAGGCGAAAGTGTGGCGCGGATCGCTGGGACATCCAGGTTTTTCCTACGGGCGCCGTGTTCGACATAGCCGATACGATCGGTATGCTCGATGAACGTCCGCTGATAACGATCAACATGATGTATGACCCCGGTGTGGATGCGCTGGGCCTGGAATTGCTGGCCGTGCAGGCGCTGCTCGACATAGAGCGCGACGGCATCGACGAAATCCGTGTGCCGCGACCCGGCGTTGGCCGCATGCGCTGGGGGTTTGGGTTTGATGGACAGCATGTGGCTACGGTGTACCAGCGGCTTTAAGCGCTGAGGTGTTTCCGGCTTCCGTTACTCGGTGTCCTTCATGGGCGGCATGGGCTTCCAGTTGGGATCCTTGATGATCTTGCGAGCGTCTTTCATGCCGCGGCGCAGCGCCGGAATGCCGGTCTTAAAGCACTTGTCGACGGCTGCCAGGCGAATGAATTCCTTGCAGAAGGTCGCGGCATTGCCCAGACGGAACAGCATGGGGTGGTAGTCACCGTAGACCTGCATATAGCGAGCGAGGAAGCCTCGGTTGCGCATGATGTAGTAGCGGTTGGTGTCGCTCGTGGAGTTGAGCTGGCGTTTGCCCGCGATATCCCAGTTAGAGACGGCACGGGCTCGCTTGAGAACCACGTCGGCGACCACGGCGGCGGGGAAGTGCTGGCTGGCCACGTAGCCGTAGCAGGCATCGTCGCCGTAGATAAAGAAACGCGCGTCGGGCAGGCCGATCTTGTCGACCACGCGACGCGAGAACAGGCCGCCTTCAAAGCACAGCTGGTTCATGGCGCGGTAGCCCTCGGGGCCCAGGTCCCACTTAGCGATGGGGTTGGGGATACCAAGCGAAAGGATAAGCTGGTACTGCCAAAAGAAGGCGCCACCGTCGAAGTCCAGGCGCGAACCCTGGATGACATCGTAGCGGTCGGTCCACTTGGCAAGACGCTCAATGCCCTCGGGGATAACGAGCACGTCGTCGTCCATTACCCAGAACCACTGGGCGCCCAGGTCGTAGGCGCATTTAGTGCCGGCAGAGAAGCCGCCCGCACCGCCGCCGTTTTCGAGCTGTGGTGCGTAGATGACGCGGTCGGTGCCGCCCTTCGCGTCGGGCTGCTCGGTGTCGATGCCCCACAGGTTGGCCAGGCGCTCGTTGAATGCGGTGCACATGGCCTCGGTCTCGCGCGAATTCTCGTTATCGACGATCACGATGCGCCAGGGCGTTGCCGTGAGCTCGGTCATGGAGTCGATCAGGTTGGCCAGGAGTTCCTGGCGCTTGTACGTAACGACGACGATGGCGAGCTTATCGATGGGAGCGGGAAGGGTTGAAGACATGGGGCAATATATCCTTTCACGCGCGGCGGGCGAGCGCTGCGCGGAAGCTATCGAATACGTCCTTGGGACTGTCCTATTGTAAAGGCTCGGCGCACCTTGACGACAAGCTTTGAATAAAACGCAGGAACCTGCCACGGGTGTAGCGGCTTTAGCGTCTGACGGCAGCGTGTCTATTGCCGCTTGAGCTTGCGCTCGATAAGACTCCTAGCTGCATCGATGATGAGAAGTGCCATAGCAAAGACGATGCTAATGACGGTACCCGTGACGATACATATAGCTGCCGGGCTGTTTTGGCTGACCAGTATGTTTGCGAGCAACGTATTGAAGGCGGGACGCCACAGGCTACTGGTGAGCGACTGCATCACATAGAAACCGAGCGTGGCGGTCGATAAGGTGACGATGACACCTGCAGTCCGCGGATTGCCTGAGGCGCTGCGTCGGGTTGCCGCAAAGAGCAAGGAGGCGGCAGCGAGGGCAAACGAGATCAGCGAGGTCGATTTGTAGGAGAGGGCTGCCATCGCCGTGAGGTTGCCGGTGAAGGAGAATTCGCCTTCCAGGATGGTGACGAATGCTAAAACCGCTGCGAGCGACCGCGTGCCTAAGGCGCCCGCCCTGGCCGAATCCATGGTGTCGGTAACGTCGCGGAGCAGCCCGCCGATCGAAAACGCGATAACGTACGTGACGGCGCTCATGAGCTTCTGCAGCCAAGAAAACTCACCGCCGCTTGTCGCACTCATGACGGCCAAATTCCCGTTAACAACAAATACGAGTATTCCAACGGCGATGACCGTCGCCGTGTAGCTCTTCTGGGAGAGTCGGCTCTTGGCCAGTCCAAACCATGGCGCCATGAAGACCGTGGCGGCATAGACCCAGATAAACTCAAGGCCTAGTGTGAACCAGTAGTGCGTGTTGAGGGTAACATCGGGAATGGGGGAGACGACCGTGGACCACGCGAGCGCCACGAGACAATAAAACGCAGTGGGCATAACGACCTTGCCAAGGCGATGCGCCGTCCGTTGTACTTGCGACTTCCACGTTGCTCCACCGTCCCAAGCACGCGTGGCCGAAGCGATGAGAAAAAAGCCCGAGATCATAAAGAAGACCTCGTTGGCCCAGCAGCCCAGCAAGTTGATAAAACCGAGCACGCCGGAATAGGGGAAGGCGGCGAGCGGCGCATATTCCGGCAAGCCGACGCAGGTCGCCTGGAAGGTCCACTGAAACGTGTGGAATATGGCAATCCCAGCGACCGCGACCAAGCGCAGCGCTTCGATGGATATATTGCGTGCGACTTTGGGCTGCATGACGTCCTTTCGTTTCGGTTCGCCTCTGCGGGCTCCATAGATTATATAAACGCCCGCGGGCGGGACGACCCTTTGATACCATGAAGCGACAGGTATTTCCTAAGGAGCACATTTGTCTACTAATTCCTCTGGCAGCCCTGTCCTGTCGCTGCTTATTCCCATCTACAACGTTGAGCGCTACCTGCGCGAGTGCCTCGATTCTGCCATTGCGCAGACGCTCAAGGACATCGAGATCATCTGCATCAACGACGGCTCTACCGACAACTCTCCGGCGATAATCCGCGAGTATATGCAGCGCGACGCGCGCGTGAAGATGATCGACAAGGCCAACAGCGGCTACGGCGACTCGATGAACTGCGGCCTGGAGATGGCG
>JAXJHR010000042.1:0-2339 GCA_036299165.1 Collinsella aerofaciens | reverse complement strand
TCTACCGACAACTCTCCGGCGATAATCCGCGAGTATATGCAGCGCGACGCGCGCGTGAAGATGATCGACAAGGCCAACAGCGGCTACGGCGACTCGATGAACTGCGGCCTGGAGATGGCGCGTGGCAAGTACGTGGGCATTCTGGAATCCGATGACTTTATGGCGCCCGATGCGCTCGAAAAGCTTGTCTCGGCCGCCGATGGCAATAACGCCGATTTTGCGAAGGCGAATTTTGACTTTTACTGGTCCAAGCCCGAGGAGCGCCGCTCGCTACACGAGATGTTTAAGCCCAAGGACTGCGGCAAGCCGGTGCACCCGAGCGACACGACGCGGTTCTTTAAGCAAAAGCCGTCGATTTGGTCGGCCGTGTACCGCCGCGATTTTCTTGAGCGCAACGGCATCAAGTTCCTGCCGACTCCGGGGGCATCCTTTCAGGACACGTCGTTTGCCTTTAAGGTGATTGCCTGCGCCGACAAGGCCGTTTACCTGCACGATGCCGTACTTTCGTATCGTCAGGACAACGAGAACTCCTCGGTTAATTCTTCGGCTAAGGTCTTTTGCGTCAATACCGAGTATGCCGAGATCGAGCGCTGGATCCAAGAGGATTATGCTCGTGATCACGCAAGCGATGACGTCGCCCGCATGCTCAAGTTCAATCAGCTCATTAAGTACGACTCGTATATGTGGAACTATGTGCGCTTGGCGCCTAAGTTCTATAAGGAGTTCCTGGTGCAGATGGCCAAGGAGTTCCAAGCGGCCTTGGACGCCGGGGAGTTTTCGTTGGACGATCTTAAGCCTTGGAAGCGCGCGAATCTCGCTGCCATCCTCAAAGATCCTGAGGGCTGGGTTGACGAGCATCCGCACTTTGCAACGGATGGTGCCTTGGGGCGCGCTAAGTACTACGCATCGGTTGGAGGCCCCGGCGTGGTCGTCGCCTTCCTCTTTGAATCGCTGAGGGGGTAGGTCGGTATGGGAGAGGTCTCGATTCCCAAAGCGACTATTGTCGTTCCCGTATACAACTCCGCGCGCTCCATTCAGAGATGCCTCGACTCGCTGCTGACACAGTCCGAGCGCTCGATTCAGGTTGTCTGTGTCAACGACGGTTCGGTTGACGATTCGCTGGGCGTCTTGCGTCAAATTGCGCAGGCCGACGACCGTGTGCTGGTGATTGACCAGGAAAACGCGGGCGTCTCGTGCGCTCGAAATACTGGAATCGATGTCGCCAAGGGCGAGGCGGTTTTCTTCGTAGACGCCGATGATTACATCGACGCTCGGACGGTCGAGTGCGTGCTGCAGGCCATGGAGTCTGCAGATGCCGAGGTCGCCGTTTTTGGCGGCGTCTGCGAGCCGTCCGACGCCGCGCCCAAGCGGGTCCAGCAACTCATGAGCCCCAAGGCGGGCACTTTTGGCGCCCGTGATCCCCAGTTGCTGTTCCACGCAAACGCACAGCCCTATGCGTGCCGCGCGGCTTTTTCGCGCGAGCTGCTCAATCGCGAGGGCATACGATTTGCCCCCGGCTTGGCCTTGGGCGAGGACGTTGTGTTCCAGTTTGCAGCTTACGCGCTGGCCTCAAAGACCGTTGTCATGCCGGACAGGTTCTACCACTACGTGATGGAGAGCGAATCGGCAACGCACGAGTTCAACAGTGCCGAGGCACGCGCCAAAAAGCTCGACGCACACATGAGGATGCTCGAGGAAGTTTTGGAAGACTGGGCGGCCTACGGCCTTTTGGACCTGTGCCCCGGAGAGCTGATCACCTGGTTCTTGGACCTTATCGTGTTTGATTTGGCGCGCTTGGATGCCGATGGTTTCCGTCGCGTGGCCGGTCGCGTCAATATGGATTTCACGACGTTTTTGGGAACGGAGTGGGCGGATATGCCTGCTAAGGGCGCCGTTTGCCGTGTTGCCCATAAGCTCGTTGCGGCGACCTCGGGCGTTTCGATGGCAGACGCCACGCTGTTCTATCTTTCGACCCGCGGTCTCAAGGCCTGCCTGGAACGCTTTATCTAATTCTGGGCGCTGCCGCGCGCCGTTGCTTCGCTGCTAAAATAACCCTGTTACACGCTATTCAACAGGAGGTTCTCTTGCAGAACTCTGATACCCCTAAAGTTTCGCTGCTTGTTCCCATCTGCAATGTTGAGCGCTACCTGCGCGAGTGCCTTGATTCTGCCATTGCGCAGACGCTCAAGGACATTGAAATCATCTGCATCAACGACGGCTCTACCGACAACTCTCCGGCGATAATCCGCGAGTATATGCAGCGCGACGCGCGCGTGAAGATGATCGACAAGGCCAACAGCGGCTACGGCGACTCGATGAACTGCGGCCTGGAGATGGCG
>JAXJHR010000041.1:0-6262 GCA_036299165.1 Collinsella aerofaciens | reverse complement strand
TCCCCCGATCCCGCTTCGGACTTCTACAACCAGTACCCCGTCGACTTGGAGCTGTGCGAGGAGTTCGGTATCAACGGCATCCGCCTCTCCATCGCCTGGAGCCGCATCTTCCCCAACGGTACCGGCGAAATCAACCCCGAGGGTGTCCAGTTCTACCACGACCTCTTCGCCGAGTGCCACAAGCACCACGTTGAGCCGTTTGTCACGCTGCATCACTTCGATACGCCGCTGCCCCTCTTTGAGAAGGGCGACTTCCTCAACCGCGAGACCATCGACGCCTTTGTGGACTTTGCCACCTTCTGCTTTAAGGAGTACGCCGACCAGGTGACCTACTGGTTCACCTTTAACGAGATCTGGGCCGACGCCTCCAACACCTACATCGAGGGTACCTTCCCCGGTGGCGTCAAGGCGCATCTGGCCGAGGCTTTCCAGTGCGAGCACAACATGATGCTCGCCCACGCCAAGGCCGTGCTGGCCTTCCACAACGGCGGCTTTAAGGGCAAGATCGGCGTCATCCAGTCGCTGGAGTTTAAGTATCCGCTCAACGAGAACGACCCCGCCGACATCAAAGCCGCCAACAACGAGCACGTGCTGCAGAACCAGTTCTTGCTCGACGCCACCTTCCGCGGCGACTACGCGCCCGACACCCTCGAGTGCGCCAACCGCTTGGCTGCCGTCTCGGGCGGCACCATCGAGATCCTAGACGAGGATCTGGAAATCATGCGCGAGGCCGCGCTCTACAACGACTACCTGGGCGTTAACAACTACCAGTGCCGCTTCTTGAAGGCCTACGATGGCGAGAACGACCTGCACCACAACGGTACGGGCGAGAAGGGCACTGGCCGCTGGCGCGTTAAGGGCATTGGCGAGCATGTGAACAAGCCCGGCGTCCCCACCACCGACTGGGACTGGATCATCTATCCCGAGGGCCTGTTCGATCTGCTCGTCTACATTAAGCAGCGCTACCCCAACTACAAGCAGATCTTCATCACCGAAAACGGCATGGGCTACAAGGACCCCTGCAAGGACGGTTTTGTGGACGACCAGCCGCGCATCGACTACATCGAGCAGCACCTGCGCTGGCTGCTCAAGGCCATGGAGGTGGGTGTCAACGTGGGCGGCTACTTCCTGTGGAGCCTGCAGGATCAGTTCTCCTGGACCAATGGCTACAACAAGCGTTACGGCTTCTTCTACGTTGACTTTGAAACCCAGAAGCGCACGCCCAAGGCAAGCGCCTACTGGTATAAGCACGTGGCGCAGACCCGTCGTCTGGACTAGCGGCTTGCGGGGTTACCCGCCCACATAACCTGTCCCCATTTCTCAGCCGGGGGCGGCACGTCACACGGCGCGCCGCCCCCGGCCTTTTTTGGGCGGTTCGGGGGCCGCTTGTCTCAATCTGTAACATCTAGCCGAGTTTTTGGGTCCAAGCTGTTACAGATTGAGACGAACAGGATTGCTCTTTCCGAAGAATCTAAATCTGTAACACGTAGCCCGCTTTTGACCGTCTACCTGTTACAAATCGAGACAGATGGAGTAGGACCTAACCCCGTATGTCCCTAACAGTCGAGCGTTCGACCAGCGTGCTCGGCACATGAATCGCCTCGATAGACGAGCTCTCTCCAATCGCCGCCTCAAACGCAAGCTTACCGACACCGCGCAAATCAAATCGCAGCGTCGTCAGCCGATTGTGAGGAACAAGTCCCTCGAGTGCGTCGTCGATACCAACCACGCTCACGTCGTCGGGCACGGACAGGCCCGCGTTCTCGAGCGCGGCGATAACGCCCAGCGCCATCTGGTCATTTGCCGCAAGCACGGCAGTCGGCGTCTGCGACCCGCCGGCAAGCACCTCGGCCGCAATCCGCTCGCCCATGGCGTACCCACTGTCCGCACTCCAATCGCCACGCAGCATCGGAGCGGCATCGACATGAGCACGACCCAGCGTATCGCGCCAACCGGCCTCACGAAAACGCGAGGAAATCGAGTTTTCCGGACCCGCCACAAACCGCATATTCGAGTGACCATGTTCCAGCAGATAATTGGTCAACAGCTCGCACGAACCATACTGGTCGGAGTCGATCGTCGTGCAGCGCGGATGCGCATACATGGACAGGATGACCGTTCGCACTCCCGGCTGGGGAACAAACTCCTCAAAATCGGGAGCCATGCGGTTCATGTTGAGAATCATGCCGTCGACGGGTCGCTCGACCATGCGGCGCGAGGCATCGGCAAGTGCATAGGGCTTGTCGCCGCCCATCTCGATCATAGTGACGGCAAAATCATGCTCGCGCGCCGCTTGCATGATACCCTCGAGCGTCGCCAGGTTACCGACACGTGTGATGTTGTACATGCACAGGCCAATAGAACGATACGACCCGCCGCGCAACGCCGCTCCAGCAAAATTGGGACGAAAGCCCAGCTCTTCCATGGCGGCCAGCACACGCTTGCGCGTCTTTTCCGTCACGTTGGGCATACCGTTGACCACGCGAGACACAGTCTGGCGGCTCACGCCAGCGAGCGCCGCAACCTCTGCCGCGCTCGCCGAACGACCATTCCTTGTCTGCTGATCCATGCCTTCCACGCTAACCTGCTTCCCAACTATTCCCCGCGCCCATGGCGCATCGTACATACATTGATAACGTGCTCATGATACCCGAGCCATATACCACAACATGAAAACTTCTGTCAATCAAAACCGCTTACCGAACAAATACAACCGTTCGCAGCTGTTTGAAGTTGTTTTGTTTCTATACATCCCAGCCGGATGTTAACGTGCTCATTGTCAAATATTCACGTGCTCATTTTGGTTCTAATCATTTTAAGATAGTGTTTATCGGGCTTTTTCACCGCTGAACGCTAACCAGGGAGCCTCCTGAGCGCAAACGCACAATATCGAACAGCGAGACGAGAGGATGTATGCATATGTCTTTGCTAAACCGCGTACAGCAGCTGCCGAAGGGCTTTGTTTGGGGCGCCGCAACCGCCGCGTACCAAACGGAAGGTTCCACGAAGGTGGCAGGCAAGGGTAAGACCATGTGGGACGATTACCTTGTCGCCCAGGGTCGCTTTTTGCCCGACCCGGCCAGTGATTTCTACAACCGCTACGAGGAGGATATCCGCCTTTCTGCCGAGCATGGACTCAACGCCATTCGTGTGTCCATCGCCTGGACCCGCATCTTCCCCAACGGCGACGATGCCGAACCCCTCGCCGAGGGCGTTAAGCACTACCACGAGCTGTTCGCCTGCTGCAAAAAGTATGGCGTCGAGCCCTATGTGTCCCTGCATCACTTTGACTCCCCCGCCGCCCTGTTCAACCAGGGCGACTGGCTCAACCGCAAGACCGTCGACGCCTATGTGCGCTATGCCGAGTTCTGCTTCCGCGAGTTCCGCGAGGTCAAGAATTGGTTCACCATCAACGAGCTCATCAGCCTCTCGCACTCCCAATACATCCAAGGCAACTTCCCGCCCAACCATCACTTTGATGTGACGAGCGGCATCCAGAGCCAGCACAACGAGCTCGTTGCCCACGCCCGCGCCGTCAACCTGTATAAGGATCTTGACGAGACCGAGCACCTGGGCGGACGCATTGGCATGGTCAACGTCCTGACGCCGGCATATCCTGCCACCGACTCGCCCGCCGACCAGCACGCCGCCGACCTGTACAACGCCTTCTACACCGACTTCATCATGGACGGCGCCTTCCTGGGTCACTACTCCGCGCGCACCCTCTCACTCATCAACGAGATTCTGCGTGCCAACAACGCCACGCTTACGGTTGAGGACAGCGACATGGAGGAGCTCGCCAAGGCGGCGCCCCGCAACGATATGTTCGGCCTCAACTACTATCAGTCGGCGTTTATCGCCGCCTACGATGGCGAGTCCACCAACAGCTTTAACGGCACCGGAGACAAGGGCACCTCGTGCTTTAAGTTTAAGGGCGTCGGGCAGCAGGTCGATATGCCGGGTATCCCCACCACCGACTGGGATTGGCTCATCTACCCGCAAGGCCTCTACGACACGCTCAAGCACATCAGCGCCACCTATCCCAACCTCCCCGTCATCTATATCACCGAAAACGGCCTGGGCCACAAGGACCCCGAGCCCGACGCAAACGGCATCGTCGCCGATCCCGAGCGCATCGACTTTGTCGACCAGCACATGGAGAAGGTGCTCCAGGCGCGCGCCGAGGGCGTCGACGTCCAGGGCTACTTTATCTGGAGCCTGCAGGACCAGTTCTCGTGGGCCAACGGCTATAACAAGCGCTACGGCCTGTTCTACATCGACTTCGACACGCAAAAACGCTACATCAAGCAGTCGGCACTCTGGTACAAGGAGCTCGCCGACACTATGGCGGACGCGCAGTAGCGCATCGCCTCGCTTTCCCCCGAGAAGGGAGCGGCCCTATGCGATACAAACCCAGCCGCTCCCCTCTCTCCCCCTGGGACCGACCCCGCCTGCACCCGGGCTTTTAGCAAGCGGGAGACCATATAGGTTTTCAACGTCCATGCCATTAAGATTTCATGCAAAGAGGAGCGTGAACTATGGAATCGATCGTTAAGTTCTTGGAGAAAGGTCAGCCGTACTTCGACAAGGTCTCTAAGAACATCTACCTTCAGGCCATTAAAGACGGCTTTTTGGCAGCAATGCCCATCATCCTGTCTTCTTCTGTCTTCCTGCTTATTTCGACCCTGCCGGGCGTTGTCGCCACGGTCGGCGGCTTTACGCTGCCCGACTGGTGGAACGTCGACGTCGTGAACTTCTGCAACAAGGTTTACAACTTCACGATGGGCGTCGTGGGCATCATGGTCGCCGGCACCACCGCAAGCGCGCTGACCGGCTCCAAGAACCGCCGCATGCCTGCCGGCAAGGCCATCAACGCCACGAGCACCATGGTCGCCGCCATGTGCGCTATGCTCATCTTGGCCGTTACCCAGACGAGTGCCAAGATCGACGGCGCCGATGTCTCGGTGTTCTTTACCGACAACATGGGCACCAAGGGCCTGCTGAGCTCCTTTGTCGCCGCATTTGCCACGGTCAACATCTATGCCTTCTGCATTAAGCGAGACATCACCATCAAGCTGCCCAAAGAAGTCCCCGGCGCCATCGCCCAGAACTTCCGCGACATCTTCGCCTTCAGCTTCTCCATCCTGTTTGTCGCCGTCATCGACGTTATCTGCCGCACCTGCTTGGCCGTCCCGTTTGCCAACGTCATCTCCACGCTGGTGAGCCCGCTGTTCGCCGCTGCCGATTCCTACGCCGGCCTCGCCCTCATCTGGTTCATGATCCCGCTGTTCTGGTTCATGGGCATCCACGGCCCCTCGGTCGTTAAGCCTGCCCTCAACGCCGCGCTGTTTGGCAACATCACCACCAACCTCGCCACGCTGCAGGCCGGCGGTCACCCCGCCCTCGCCCTGACCGAGAACTTCGGTAACTACATCGGCGAACTCGGCGGCACCGGCGCCACGTTCATTGTCCCGATCATCTTCCTGCTCTTTATGCGCTCCAAGCAGCTCAAGGCCGTCGGCAAAGCCTCTGTCGTACCCGTGATGTTCGCCGTCAACGAGCCGCTGCTGTTCGCCGCGCCCATCATCCTCAACCCGTACTTCCTGATCCCGTTCCTGTTTGCCCCCGTGGCCAACGTCCTCATTGGTAAGTTCTTCATCGACTTTTTGGGCATGAACGGCTTTATCTATGCCATGCCGTGGGCACTCCCCGGACCGATCGGCACCTTCATCGACACCAACTTCCAGCCGATCTCTCTGGTCCTGGTTGTCGTCCTGCTGGTCGTTGACTTCTTGATCTACTACCCATTCTGCAAGGCCTACGACAACGTCCTGTGCAAGCAGGAGGCCGAGACCCTGGCCGAAGAAGAGGCCGAGGAGACCAAGGCCGTCAAGACCGCTGCCGCCCCCGCCGTTGAGGCTCCTGTTGTCGAGACCGCTTCTGCCACCGAGGCCTCCGCAGCTCCGTCCGCCCTTAAGGGCAAGGATCTGAGGGTTCTGGTTCTGTGCGCTGGCGCCGGCACCTCTGCACTGCTCGCCAACGCGCTTAAGGAAGGCGCCGACGAGCTGGGCATCGACATTACCGCCAACGCCGGTGCCTACGGCAGCCACTACGCCATCATGGACCAGTACAACGTCATCGTCCTGGCTCCGCAGGTTCGCACCTATTACAACGAGATGAAGGCCGACACCGACCGCCTGGGCATCACGCTGCTGTCGCCCAAGGGCAAACAGTACATCGACCTCACTAAGGATCCCAAGGG
>JAXJHR010000040.1:0-16900 GCA_036299165.1 Collinsella aerofaciens | reverse complement strand
GTCCGCGGCCTCACTCGGTCACCTGGAACATGGGAGACGGCGGTCGACGAAACTGGAGAGGAGGTATTACGAGCTCCTGTGCGAATTGAAGGGAGCGCTCCCGCAAACTGCCTATTGACAACTTATAGGAGCGTCGGTTTTGTTTTCGCGTTTTTTGGCATGGTTGGGGCTAAGGGGATAAACGTAGTAGATGGGCCGATTTCGTGGCGGCCCTTCCTCCCCTGCGCACAAAAGTGCCGCCACGGAGAAGGGAGACGTCTCCGTGGCGGCTGGGGGTGGGGGGTGGGGCTATGTTCTGGCTCCCCGCCGGCCGCCCGGGGCCTTTTGGCCCCGGGCGCTGCCAGCGTGCCTAGCGCTTACGGATACCCCAGACCAGGGCTCCGACGCCGGACATGGCGACGACAAACGCCATGAGCAGCGCGGCTGCCTGCTGGTCACCCGTGGTGGGCAGGAAACCCTTGACCGTCTTGACGATGTTCGTCACGGTCTTGGGCGTGCCGGGGTCGGGCGTCGGCGTAGGGGTCTCGGGCTTCTTGTACGTGTTGTTGAACACGATACCCTCGACGCTCTTGTCGCCCTTGGTAAAGGCGACGTTCGCCTTGAGGTTGCCCTCGCCGTCGTCGACCACGTTGACGGTCGCGGTAAAGACGGACTTGTCATAGGTCATACCGGCCTCGTCGCCCTTGACCTCGCTGATGGTGTAGACGTACGTACCAGGCTCGTCGTACTCGAACTTGTCGAAGTTGATCTTGCCGTCGGCATCGTTGGTGACGGTGGACTCGACGTCCTCGCCAACGAGCTTAAAGCTAAACTCGTCCTTCTTGAGCTCGCGTCCCTCGAGCACCTTGATGGCGCCGATGGAGACCTGCGTGGGCATGGCGTGATACTTGTTGGTAAAGCCAGCCGACTCGGTGGTTCCCTCGAGCTTGTGCGTCGCGGTCAGCGTGCCGTCGCCATTGTCGGAGACGGTGGTTACGACGGTGTAGGTCGTACCGTCATAGGTGACGCCCTTGTACAGGCCGAGCGCGTTGGGGCAAGCCTCGCGCAGCGTGTACGTGTGCGTGCCGGGCGCCTCGTAGCGGATCGGGCTCAGCGTAACGTTGCCGCTGGCGTCGTTGGTGCCACTAGCGACAGTCACGCCGTCCTCGAGCAGGTCAAACGTGAACTCGCCAGCTGCAAGGTCGCGTCCGGTCAGACGCTTGACCGTCTTGACCTGATCGGTCACGGACGAATCGGTGGGCGTCACGCTGTAGGTGTTGGTGAATGTGAAGGCCGCACCGTCGTCGCCGTTGCGCACGACACTCAGGTGTCCGGCACGGTCGTCAGTCACTGTGTAGGAAACCTTGCGCGCGGTGTTGGCGTCGTTAGTCACGCCAGGGGCGCTACCGGACTCGGTCACCGTGTAGGTAAAGGTGTGCGAGCGCGGAGCGATGGGAGCCGCGGGCTCGGACTCGTCGCTGGGCTCGTCGGCGTTGGCATCAGCGTCGGCGTCGGCCTCTTCAGCCTCTGCCTCGTCGGCCTCGGCCTCGTCAGCTTCGTCTGCCTCGGCCTTATCGGTCGCATCGTCCGTCACGCCCAGGGCGCGGTTGAGGTCCTCGAGCGTAAAGTGGATCTTGCCAAAGTCCACGTTGCCGGCCGCGTCGTTGGTTGCGGTCGTGCGCTCGGGCATCGGGGCACCCGCCTCGTCAGCGGTCACGGTAAAGGTAAACTTACCCGCGATGTCGGCCGGGGTCAGGCCCTCAGCTGCCTGGAGCTTCTTGGTGCCAGCGAGCGCGGCATCAGCGGCATCGGCGCCGTAGACGTTCTCGAACAAGGGCTGAATGCCGTCGTAGGCGGGCGTCGCCGTCAGAGTCCCGTCACCGTTGTCGACGACGATGACCTTAAAGCTAAAGCTCGGCTTTGCGGCGGTAATGCCCTTTGCTGCGAGCGGAGACGTGTACTCGAAGGCCGTGTAGTTGATGGTCCATGCAAGCTTGGCATCCGTGTCGGTACGGATGGCGCGGTTGGCGTTTACCAGGTCGGCGAGCATCTCGGTCGTGTAATGCAGAGCACCAAAACTCACTTGGCCGTTAACGTTGGTAACGCACGTACCCTCGATGGCTTCCGTCTCGCCCGCATAGGCGATGCCAAAGTAGAACTCGCCGTCGACCATCGGGCGACCGGTCAGGGTCTTGGTGGCAACGATCTGAGCAACGTCACCACCGTGCGCATCGGTCGATGCGCTATAGCTGTTTTTGAACGGGACCAGAGCGCTCTCAACCTTGTTCTCGCCGCTCTTGTGGATCGTCTCGTGCGTGCCCTCGGGACCGCCGGAGACGGTCGTCGTGGCGGTAAGCGTACCGGCGCCGTCATCGGCGATAGCAATCGTCACGGTGCGGACGGCGTCATCGTAGGTGTAACCGGGCTTGCCGTCATTCTTCTCGGCCACGGCGTACGTGAAGGTCTTGCCGGCGTCGGCCTGCGTAAACTTGACCTCATGGCCAGCCAGAATGTCAATCAGACCGACCGTCGCCTCTGCCGTTGCAGGGGACTTGAAGTTGTTGGCTCCGGGCAACAGGCCAAGCGCGTTGGCCGAAGCCTCGTCGGCGGGCGTCACGGTAAAGGTGAACTGACCCTCAGTCATGGGACGTCCGGAGAGGCTCTTGCTGAGCTTGAGGCCGCCGGCCGCGGTGTAGTTAAGCTCAGTGCGGTACGTGTTGGTGAAGCGTCCGTTTTCCTTCTTGGTGACATTGGCGATCAGCTTGCCCTCGCCGTCCTCAGTCACGGTCACCTCGGCGGTCGCGGCATGCTCGTCATACGTCATGCCGGCCGCGTTGCCCGCGTTCTCGCGGATCTCGTACTTATAGGTTCCGGCAGCCGTGTAGCGGATCTTGCCGAACTTGATGGCGGCGATACCATTGTCGTCCGCGTTCTTCTTGCTCACGGTCACGGTTGCAGGGTCGGGCAGCGGGGTGCCCTCGGGAGCGGTGATGGTAAAGCTGAACTCGTCCCCATCCGTCCACTCGCGACCGTCGATGGCCTTGCTCAGACCAAAGTCGAGGTCTGCATAGGTCGGGGTCACGCTGTAGGCGTTGGCGAACTCGACGGGCTTGTCGCCCTTCAGGACATGCTCGGCCTTGAGCGTGCCGTCGCCGTTGTCCGTGATGGTGGTCTCGATGGTGTACTTGGCATCGCTGTAGGTGATGCCCTTGCTGGTGGTTCCGCCGTTGACCTCGCGCAGCGTGTAGGTGTGCTTGCCGGGCTTGTCGTAGGTAATCTTGTCCATTGCAATCTTGCCGTCGGCAGTGTTGGTGCCCTTGGCAACGACCTTGTCGCCCTCGACGAGCTTGAAGGAGAACTCGCCATCCTTGAGGTCGCGGCCGGTCAGTTTCTTGGTCGCGGTGATCTGCTCGGTGACGCTGAACTCGTCAGGATTCGGCTTGTAGCTGTTGTTGAACTTCGCCTCGTTGGCGCCCTGCAGCTCATGCTTGACCGTGAGCTTACCATTGCCGTCATCGGTAACGGTAGTCACGATGGTGTAGGTCGTGCTGTCGTAGGTAATGCCGTTGCCTTCGGCGCCCTTGGCTTCGCGCAGGATATAGGTGTGCTTGCCGGCGGCGGTGTACTCGATGGGGCTCATCTTGATCTTGCCGCGGGCATCGTTCTTGCCGGTGGCAACAACATCGTTGCCCTCGACGAGCTCGAAGGAGAACTCGCCTTCCTTGAGATCGCGCCCGGTCAGGACCTTGGTCGCCGTGATCTGATCAGTAACACTGAAGCTCTTGGGGGTTACGGTGTAGGCGTTCTCGAAGGTCGCCTTGTCAACATTCTGCAGCTTGTGCTCCACGCTGAGGGTGCCATCGTTGTTATCCTTGACGGTGGTCACAATAGTGTACTCAGCGGTGCTGTAAGTAATGCCGTTTTCGGTGGTGCCGGCCTTGGTCTCGCGCAGCATGTAGGTGTGCTCGCCAGCCGCAGTGTAGGTGATCTTGTCCATCGTGATCTTGCCGTCGGCCGCATTGGTGCCCCTGGCGACGACATCGTTACCCTCGACGAGCTCGAAGGAGAACTCGCCTTCCTTGAGGTCGCGGCCTGTCAGGGTCTTGGTCGCGGTGATCTGGTCGGTGACGCTGGACTTATTCGGGGCAGTGTTGTACTTGTTCTCAAAGCGTGCCGTCTCGGGACCCTCGAGCGTATGGGTCACCTTAAGCGTGCCGTCGCCGTTGTCGATGACGCTCGTCTTGATGGTGTAGTTCGTCTTATCGTACGTGATCCCGTTGCTCAGCCCCGCCTCGTTGGGGAGCTTCTCGCGCAGCGTGTAAGTGTGGGTGCCGGGCTTGTCGTAAGTGATCTTGTCCATGGCAATCGTGCCGTCGGCAGCGTTAGTGCCCTTGGCGACGACCTTGTTACCCTCGACGAGCTCGAAGGAGAACTCGCCCTCCTTGAGGTCGCGCCCGGTCAGGACCTTGGTCGCGGTGATCTGGTCCTCGACAGGCTTCACGCTATAGGTGTTCTTGAACTCGGTCTCGCCCGAGGTCTTTTCAACGTCGGCCTTAAGCTCGCCCTTGGCGTTAACCGTCACAGTCACCTTGAACGTGGCAACGTTCTTGCTGTAGGTAATGCCACCGGCGTCGCCCTTGACCTCGCGGACCTCATAGGTGTACTCGCCCGGCTCGGCATAAGTAATCTTGCCAAAGTTAATGGCTGCCTTGCCCTTGTCGAGATCGGCATTGGTCACAGTTACGGTCGCGGGGTCGGGCATCGGGGCATTGTTGTCGGACGTCGCGGAGAGCTCAAACTCAAACGCATCCGTATCCGCCCACTTGCGGCCCTCGAGCACCTTGGTCAGACCAAAGTCAGTCTTGGTATCCACCGTTGTCGGCTTGGTTGCAAGGCTAAAGATAATCTTGCCGTTGTTGCCCAGGTGCGAATGCACGTGCGTGGAAGTCGCAACGGAGGAAAGGTCATTCCACCTGGGGTTAAGCACGTCGCGCGCGGTCTCGGTCAAGTTGCCGCCCACACCCTCCTTGGTGGTGTGAAGCTCGTCGATAAAGGCCAGGCGTGCGGTTCCCACAGTAAACACCAAGTTACCGTTCTCATCGGGAACAATCGCGCCGTCGAACTTCGCGGCGTCGCCGCCGATAAACTCGATGACGGCGGTGGCGGGCTTGGCCTTGTCGTTCTCGCCCTGCTCCTCAAACTCATCCTTGTAGTAATAGGTGCCCTTTTCTGCCAGCGATCCCTTTGCCGGCTTCGTGCATTCCTTATCCGTGTAAATGGGCGTCTGCTTCTGGAAGTAGTAGTAGCGGTTGGTGTCGGCCGGCTCAAAGGTCGCAACCGTATTGCCCAGATCGCCGGCAGCCCACTTGTTCGCGTAGAAATTCACGGTCTTGGCGCCGTCAACGACGGTCGTATTATGCTCGATGTAGTCCTTGAGCCCCGTGACCTTCTCGGGCGTAAACAGGTTGTCGAGCGCAACGCTCTTCACACTCGAGGTGTACTTCACGCGGATAGGCTGAGCGCTGTCGACCGAAAGCTTGCCGTCTTCGTTCTTAAAGTGGCTCTGCGGAATCAACGACGCAGGAATCTTGACCGTTACGATATCGCCGGTCTGAGGCTCGCCCTCTTTGGCATGTTGAACGGTGATGACCAGGTTCGCGGCATCACCCGTAAATGTGTAGGTGTCGACGTTGTCCTCGGTCTTTGTCGGCTTGTCAAACGTCGTGCCGTTGTATATAAAACCGTCGACCTGCATAAAGTCGCCCAGCTCATCGGTAAACGTAATGTAGCCGGACTTGGTCGCGTCGTAACCCTTGTGGATTTCGGTCGGGTGAGGTGCTTCCGACGTAATGGCCTTTGAGATGTCGTCGAAGACCTTCTTGAGCTCTTCGGCGTTGGTTGCCGACTTGTAATATTCGGAGTTTTCTGCGCGCGCACCGTGAGTATTCCATGCCGTGGCATTGGGGTAGTTGCTCGACACGGCCTGCATGAACTTGTTCTCTTGGCTTGTCTTCGAATCTTGGACACTGGCATTGGGGTTCGCACCGTTAAAGATGCCAATGGTATAAACGGTGGCCTTGCCGTCCTTCATGTTCTTGGCAGCCGTCACGGCATCGTTGGCGACATCAGAATCAAACTCGCTGTAGCTCGTTGGCTTGCCGTCGGTAAAGAACACAACAATCTTCTTGGCGTCCGCGCGTCCAGAAGTTTTGATGTTTTTCTCGGCTTGTTTCATACCATAATCGGCACGCGTGGCGCCAGCAGGTTTAATGGAATCGATCGTTCCCTTAAGACCCTTTGCGCCGCCAACCGTGCACGCCGTCAACCCTTGCATTGTCTGCGAATAGTTGTAGCTATGGCTGCCGGAGCGATACGTGTCGTTTCCAACCTTATCGGTCTCATCACCCGCAAACTTAACAATGGCAACCTTATGCTGTCTATCGACACCCTCGATACCTTCGTTTTGTTTGGCGATGGTGTCGATAAAGCTGTTCGCAGCGTTCTTCAGTGCATCGATACGCTTGGTGGAATCTCCACCGCCCATAGGATCATTCATCGAGCCAGAGGCATCCAGCACCATCACGATGTCAAGCGGCGTGGTAACCGTCACCTTTGAATTAGACGTCGAGGACATCGCCGAAAGCGTAGTCAAGAAGTCCGACTCTTCGTTTTCCTCGGTTGCCTTGACCGTCTTGTCGGTCCAGATTCGACCGACGTTTTGAGTCGTTACTTTATTGCCGCTGTGGCCGGCCGCCCAGATTTCCCAGCGTCCGGTGGTGTCGGGGTCGACGACCGTCGGCCCGCTCACTATGGGCCCGTCCATTCCCGTACTGGATCTGGCGTTGGCCTCGGGCAGCATGGCGAATGCTGCGGCTGGCAATACCAGCACTACGGCCAGTATCACCGCCAAGAGACCCCTCGTGTACTTACCCATCGTGTCTCCCTTCTCGCAGGTTCAGACCTTGCATCAGCCTAAAGTTGCGAAATGAGACACAGTTAGGGCAGGTGACACTCGTTTCAGATTCGGTTTTGAGCGTGAGACAAATGTCTCACCAAAGTTGAGACACAGCGTTTTCGCAGGAAAACGGGTGCGACTCGAGATTGACGAGCCAAAATGATCCGTTTTCCTCCGTCCCCGAGGGATCAATTGATGGCGCTCGCCACGAAACTGGCCTATCTACTATGTTTAGTCCGGTACCTCCGACCATAACCGCGTTTCATGAAAAACCGCAGGCGTTCTACCTGCGGCTTTCATTTCGCATTACTTGCCGTGGTCGAGGACTGCCGCCTAAACGTAGTAGATAGACCCATTTCGTGGCAGACGGGTCACGCGGCGGCCCTCGCGAGGCCAAAATGATCCGTTTCCCTCTGTCCACGGGAGATCAAGGGCTGTTACGGATATGGTGTCATTTCAAAACTATGCCGGATTACGGGGCTAAAGTCGAGGCCCTCATCCATACCTTCATTTTTTGAAAAACGGCAAGCAATCTACCTGCTGGTTTGTTTTTGCGATTTTCTGTATGGTCGGAGGTTCGCTATCCAGCCCCGTAATCCGGCATAGTTTTGTTCGTGGCGGCCCAACCGCGCGTTTAAGCGCGGGGCCGGTGGGGCATTTCCCCCACCGGCCCCTATTCCAGCTCTATACCAATGCTACTCCGACTTAGTTTCTACCGTGGGAGTCTTGTCCGCCGCAACTGGAGTACGAGCGGTGTCCATAGTCAGGCAGTGCTTGGGGCAGCTCTCGATGCACTCACCACACACCACGCAGGCATACGGGTCGATCGACCACGTTCCACCCTTGCGATCGACCGCGAGCGCGCCCGCCGGACAGCGACGCGCACACATGCCGCAGCAGATACACACGTCCATGTCGTTGACGATATGCCCGCGCAAGCGCTCGGGTGCCGCGAGCTTCTCCTGCGGATAGCACACCGTTACCGGCTGCTTGACCATAGAGCCCAAGGCCGTCTTGGCAAATGTCAGTAAACTCATGCCGCGCCTACCTTTCCGTGCAGCTAATGCAGGGGTCGATGGTCAGGATAATCATGGGCACGTTGGCAAGGAGCACGCCCTGCAGCGCATGCGTCAGACCCGCTAGGTTCTGCGACGTCGGCGTGCGCACGCGGAAACGGTCCAGGTTCTTGGTGCCGTTGCCGCGCACATAGTAATACGCCTCGCCACGCGGCTGCTCAATCACAACCTCGCCGCGCGCGCCGTCGGCCGGCGTGAGCTTGGTGCGCCCACCGATGCCGTCGTGCGGAATCTTGCCCACAAGCTCCTTGATAATGTCCATAGCCTGCGTGACCTCGGCACAACGCACCTGGCAGCGGGCATAGCAGTCGCCATCGATGGCAACGATGGGCTCAAATGCAGCCAGATCCGCGTAGGCACCGTCGCCAAACATGCGCACGTCGTAGTCCACGCCCGAGGCGCGCCCAAACGGGCCGACCATCGACAGATCCAGCGCGTCCTTTTTGCTGATCACGCCCACGCCATGCAGGCGCTCGCCGCAGCTGGCATCGTCCAAAAACGTATGCACCAGGGCCTCGTAGTCGGGGCGCATGGCATCGAGCGTCTGGACAATGCCGGCCAGCTCGGAATCCTCGATATCGTGCTTAAGGCCGCCGATCTCGTTGATCGACAGAATCACGCGACCGCCGCAGGTGCTCTCGAAGATCTTAAGAATCTGCTCGCGCAAGGTCCACGAACGATAGAACAGCGCCTCAAAACCAAAGGCATCGGCGAGCAGTCCCAGCCACAGCAGGTGCGAGTGAATGCGCGAAAGCTCGTGCAAAATGGTGCGGATATACTGCACGCGGCCGGGCACCTCGATGTCGAGCATGCGCTCGCAGGCGCTGGCATAGCCGCAGCTGTGGCCCACGGCGCAAATGCCGCAGATGCGCTCGGCGATGTAGCCAAACTGGTGCATGTCACGCTTTTCGGTGAGCTTCTCGAGTCCGCGGTGCACAAAACCGATCTGCGGAATTGCCTCGATGACGCGGTCGTCCTCGATCACCAGGTCCAGATGAAGCGGCTCGGGCAGCACCGGGTGCTGCGGGCCAAACGGAATGACGGAGCGATGAGCCATGGACCTTACGCCTCCTTTTTCTGCTTGTCGCGGGCGGCCTTGGCGGCAAGCGCCGCGCGGACCTTGGCCGCTTTCTCGGGATCCATGGCAGCGAGCTTTGCCTCCATCTCGGCAGCCTTGAGCGCGGCCTTCGCAGCAGCCTCATCGTGCTGAGCATCGGAGCCGGCAGCCGCAGCGGGCTGGGCGGCAGCAGCACTCGCAGCGCCCTCCCCCGCAGCGGCCGTGGCAGCAGCAGCCCTCTCGGCCGCGGCCTTGCGCGCCTTGGCCTCGGCGGCGGCACGGACCTTCATGGCTTTCTCGCGCGCGGCCTTCACCTCGGGCGTGATAACGCTCATGGGTTCTGCAGTCGAGACCTGGTAGAAAAAGCCGTTAAAGTCGACCTGCATGTCAGTGATGGCAAGACCAAACAGGTCGTGAGCCTCATTTTCAAACGGGAACACCGCCGGATAATATGAGCTGATGGACGGAATCTCCTGGTACTGGTCGATGCCCTCAACCACCAGGTTCTCGATCGCATAGCTCCCGTCCTGCGCAATATGCTCCTGAGCAGCACGAACGTTGATAAACGTATAGACCAAGCGGTACGAGCCGTCATCTACGTTGCGCTCAGCGTGCATTTGCACAAAGCGCGCGCCGACGCCCTTGAGCGCCTGGACATGCGACAGGAGCTCGTCGATCCCGACGGTGGTATAGATAGCCTTTTGCATTACTCGGCCTCCTTTGCAGCGGCGGGTGCAGCGGACTTCCCGTCAGGCGCGTCACCGGCGGCCCCAGCCCCGGCCCCCGCAGCCACAAACCCGTCCTCGCCCAGCTCAACGCCACCGTCCCAGGTAGCGGCACCGCCCACGGTGAGCGGGTCGCCGCCGGCGCGCATCACGGCCTCCTTCTGGTCCAGGATGCCGCACGCCTCCACGATGGCATCGATCACGGTCTCGGGACGAATGGCGCACCCGGGCGCGTACACATCCACGGGAATCGCGCGGTCCACGCCGCCGATCACGTTATAGGCATCGCGGAACACGCCGCCCGAACACGCGCAGATACCGCAAGCCACCACGCACTTGGGCTCGAGCATCTGGTTGTAGATCTGGCGCACGACGGGCAGGTTCTGGGCATTGACCGACCCCGTCACCAAAAAGATATCCGCATGCTTGGGGTTGCCGGTGTTGACCACGCCAAAACGCTCCGCATCGAACAGCGGCGTGAGCGAGGCCAGCACCTCGATATCGCATCCGTTGCAACTCGAGCCGTCGTAATGAATAACCCACGGCGAGCGCGACATTTTATGATCCATGGATGCCGCCTCCTAAATAAATACGTCGACGAGGATGGGCATAAGGTTGAGCAGGCCAAACACCAGCGCCACGCCCCATCCGAGCCTAAAGCAGCTGCGCCAGGTGCTGCGTGCGAAGGTGTTGTCGATCAGGACCTCGACAAAATACGTCGCGGCCATCACGACCAGGGCTACAACCCAGCTCACGGGGTTGTCCCAAACAAAGAACATGCCCACCCACATCAAAAACAGCACGGTCTCGCACCAGTGCATAAGGGTCATCTTGGCCAGCGTGCCGCCGCTCATCTCGGTGGCGACGCCCTGGACGATCTCCTGATGCGCGTGATGCGAGTACGAAAGGTCAAACGGCGACTTGCGCAGCTTGATGGTAAGCACCGCGAGCAGCGCGAGGAAAATGGGCGCGCTGTACACGATGATGGGGGCCGACTGCCCCGTCACGGCGATGGAATCGAAGCTGTCGGTGGCAAGGTACAGGCCCACGCTCATCAGCAGAACGGCGGGCTCGTAACTCATGACCTGCAGCAACTCACGGTCGGCGCCGACCTGCGCAAATGGGCTTTGCGTCGAGGCGGACGCCAGCACCACAAAGATCGCGGCGAGGGTCACCATAAAAGCGCACAGCAGCGTATTGGAGCCCGACACAAAGATGCCGCCGCCCACGACGGTAAAGATGAGCGCGCACGCCATATAGGTATCGTCCATGGTGTTTACGCTGGCGGGGGCCTTGCGCAGCAGCTTGGCTACATCGTAGAACGGTTGCAGCAGGCGCGGTCCCACGCGGCCCTGCATGCGGGCCGAAAGTTTGCGGTCAACGCCGTCGATCAGGCCGCCCACAAGCGGCGCCAGCAGAGCAAACGCCACGGTGCCTATAAATATGCCCACGACACCCGAACCTTCAAAATACTTACCGCGCAGCACCGAGGGCGCGCTCATGGCAAGCCTCTCGGGCCCAATCCATGCGCAGCACAGCAGCGCAAACAAGATAATGCTGCAGCACACGACGCTGCCCGCGGGGCCGATACGCTTCTCGCCAAGGGCGTCCTCCGAGTACCAATTGCGCTTTTCGGCCTTCACCTCGTGCCCCATCGAGCCGCGGAAATGGCGATATTTGTCGGTTCCCACACCCGAAAGGTACACGTTGACGTGCGGCTTATTGCTCACGCGGAATGAAGTCAGCAGCACCACGGCGATAAACGCCACGATAACCACCATCAGATACATGGCGTCCTTGCCAATAACGTACGGCACGCGGCCAAACACCATGGCCAAGTAAGGCGACACCAGACCGCTCGAGATGAGCGGAAAGGCCACACAGCACAGAATCAGCAGCGCGGCGATGGTGTTGAGTGCCATCCATTCGGTCTTATGGACATTGACCTCAACGTTTTGAGCCGTGGGGTCAACGCCCGAAAGCTTGGCAAGCCACTTGCCCCAAAAATAGAACGTCGCGGCCGAGCCAAAGGCCAGCACCATGATCATGAGCACGTTACCGGTCTGGGCAAACGCCACCAGGGCGCCCCACTTGGACACGAGCATGCCAAACGGCGCCACAAACATGCCCATGATGCCCAGCATCATCAGACGCGTCAGGTGCGGCATGCGGCTGAACATACCGTCCATGTCCTCGATATTGCGGCTGCCGATATGATGCTCGGCCGTGCCCACGCACAGGAACAGCAGCGACTTGGCCACCGTATGGAACAGGATCAGGAAGATGGCCGCCCATACGGCCTCGGGCGCGCCGACGCCCAGGCAGGCACTGATAAGGCCCAAATTGGAAATGGTGGAGTACGCGAGCACGCGCTTGGCATTGCTCTGCGAGATGGCCATGAGGGCAGCGAGCAAAAACGTGATGGCACCCACACTCGTAACCATAAAGCCGGTCACGGGATAGATGGCATAGAGCGGGCTCAGCTTGACCATTAAGAACACGCCAGCTTTGACCATGGTTGACGAGTGCAGCAGGGCGCTCGTGGGCGTGGGGGCAACCATGGCGCCCAACAGCCAAGTGTGGAACGGCATCTGTGCGGCCTTGGTGAGTGCGGCGAGCGACAGCAGGATGACCGGCATCACCAGTAGCGCGGATTGCACGGTTCCGGCGCCGGAAAGCTCGATCATGCCCGAGATGGTCAACGGCATACCGTTAACGTGCAGGAACATGAGTCCGGCCAAAAACGCGATGCCGCCCAGCATGTTAAGGATGATCTGGGTGAAGGCGTTCTTGATGGCCTCGGGCGTGCGCGTGTAGCCAATCATGAGGAACGAGCACACGGTGGTGATTTCCCAGCCGCAGAACAGCCACTCAAGGTTATCGCTCGTCACGATGACGAACATGGCCGAGAGGAACAGGAACATAAGCGCCAGGAACTGCGGGCGACGGTCGGGCGCGGTCTGCCCGCGCAGCGCGGCCTCGTGCTCGTCATGAGCCTGGAAGTCCTTCATGTAGCCCAGGGCATACACGCAGATTAGGCTGCCGACAATGCCAACGGCGAGGACCATGATCACGCTCATGTAGTCCAGGTAGAGCGGCGTCGCCGTGACGGCTTCGGCCGCGGGCAGCGTCATGGCTGCAAAGGCGAGCGAGCCCACCAGCTGGACTATGCCGAGCACCGTGGTGAGCGCGTTCCTATATTTATACGCGTTGTACAGGATGACGGCGCACAGGATGACATCGATGGCGGAGCTGATGATCGAGAGCACATGCGAGGTGCCGGGGGCAACCTCAAAGCTCTGCGGACCCGTGCCAAAAAACAAGACGGCGACTACAACTGTCACCGCCATAATAATGCCGGAGCCTACAAGCCCCACCGCATCGCGGGCGCGGTCACCGCGCGCGAGCAGCATGCCCAGCGCCGGTACCAGCGGAAACAGGGTAAGGAAATACAGTAGTGTCATACCATCACTCCCCCATGCAAAAACGCTGCAATTGTTTAACGTTATAGCTCAATTGAGGAGTAGCGGCGGCGGGTTTTCGGTCAACTGGGGAGTTTTAGGCGTACGGGGCAAGGGCACGTCCGCTTTGGAGCAGAGAGGCGACGCTCCCCCTATCGCAGCGACAGGTGCGCGGGCCACTGCGCGCAGTTTATTGACCACTTTGGAGGATGTCCCGACAGGCTCGCGCCGGTCCAAAAAGTTGGCGCGGCAAGAAAAATGCGCCCCTGTGGGCGCACCATCCCGTTTGCTATTCCGCCTTTTTAACGCGCGGCTTATCGACCAGTGCGGACTCACCGCTCTCGCGGTACTGACGGCACCAAGCCTTGACCGAAGACTCGCTGGGAATCTTGTGCTTGATCATGGCCTCGCGAACCGTCAAGCCGTTTTCCAAGCGGTCCTTAACCACAGCGAGCTTTACGTCGTACGAATAGGTGTGATGATGCGAGCCGGCATTGAGAACGGCGTCGGCACCGCCCACGGCATACGCGCGGGCCCACTGACGAGCCGTGGCCTGGGGAATGCCAAGCTCCGCGGCGAGGGCGCGATGACCGACCCCCTCTTGAAGGATCTCGACGGCGCGCTGCCTAACCTCGGGCGCATGCGTGCGAGTCCTAGTTGCTTCCGACATACCTGCCACTTCTTAGCCTTAACCGTTAATCTGCTTTCTTACGTGCAAGTTAGATAGTAGCATTTTACCGTTTGCTCAAAGCAGTTAATTAAAATAGACGCGGCGTTATCTGGGCATTTGGCACCAAATTACGACATTTCTTTATCGATTATTTACGCTGGTAGCTGACTCGCAGCTAATCGTCATTCGCTTGTCAACAAAATTGGCATCTCTTTATATCCTTTGGTATAGAGGATATAGTTATTAACCCCTCCCCCAATAATTTTGAGTGATCTGCGAGGCAGTAGACGTCCTCACTCCTCATGATTACCGCGCATTGCCATCCACCGGAGCAAAACAAAAAGGGCGGGACCTGCTGCGCTTGCAGGCCCCGCACCGATTGACACCCGACGGGACACAGCCGGGCGAAACGGATCCGCGCTACCGTCCCGCCTGGCCGCGATGTTCAACTACAGCTCGTTGGCCGCGCGATATGCCGTGCGAATGGCGCTCGCAATGTCGGCGGTGCGCTCGCCCGAGCAGTCGCCCACGCAGGTCACGGGCACCGTCACGCCATCCAGGTCAAATGCGTTGGCCTTGGAGCCCACGGCCATCACCACGTAATCGCAGGCGATCTTCACCGGCTCCTCGGCGCCGTCCTCGGTGGTGCGAACAGCCTCCACACCCTCGTCGGTAATGGCGGTCAGGCGGGTCTTCACGTGCTGCTCCACGTTGTGCTCGGCAAAGTCGCTCATGATCAGCGGCAGAATGGTCTCGGACTCGCCCGCGGCAATCTTGTCGAGCATCTCCACGATCGCCACCTCGCAGCCATGCTGCAGCAGGTACTCGGCAGTCTCGGTGCCCACCAGGCCACCGCCAATGACGGCGACGCGGCCCGTAAGCTCCACCTTGCCGGCCAGCACGTCCCAGCTCGAGACGACCTTCTCCGAGTCGGCGCCCGGAACGGGGATGACCACGTCGTGTGCGCCCACAGCCACAATCGCGGCGTCGGCGGCGTTGAGGTCCTCAGCGGTAGCGGCATGGTTGAGCTCAACCTTCACTCCCAGGCCGGGCAGAATCTTCTCGTAGTACTCAACCGAGCGCATGATCTCGTCCTTGCGCGGAGGCGCGGCCGCCAGCACAATCTGGCCGCCCAGATGATCGCTCGCCTCGTAGACGGTCACACCGTAGCCGCGCTTGGCCGCCACGCGTGCGGCCTCCAGGCCGGCAATACCGCCGCCCACCACGGCGATCTTCTTGTCGCCCTCGCCCGGCTTGATGGCGATGGTCGCCTCGTCGCCGTTCTCGGCGTTGAGCACGCACGAGATGTACTTGCGATTTTGAATCGCGTCGACGCAGCCCTTGTTGCAGTTGAGGCACTCGCGGATGGGCTCGCCCGTGGCAGCCTTCAGCGCAATGTCGGGGTCGCACATGAGCGAGCGGCCATAGGCGATGATGTCGGCGGCGCCGTCTTCCAGAATCTTCTCGCCGGCCTCGACCGAGACAACACGGCCGACGGTTGCCACCGGCACGGAGACCAGGGCCTTGACGCGCTCGGCCACGGGCAGCGTCCAGTTGTAGGGCATGGCGCCCATGGGCGGAATGGTGTCGCCCATGTTGCCGGTGTGGTTTGCCTGCGCGACCTGGATCATATCGATGCCCGCGTCCTCGAGCAGCTTGGCAAACTCGCAGGCCTCGTCGGGCTGCAGGCCACCCTTGCCGCGCGGCGTGCCGTCGGGGTTCTCCATGATCACGGGGAGCTTGTACTCCACCATCAGCTGCGGCGCGGCTTCCTTAATGGCAGCGACGACCTCCAGCGCGTAGCGAACGCGGTTCTCGAACGAGCCACCGTACTCGTCGGTGCGCTGGTTGAGGATTGCCGAGCACAGCGAACCCACCAGACGGTCGCCGTGGACCTCGATGGCATCGATCCCGGCCTGCTGCGCGCGAGCGGCCGAGGCAGCGATGGCCTCCTTGATCTGGGTAAGCTGCTCTACGCTCGCCTCGTTCACAAAGTGCTGCATGTCATGGTGCAGCTTGGCGTAGGCCTGGTTGCGGATCTCGTTGGACTCGGCCATCTTGGCGGCAAAGGTCTCCTCGTCGCCGGCGGCCTTGGCCTCCTGCGCGGCCTTGGCGGCAGCCATGGAGCCCATGACCATGCGGCCGACACCGGGCACATCGTACTCGGGGTGGAACAGCTGCAGCGCGACCTTGGCGCCGTGCTTATGGACGGCATCGGCCAGCGCCTTAAACGTGGGGATCTGGGCGTCGGTTGCCAGCTTGGGCGTGGGGCTTGCGGTCATGACGGGAGCGACGTCGCCGATGACGATGTAGCTCACGCCGCCACGGGCCAAGCGCTCGTAAAAAGCCAGGCTGCGCTCGCCGATGGAACCGTCACGCTCCTCGTAGCCGGTGGTCAGCGGCGGAAACATAATGCGGTTCTTGAGCTCAAGGGGGCCAACCGTAATGGGCTGGAGCAGCTTGGATGCAGGTGCGGTCATGGATATTCCTCTCTTGTAGGCGCGGCGGCGATGATGCCGCGTAGTTGTCTAGAGGATATAGCATGGAGGCACAGCGGCACAACGGAAATCGGCGAATATCAGGTGGCGGCAGGTGGATGGGGGTGGGCGGGGCGGCCCTTCGGTTTGTCTCAATCTGTAACAGTTACGCGGCAAAACTGGGTCTTACTGTTACAGATCGAGACAAACCAAACCCGCCTGCTAGAAAATCTCAATCTATAACAACAACTCGGCAAAATCCGTCCCTCGTGTTACAGATTTAGACAAACCGTCCAGGCGGGGACTCAACATCTCAATCTGTAACACCTAGCCGCCCAAATCGGGTCTAGCTGTTACAGATCGAGATTTTGTTTGAGAGGCTGAGAATTGGACCGAAAACACGGTCCCGGAATAACAAAAAAGCTCGCCGGCTAGGCCGACGAGCTGCAAGTTCTTGGTCGCGGGGGCAGGATTTGAACCTACGACCTCCGGGTTATGAG
>JAXJHR010000039.1:0-7195 GCA_036299165.1 Collinsella aerofaciens | reverse complement strand
TCGTAGCGACGATAGAAACTGTCGATGGTCTTGGTCGAAATAAACTGGAACACGATGGAATACGCCGCCTTGTCCCAGCCAAACATAAAGCCAAAGATCGCCAGGATAAAGCAGTTGAAACCAAAGATGACGCCCCAGATGGTCTTGCCCGTGTGGTTGGAAACCCACAGCGCGATAAAGTCGGTGCCGCCGGTGGATGCGCCGGATTTAAGTGCGATGGCAGCGCCCAGACCCGAGACCACGCCGCCAAAAATGATGAGCATGATCTTGTCGCCCAAAAATGGAGCGAAGTGAAAGACGTTGAGGAACAGCGACGAGAGCACGACCTGCATCATCGAGAAGATGACGAAGCGCTTGCTGATGCCACTCCAGCATAGGAGCGCCACGGGGATGTTGAGCGCGAGCATACCGAGCGAGATGTCGATGTGAACGCCACCCAGCGAGGTAACGCGATCGAGCAGGACCGCAACGCCGGTAAGACCGCTCGGAAGCAGGTCGGCGGGCTGAATGAACGCCTGGATCAGGAATGTCTGGAGAACGGCGGAAATGGTGACCGCCACAGCAGTAATGGCGCGGCGGACGATGGTGAGGCGGCCGAGCACGAGCACTCGGTCCGTGAGCCGATCGATGGCGTTCGCCACGCAGGCTCCTTTCGAAGGCAGATGTAGTTGTGGGATATGTCCGCGATTGTAACATGGAGCGTGCGGGGACGCTTCAATTCACCCTCTCTCGACAACCAAAGCGGGACCAGCAACCCCACGACCAAAGGCCCAAATTACAAGTGAGTAGACTTTAAGCGACCTGCAGAGCACACCCAAAACCGCCACCCCTGTGACCTGCGGTTTTACTAGAGCAGATGCGCTTTGTGCTCGTCCTGCACCAAAAAGCCTACTCACTTAGTCCGAATCGAAGCCAAACGGATCCAAATAGATGACAAATAAAGCCAATCCGCAGCAAAAGACGCGTGAACCCGTGCTTCTCGCGGCGGATTGACACTACAAAGCGGCCAGAATGTCGGTCAGATTAGCGATAACGGCATCAGCTTGCGATTGATCGAGGTTGACGCCCTCGTGCGGACGCAGCGCCAGGACTCGGGCGCAGGAGCGTTTGCCGGCCTCGATGCCTAAAGGCGAATCCTCGATAACCAGGCACTCGGCAGGCTCCACCCCCAGCGCCTCCATGGCACGCAGGTAGATCTCGGGGTCGGGCTTAAACGCACTGCACTCGTGGCCGCTGATGGTGTAGTCCAGCACGTCGGCGATACCGGCAATCTCCACCAGTTCGTCGATCAGCTCGCGATAGGACGAGCTCGCGATGGCACACTTCACGCCACGCTCGTGCAGCTTGCGCATCACCGGCTCCGTCTGCTCGTTGAGCAGCTCGGCATACGGAACGGGGTGATCCGGGCTATAGACCTGTTTGTACTCCACGCGCAGACGCTCGCGCAGCTCAACATCGTCGGGCACCAGCGCCTCCCAAATGGCAGGCTCGTTAGACCCCGAAAGATCGGGGATCTCGTCAAAGTGGAAGCCCTTCTCCTCCATAAACGCCACGCGACGACGGTTGTAGAACCACTCGGTATCGACCAGCACGCCGTCCATATCAAACAGCACTGCCTTGATCATACGCATCTCCTCCCACCTGCCAAAAAGGGACAGGTTTATTTTGGTAGGTTTTATCTGGGGTTTTATGCCACGACGGACACGCCCTCCCCAAAGCAAAAAGGGGACGGGGCGCAAACCCCATCCCCTCTCAATCAACCCGTAAGGTCTACTTACTTGTGATTAGTAGGAAAGCTTCCACATGTAGCGACGCATGGTCAGCGGGTGCTGACGGGCCTCGGCGATCTGGTTGCCGTACTCGCGCATAACGGCGAGGTGCAGCAGCGGGTTGAAGTAGGTGACGACGCTCGCGGGCACGGCGTCAGCCAGGCCGTAGTCCTTGGAGTCGATCAGAGCGACCTTGGCGCCCATGCGCTCAAGGAAGGTGAGGGCGCGGGCGTCCATCGGACGGGTGGCGCCATCGGACATGAAGAAGACGTAGGGCTTACCCTCGGTGGAAACCTCGAACGGGCCGTGGAAGTACTCGCCGGTGTTGTAGGCGGCGGCGTCGATCCACTGCATCTCGGTGAACAGGAAGGCGGCGTGAGAATAAGCCATCTTCTCGGAGGCACCGGAAGCCATGAAGTAGATCATCTTGTCGTCCTTGAAGTCCTCGGCGAACTTCTTGGCGAGCTTCTTGCAGTGCTGAGCGGCGTTCTCGCAAAGCTCGAAGACGTTGGTGAGGCCGGTGATCATGTCCTCGTAGTGGTCATAGCCCTCGGTCTGCTGAAGGATCTCGACAGCAAGAGCGATGGCGTAGCCGGGCTTCTCGCACTTGGCAGCGAAGTTGGCGTGGAAGCCGTGAACGATGACGTAGTCAGCGTCGACGGTCAGAGCGGAGCCAGCCTTGTTGGTGAGGGAGACGACCGGGCAGTTGTGCTTCTTGGCGGTCTTGTTGGCCTCGACGGTCTCGGGCGTGGAGCCACCGAGGGAGCAGGTGATCACGAAGGTGTGCTCGTTGACCCAGGAAGGCGTGTCGTAGTTGAACTCGTTAGCGGTGAAGATCTGAACGTTCAGCTTGTCCGTGTTGTTGGCCAGGAAGTACTTGGCGGGGTAAAGGTCGGACATGGAGGCACCGCAGCCGACGAAAGCGACGCTGTGGATCTCGTGGTTGGACAGGACGTCAGCGACGATCTGCTTAGGGAGGTTAAGGTCGATCTCGTACATCTGACACATTCCTTTCGATTTTTGCGGCGCCACATTGCCGGGCGCTCGCAGGGTTACCGTGGTTTGGACCGAGTCGCCGGCCCGTTGAGGATGCGACACAGGGGCTGTCCCATTGTCACGTATAGGGATGGAAGCCTGCCTGGGGTATGGGATGCCAGGCAGGCCCCCGGGGGAAAGCGGTTAGGCGCTTGGTCGCGACTAGGCCAGGATGCCGGCCGCGGAGAGGGCGATGCCGCCCACGATGGCGATCACGAGAAGCCAACCGGTGTTGACGTTCTTCTTGATGAGCCAGTACATAAGGCCGGTAAGGCCAAGGGAGATCATCTGGGGCATCATGCCGTCCAGGATGTCCTGGATAACGACGGTGCCCTCAGCGAACTGCAGCGGGGTGGTGGCGCCAATCAGCGTAGCGATCATGCCGCCCACGGACATAAGGCCCACGATGCCGCAGACATACATGAGCTTCTCCATGAGGTCGCCGCCCTGAAGCTTGCTCAGGTACTCGTGGCCGCCCTGATAGCCCATCTTGGCTGCGAACCAAGTAATCAGCACGGAGGGGACGATGGAGATGAGAAGGGCCAGGATCGGGCCCATGATGGAGCCCTGCTGAGCCAGCTGAACGCCCAAGCCAAAGGCGATAACGCGGATGGTGCCCTGGAAGAAGGAGTCACCGATGCCGGAAAGCGGGCCCATAAGGGAGGTCTTGACCGCGTTAATCGAATCGGGGTTGAAGTTCTCGGGATCCTTGGCGTACTCCTCCTCCATGGAGGCGGCGAGGCCCAGGATGAAAGCGCTCGTCTGCGGGGTGCAGTTGTAGAACGCCATGTGACGGTGGTAAGCCTCTTTCTTAGCAGCAAGCTGCTTGGGGTCGGACTCGTCCGGATAGAGGCGATCGAGCGTGGGAACCATACCGTAGAGGAAGCCCATGTTCATCTGACGCTCGTAGTTCCAAGAGGCCTGGATGGCCCAGGAGCGCCAGAAGAACTGGCTGACCTTCTTGTTCAGGGACACGTCCTTGGTTGCGGTTGCCATAGTGTGTTCCTCCTTAGTCTTCGTCGTCTTCGAGCGGATCGTAGTCGGAATCGACACCGGCGGCTGCATGGGAACCGTTGAACTTGAAGCCCATGAAGACGACAGCCAGGCACACACCGATCAGAGCGACCGCGATGACGGACAGGTTGAGGTAAGCGGCGAGCAGGAAACCGATGAACAGGAACGGAGTCATACCCTTCTTGATCATCATGGTGAGCAGCAGGGCCAAGCCGTAGGCGGTCATGATCTTGGTCGAAACGTTAAGACCAGTGGACAGCCACTCGGGAACCATGTTGACGATGGCCTGAACCAGGTCGGTGCCAACAAAGACGGCCAGGAAGATCGGCAGGAAGTACATGATGGCGTACAAACCGGAGCCGGCGCAGATGTGCATACGGTAGGCGGTCTTGAACTTTCCGTTATCGATCGCGTTATCTGCCACATGGGTGAGGACGGCGATGATGGAACGGAACACGATGCCGAGGAGCTGACCCAGGACGGCGACCGGGATGGCGATCGTCATGGCGGTCTCGGCGGAAGCGTCGGTCAGGCACGCAAAGGCAGCGGCCACGATGCCGCCCAGGACCATATCGGGCGGAACGGCGGCGCCGACCTGCACCAGGCCCATGGACACGAGCTCGACGGCGGCACCGACGGCAAGGCCGGTGGGCACATCGCCCAGCAGCAGACCGACGAGCGTAGCGCCAACGAGGGGCTGCTCGAAGTTAAGACGACCGAGCAGGCGGGAGTCCCACATGCAGAACACGCCGACGAGGCCGACGAGCACCGCACTGATGAACGTATTCATACCCTTCTCCTTTCAGTCAGGCAAAAGCCTGGTTGATTACAGCTTGGCGTCGATGTCGACGCTCTGATACGTAGGGGTCTGCTGGACATAGAGCTTGATGCCCATGTCGAGCAGCTGGTTGACGTCGGCCTTCTGGGTGGCGTCGAGGAAGACGGAGCTGTCCTTGCCTCCGACCTGATCGGCACCGTCGTGGTTGGCGGTGGCGCCCAGGTTGATGGCGTCGAGCTTGTAGCCCTGGCAGAACTGCAGCATCTCGGCGGTGTTGCCAAAGACGAACATGACGCGCTCGCCGAGGGTGTTGAGCTTGTCCATCTTGGCGAGGGCACGCTCGACGGTGAAGACGTTCAGGCGCACGCCCTGGGGCTTGGCCAGCTTAAGAGCGCCCTTCTTGATGTCATCGTTGGCGGCAGCGTTGTCGACGACGATGATGCGCTCGGCCTGAACCTTGGTGGTCCAGGTAAAGACGACCTGGCCGTGCAGCAGACGGTAGTCAAGACGTGCGAGGACGATCTTGGCGGGACCGGAGCTGTGGCGGGACGCCTTAGCCTTCTTGGCGGGAGCCGCGGCAGCCTCGACCGGAGCATTGGGGTTGGTCAGACCGGTGCGGGCCTCGTTGATGAGGGCTGCGAGCTCGGCGCCCTTGACGGGGACGGGGCTCATAGCGAGCGTGAGCGCCAGCGGGATGTTGAAACCGCTGACAACCGTGAACTTCGTGCCGTTCTTGGAAAGCTCGACCATGTTGTTGTTGACCGAGCTGCCGAGCATATCGGTCAGCACATAGACGGTGTCGTCCGCGTTGAACGTGGCGATCATAGCCTCAACCTTATTGGTGATGGGCTCCTTGTCGTCACGAGCAAGCGACACGACGTGGACGTTCGACACGTCGCCGAGAACCATCTCGAGCGTGTCTTTGGCGCCTGCGGCCAGGCCGCCATGAGATGCGAGAATGATCTGATTCATCTTGCCTCCTCCTTTTCGTTATGGTCATTATAACGTCTTATACGTTGCCTATATTGCTAATTAGTATAAAGACCGTTCGCGGGTAAAAATCGACCGTTGACGGGTTTAACGTACTTGAAACGTTGGGGCTGGATAGGCCGGCGCTGGCTGGATAACCCCAGGTCAGACGCCGCACACAATCCTCTATCGCACGAAGTACCAGGGGCTTTCCTGCACGGTGGGTTCCAGCGCGATGCCGGTGCGTTCCTTAAACAGATCCATGTCCTGAGATTTTTCGGTCCACCACGCGTTGGGCTTAAAGGTCATGCTCTCAATGACATGACCGACAAACATACTGTTGCGCAGCTTGGAGAAGTCGGTGTTCATGATCAGGATGGACGCGAGCACCAGCACGATGCCCAGGACCTTGATCGCGCCGGCGGGCTCGGCATAGACACCAATGCCCACCAGTACGGTGACGACCGTCTCGAAAGACATTACGACGGGAACTTTCGATGTCTCGAGCCCCATGGACAGGCCCTGCATATATAAGATGTAGGCCACGGCTGTGGGGATGAGTCCAAAGCCAAGGAACAGCAGCAGCAGCTGTGGCGACATTGCCGCGGCGACATCCGGCCACGGAGCCGCGATAGCCGCCATAACCGCACCGCCAAAAACAAAGCCCCAAAACGTGACAGCCAGCGGGTGGACCGTCTTGGTTGCTATCCGGCTAAACACCGCGAGCGACGCACCACAAAGGCCTGCAATCACGCCCGATGTGACGCCCCAAACCGAAAAATGGAAACCGGAAAGGTCGCCATTGGTCACTGCAAGCACGCAGCCAACGATGTTAAAGACAATGGCAACGAGCTTGTTGGGGGTCACGTCCTCGCGATAAAGCACGCGACCGAGCATGACGCCAAACACCGGCGAGGTGTAGAGCAGCACCGAGGCCGTGGACATGCCCACCTCGCCCATGCACTCGTAATAGCAAGTGTTGGCGGCGGCCAAACCGACGATACCGACAAGCGCGCAGGGAACAAGCTCTTTAGGGCTTGCCCTGAACAGGGCAAGCGGACCCTGAGCCACGGTAGACCCCTCACCCGGACGGCAGCCCATAAACATCAGGACCGGCGCCAAGATAAACGCTCCGACCAACAAGCGAAAGGCAGCCATGCTCTGGGACGAAACGCCCATGGCCGAGATGCCGTTTACAAAGATTCCGATGCTGCCCCACATAAGCGCGGCGATTAGCACCAGCACATAGCCCAGATTGCTTTTCTTCAACGCAGCCTCCTCGGTATTGTTTCCAATATGTTTCACACTACGTTATAGTCGTTATATACATTTTTCAAGACACAAATCGGCGAGCGGGAAAATACGCTCGCCCACACACTCATTGGGTACTCATTGGGGACGTACTTAAATGAGTAGTCGTTGGGGACGTTCCTGAATGACTAGTCATTTAAGAACGTCCCCAACGACTAGGACTGTCCCCAACTGTCGACAGAGACGATATGAGCAGGACATAAAAACATTGAGAGCCCCTGCTGCATGAAAGGCCGCGGATTAGGCCGACAATGGTGAGTGTCTAATCCAACCGCGGCGGCCACGCCGCATTCATGGAAGGGGCTCCCATGCTCGATAC
>JAXJHR010000038.1:0-26617 GCA_036299165.1 Collinsella aerofaciens | reverse complement strand
TCCGCAGCCACACTCGGGCACTTGGAACGGGGGAAACGGCGGTCGACGAAACTGGAGAGGAGGTATTACGAGCTCCTGTGCGAATTGGAGAGAACGCTCCCGCAAACTGCCTCTTGACAACTTATAGGAGCGTCGGTTTTAATTTTATGATTTCCCGTGTGGTCGAGGGTAACCGGTCAAACGTAGTAGATAGGCCCATTTCGTGACAAGCGAGTCAACTCGGGGTACAGGGCAGCTAAAAAAGCCCCGTCCCAAATTGGCTGCTTTTGAGTTGCGGTGATATACGGACTGTTTGGGGCTCCTGGCTTGTAAAACAGTCCCTATTTCACCGCAACTGATGAGGGGATGGGTTAACGGAGCAAGCCGGCCACTTCGCCGGCTAGGGTGATGGTGCCGGCTGCCACGAAGGACTCGCCCGCGGCATCGAAGGCAGCGAGGGCCTCGGACACGCTGGGGTACACGCCCGCAAGCTTATCGGCGTCCACCAGAGCGGCAAGCTCCTCTGCCGGCAGGGCGCGATCGGAATCGGTCTGAGTCACGACCACGCGGGGGAACGCCGGAACCAGAACGTCAACGATGCCCGCCACGTCTTTGTCGGCCAGCGCGGCGCATAGCAGCGTGGGGCGATTCTCTACGCACGGATCGATCTCGTCCAGCGCGCTCACAAAGTTCTCGCAGCTCTGGGGGTTATGGCAGGCGTCGATCAGCTTGAGCGGATCGGTCCCCAGCACATCAAAGCGACCCGGCGTGGGGCAGCCCATAAGCGACGCATCGAGTTTGTCATGATCGAGCTCGCGACCAAGATACCCCTCGCAGAGCATAATCGCGCACGCGGCATTCTGCGGCTGATACGCCGGCTTAACCATGCTCGACGTATAGATGGCACGCGGCGTGGTGCAGCTAAACTCCACCGTGTCGCCTACATGCGCCGGTACCTTGGTCGTGGCATGGCTCACCACGAGCGGCACAACGCCGCACTCACGGCAACGGGCATCCATCACACGCTGAACGCTCGCCTCATGCGTGCCCTCGCCCAAAACAACCAAGCGCCCGGGTTTGATAACCGCAGCCTTCTCCCCCGCAATGGCTTCGAGCGTATCGCCCAAAATGCGTGTGTGGTCGAGCCCAATACCCGTAATGGCAACGGCGACGGGATCGGTCGCACTCGTGGCGTCCCAGCGCCCGCCCATACCAACCTCGAGCACAGCCACGTCCACGCAAGCCTCGGCAAACACAACAAGCGCAGCGGCCGTCAGCAGGTCAAACGGTGTGATGGTATAGGCACGCTCCCCCGCCGCCACACGGCGCGCATTCACGCGATGCCCCGCCTCCACAGCGGCAGAAACGCCACGGGCAAACGACTCATCGCTCACAACGCGCCCGTCGACCTCCATGCGCTCGGGATAGCGAACAAGCTGCGGCGACGTATACAGCGCGGTCTTGAGCCCCTCGCCGCGAAGGATAGCAGCCGAAAAACGCGTGGTCGAAGTCTTGCCATTGGTACCGGCAACCTGAATGCAATCGAAATACTCATCCGGACGCCCCAGCTCATCGAGCATATCGACAACCGTCTCAAGCAGAGGCCCAGCATCCCCAGAAATCCGCCCCGTATCAGCAGCAAGTCCCACAGCCTCATCAAACGAAAGCAACTCAAACGAGAACGGAACGACATACGACCCAGAACGCTTAGCCATAACTCAAAGTCCCCCATAACAGAAAAAGAGGCCCACCAAAAAGAATGAGCCCCTCGCGTTGACAATATCAGACTTTATCCGCTTGCAGCAGAATCAAGGCCACAACCGAGTGGCCCTAACTAACAAGTTGCAAACAACCACGTAACCGCTATGGGAGCGGTTTGGGGCTTTGCTCGATACAAGTTCCGCACGAGCCGAAGGCCACTTAATGTGGCCTTCGTGCGAGCAGGACTGTCCGAAGTAGCGAGCAAAGCCCCAAACCGCGTCCCCCAGTACCGCCTACGAGAAGTCAGCAACCTGAGCAGTTAGCGCCGCCAGGATCTCCTTGAGCTCAGCTGCACGGTCCCTCTTCTTCTGGACCACCGCGGGCGCGGCCTTGGCCACAAAGCCCTCGTTGGCGAGCGTCTTCTCACAGCCGGCGAGCTCCTTCTGCGCCGCGGCGATCTCCTTCTCCAGGCGCGCCTTCTCGGCCGAAAGGTCGACCTTGCCCTCGAGCACCACAAAGACCTCGACGCCGCTGTCGACCACGGCGATGCTCGCGGCCGGCTTCTCGACATCGGTACCCATGACCAGCGAAGCGGTGTTCGCCAGCGGCTCAATGGTCGAGCGCAGGCTCTCGAGCTTCTCGATGTCATCGGCACCGGCGCGCACGACCACGTCGAGCTCGGCCTTGGGGCTCAAGCGATAACGCGAACGCGTGGCGCGGGCGGCGGAAACGACGGCGCGGCACAGCTCAAACGCGCGCTCGGCGGGCTCATCGACATACTTCGCGTAGTCGGCGGGCTCAGGCCACCTGGCGATCATGAGCGCATCGGCGCGATCAACGTTACCCTCGGCGTCCAGATCGAGCACGCTCGCCGGCATGTTGTCCCAAATCTCCTCGGTAACGAACGGCATGAGCGGGTGCATCAGGCGAATGGAGGTGTCGAGCACAAAGATCAGGTTGCGCTGGGCCTGCAGACGGCCCTCGCCCTTCAGGCGGGCCTTGGTGACCTCGACGTACCAGTCGCAGACCTCGTTCCAGAAGAACTGCTGCACGCCGCGGGCCATATCGCCAAAGGTATAGTTCTCAATACCCTCGGTGACCATCTTCACGGCCTTTGCCAGGCGGCTGAACATCCAGGCGTCGGCCGGCGTCTCCACGACGGGCTCGCCGGGCGTGTAGCCCTCCATGTTCATAAGCAGGAAGCGGCTGGCGTTCCAGATCTTGGTCACAAACGACTTAGCCTGGTCGGTACGCGGGCTGTCGATGAGCTTCTTGGTCTTCTTATCGATGTTCGCGTCAAACTTGACGTCCTGGTTGTTGGTGCAGAGCGTCAGCAGGTTGTAACGCATGGCGTCGGCGCCGTACATGCCAATGAGGTCCATAGGGTCAACGCCGTTGCCCTTGGACTTGGACATGCGGCTGCCGTCCTTGGCAAGGATCGTCGGGTAGATGACGACGTCCTTAAACGGCACCTCGTCCAGGAAGTACAGCGAGCTCATGACCATGCGGGCGACCCACAGCGCGATGATGTCGCGCGCGGTGACGAGCGCCGTCGTGGGGTGATGTCCCTCGAGCAGCTCCGGCTTTTGCGGCCAGCCCTGCGTGGCAAAGGTCCACAGCTGCGAGCTGAACCAGGTGTCCAGCACGTTCTCGTCCTGATGCACATGATGGCCGCCGCACTTGGGGCACACGTCGGTGTCCTCGGTGAGGGCGTCCTCCCAGCCGCAGTCCTCGCAGTAGAACACGGGGATGCGGTGGCCCCACCACAGCTGGCGGCTGATGCACCAATCCTTGAGGTTCTCCATCCAGGTGGTGTAGGTCTGCGTCCAGCGCGCGGGGTGGAAGGTGACCTTGCCGGAATTGACGGCGTCGAGCGCCGGCCCCTTGAGTTTGTCGACGGCCACAAACCACTGCTCGGACAGCCACGGCTCAAGCGCGGCGTCGCAGCGGTAGCAGTGCATGACGGAGTGGTCGAGTTCGTCGACATGATCGAGCAGGTCGTGCTCCTCAAACCACTTGATGACGGCCTCGCGGCACTCGTCGCGGTTCATGCCGGTGAACTCGCCGTAGCCCTCAACGACCACCGCGTGCTCATCGAAGATATTGATCTGCGGCAGGTCGTGGGCCTGACCCATGGCGTAATCGTTGGGGTCGTGGGCCGGAGTGACCTTGACGAAGCCGGAACCAAAGTTGGCGTCGACATGCCAATCCTCAAAGATGGGGATCTCGCGGTCGACGATGGGGAGCTTGACGGTCTTACCCACAAAGGCGGCCTTCTCGGGGTCCTTCGGGGAGACGGCAACGCCCGTGTCGCCGAGCATGGTCTCGGGGCGCGTGGTGGCGACGACGATGTAGTCCTGGCCGTTGACCGGCTCGGTCAGCGGGTAGCGCAGGTGCCACAGATGACCCTTCTCGTCCTTGTACTCGGCCTCGTCGTCCGAGATAGCGGTGGTGCAGTTGGGGCACCAGTTGACGATGCGCTTGCCGCGGTAGATCAGGCCGTCGTGGTACCAATCGCAGAACACCTTGCGCACGGCCTGGGCGTAGTCCTCGTCCATGGTGAAACGCTCGTTATCAAAGTCGACGGAGCAGCCCATGCGCTTGATCTGCTCGACGATGATGCCGCCGTACTCGTGGGTCCAATCCCAGCAGGCGTCGACAAACTTGTCGCGACCGATCTCCAGGCGGCTGATGCCCTCCTCTTTAAGCTTCTTGTCGACCTTGGTCTGTGTGGCGATACCGGCGTGGTCGGTACCGAGCACCCAGCGCGTGGACTTGCCGCGCATGCGGGCCATGCGGATGATGGCGTCCTGGATGGAGTCGTCGGTGGCGTGACCCATATGGAGCTTGCCGGTCACGTTGGGAGGCGGAATGGTGACGGTGCAGTCGCCCACGCCCTCACGGCGCTTGTAGTAGCCGCCGTCGAGCCACTTCTGCAGGATCGCCGGCTCGTTGGTCGACGGATCGTAGTTCTTGGGCATCTCTTCCATATATCTCTCCCTGTCCCGCCGGCGTGTCCGCCTGCTTGGTTTTCGCTCGGTCAGGTCCTGGCTCGCACGAAGAGCACATTAAGTGCTCTTCGGCTCGTGCGGAATCTACGAAAACCAAGCAGGCGGACACGCCTTAGGTATCGATTACTTCAGTCTGAATTGACTTCGCTTTGGCTTAAACAAACACACAGAATAGCACAGGTAGTTGGGGTTATTGCGTATATATAAAATAGCCTCCGACCGCGGATGGTCAGAGGCTATTTGCAAACACGTTTTAGGCTGGTTTAGCCGCAGATGCGTTGGGGTTGTTCTTCGCCCTTTACGGAGGCTTCGGTCACGATGACCTTGGTGACGCCCTCCTCGCTGGGGAGGTCGAACATCGTCTGCTGCAGCACGTCCTCGCAGATGGAGCGCAGGCCGCGGGCACCGGTCTTGCGGGCAAGCGCCATGCGGGCGATCTCGTGCAGGGCGGCGTCCTCAAACTCCAGGTCCACGTCCTCCAGCTGGAACATCTTGCGGTACTGACGCACCACGGCGTTCTTGGGCTCGGTCAGGATCGACACCAGGTCGTCCTCGTCGAGCGCCTGCGTCTGGGTGACGACAGGCGTACGTCCCACAAACTCGGGGATCATACCAAAGGCGTTGAGGTCCTGCGGGAGCACCTGACGCAGCAGGTCGTTCTCGTCGACCGAGGTGGGGCCGGCGATCTCGGAGTTAAAGCCCACGCCCTTGTTACCCACGCGGTCGGCGATGATCTTGTCCAGACCCACAAAGGCACCGCCGCAGATAAACAGAATGTTGGTCGTGTCGATCTGCAGCAGCTCCTGTTGGGGATGCTTGCGGCCGCCGGTGGGCGGAACGCTTGCCACCGTGCCCTCAAGGATCTTAAGCAGCGCCTGCTGAACGCCCTCGCCCGAAACATCGCGGGTGATGGAGAGGTTCTCGGCCTTGCGGGCGATCTTGTCGATCTCGTCCACATAGATAATGCCGACCTGCGCGCGCTCAATATCGCCGTCGGCGGCGTTGATAAGCTTGAGCAGGATGTTCTCCACATCCTCGCCCACGTAACCGGCCTCGGTGAGCGCGGTGGCGTCGGCGATGGCAAACGGCACCTCGAGGATGCGCGCGAGCGTCTGGGCAAGCAGCGTCTTACCGGTACCGGTGGGACCGAGCAGCAAAATGTTGGACTTGGCGAGCTCCACCTCGTCCATGTCATCGTCAAGCTGCGAGTCCAAACCGTCGTCAAAGGCCGAAAGCGCAGCGCCGCCCTCGATTACGCGGCGGTAATGGTTGTACACGGCAACCGACATGGCGCGCTTGGCGTCCTCCTGGCCCATGACATAGGCCGAAAGCTCGTCATAGATCTCATGCGGCGTCGGCACATGCGTAATGACCTGGCGGTCGTCCTCGAGCTCAAAGCCCTCGGACTCGGGGTCCACGGCGGGCTGGGATGCAGCCTGGCCGTGGTCATTGAGGAAGCCCGGCAGCTTGCCGTTGCGGGCAGCGTCCATAAAGTCCGAAGCCAGTGACTCCTCCAAGATCTCGGAGCAGGCGGCAACGCACTCGTCGCAGATAAAGATGTTGGTCGGACCCTTAACAAGACGGCGAACCTGCCCCTGCTCTTTTCCGCAGAAGGAGCAGCGGATGGGGTTGCCGTTCTCGTCAAAGTTGTCCTGCATGCTACCGGCCATCCTAGGCGTCCTTCGCGGCGAGATCGCGCGAGGTGACGATGCGGTCGATCAGGCCGTAGTCGAGGGCCTCGGCAGCGGTCAGGTAGTTATCGCGCTCGGTATCGGCCTGGACCTTCTCGATAGGCTGGCCCGAGGCGTCGGACAGGATCTGGTTGAGCTCGCGACGGGTCTTCTTGATCTCCTCGGCCACGATCTCGATCTCGGTCTGCTGGCCCTGGGCACCGCCGCTGGGCTGGTGAATCATGACCTTGGAGTGCGGCAGGCAGAAGCGCTTGCCCTTGGCGCCGGCCGAAAGCAGCACGGCAGCCATAGACGCGGCCATACCCACGCAAATGGTGGAAACCTGCGGCTTAATGAAGTTCATGGTGTCAAGAATCGCCAGGCCGGAGTAGACCTCGCCACCAGGCGAATTGATGTAGAGCGAGATATCCTTCTCGGCATCCTGGCTCTCAAGATGCAGCAGCTGGGCAACGACCAGGTTGGCGCTGACGGAGTTGATCTCCTCGCCCAAGAAGATGATGCGGTCGTTGAGCAGGCGCGAATAGATATCGTAGCTGCGCTCGCCGCGCGGCGTCTGCTCGATAACGTATGGCACGAGGGCGGAATCGAACTTAGCGATCATACGCATCTCCATTTCTCTCTTGCGGACCAAATTGGTTCTAGATAAACGTACGGTGCCCGCATGCTATGCATTGGCTGGCACCGTACGAAGCTACCGGATAACCGGTGTATAACTTTACCCCATCACGGGCGCACGCATGCGCTCGCGGGCAAGGTGGCGAGAATTACTCGGCGTCCTTGGCGGTCTCGTCGACCTCGGTCACCTTGGCGTTCTCGACCAGGTGGTCGACGGCCTTGGAGCGACGGATGGACTCGCGGACGGCAGGCATGCGGCCATCGGCGATGAACTCGGCCTTGGAAGCCTCGACGTCCTTGACGCCGGCCTTCTCGAACTCGGCGTTGACGTCGTCCTCGGTGACCTCGATCTTGAGCTCACGGGCGAGGGCGTCGAGAGCCAGGGACTCACGGGCAACGTCGTTGGCCTGCTTGTGCAGGTCGCCGATGAACTGCTCCATGGTCAGGCCGGAAGCGGGCAGCCAGGTGTCGAGCGTCATGCCGCGGGCAGCGAGGTTGGACAGGAAGTTCTGGCCAAGCTCCTCAAAGACGGACTGCTCGTAGTCGGCGTCCATCTCATCGAGCTGCAGGCGCTCGGCGAGAGCGGAGACGCAACGGTTCTCCTTCTCGGCCGGGAGGCGGGAAGCCTTGTCCTGCTCGATCTCGATCTTGATGGCGTCGCGCATGGCGTCGATGCTGTCGAAGCCAAAGTCGGACTTGACGAGCTCGTCGGTGAGCTCGGGGGTGTTGCGGACCTTGATGCCCTTGACGGTGACCTCGACGGTGTGGGTCTCGGCCTCCTCGCCCTCCTCGACCTCGTCGGTCCAGGTGACGGTCTTGACGTCGTCAACGTTAGCGCCGATCAGGGCCTCGTTGAACTCCTTGGGGTTGCTGTCGCTACCGGCGATGAGCATGCGGCCCTCGGCGGCAAAGTTGTCGGCGTTCTCGACGGCCTTGAGGTCGACGGTGACGTAGTCCTCGGCCTCGACGGCGCGACCCTCGACGTCCTCGAAGGTGGCACGGTAGTTGAGGAGCATCTCAACCTGGTTGTTGATCTCGGACTCGGTGACCTCCGCGGGAGGCATCTCGATCTCGACGGCGTCGAAGGAGGAGAGCTCGGCAGCAGGACGCAGGGAGAACTCGACGGTGTAGGTGTAGTCCTCGTGATCCTTGGCGAGGTCGAGCTCCTTGTAGTCACCGTTCTTGGTGGGGACGATGTCCAGCTCGTTGAGGACGGCGGGCTCGTTGGCGGCGATCAGGTCGTTGGTGGCCTGAGCGAGGGTAGCCTCGGCGCCAAGAGCGGAGTCGATGACCGGACGGGGAGCCTTACCGGCGCGGAAGCCCGGGAAGCGGTACTTCTTGGCGGTCTCCTTGTAGGCCTTCTTGATCGCGGCGTCGACGTCGGCGGCCGGGATGGTGACCGTAGCGGTGAGCTTGGCGTCCTTGACGTCAGAAGCGGTGATGTTCAACACGTTCCTCCTCATACTGCCCAGCTTATCTGAGGTGCTGGTACCTTTATGCAACAAGCGTCGCGAGGGCATAAGCCGACGCGGGTGCGTTGGTGCGGGCGAAAGGACTCGAACCTTCACGGGAATCCCACCAGAACCTAAATCTGGCGCGTCTACCAATTCCGCCACGCCCGCATGAGCGCACAGACTAGGAATGATAGCAGATACGAACGACAAGCGCACGCACACCTTTTACAAGCTCACGACCTCACCACGAGTACGCATCGGATCCCCCGCCGCCCCATCGAAGTTGCGGTGGAATAGGGACTGTTTGGGGCTCCAGTCCTCCAAAACAGTCCCTATTCCACCGCAACTTCGATGGGACCCGGCAGTCAGGCGGTGCTGGCCATGCGCCGGAAAGCGTGTCCCGGTTTGGGGCCTCGGAATGGGATGCAATTTCCGCTATAGCCATCAACCGGAAACTGCAACCCGTTTTGAGCCCCTATTCCGGGATGCACTTTCCGCCAAGGCCCTCAAACGGAAACTGCAGCCCACAATTCAGTTGAAAAGTGGGCTGCAGTTTCCCCGGGCTAGGCAATGAGCGGGTACAGCGCCTCCTCGCCTACTCCCCCAGCAGGGCCTTCTCGGGCGTGATCGGCAGCGAGCGAACCTGATGTCCGGTAGCGTGTGCCACGGCCGAGGCAACGGCGGCGAGCGGCGTGTTGATGACGACCTCGCCGATCGACTTGGCGCCAAACGGGCCCGTCGGCTCGTAGCTCGGCTCAAAGGCCACGCGAATGCTGCCGATATCCAGGCGCGTGGGCAGCTTGTAGCTCATAAAGTTGCCGGTGCGCAGGCGACCGCGGTCGTCGTGCTCGACGATCTCGTAGAGCGCATGGCCTATACCCTGGGCAATGCCGCCCTCGGCCTGGACGCGCGCGAGCGCCTCGTTAATAACGGTGCCGCAGTCCACAGCCGCCGCGTAGTCCACCACGGTCACCTTGCCGGTGGCCTTGTCGACCTCGACCTCGGCAATGCCGGCCATAAACGGCGGAGGCGAAACGGGCAGGCAGGCAGAGGCGTGCGAGGTGAGCGCATCGCCGCCCGCGATGTTCTTGACGCACAGGTTGGCAAAGTCGCGCAGCGTAAGGTAGCGACCGCGCTCGCGAGCGGCACGCTCGTCGGACAGGCGCACGTACTGACCATCAAAGACCACATCGGCGGCGTCAACGTCCCACATCTGGGCGGCCTTGGCGCAAATCTTCTCGCGCAGCCCGGTCGCGGCGTTCTTGGCGGCAAGGCCCGTCACGTAGGTACCGGAGCTCGCGTACGAGCCGGCGTCGAACGGCGACACGTCGGTGTCTACGCCGCGCACCACGATCTGCGAGCTCTCCACGCCCAGCTCCTCGGCAGCAATCTGCGCCAGAATCGTATCGACGCCCATGCCGTTATCGGTGGCGCCGGTGCCGATGGTAATAAAGCCGTCCTCTTCCAGGCGCATGTCGATACCGGCGATGTCCACGTTGGAGATGCCCGAGCCCTGCATGGTGAGCGCGCAGCCCAGGGCGCGCACGCGGTCGCCCAGGTCCACGGCCAGCGGCTTGTCGCGCCAGCCGATCATGTCCATCGCGCGCAGCAGGCAGCGGTCGAGCGCGCAGGCGTTGAGCTTCTCGTTGTAGTACTGCGGCATGGTCTCGCCCTCGCGCACGATGTTCTTAAGACGCAGGTCGGCGGGGTCCATGTGCAGCATGTCGGCGAGCTCGTTGACGGCACTCTCCACGGCAAACTGGCCCTGGGTGGCACCGTAGCCACGATACGCGCCGCCGCGGTTGGTATTGGTGTAGACGGCGTCCCAGCTAAAGCGGCTCGCCTTCACGTGGTTGTAGATGGGCAGGCTCTTGTGGCCCGAAAGGCCGATCGTCGTGGTGGCATGCTCGCCATAGGCGCCGGCGTTGGACAGCGTATGCAGGTCGATGGCCGTGATGGTGCCGTCGTTCATGGCGCCCAGCTTAACGGTCATCTGCATCTGGTGGCGCGAGTTGCCGGCGGTGATGGTCTCCTCACGGGTGTAGCAGCAATAGCTCGGACGGCCGGTCTGCTGGGTGACGAACGCCACGAAGATCTCGCAGCAGCCCGTCTGCTTGGAGCCAAAGCCGCCGCCGATGCGCGGCTTAATGACCTGCACCTGCGACTGCGGAATGTCAAGCGACTGCGCGACCATGCGGCGCACGTGGAAGGGCACCTGCGTAGAGGTGGTCACCGAGATGCGGCCGAAGGCGTCGGTCGTCGCGAAGGCGCGGAAGGTTTCCATGGGCGCGGTCTGCGTGGCCTGGCTGGTGTAGGTGCGCTCAAAGACGATGTCGCTCTGGGCGAAGGCCTCGTCCAAGTCGCCAAAATCGCTGGTACCGCTGCACACCAGGTTGCGCGGAACATCGCCGCCCTGCGGGAACATAAAGGTCACGTCGCCCTCGGGGTGGACCACGATGTCGTTATCGAGTGCCTGGGTAAAGTCGAGCAGGGGCTCAAGCACCTCGTAGTCGACCTTGATGAGCTTGAGCGCCTTGTCGGCGGCCTCCTCGGTCTCGGCGGCGACGATCGCCACCTCCTCGTTTTGGTAACGTACCAGGTTCTCGAGAATCAGGCGGTCGTAGGGACTCGGCTGTGGATAGCTCTGGCCGGCGATGGTAAAGCGGCGCTTGGGCACGTCCTCGTAGGTGTAGACGCCCACGACGCCGGGCACCTTCAGGGCGCGCGACGTATCGATGGAGCGGATCTTGGCGCGGGCATAGGGGCTGCGCTTGAGCTTGACGATGAGCGCACCGGCGGGCACCATATCGCCGGTGTAGACGGGACGACCCTCGAGCAGGGCCTTCGAGTCCTTCTTGGGCTGCTTCTTGGTGATCTGCTTGTACGCGACACCGTCGGAGCTCGTCTCGTTGACGGGCAGCTCGGGCATCTCAAAGCCAACCTGCACGCCAGACTCGTTGAGGAAGTGCACGATGGCGCGCAGCTGGCTCTCGTAGCCGCTGCAGCGGCAGAGGTTGCCGGCGAGCTGGCGCGAGAGCTCCTCGCGCGTGGCGACGAGGTTCGGGTCCTCCTTGGCGGCGCGGGCAAGCGCCAGCACGTTCATGATAAGGCCGGGGGCACAAAAACCGCACTGCTCGGCGCCTTCGGCAGCCATCGCACGGGCCAGCGCCTCGGACTCGGCCTTGAGGCCCTCGAGCGTGGTGATGGTGTGGCCCTCAACACGGGCGGCGGGAACCGAGCAGCTCAGCACCGGGTCGCCGTCGAGCCACACCGTGCACAGGCCGCAGTTGGTGGTTTCGCAGGCGCAGCGCACCGACGCGCAGCCCTGCTCGCGCAGCAGCGCAAAGAGCATGGTATCGGGGGCAATCTGAACCTTGACCTTGCGGCCGTTGAGCGTAAAGGAAAGATCGATGAGTTTGGCAGCCATTAGCGCACCTCGCTAGAATCGACGCCGGGCACGCGGCGGCAGGAATACTCGTCCGTGGCAAACTTAGGAATCTGCACGCCCTCGAGCTCGTGCGCAAGCGCGGCCGAAAGCTCGATGCCGGCGGCGCGGCGCACGGCCTGGACGGCAAGCGGGGCCGAGATGCGGCGGCGGTAGTCGGCCGAGCCCCACAGGTTGGTGCCGTAGCTCAGCGCGCGCACAGATGCGGCCAGGGCGCGAAGCTCGTCCTCGGAAGGCTGCTCGGCAGTAAGGCCGCATGCCTCGCCCTGCAGCAGGGTCGCACGCAGCGGGCGGGCACCCACAGTGACATGCCAGCTGTTGTTCCACCAGGCGGCGGTGACGTTTAAGGAGGGGAAGTCGGTCGCGGCCTTGCGCACGGCCTCATAGCTTGCGCGGTAATCGTGCTTAACGACCACGACATGCTCAATAACGTCGCGCACGTAGCCCATGTCAACGAACTCCGCGAGCGGCACGCGGCCGGCGCCCGTCAGCTCAACATAGGAATCGAGCGCGAGGAAGGCGGAGAGAACGTCCGAGAAGCCAAAGCGGCCGTAGATGCTGCCGCCCACCGTGGCGGTGTTGCGCAGCTGCACGCCCACGATATCGTGGACGGCGAATTCAAAGACATGGTTGACAAGCGCGTTGAGCCCGACATGGCGCTCGAGCTGGCGCAGGGTACACATGGCACCGATGCGAAACTCAGTCTCGGTCTCCTCGATCTGATCGAGTCCGCAGGCCGAAAGGTCAATCGCCGTCGCCACGCGACGCGAACCCAGGCGCATCCAGATGCCACCGCCCACAATCTTGTTGTTGCGGTTCTTCTGTAAGAGCTCATAGGCTTCGGCCGCGTTTCCAACACGGACGTAGGTACCGAACTTGAGCACGTTCTCCCCCATCTCTTCACTTGTCCAGTACGTTTAAGTGTACCAAACGAGGGGCCGCACACCGTTTTAGGACAAAATCCACCCACCCATCCATAACTTGCGGTGATATACGGACTGATTAGCCGTTCTGGGACGTTAAACAGTCCGTATATCACCGCAAGTTATAAGGAGTCCTCCGGGATAGAAAAGGCTCCCAGCCGGAATGGCTGGGAGCCTCATCACATGCTATTTCGAGCGAAGATTTAGCAGACGCCCTGGGCGAGCATGGCGTCGGCAACCTTCAGGAAGCCGGCGATGTTGGCGCCCATGACGAAGTTGCCCTCCTCGCCGTACTCCTTGGCGGTGTCGTCCACGTTGTGGAACATGCCGCGCATGAGCTGCTCGAGCTTGCCGTCGACCTCCTCGAAGGTCCAGGACAGGTGCTCGGCGTTCTGGCTCATCTCCAAGCCGGACACGAGCACGCCGCCGGCGTTGGCAGCCTTACCGGGCATAAAGGCGACGCCGTGCTCCTGGAAGTAGGTCGTGGCCTCGATGGTCGTGGGCATGTTCGCGCCCTCGCCGACCACCTTGCAGCCGTTGGCGACGAGCGCCTGGGCGTCCTCGAGCAGCAGCGTGTTCTCGCGAGCGCAGGGCAGCGCGATGTCGCAGGGCAGCTGCCACACGCCGCGGCCGTCGCCCTCGTGCCACACGGCGTTGGGCTTCTCGTCGACATACATAGCGAGCGTAACGCCCTTGTCGTGGCCGGAGCGCTTCTTGTTGTAGACATGCTCGAGCACGGTGTAGTCGATGCCGTCGGGATCCTCGACCCAGCCGTGGGTGTCGGAGCAGGCCAGCACCTTGCCGCCGAGCTGGGCGACCTTCTGGACCGCGTAGATGGCGACGTTACCGGAACCGTGAACGACGACGTTCTTGCCCTCGAAGGAGTCGCCGCGGCTCTTAAGGTACTCGTCCACAAAGTAGGCCAGACCGTAGCCGGTGGCCTCGGTACGGGCGAGCGAGCCGCCAAAGGAGAGGCCCTTGCCGGTGAGGACGCCGGTCCACTCGTTGGTCAGGCGCTTGTACTGACCGAACAGGTAGGCAACCTCGCGGCCGCCAACGCCCAGGTCGCCGGCGGGAACGTCGGTGTTGGGACCGATGTGGCGATAGAGCTCGGTCATGAAGGACTGGCAGAAGTGCATGATCTCGTTGTTGGACTTGCCCTTGGGGTCAAAGTCGGAGCCGCCCTTGCCGCCGCCCATGGGAAGGGTGGTCAGGCTGTTCTTGAGAATCTGCTCCAGACCCAGGAACTTGAGCATGCCCAGGGTGACCGTCGGGTTAAAGCGCAGGCCGCCCTTGTAAGGTCCAATGGCAGAGTTGAACTCGACGCGGTAGCCGCGATTGACCTGGACCTTGCCCTGGTCGTCGACCCAGGGGACACGGAACATGACGATGCGCTCGGGCTCGACGAGGCGCTCAAGCAGGGCGGCCTCCTCGTACTCGGGATGGGCGTCGAGCGCCGGCTGGATGGTGCCGAGGATCTCGGTCGCGGCCTGGATGAACTCAGGCTGCTCGGGATAGCGGGCCTTGAGCTCGTCGAGAACTTTCTGCGTGTAGCTCATGCTTCCTCCAATTGATGGAAAAGAAAAGTGTCGTTCGAGGCGCCCCATGCGCCGCGAGCTTTATCGAGTATGGATAATATCGCACTGTTGCAGCAAAGTTTCGCATAAGCCGACGAGCGGATGTTTCGTTTTGATTACGATGCAGGTAGAAGCGTTTTTGAGTGCCTGACGTGCAAAACCCGTGTTTCAAACCTGTTTCGTCCACGTGTTCCAAACCACCACATTGGGGACAGGCACCTTTGTGGTGGTGTTGGTGGTTAGAGGACGAGCTGGTGGTAGTCGGCGGGGGTTACGCGGCCCTCGGTGGCGGCGCGGAAGGCGGCGAGGGCATCGCCCGAGAACGGCATGGCCCAGCACAGTCCGCAGCCGGCGGTGATGGAGCCGGGCAGCGGCATGATGCGCCCAGGAACACCGGCGGCAAGGCACAGCTGTTCGCATTCCATCACATCGAAGGTGCTGTCGAACGACACGATGATTTTGCGTTCATGGTCGAGAGCATCACCGGACGGGCCTTCGCGGTGTGCATCGCGATACGCCGCGGCGGCCGCTTCCTCTTCCGCAGTATGTCCACAGCCACCGCAACCGCAGGTACAGGGTTCGGACCCGTCGCAAGTGCAAGGTTCTCCCGTGTCGGGACAAATATCGTGAGACATGGCAACTCCAATCGTCTAGGCGAGTAACTCGGCCGCCGCAAACTCCTCGGGCGTATTGACGTTCTCGAAGCAGAGCGTCGAGCCGGCGACCGCGACAATCTGAGGCTCATCCATATAACCAGCCTGAACGCGATTGATCAGGCAGCGAATGCGCTGGCGGTCGCAGGCGAGCAGCTCTTGGGCGGCCGGCGCACACGCGCCACGGCGCCAGACGGCGCAAAGCGGCTCAATCCCCCGCTCCTCGCGCGGCACGCACGCGTCAAGCGCCTCGGCCTCAACACGATCGGCAAGCGCGCCAATGAGTTCCGACGAGACAAACGGCATATCGCAGGCGACGATCGCCACGAGCGGCAATCGGGCCGCGGCCAACGAGCTCGCGATGCCGCGCATGGCACCGGCGGGACCGTCGACGTCCATCACCACGCGGGGTCGCAGGCCATCAAACATAAGCTCCTCAAGGTAGGCAAGCTCGCAAGGGCGCGACGTTGTCACAACCAGCTCGCCGGCAACCTGAGCCAGCCGACCCAGCACGCGCTCGATGAGCGGCTCGCCGCAAAACGACATCCGTGCCTTATCGCAGCCCATGCGCGACGACAACCCGCCCGCCTGGACGACACAAGAAAGATCGGACCGTCTTACGGTAGTCATACGGCAAACCACCCCCATCGGCATGCTCAAAACCCAGCACACGAAGCCAAATACCGTCGCCGATAAAGCGGGCGGCACGGCAAACCCATGCAAAAACAAAACAGCGCCTTTGCGGCACGCAGCAAGACCGCGAGCACAAAAGCGCTGGTAGCGTATGGCGGGAACGTATGTGAATCGAACACATCCAAGACGTTTTGCACGCCTCGCAACGGTTTTGAGGACCGCGGAGCCCACCGGAGCCCATCCGTTCCCAAGTGCGGCGGTATTTTACCAAACCGAGCAGCCAATCTAGCGCAGGGAGCGCAGGCCGCCAGAATCCTTGTCGAGCACCGTAAAGCGCACGGCATCCAGGTGCTCCAAGATGCTGATGGCGCGTTTGCGCGACACGCCCAGGGCCTCGCGCAGCACGCTCGTTGTGGCTGCGCCACCGGCTGCCTCAATGGCAGCTGCGACGAGCTCACACGCATGGGCCTCGGCGGCAGCGGACAGAGCAACGTCGCGCTCAACCTTAACGATCGAGCGGTTGAGCGAAAGCTCGCGCAGGGCACGCGTCATGGTGTCGCGGCCGAGCTGCAGTCGTTCGCCCACCTCGGGAAGCGCCGGTGCGTCCAGGCCGGTCTCGTCAAGCAGCGCGACAATGCGCTCGCAAGCCTCTCGCACCACGCGTGCCGCCGCGGCGGCCGAATGCGGATCGAATACCTCGGCGCCCTCGGCGGCGCACACGCCACGCGAGCAGCCCTCGGCAATCAGAGCCGCGGCAACGCCTTCATCAGCGGCAGGCCACGCTGCATGGGCAACGGCGCCGGGCGTAAAGCCCGTTTCCCTGGGGGCCGCCGCGTGCATGGCTGACAGGGTCGCCGCCAGTGCATCCATCGCAGAGTCGAGCACCACGGCGTCCGCCAAGAGGTCCGCATCACCCACGGCAAGCTTGCAAACGGAACCCTGCGCCACCAACCCGCGCAGTGCGGCATCGATCTCGCCAACACCAAGATCCAAAGCCTCGGCAACATTAACCGCCGTAACCGGCAGCGTTTGCAGCGCCAGCCAAGCGCCCACACCACCCGCAATATCGCCGGACTCGAGCGCCGCATACAGCGCACGCTCTCCTTCGGCAAGCTCGCGCGAACGACGGCAACGCGAAAGCAGCACACGCCCGCCGCCAATGAGCATAACGGGCGAATACGACAGCACCACAGCATGGTCTCCGGCTCGCAGCGGCAGCGGCTCCTCCAAGCGCACCTGCACGGTACGGGTCTCGCCCACCGCCATGGGGGCCTCGCCCTCCATAAGCATGATGCGGCCGACAACCTCGGCCGCACCCGCCATCACATGCACGCGCGCGCCCGACTCGAGCACACGCGGTTTAGCGCCCTCGCGGCCCAGGTAGGTAAACGTCATCATAAAGCGCAGCGTCTGGCCAAAACGGCCCTCCACGCCGAGCATCTCGCCGCGATCGAGCGCGGCGACAGCATCGCCCACCAAGTTGAGCGCCACACGCTGACCGGGCAACGCCTGCTGCGTGTCGCCATGCACCTGGATCCCGCGTACGTGGCAGACCGTGCGCGACGGCAGCGCGACGAGCTCATCGCCCACCGCAACCGGCGCATCGTGCAGCGTTCCCGTCACGACGGTGCCGACGCCCTTGATCGTAAAGCAGCGGTCGATAGGCAGGCGCGGTGCGGCATCGGTGAGCTCGGCACGGGCACGGCAGGCATCCCAGCAAGCGGCAACCTGCTCGTCGAGCACCGCAAGCAGCCCGTCGATCCCCTCGCCCGTCTTAGACGACACGGGCACGATCGGCGCGCCTGCAAACACGGTACCCGACAAAAAGTCATCGACGTCGAGCTCGGCAAGCTCGGTCATCTCGGCATCGGCCAGGTCGCACATCGTCAGCGCGACCACCATATGCGTGACACCCAGCAGCTCCAGCACATGCACGTGCTCGCGGGTCTGCGGCATTACGCCCTCAACGGCAGAGACCACCAGCACGGCAACGTCGATGCCTGTCGCACCCTGCACCATGGCGCGCAGGTAATGAGCATGCCCCGGCACGTCGACCAGGCCGACGATCTTGCCACTCGGCAGCGCCAGCTCGCCAAAGCCCAGCTCCACGGTCATACCGCGACGGCGCTCAACCTCAAGACGGTCGGGATTCTTGCCGGTCAACGCCTCAATCAGTGCCGACTTACCGTGGTCGACGTGACCCGCCGTGCCAACGATAACGGGACACTCCACCAGCGCCTGAACCTCACTCATCGAGCAATCGCCTTCTTAACGCACGCGACGAGCGTCGACGCCGCCGTCTCGATATCGCGGTCGCCCACGAGCGTGCGCACATCAAACAGAATGCGGTCGTGCGAGGTACGCGTGACGACCGGCGTATCGAAGTCTTGGACGAGCGAGCGCTTGAGCGCGTCAACGGAAAGACGCTCATCGACGAGGCGCACGGCAACGCACATCGTGGGCAGCTCGACGGTAGGCAGCGAGCCACCACCGGGGGTCGACGATTCCTCGACAATCTCCACCTGAACGGCGCACAGGCAACCGGCCTTATCGAGGCCCGCCACCATCAGCTCGCGCAGTTTGCGTGCGCGGCGCTCCAGATGAGCCTGCGGAAGCGTGAGCATGTTGAGCACCGGCACCTCGCGATGGGCCACATCCGCCCCATCCATGTAAATGCGCAGTGTAGCCTCGAGCGCCGCCAGCGCGAGCTTGCCCGGGCGCAGGGCACGCATGAGCGGATGCGACCCGCAGGCCTGGACCAGATCGCGACGACCCATGATAATGCCCGCCTGTGCGGCACCGAGCAGCTTATCGCCCGAACACGACACGATATCAAGCCCCGTCGCGACCGAGGTCGGCGTGGTCTCCTCGCCGCCGCGAACCAGGATATCGTCGGGCAGCAGCGCGCCCGAGCCCTGGTCCTCGTAGAACAGCAGGCCATGCTTATGCGCCAGCGCGGCAAGCTCCCGAGAGCCCACCTCCTCGTGGAAACCCTCGATGCGATAGTTGGAAGGATGGACCTTGAGGATCATCGCCGTATCGGGCGTGATGGCACGCTCATAGTCGTCCAAATGCGTGCGGTTGGTGGCGCCGACCTCGACGAGTTTGGCGCCCGAAGCCGCCATGACATCGGGGATGCGGAAGCTGCCGCCGATCTCGACAAGCTCGCCGCGGCTGACGATAACCTCTTTGCCTGCTGCATGGGTTGCCAGCACCAACAGCACGGCGGCCGCGTTATTGTTGACGACCAGCGCGTCATCGGCACCGGTGAGTGAGCGGATGAGCTGCGCGGCATGCTCCTTGCGCGACCCACGAGAGCAGGTGTCCACGCTGTACTCGAGCGTGCTGTAGCCGCGCGCGACCTCGGCCACGGCTTTGGCGGCCGACTCCGCGAGCGGGGCTCGACCCAGATTGGTATGGATAACCACACCCGTGGCGTTGACGGCGGGACGCAGGCTCGGCAGCGCGGAGCGATGCGCACGCCACTCGATGGCCGAGGCCAGCTCGCGCTTAGAACGCGGAGCGGCACCGGCACGAATCGCGGCGCGCTCTTCGTCGAGCTCAGCCGTCACGGCAGCATGCACCACCGCATCGCAGGTCTCCCCCGCCGCTTTCACTACCGGCCACTCGGCAAGCAGCTCGTTGACGGAAGGGATGGCGCGCAGGCGGGCGCGTACCTCATCGGACATGTTCTGGCTATCGCTCATGTGCGGCCTTTCAAAAAATACGTGGATCAATCAAATACATCAGCTGAGTCAATTACTCGTCATTATCCCCGTGCGTGGCAATCTTTTCCACGCGAACGGCGTTTTCCTGGGTAAGCGCGGCGCCCGTAATGGGGTCCCAGCGCAGCGGCGTGTGGTCGAGCGGACCGACGCCAAGTGCCTGGGCTCCATCCGCGCCGGCGCCAAACGAACGCCCGCCCGGAGCCGCCGACGTAAAGATGCACGCCGGATGTAGATAGGGTGTGGTCTCCACGCGTACGCGGTCGCGGCCCATGTCGCTTACCAGCTCGACGACCTCGCCATTGGCGATACCCATGCGCGCAGCGGCATCGGCATTCATCTGCACGGCATCCAGATCCGAGCCCGCCTCGGCGGCACCCGCCGCAGCAAGTCTGCGCGAAGTGTGCGACTCAAAGGGTCGGTTGCCGCTAATGAGGCGAAACATCCCCGGCCCTGGCTCCACCATCGGGGCAATCCAGCCGGGCACACGACCCAGGCCGGCGCGCTCCCACACATCGCTTACCAGCGCAATCTTGCCGCCGTCGAGCGGAATCACAGGCTCGCCCGTACGCGGCGGCAGTTGCACGCCCGTGTCAGCCCAACCGCGCTCCTTGAGCGCAGTGAGGTCGATCCCAAACGGAGCCACCTGGGCTGCCGCCAAGTCGTCGGGCGTAAAGTCAAAATACTCGCCCACGCCGCAGGCAGCAGCCAAGCCGGCAAAGATCTCCCGGCCGGGACGCGTGTCATCATGCAAGACCGGCAGCACGGCGTTGCGGTAGAACACGCGCGAATCATTGGCGCCCACGACCGTTCCCACGCCGCGGTCGGCCTCCAGATACGTCACGTCGGGCAGCACAAAGTCGGAAGCACGCGCCGTCTCGGACCAGCGGATGTCGACCGTCACGAGCAGGTCGAGCTGCCGCAAGATGCCAAGCCACGCATCGGCGTTACCGTAACCTGCACCGGGGTTACTAGCATAGACGATGAGCCCACGCAAATCGCCGGCAAGAATCGACTGACCGATAGTCGTGCACAGGCCGCGCACCGGATCGACCAGCGGATAGCGCTCGGACCCCAGCTTGGGCCCGCGCGGCACCGGCGGCGTCGCAAAGCGTGCGGGATCGAGGTCGCCCAACACAAGCGGCGTGGGCGGGTTGAGGGCACCGCCCGCGTGTCCGATGCAGCCCAGCAGCACGTCGACCAAGCAAATAGCGCGCGCGGTCTGGGTGCTATTGGCATACGCGATTCCGATGCCGCCATGAAAGCCCGCATCCACCACGGCGGCAGGCGCGGCGGCAGCGAGATCGCGCGCCGTGGCGACAATCTCTGCGGCCGGCACGTCGCACATCGACTCGGCCCACTCGGGCGTCCAAGCACTGGCCGCCTGTGCCAGCTCGTCAAAACCCGTGGTATAGCGGTCCACAAACTCGCGGTCGTACAGGCCCTCGTCAATCAACACGTGGGCAATACCCAACAGCAGCGCCAAGTCGCAGCCCGGGCGTACGCGGAGCCAGCGATCGGCAAGCGCGGCCGAGCCGCTGCGCCGGGGATCAACCACGATGATCTTCGCCCCGCGCCGGCGCGCATCGTTGAGCGCATCAACGGCTCCCATCGTCGACGAATCGACAATGGAACGCCCCAAATACATGATGCAGTCGGTATGTGACAGGTCGGAGGTGGGACTATAACCCAGGCTGTGCTCCCAACCGGTAAGTCGGCTTACCTCGCAGGCACCGTCGGCACCGTATACGTTGGGCGAACCCAGCGCATGCATAAAACGATAGGCCCAGTAGCGGTCGAACGAGGGAACGCCGAGCGTCATACCCAGCGCACGAGGCCCGCACTCGTCAACAATCCCCCCAAGGCGCACAGCGATCTGCGCGAACGCCTCGTCCCAGGTAATCGCATCAAACCCCGAGCCATCAGCTCGTCGGCGCATGGGGTGCATGATGCGGTCACGCTCGTCAAACGGCATTGCCAGGCGATGCCGACCGCGGGCGCAGAGGGCACGCGCCGCGCACGGATGCCCCGGCACCGGCAGCTCGGCCACCACGCGACCGCCCTCAACGCGTACCGCAAAGGCGCAATCGGCATAGCATCCCCCGCATGTGGTCACCACAGCGCGACCGTCGCGCTTCACAGCAGATGCCATCTCGATTACCCCTTTCATCAGCCAAACACAACAGGCCAAAAGCCCGGCAACGAGCCCCAGACCCAAAAAGCCTCCCGCACGGCAACGCCCCGCGGGAGGCCAACGTCAAACAGACGGTACCTTACGCCTCGGACTTCTTGGCGTAGACAAACCAGTAGCCGAGCGCGATCAGAACCGCGCCGCCCACGATGTTGCCCAGCGTGGCAGCGGACAGGTTAAACGCAATACCCGCGACGTTGAGCGCATCGGCCCCGGCAACCTTGGCACCATAGCCGCACGCGTGCATCACGGCACCCATGGGCAAAAAGTACATGTTGGCGACGCAGTGCTCAAAACCGCAGGCCACAAAGGCGGCGATGGGCAGCAGAATGCCCACGACCTTATCGACCACGGTCTTGCCAGCGGTACCGATCCACACGGCAAGGCACACAAAGATGTTGCACAGGATACCGCGGAAGAAGATCGTCACCCAGTCGATCGTCACCTTGCCGGCGGCGACGCTCACCATGGAATTGGCGACCGCCTCGCCGTTGAGCTTATAGATGCCGGCCATGTACACCAAAAAGACGATGAACAGGGCACCGACAAAGTTACCGACCCATACGACGACCCAGGCCTTGAGCATCTGAGCCAGGGTGATCTTTTTGCTCTTGAGCGCGCAGACCATAAGCGAATTGCCGGTAAACAGCTCGGCGCCGCACACCAGCACCAGCACCAGGCCCAGGCAAAAGCACAGGCCGCCCACGACGCGCTGGGCACCCCAGCCCAGCGTGCCGTCGCTCAAAAACACCGTAAAGAACAGGCCGCCGAAGGCGATAAACGCGCCGGCGAACATTGCCAACAGAAAGGCCTTAGCGACCGGCAGGTTAGCCTTGGTCACGCCGGCGGCCTCGGTCTTGGCCTCGATCGCGGCGGGCGCCAGGCAATCGGCAGCGGGGTACTCCACCTTGGAATCTGCCATGTCAATCACTTCTTTCCTAATCAGCAGGGACAAGCGCTCCTATTGCTCTTGCCCCAAACGGACAAAGTGGGAAAAGTCGTTGGCGGCCACGGCGTCGTACACGGCGTCGACGGCCTCAAAGACCTCCGGGGACATGGGGTTATAGAACTCCGTATCGCCCGGCTGAATCCCAACGAAGACGATATCATCGCACGATTGCTCAATCTCTTCGATCAGAATCGACAAGGGAAGCGAATGCGTGGTGAACATCGACTTGCGGGCCACATCAGTTTTATCAAGCAAGCGGATGGACCCGACGGGCAGCGCCATGTCGGCGGCATCGACCAAAACCAAACGCGGCGGACGCTCGCGCTTGACCTCGATGATGTCATCCTCGGGCGTCTGACCGCCGTCGATGGTGTACCAACCGGCGATGGGCGCGTCCTCCATCTTTTTGGAGAGCACGGGGCCGGCGGCATCGTCGGCACGCAGCACGCTTCCCGCCGTGAGCACGATACCCGCAAACGGGGCGCCGTTCACACGGCCATCCACAACGCGACCCATTACTGCAACCTTCCCGTCAGATACACGCCCGACACATCGCGCACGCGCTCAACCAGATCGCGAAACTTCATTAAGAACGCGACCTGCTGGGCATGCAGGCCAAAGTCGTCGTCGAACACCGAGATGCCGGCCTTGGCCGACCCGCGAAAACCGCGCTCGTCGAGCAGCGCATCGCAGGCCTCGAGCAGTGACGGCACCGCCGCCTTGTCGAGCTGGCACTCGCCAAAGGAGCGGATGGCCTCGAACTTGGTCTTGGCCTCCCCCTCCGGCAACGCGTCGACGAGCGAATAGAACACATCCACCGGCACCGACAGGCGCGGCTCAAAGCAATCGAGCACGCCGGTGTGGTGGCCCACGGCGAGCGTGTAGTACAGCACGTCGCAGGCCTCCTGGGGAACGTCTTCCTCGGTCTCCACAAACTTACGCGTGAGCTCATAGAAGACCACCTGGTCGGGCGCATGGCCCAGGCAGGGGTCGGCGACGCCCTCGGCGGCCTCGTCGCTTGCGCGCGAGGCATCGCCAAAGGAGCCGCCGAGCATGCCGGGGCCCGCAAAGTAACCAGAGCGGTCCGTGAGCTCCATCTAGCGACCTCCGGCCAGCACCAGATCCTGCAGCGCCGAGTAGACCTCAACGCGGCGAGGATCGTCCTGCTTGTCGATGAGCAGCGCCATGGCACCGCGGATATCGCCCTTGGGTGCGCCCTCGAGCGTATCCATAAACTCGTTGGCCAGGTCGCGGCCGTAACGGTAGCCGCTCATGGCACGAGCCTCGCGCTCGATGGCAACGCGCAGCTTGTACGGCACGCCGGGGTGCAGGATATCGGCCTGCTCGCCGGCGGCCTCCACCGTAGTCTCGGCATGGAGCTTTTGGTCCAGCAGGCCAAGTGCCATGGCAAAGCCGTAGATGGTCTGCGCGGGGCTGGGCGGGCAGCCGGGGATGTAGACATCGACCGGCAGAATCTTATCCGTGCCGCCCCAGACGCAGTAGTTGTCGTAGAAGATGCCGCCGGTGCAGCCGCACGCGCCATAGGACACCACGATCTTGGGATCGGGTGCGGCCTCAAAGGCGCGCAGGGCCGGCATGCGCATGGCGCGCGTCACGGCACCGGTGTACAGCAGCACATCGGCGTGACGGGGCGAGGGCACGACTTTGATGCCAAAGCGCTCGACGTCGAAGACGGGCGTGATGGAACCGAAAATCTCGATCTCGCAGCCGTTGCAGCCGCCGCAGTCAACACGGTAGACGTACACCGAGCGCTTGATCTTCTTAAGAAGGGTCGCCTTGGCCTTCTCGATGCTCTCGTCGAGCTCGATCTTGGTCGGGCGGTACTGAAGCCGCTCGGGCAAAAGCGTGGGTTCGGCCATGGTTACTCCTCCTTCGTATCAAAATCCATAATGATGCCCTCGACCGGCGCAGGACCGGCGGGAATCTCGGGCGCATCGGGGTTGAGCTCGCGGTCGATATACTCCGGGTTCACGCCGTGGCCGCCCAGATACTCCATGCCGGGGCCCTGGGGCTCACCGGACGCAAGCGTCTCGTTGGCAGCCATGCCGTGCGCGTTGCCGGTCTTTACGGCGGAGGCGGCGCGCAGGGCGTCAAGCTCGCGCTTGCACTCCTGGCACATACCGACGGTACGAGCGGCCTGCTCGGCCTCCATGCCGCCGGCCTTTTGCAGCAGGCGCTTGGCGTAGTCGATCTCCTTGTGCGGGGCAAACGGCTTGCCACAACGCGAGCAGTGCTCGAGCGTGTAGACGCTCTTGCTGGTGAGGTCGTCCTTGCTCATGACGGCCAGCTCAAACTCCTCGGTGAGCTTGATGGCCTCCATGGGGCAGGCTTCCTCGCAGCGGCCGCAGAAGATGCAGCGACCGTAGTCGATCGACCAGGTGATGGTATCGGCCGCAAGGTCGGTGTCCATGCGAATGGCATCGGCCGGGCAAGCCACGCCGCAGGCACCACAGGCGATGCAGAGCTCGGCATTGTGCTCGGGCTTGCCGCGCATGTCCTTGTTAGTGGGGAACGGCGCAAACGGGTACTTGACCGTCGCGTCGCCGGCCTTGGCGTTAACCTTCCAAAGCTTCAGCATATTAGAGCGCCTCCTCATCGAGCGGAGCGGCTATGGTGCCCTCGCCCGCAAGCGGCGACTTGTCGCGCCAGACGTTCTCGAACTGCTCCTTGTCGAGCACGTGGTCGCGCTTGGCGGCGACATCGGTCACCGTCACGCGATCGGTGCAGGAGTAACACGGGTCGAGCGAACCGACGATCAGCGCCGCGTCGCCCACGGTGTTGCCGCGGAACATGTAGCGCAGGACCGGCCAGTTGCTGTACGTGGCGGCCTTGGCGCGCCAGCGGTAGCACTTCTGGTTATTGCCGAGCATGGCCCAGTGCACGTCCTCGCCGCGCGGCGCCTCGGTGGCGCCAATGGCGTACTTGTGCGGGGTGTACTCCCAATCCGTGGTGAGGATGGGGCCCGACGGGCAGTTCTCGAGCATGGTCTCGATCATGTCGATCGAATCGTAGACCTCCTGGATGCGGACGGCGGTACGGCCGAAGGCGTCGCAGGTGTCGGCCGTGGCGGCGTGCATCTTTTGGACGTCCGGATCGGCGTAGCCGTCGAAGGGATGGTCAAAGCGCACGTCGCGGGCATAGCCCGAGCCACGCATGAGCGGGCCGACCGGCGAGAAGTCGCGTGCAATCTTGCGGTCCAAGATGCCGATACCGCTCGTACGCTCAATAAAGTTGGGCGTGGAGAGCAGCACGTCGACGAGCTCCTGAACCTCGGAGCGCAGCTGGTGGATGGTCGTGAGCGTGGAGAGCTTCTGCTCAGCCAAAATGTCGCGACGCACGCCGCCAATCACGTTGAGGCCGTAGGTCTTGCGGTGACCGGAGAGCTTCTCGGCCAGGTCCATGGACTTCTCGCGGACGCGGAAGAACTGCTGGAAGCCGGAGTCGAAGCCCGTGTAGTGCGACGCCAGGCCAATGTTGAGCAGATGCGAGTGCAGGCGCTCAACCTCGAGCATGATGGCGCGGATGTACTGGGCGCGCGGCGGGACATGGATGCCCTGAGCGCGCTCGACGGCCTCGGCGTAGGCCACCGAGTGGGCGCAGCCGCAGATGCCGCAGATGCGGTCGGCGAGGAACGTCACGGCGTCATAGTTCAGGCGCGTCTCGGCAACCTTCTCCATGCCGCGGTGCACGTAGAACAGACGGTAGTCGGCGTCGACGATCGTCTCGCCCTCAACGAACAGGCGGAAGTGGCCAGGCTCGTCGGAGGTAATGTGCAACGGGCCCATGGGAACGAGCGTCGTCTCCTTGCCCTTGGTATCGGCCAAGAACTCGTAGTTTTCCATGTCGCTCGCGGGAGCGGGACGGAAGCGGTAGTCCATGGAGTCCTTGCGCAGCGGGTACAGGCCGCTGGGCCAATCGTCGGGCAGCACCAGGCGACGACGATCGGGCAGACCCTCGGGGATCAGGCCGAACATATCGCGCAGCTCGCGCTCGCCCCACACGCAGGCGGGAACGAACGGCGTCACGGACGGGAACGTCATCTTGGCGGG
>JAXJHR010000037.1:0-11519 GCA_036299165.1 Collinsella aerofaciens | reverse complement strand
TCTACCGACAACTCTCCGGCGATAATCCGCGAGTATATGCAGCGCGACGCGCGCGTGAAGATGATCGACAAGGCCAACAGCGGCTACGGCGACTCGATGAACTGCGGCCTGGAGATGGCGCGTGGCAAGTACGTGGGCATTTTGGAGTCCGATGACTTTATGTTCGAGGATTCGCTTCAAAAGCTGGTTGCCAAGGCCGACGCCGAGCATGCCGATGTTGTTAAGGGCGACTTTTACCTGTACTGGTCTGCGCCCAGCGAGCGCTGCGAGCTGTTTGGAATTATCGACGAGCATATGACGGGCGCCGCGTATCGCCCCGTCGATCGCCCGGGCATTTTCTACCGCAAGCCGTCCATTTGGTCGGCCATCTATCGACGCACGTTCCTTAACGATAATCAGATTCGGTTCCTTCCCACGCCGGGTGCATCGTATCAGGATGCGGGTTTTAACTTTAAGGTCTGGGCAAGCGCCGAGCGTGCTGCGTTTATTGCGGATCCCATTTTGTGCTATCGCCAGGATAACGAGAAGAGCTCCGTTAATTCGCCCAACAAGGTGTTTTGCGTGTGCGACGAATATGCCGAGATGCAACGTTTTTTGGATGAACGCCCCGAGCTCAAGGCTCGGCTCCAGGGCATTTTAATGCGCATGAAGGTCGATACGTACCGCTGGAATGACGAGCGTCTGGTCGATGAGTTGCGTGAGCGGTTTTGGGAGAAGGCATCGCCCGAGCTCAAGGCCGATTGGGATGCCGGTCGCTTTGACCTGTCACTCTTCGACCCGCGCGGCGAGACCGACCTGCGTTTGATGGTCAAATCGCCCCGTGCCTATATCGATTCGCGCTTTGGCTTTAAAAAGCCTGGCAAGCTCAATACGTTTAAACACTACTTTAAGATCGGTGGCCTGCCGCTGGTTTGGCGCGTGCTGACGTATCAGCGCGCCTACGGCGATAACCCGCATCCCGATGACGTGCCGGCGGCACAGTAGGAGCGCGTGACCATGGCTACCCCTAAGATTTCCGTCGTCGTTCCCATCTATAAGGTGGAGGAGTGCCTGGCATGGTGCCTGGACTCCCTACTCGCGCAGGATATGCCCGATTGGGAAGGTGTGCTGGTTAACGATGGCTCGCCGGATGATTCGCGCGACATCGCCGTTGCCTATTGCGAAAAGGATACGCGCTTTACGCTGGTTGATAAACCCAACGGTGGTTTGCCGAGCGCCCGCAATGCGGGAATCGCTGCGTCCTCGGCTCCTATCGTCGCGTTTTTGGATTCCGACGACCGGTTTACGCCTGATGCGTGCCGCGTAATCGTCGATGCCTTTGAGCGTGAGGATTGCGACGTTTTGACCTTTGGCGCGAACCCGTATCCGTTGGAGGCGGGCTATCCGTGGCTTAACTATGTACTGAGCCCGCGCGATGCGTCGTTTGAGGGCTATAGCTCCGACCTGCTGTTTAAGGAAGCGTCTCGCCCCTTTGCATGGCGCACCGCTTGTAAGCGCGCTTTTTTGCTGGGCAACGGGATCGTGTTCGATGAAACCGTTAAATATGGCGAGGATCAGGTCTTCGATTTTGCCGTCTACGGTCGTTCGCGCAAGACCGCGCTTATCTCGAACAAGCTGTACGACTACCGCGTGGCACGCAGAGGCTCGCTCATGGATACCATGCGCTATGACGACGAGACACGTTTGCTGGAACACGTGAAGATTTACTCAGCGGTGCTGGCCGATTGGCGTCGTGATGGGCTCGATGCCCAGCATGCCGATGACCTGGCGTACTTCCTGTGTGATCTGGTGCTGTACGATGCGCTCAGGCTGCTGAGCTCGGGCTGTGGCAAGGTGTTTGCTGCCGTCGCCGCGGCGCTTGACGGTTCTACCGTGGGCAGTGATGCTGCGCTCGCACAATGTGCTCCTTCTGTTGCCGCTATGGTGCGTGCGGCGCTTGTCGGTAGGGCTCCTGCTGCTCGTTCGTGCAAAAAGCTCATGTTCGATTACGACGTCTTGAGGTTTGGGCGCTTGGGCGCGTGCAAGCGCATGGCTGCGAATGCTCTGGGAAAGCGAGAAGTGTAGATGAGTATCAAGCGTTTGGCGCTTTGCCGCAGTCAGGGTCGTCTGTTCGTCCTGCTTCGCTTTGTCGGCCAGGATATCGCAGGGCTTATTGAGCAGGAGGGTTCCCAGGCCTTTGCTCACGCGACGACCAATGGCGCTTGCGTGCCGTCTTTGGCACTGCCGGTCGATCATGGCCGCGTGCTTGCGCTTTGTCCCTCCGTTGCCGATTATGAGCGTGAACTCGTTGTCTTGGTGCTTCCGTTTATGGACGGCTCTGCAATTGACGTCTCATTTGCGTCCGGCGGTAAAAGGCTGGGCTCTATTCGCCTTGATAGTCGTATTGCCAAGTTGGAATCTAAGATTAACTACAAAGCAAAGCCTGCGATGTGCGCGCTCGTTCGCGATGCGCAGCGCGGCGAGTGCTGCGGTCGCTACGAGATCGATGCCGTTCGTTATTTACCGGCAGATGAGGGCGCCGTCTGGCGCTATGAGGTCAAGTGGGCGGGAGACCCCCAGTGCGCCCCTGAGCTCCAGATTTTCGATACGCAATTGAATGCCATCGATGCCACGGTGCATGTGTTTGAGTCGCAGGTCGATGTTCTCCAGCAGAACGGATGCTGTGTTAATAAAACGTATCTGAGCGTTGAGATGCCTCAGGATATACGCGATTTTGTTGTGATTGCGGCTGATCCCACGGGCCAAATCCAGAGTGGATTTTGTGCCATGGATGGTCGTTTGTACAACGGCATGGTCGACGACAGTTGGAACCGCATGAAGGATGCGCGCGCGGATGATGCGGCCTATCGACGTTGGTTTGAGCAGCATCGCGCAAAGCCGGGTGATTTGGCGTGCCAGCGTTTCGCTTCGGCGGCATTTGCCTATAGGCCGCTCGTGAGCATTGTGGTGCCGTGCTATAAGACCGATCGGGTTTACCTGCGCGAGTTGTTGGACTCGGTGCTAGCCCAGAGCTATGACAACTGGGAATTGCTGCTTATGGACGCCTCGCCTGAATGGGACGCGGTGGCCACCCTTGCGGCAGGCGCCAACGACGAGCGCGTCCGTCGCATCGAGCTTCCCGGCAACGGCGGCATTGTGGTCAACACCAACGCTGGCATTCAGCAAGCGATGGGCGACTACATTGCATTCTTGGACCACGACGACATCTTGGAGCCGGATGCGTTGTTCCACTATGTCGCCGCGTTGAACAAAGCGGCAGAGGGGGAGCGTCCGCAGGTCCTGTTCTGTGACGAGGACATGTTCCAGAAAACGGGGGAGTGGGGCCAGCCGGTCTTTAAGACGCGGCTCAATGTTGACCTGCTCTATAGCCATAACTGCGTGACGCATTTTCTGATGGTGGAGAAGGCGCTTATCGATCACATTGGCACGTCCCCAGAAGACGTTGCGGGTGCCCAGGATTACGACCTGACGCTTCGCTGCCTTGCATCGGGCGCACGGTTTGAGCATATTGCCCACGTGTTGTATCACTGGCGTGTGCACCCCGGTTCCACCGCCGATGGCTCTGCTGATAGCAAGCCGTATGCCATTGAAGCTGGTCGTTTGGCGCTGCAGCGCCACTTTGACTCGCTGGACGTTCACGGAACGGCCGATGAGACTGAGACGCCGTTTGTCTACCGCATGCGCTATGCGCTGCCGGAGCCTGCACCGCTGGTGAGTATTGTGATTCCCACCAAGGACCACGTCGAGACGCTCGACGCCTGTGTGATGTCGATCGCCCAGAAGGCCACGTATACCAACTACGAGATCGTCTTGGTGGAGAACAACAGCGAAGATCCGGAGACGTTTGCGTATTACGAAACCCTTCCGGAACGCGTGCTCGCGGCATCTGAAGGCAAAGGTAACGCACGCGTTGTGTACTGGCCGGGCGAGTTCAATTACTCCAAGATCATCAACTTTGGCGTTGAACATTCCAAGGGCGATTATCTGCTGCTGCTGAACAACGATACCGAGGTCATAAGCCCGGACTTTATTGAAGAGATGATGGGCTATCTGCAGCGCCCCGATGCGGGCGTGGTGGGCGCCAAGCTTTATTTTGCCGATCATCTGGTGCAGCACGCTGGCATTTTGGTCGGCGTGCGCGGCGCACTTGCCCATGCCAACCAGGATTTCTCGGCAAAGCGCGAGGGCTACCTTGCCCGTGCCGTGAGACCGGGCAACTTTAGCGCTGTAACAGGTGCCTGCCAGATGGTCCGACGCGACGTATTTGAGGAGGTCGGAGGCTACAGCGAGGAATTCGCCGTCGGCTTTAACGATGCGGACTTTTGCCTGCGCGCGTGGGAGGCGGGCTACCGCACCATCTTTACGCCCTATGCCGAGCTGTACCACTACGAGTTCACCTCGCGCGGCAGGGAAGAGGCCAACGAGGAAAAACTTCGCCGCTGGAAGCGCGAGCAGGCGCTGTTCATGCAGCGCTGGCCGGAGTTCTTTTTGACGGGCGATCCGTGGCTTGGGGCAAACCTATCTGCCGATAGTGAGTATTTCTCGCTTTAGCGCGAAATAATTCCAAGGTCCGGCAAAGTATCCTTAAGAGCCGCAAGGGTGGAGGGGTTCAAGTACTCCTCGTTCAAGCGGCTCTTGTCATATCGAAAACGTGTGTCTCGGGAGCATTCGATGAGTTCCGCGGTAAAGAACTTCTCCCAGCTAAAGAACTTTGAGCTTTCGATATGTTCAGCGGGGTTAAGTAGCATGTCCTTAATGTGTTTGCTGTTGAATAATCCCGACTTCAACACGAGCCATTCAAACGATTCCGGTAGGAATAGCTTTATGTTCTTTCGGCGCAATAGAGCAGCTGCTTCCGCAATTTCTGGTCCAAAGGCGGCGCCGTCGGCAATCACGAGGATGTCGTTTTCCGGTGCGTCCATAATGCAGTTGCAAATATTTGATTTGCCTCCCGCGCTGATGCATTTAATGCTGCTCTTTTTGCATAGCAAACTGAAGAATTCATAGCCCGAATTTGTGTCCTCGACGATGACAAGCTCGGGCCTCTCGCCTCTAAAATCAGTATCACCGTAAATTCGATATGTAGAGGTGTAGACGCGAGAGTAAACGGGATACTTCGTTGTGGTTCGGTTGGTGTTCTTAAGACCGTAGATTTCATCAACGCTATAGGGCAGTTGGCGCAGTGACTCTCTGGCGACGATTACGTAGTAGTTTGAGCTACGCTTTGCTTCATGGGCAAATTCTCTTGATCGAACAAAAGTATTGCCCTCATCAATAAAAACAATACTGCTGGAAATCTCTTGGAGATCTCTGCGCCAATATTTTCCAGATATTGTTTTACAGGGCACTTTGCAACTTACTGTTACGCCGCTTTGTGCCCCAAGCTCTTCGTGAGCTGCCACCATATCAAGCAGAGTTGTCTTGCCTGTAGCACTGTTACCTTGGATGATGGTCAGATTTCTATTGATGGTCAGTTTAAACTGAACACGGTTGTTCTGAATAACTACCTTGTATGATCCGCGCATCAGGAGTTCTCCCTTAGGCATTTTCCAGCTATGGGGACAAGGTCAAACATCGTGTGAACGACATCGCCTGTGTTCGCAATGGTTGCCGTGAATTTGCCGTTTCCAAAATCCAATATATGGTAGAGGTTGATTGTTAGGTCCTTTTGTGCAGCGATTCTTAGAATCCAGTAGGCACAATTGTCACCACAGTTTGAGGCGTTATATACATTTTGCGGCATAAAGTACATAAGCAGCAGTGTTTTAGTGCCGCTGGATAGTTTCTCGGGAGGGATGATGCCTAGGATCTTAGTGTCGATTGCGTTGGGCCCCACCACGGTGCCCTTGTCGATAGATTTAATGACACGTTGGGCAAAGGAATCTTCAAACCACTGGGGGGAGTACACGTTATCGAAATAGACCGATGTGTTGTAAATCACGTTATCCATGTCCCCATAATGTATCGTTAACACGTCGACCTCCTAGGTTGAATGCTGTGTGTTCCCCTGGTGCTGATTATATCGTTTTGTGTTTGGGCTGTTGGAATACGGTCGAAGCAATACCGCAGGAGTTTGGGGCTGGCGGCATAGCCGGTACCAAAAAAGCGTTCGCAGGCGCCCTGTTGGTACCGGCTGATGGTATCGTCAGGAAATAAGCGTTCGGTGATGAGCTTGGGATTTCGCCCCACAACTTGCTTCTGTTCAGTCATGGAATGAGTAAACATTTATTTGTAGTAGTTGCTTCCAAAATCAGAAAATATCTATTTCGACTTAATGGGCCGCATCTTTCAAGGATTGGAGAACGATATATGCAACATAAAGTTAAAGCCACTTATCTTAGGCTTCCTTGCTATAAGCAGATTTCAGCCTTGAGCATTTCTCTTTTTCTTATGATAAAACAATCGCAAATTCCTTACTTCCCAGGGTTCCCTGATTCTCTGAAACCCATATTTAATGTGAGTGGTTCACCTTTATTCGAGCTGGTCGATGTTTTTACGACTGCAATAGCTACAAGTCTCATATTTTGGTTTGTTTTTAATTATTTGCCCGATCAGAAGAATAAAAAACATGCAATGTTACATTGTGCTGGTTACATTGAAAACCTATACAGTCTCTTGGATGAGTTATTTTCATTTATTATGCTAAGTTATAGCTCGGATAAATCTATTGATAACTGCCACATTGAAGAAATAGATGAAATTGTTTTTTGCCGGAAAACAATTTATTACCGAGATGAAACCGCTCCCGAAGGCGTAGAGGCTGTTTCGGAGTTTATACTATTAAACGAATGCCTACGCATTATTCCTAGGGTGATGGAGATAATTCAAACTATTGACTGCTCCTCATACTGTGCATGTCTTGACGACCGTTTGCTTCATTATTTTGATCTGATTAAAGAAAATGAGTTAGTTAATAACTTGAATAGGTACAAGAGGCTTTCTCAACAATCCTTACAAGCTTTCAGCTTCCATATTCCCTTTGATTTCATTTCTTCTCTGTATGTCGCAAAAAAACAACTCGGAGCAGTTTTAACTTCTCCTCCTTCAGCCCATCAATATAAACTTGCAACTGAGGCCGAGAAAGAAAAGCGAATTTCCGCAAATATGAGTTATGAAAAAGAACTTATAGACCAAAATAAGCTGGATGCTGTTTCTGAAGTCGTTGAAGTGTTTAGATATTAGCTTTCGTTTTTTGCTTACGGTAAAATGAATCTAAGACCAGTTCGTATATGTTGATAATCTGCGTGCTCGTCAGCATGCTTCAGGGAATTGCGGCTGCGTCTTCAGATCGATGCAATTATTCCATTAAAGATTTAGATAATGGGTGATGCCGCACCTACCCCAAGCTGCGGCAGGTCGCGTCGGTCACGTCGGCCATCAGGATATGGCGCACCACCCTTGCAGCCGAATCTCATTCGTCGTGCCTGGTTGACCCTGAAGAGGTAGACGTACCGGTCGAGGTGGCCGGATATCGTGGCGAGCACACGGTGCCGCCAATCGAAGGCGGTCTTGTGGGGGACGCCGCACAGCTCGGCCGCACACTCGACGGGAACGTTGCGTGTTGATGTTCACTAAGAAGTGGTCCGAGTGATCACTGGGAAATGAGCACCGTGAGCACGAAAAATTGAGCAGTTTAAGCAAGAGGGCCGTGCCCCGGGGACCGGGGGCGCGGCCCTCGCCGTATGTTTTCCCCGGGCGGTTACTTTGGCGAGCCCGCCCGGGAAGGATGGAGGAGATGACCGTGCCCCTGGACACAGTGAATGATGTGTTTCGTCAAGAGGATTTGAGCAAAAAGAGCATCGGAAATTGAGCAGTCGCAGCATCGGAAGCGCGCACGCCTTTTGAGCGGCTAGCCCTCCTGCATGAGGGCATGGCGGACGCGGTAGGACTCGCCGCGGAACTGGACGAGCCTCCCGTGGTGGACGATGCGGTCGATCACGGCGGCGGCCATCTGGTCGTCCCCGAACACCGACCCCCACCTGCTGAACTCCAGGTTCGTGGTGATTACCACCGACTGCCTCTCGTATGCGTCGGCGAAGATCTGGAAGAGCAGTCTCGCCCCGTCCGCGTCGAGCGGGAGAAACCCGAGCTCGTCGATGACGAGCAGGCGGGTCTTGCCGATGAGCGCGGCCTCCCGGTCGAGCCTCCCGTCGTCGCGGGCGCGCCCCAGTCGCATCACGAGCGAGGACGCCGTGAAGAAGCGCGCCTCGAGCCTCCTCTCGCACGCCAGCGCGCAGAGGGCCGACGCCATATGCGTCTTGCCGGAGCCGACGTCGCCCATGAGCACGAGGTCCTCCCTGCGCTCGACGAAGTCTAGCGCGAGCAGCGACTCGCGCCCCATGTCCTCCGGCCACGACACGGCCGACCAGTCGTAGCCGTCGAAGGTCTTGGGCGCCGGCAGCGCGCAGCGCCTGAGCAGCGTCGCGCGCTTCGAGGCCTCGCGACATGAGGGCGACGCATTGCCGGTCGTTCGAGTGTGAGAGCGTCGCGACCAACAGTTTGAGGTCGAGGGACCTCCCGCCGACTGCGGCGCGGAAGTTCCCGAAATCGACCTGGCAGGTGCCGGGCGCCCACTCGAGCTCGAGGTACCCTTCTCCGCCCGCCGCGGCCCGGGCATGCCTGAGCTCGCGGACGAACCTCTGCACGGTGGAGTACGAGCCGCCGCAGCCGCGCTCGGCGACGAGCCTGTCGTAGATCCGCCTGGCGGTGCGGCGCTGCTTCCTCGGGGCCCTGAGGTCGGCTTCGAGAACGCCCGCGACCCATTCCTCGTTGCCCTCGAGCGCGGGCCTGCCCCTCCTCCGGGGTATCGGCGCGGCGGGCGACATGTCCTCCATGTCGGCGTACTTCGCCACGGTGTTCCGGCTCACGTGGAGCATTCGGGCGATCTCGGACCTCGAGCGCCCGGCGGCATCCATCGACCGTATATCATTCACTGTGTCCAGGGGCACGGTCATCTCCTCCATCCTTCCCGGGCGGGCTCGCCAAAGTGCCCGCTCGGGGAAACCGTATGGCGAGGGCCGCGCTTCCGGTTCACGGGGTACGGACCTCCTGCTCAAACTGCTCAGTTTCAGTGCTCACGGTGCTCGATTGCTGGCGATCACGCGGACCTCTTTTAGTGATCATTAACACCCGTCGACATGCTCGACCTGACGCCTGGGCTCATAGAGCCTGCGCGCGCCGAGATGGGCGATACCCCGCTGGCCTAGCCTTAAGGTAAAACGGAATAGGCGGACCGAACGTCCGACTGGGTCTGGGAAGCGGTGTCAGGCGGAGGGCGAAGCATGGCGACCGAACCCATCGAAACACATCTCCACCGTTCCTCCAACTGGGAAAACGCCGCCCCGGGGCCCACGGGGTCCGCGGGGGCGTTCGGATAACTGCCGGAACGGCCTATCGGTTCAATGCGATCGGCCGAGATCGGAAATCAACCGATATTTAGCGATTGTGTATGATTTTCAACCGGATAAATGTTGTCGAAACTCTTTTCCTCTCTATTTTGGGGTATCAAGAGTAGAAAAAGGAGGTGATTTTATGAATCATAATCAGGCTATTGAATTGGAGAGAATAGTTAGAAATGTGCATGACTGCGACAGGGCCGGTATGGGTGGCTATATTGATGCTGATAATTTTTCCTCCAATCCTTTTGATGCGGCGTTGATTGCACTTGCTCCACTGTGGAAGAATGACTCAGATCGACAGGTTGAAAATTTCCTGTATAAATGGGACCACATTATTCGAGCAGAAGTCTCGCCATCGGATGATTCCGTTGAGTCCTACATTGTCGAGTTGGAGCGGATAGTACATGACTTGGGCGGCGCTTCTCTCTGTTAGTCTAAGATTGACTCAACTTGGTCTCAGCGCCTAAGTCAATTGTGCAAACAATGGGGTCGCTTCGAAAGTATCGCTTCTCGAAGCGACCCCATTGTTTGTCTCTACTTGTGTGCCCCGAAGGGGTTCATTCTTTCCATATCTATCTGTTCCATCCGGCCGAACGCCCTGTTCCCGAATCATTACCCGTTATCTAAACTGTTGGATTGATTTGGCTCTGTTAGACCATGATTGACATTCTGCCCCAATCATCTTTTTGAAATTGCAAGATAATCGCCCCCTTGCCGGGTTTGAATCCGGCAAGGGGGCGATGTGCTCAAGATCTGTCGGGTCAATCGTGAGGGTCCCATCGCCCAAGTCGATTTGCCGACTATCTTGCCGTCTTCCCGTCGGGCACCGGCGCCTTGACCCTCATCTCGAACGGCAACCCGCCCTTCCGGACGGGCGCCCTGAGGAACGCGTTGACGGCGGTGGACATGGACAGGCCGAGCTCGTCCAGGATGGCCGTGGCCTCCTTTTTGGCCTCCGGGTCGATCCGGATCGTCGTGGCCGGTATATTCGACGGCATGGCTGCACCTTTCCTCGTATATCGCGATGCGACCATTCTACTGTCTCTATGCGGCGGCTTCGGTCCAGTAGTCCATTTAGGGCGGCAGGACGTTGAACATATCATGGATGCGGCTCCTGCACACGCCGTTGGCGAGCTGTCGCGCGACCGTGCGCTCGGCGGTGCCGGAATCGGTCGCCATGAAGGTCCGGCACCACTTGAACCAAGCGAGGTAGGTGCCGAGGTGCTTCGTCGACACGCCCTTAAACGGCTTCATGAAGGTATCGAGGAGCGAATGGACGGTGTTGATCCGGTTGATGGTCCCCTCGGAAGGGTCCTTGGAATCGTAGGCCGTGTGTGCGTCGACCTCGAGCTCCGCGAGGACGTCGACATAGGCGGACGCCTTGTCCGTCGCTACGACGGAAGCGGACGCGATGCGGTCCCTCAGCACGTCCATGGCGCGTTTCCTCGACAGGATGCCTCGTCCCGAGACCTGGAGAAACGTCTCGTTCGAGTCGTTCACGCCGGTCATGACGCAGATCTGCTCGCGCGACAGTCCGCGCCTGTGCACCTGCTTGCCACGATGTCGGGAGTGACGTGGCATCGTAAATGACCCCTTCGTGTGGTTGCCCTTGAACGACTCGGGGAAGTAGGTCTCGTCGAGCTCGCAGCCGCAGCCCCGCCCGGTCTTGAACGAGGGCGAGTAGGCCGAGAGACACTCGATGAGCCTGTGGCGCATGGTGTAGGCGGTCTTGAGGCAGACATGGCAGCGCCCCGCGCATTCGCGCAGGGGCAGCATGAGAACGAAGCACTCGGCATTGGCCATCCAGGTCTCCTTCGGGAGCCTGCTCGTCCCCAGGATGTGCCCGCTGCCCATGCCGAAGGTCCTGCCGCAATCCTGGCAGAGGTAACGCTGCTCGCCGTTCTTTGATTTGCCCTTCTTCACGACCGCGGCGGACCCGCAGCGCGGGGAGCGCTCGGCCTCGTAGGCGGAGCCGGCGGCGTTCGGTCCTGCTGAGGCTCGCGATGTCCCTCTTGAAGGTGATTACCAGGTCCTCGGCGTTCATGCTGCCCCGCGGTCTACGAGGCTAACGATATGGCGCCGTGATGACATATGTATGTCAATCTTGGTCTAACAGAGCCT
>JAXJHR010000036.1:0-18066 GCA_036299165.1 Collinsella aerofaciens | reverse complement strand
GTCCTCGTTCTCGTCCTTGTCGTCGTTCTCCGTCTTCTTGGTGTTGTTGGTGCCGTAGAACTTCCAGACGCTGTTGTTCTTGTAGGTGGGCGCCGTTCCGGTCGCAAACTCCTCGCGCTCGGTACCGGTCAGAACGGTGTTCATAAACCGCTTAAAGACAGGCAGGTTGGTGCTGTCGCCCAGCAGGTCTGTGCCGTATTTTTGGATGGGAATCTCGCCCGCGGAATAGCCGGTCCACAGGGCGCACGCCAGCTGCGGGGTATAGCCGCAGAACCACAGGTTGGTGGTGTTGTCGGTGGTGCCCGTTTTGCCGGCATAGGGCTGGTTGACGCTCAGGGCACCGGCAGCACCCGTACCGCCGCCCTGCATGACGCCGGACAGAACATCGGTGACCGCGGCGGCCTCGCCCTCGGTAAGCACCTGTGAGGGATTGTCGGTGTGCTGGTACAGCACCGAACCGGTACGAGAGTCAATCTCGGTGATGGCGATCGGCTGGCGATAGTAGCCGCCGTTGGCAAACGTCGCGTAGGCGGCGGCCATCTCGAGCGGCGAGATCGAGCCGGTGCCGAGGGTCATGACGGGAACGTCCTCGATGTTGTCCTTGGCGGGATCGATGCCGAGCTTTTTGACGAGCGAGATGATCTTGCTGTTGCCGACGGCTTCCGCCACCTGGATGTAGCCGGTGTTGGAGGAGTATGCCGTCGCCTGCTTAAGCGTGATGTTGCCATAGCTATGGTTGGCGTAGTTTTGGACCTCGGTCGTGGTGCCCTTGGCCTTGAGCGGCGAGTTGCAGTTGAGGGTGACGTTGGGGTTCATGCCGTTTTGGATGGCAGTTGCCAGCGTAAAGGCCTTAAAGGTGGAGCCGACGGGACGCTTGGCCGTGGCATGGTTTACGTGGTTCTCGTCGGCGTTGTAGTCGTAGCCGCCCACCATGCACTTGATGTAGCCGGTCTTGGGGTCGACGACGACCATGCCCATGTCCAGGCCGTCGAGCGAGAGCGTGTCGAGCTGCTCTCGGACGGCATTCTCTGCCACCTGCTGCATCGTGGGGTCGATGGTGGTCTTGACGGTCAGGCCGCCCTTAAAGAGCACGTCGGTCGAGAACTCCTGCTCCAGCAGCTGCTTAACATAGGCGACAAAGTAGGGCTGCGAGTATACGTCGACGCCGCTGCCCGAAATCTCGGTCACGTTGAGGGTGATGGGCTCGGCCTGTGCGGCATCGTGCTCCTCCTGCGTGATGTGGCCCAGGCGCAGCATGTTGTCGAGGACCTTGTTGCGACGGGACAGCGCCAGGTCGGGGTTGACCGTGGGGTCGTACTGCGAGGGCGAGTTGGGAAGGCCGATGAGCAGTGCGGCCTCGCTCAGGGTGAGGTCGGCGGCGCTCTTGGACAGATAGGTTTCGGCTGCGGCCTCGATGCCGTAGGCGCCGTGACCGTAGTAGATGGTGTTGAGGTACATCATGAGGATCTCGTCTTTGGAGTACATGTCCTCCATCTTGACGGCGATGTAGGCCTCGCGCACCTTACGCTCGATGGTCGAGTCGAACTGCTCCTCCTGCAGGATGGTGTTGCGCACCAGCTGCTGGGTGATAGTCGAGGCGCCTTCGTGCCCGCCGCCGAGGGTTGCCACCGCAGCACGCGCGATACCCCACAGGTCGATACCGCCGTGCTCGTAGAAGCGCTCGTCCTCGACGTCAACGGTGCCCTGCAGCACGTAGGGGGAGACCTCGTCCTTGGTGATGGACTTGCGGTTTTGCGTGTAGAAGCTCGCGATCTTGTTGCCGTTGCAGTCGACGATCTCGGTGGGCTCGCTCACCAGATACGCGTTGGCGTCGGTGTAGTCGGGCAGATCGGACAGCCAGCGGTTGACGTTGCCGACCATGCCGATGCCAAACGCCACGCCCGCGATAAGCAAAAAGCCCAAAAACGAGAGCAGGATTATGGGCAGAGCATGCGTCTTTGAACGGCTGCGTCCCTGTCGTTGGCGAGGACCCATATATTGACCTCCAGGTATGTCGTGCCGGACGGTGGATGTGCCGTCGGGGCAGGATGGACATAAGTTATTACACGATAAACCAAACGGGGCGCGCGAGGCCTCGTGTATGCTGGAAGACGGCATTTTTCAGAGTGAATGCATACCTTGGTAAGGAGTTTGCCGATGGCGATTCGGGCGATGGGGCCGAGCGGACAATACGAGACTGGATTGGATGCTGCCGGTGCGGCGCTGCCCGAGCTGCTGGCGCCGGCGGGCGGGCTCGACCAGATGCTTGCGGCCATCGCCGCGGGTGCCGATGCCATCTACGCGGGGTTGGGCGGCTTTAACGCCCGCGTGAGCGCGCATGGCTTTACGGATGACGAGTTTGCGCGCGGCTGCGCCGTGGCGCATGCCCATGGCGTGCGCGTGTACGTGACGCTCAACGTGTTCGTGTTTGACGATGAGCTGTCCGATGCGGTGGCGCTGGGAGCTCATGCACTGGAGCTGGGCGCCGATGCTCTGATTGTGGCCGATGCCGGGTTGGCCTGCGCGCTGAGCGCGGCGATTCCCGGGGTCGAGATTCACCTGTCTACGCAGGCGGGCGTTCATAGCGAAGGCGCCGTGCGGCTTGCCGCCGATGAGCTGGGGGTCGAGCGTGTGACGACGGCGCGCGAGCTGACGGTCGACGAGATTGCGGCGCTATGTGCCACGGGCGTGCCCATCGAGGTATTCTGCCACGGTGCGATTTGCATCGGTTATTCGGGGGCGTGCGAGTTCTCGGCCCTGCGGCGTGGACGCTCGGCGATGCGCGGCGACTGCACGCAGCCGTGCCGTCTGGCGTACGACCTGGTGGACGAGGCGGGGCAGAGCGTTGTCGCCGTCGAAGGGGATCGCCTGCTGTGCCCGCGCGACTATCTGGGTATTGCGCATCTGCCCGAGCTTGTAGATGCCGGCGTGGCGTCGCTCAAGATCGAGGGGCGCATGAAGAACCCCGATTACGTATTCAATGTGGTGCGGGTGTGGCGCCGGGCGCTCGATATGCTGCGCGACGACGCGTGGGACCCCGGTGCCGTGGAAGAGCTTGAACGCGAGCTGGGAAGGTCGTTTAACCGTGGGTTTACCGATGCGTACCTGCGAGGGCGTTCGGGTGCCGAGCTGATGAGCTTTGAGCGCGCAATTAACCAGGGCGTGCGCGTGGGACGCTTGGTTGCTGTGGGCCACGAAGAGGTGACCGTTGAGTTCGACGCCGCCGTGGCGGCGGGTGACACGCTCGAGATTCGGTTCTATCCGGGTGTCGACGCGCGTCCCGATGTGCCCAAGCGCTGGCCGCAGGTGCCCTGCCCGGTGGATGCCGCAGCGGGGGAGCGCGTCGTCGTGCATTGCAAGCGTAAGGTGGGCACGGGCTGCGAGGTATACCTGATTCGCAGCGCCGGCGTGTTGGATCAGACGGCGGCGGTGTTGGAGCGCATGCGGGCCGAGGCGGATGCGATTGCGCCCGTTGCGCGTGCCGTTGAAGTGCTGCCCTTTGAGGGCGTTGCGGTGGATGGCGGTGCATCGACGGAGTTGGTGGAGTGCGCGGTTCCCACTCGCATGGTTTTTGCTTGGCAGCTGATGGATGCCGACCCGCGCGGAGAACTCGATTTGTCCGACGCCGTTGTGGTGCTTGACGAGGTGTGCCGCGCGAGTGACGCTGACTGGACCCGCTCACTGATGCAGCGTGCCGGGCGCATCGTCTGCCGCAACCTGGGGCAGGTGGCGATCGCTCGCGAGCTGGGCGTGACGTTTGACGTGGCGGCGCCGGTGTTCTGCGCGAATCGGGCCACGCTTGCTTGGCTGCGGGGCCTTGGGGCGCGGCGCGTGTTTTTGCCTGCCGAGCTTACCGCCAACAACGCGGAGCGCATTGTCGAGCTTGCCGCTTGCCCCGGTGCCTTGGGGCCTGTTGATGCCGAGCGCCCCGAGCTCATGGTGTGCGAGCACTGCCTGCTGACCGCCGAGGGAGCCTGTGCCACCGATGCTGCGACGGAGCAGGTTTATTGCCGTGAATGCTCACGTCGCCGGCAGGAGCGCTATTTGGTCGAACGTGACGGCACGCGCCTGCCGGTCGTTGTCGACGCATGCGGCAGGACGAGGATTTTCCTGTCGTAGGTGTTCGGTCGCGCCGTTTTGTTATCATATGAGAGTTTATGGACTTCCAGCACCGCCGTATCCGGCGAGGGTGCTATAGCAAAAGGAGGATACCCAATGCTGTCTGTCGACGAGCAAATGCGTATCATCACCTCGGGCGCTGCCAAGATCGTCCCCGAGGCCGACCTTCGCAAGAAGCTTGAGAAGGGCGAGCCCCTCAACATCAAGCTCGGCGTCGATCCCACCAGCCCCGACCTGCACCTGGGCCATGCCGTGCCCCTGCGCAAGATGCGTCAGTTCCAGGATCTGGGCCACAACGTCACCCTCATCATCGGCAACGGCACCGCGCTGATCGGCGACCCGTCGGGCAAGAACTCCACGCGTCCGCAGCTTTCGCAGGAGCAGATCGAGGCCAACGCCGAGACCTACGTGAGCCAGGCTATGAAGATCCTGGATCCCGAGAAGACCACCATCGTGCACAACGGCGACTGGATCCTGTCGATGGATCTGGCCGGCCTGCTGCAGGTGTGCTCCAAGTTCACTGTCGCCCGCATCCTCGAGCGCGATGACTTTACCAAGCGCTACCAGTCCCAGACGCCGATCGCCCTGCACGAGTTCCTGTACCCCGTGATGCAGGCCTTCGACTCCGTGCAGATCAAGGCCGACGTGGAGATGGGCGGCACCGACCAACTCTTCAACCTGCTCGCCGGCCGTGAGCTCATGGAGAAGATGGGCATGGAGCCGCAGATCGCGCTCACCATGCCGCTGCTCGAGGGCACCGATGGCGTGCGCAAGATGTCCAAGTCCTACGGCAACTACATCGGCCTGACCGACGCTCCCAAGGATATGTTCGGCAAGACCATGTCCATCCCCGACGAGATGATCGGCAAGTACTATCGTCTGGCCAGCTCGCTCACCCCGGCCGAGGTCGACAAGATCGACGCCGCCCTGGCCGATGGCTCTGCCGACCCCTATGAGCTCAAGCGCGCCCTTGGCCGCGACCTGTGCGACACCTATCACGGTGCCGGCGCCGGTGACGAGGCGCAGGCCGAGTTCGACCGCGTGTTCAAGGAAGGCCAGCTTGCCGACTTCCCCGAGAAGCGCGTCGAGCTGACCGTCAACGACGAGGGCCAGATCTATCTTGCGGGCCTGCTCAAGGACCTGGGTCTTTCGGCCAGCGCCGGCCAGGCCCGTCGCGATATCGACGGCGGCGGCGTCAAGATTAACGGTGAGGCCGTGGCTCCCAAGAGCTACAACATTGACCCGAGCGCCCTCAAGCTGGGCGACACCCTCTCCGTAGGCAAGCGCAAGGGCTTTAAGTTGATTTAGTTCCGCCGTTCTAACGAACGGCGGACCGGCCGACGCTGCGCGGGCCGCATTTGGACAATCTGACGTTCAACTTCAAGGGCGCGACCAGAAGGTCAGCGCCCTTTCGTTTCACGTCACCTTGTCTCAAATGCGGCCCGCTCGCTGTCGTTGCCAAAACATCGGCGCTTCCGTTGTTGGCACTTGGGGACGTTCCTTTTGTGCCGGCACTTTGGGACACTCCTTGTCATTGGTGCAAAGCAACCTCTCCTCATTGCACCAAGTGGCGGATGCCATTAAGCGGAGAGGCGTATTGTTGACCCATCGTTTGGGCATACAATGGCTATTAGCTTGCTGCGGTGAAGGCCTGTCCGCTCCGCAGCTGTTTTCTACGGTTTAAGGAGTATGTATGTCCGTTGAGGTCATGAGGTCTGTGATCGATGCTGCCGAGGGACGCGTGCCCGTTGACACGCTGTTTACCAATGCGCAGATTGTCGACGTATATGGCCAGCGCGTGGCGCCCGGAAGCGTTGCCGTCAAGGATGGCGTGATCGTCGGCGTGCTCTACGACGGCCGCGACGATGCCGCCGGAACCTACGAAGCGACCGAAGTCATCGACTGCCAGGGCAGCTATCTTGCCCCCGGCTTTATTGACGGACACTTGCATATCGAGTCTTCGAACATCCGCCCCGCCGAGTACGCGCGCATGGCGGCGACGCGTGGCACCACCACTGCCATTGCCGATAGCCATGAGATCGCTAACGTTTCTGGCTTGAACGGTCTGCGCTTTATGATCGAGGATGGTCGTCGCGCCCCCATTTCCATCAAGTACATGATGCCCTCGTGCGTGCCGGCCCTGCCCGACGAGCAGGCCGGTGCCGTGATTACCGCCGCCGACATGCAGGCGTTTTTCGCCGAGCATCCGGGCGATGTCTTTGGCTTGGGCGAGATGATGAACCTGCCGGGTGTCTTTATGGCCGACCCCGAGACCTGCGCTCGTATCGACGCTGCCAACCAGACGCCGTCCAAGCAGGTCGACGGCCATGCGCCGCTCGTTGCCGGCAAGGACCTCAACGCCTATGCCGCAGCGGGCATTATCGCCGATCACGAGTCGACGATTCCCGAGGAGGCGCTCGACAAGTTGTCCCGCGGCATGTATGTGATGCTGCGCGAGGGTACGTGCAGCCACGATCTTGCCAACCTGTCGCCGATGCTGCTGGAAAACCCCGCCCGCGCCCGTCGTTGCTGCTTTGCGACCGACGACCGCGCTCCTTCGGACGCGCTTTCGACCGGTATGATTGACAACGCCTGCCGCGTGGCTATCGAGGCCGGCATCGACCCGGTGGTCGCCATTTCCATGGCGTCCCTGTCCACGGCTGAGGCTTTTGGTCTGGACCACGGTTGCCGCGACCCGCACGAGCTGCGTGGCGCCATCGCCCCGGGCAAGCGTGCCGACCTGCTGGTGCTCAACGACCTGACGTTTGCCACGGCTCCGCATCGCGTGTATGCCGCCGGCGCGCTCGTGGCGCAGGACGGTACCTTTGTGGGCGAGATTGCGCCCGAGACGGCCGAGGTCGCCGCGCTTGCCGACGAGCTGCGCGCGTCCGTTAAGCTGCCGAAGCTTTCGCTCGACGTGTTCGACTATGCCTTTAAGCCGGGCGAGGCTGTCATCGACGCCATCCCGGGTATGGCTATTACGGGCATGGCTCGCCCCGAGACCGACGAGGACTTGCGCCGCATTATGCTGATCGAGCGCCATGGCCGCGGCGTGTCGCTGCAAGCTGAGGGCGCTGACGGCGACGGTCCCGCTGGCCTGGGTCTTGTCGGCAAGCATATCGGCCGAGGCTGGGTGCGTGGTTTCACTATTACTGGCGGCGCCATTGCCTCCACGATCGGGCACGACTCGCACAATGTGTGCGTGGTGGGCGATAACGCCGCCGATATGATGGTTGCCGTTGAGGCCGTGGGCCAGGGCGGTCACGTGCTGGTGCGCAACGGCGAAGTCGTGGCGCGCATTCCGCTGGCGCTCGGCGGCCTGATGAGTGAGGGCACGGCCGAGGACGTCGCCGCTCAGCACGACGACTTTATGGTCAAGGCGCGCGCCATGGGCATTGAGCCGCCGCTCGACCCCATCATGGGCATCATCTTCCTGCCCCTGCCGGTTATTCCGACGCTTCGCATTCGTCCCGAGGGCATGTTCGACGTCACAACCTTCACCTACGCCGACTAGTCATCGGGGACGTTCTTAAACGACTAGTCGTTAGGGACACTCTTTGGCAAGCTCCTCGGCGCCGTGCGCGTGCGTGGTGTCGAGGGAGTATATGAAGCACTCGCCATGCCCTTGTAATGGTTTTGTCTGAGCGGTCTGCTCGAGCTCCTTTTGGGTACGGTGGAGTTGGATTTATGTCTGATTCCATCAAGCCCGAAAGGAGCTTTTCTATGATTAAATTAATCGCGTCTGATATGGATGGCACGCTGCTCGACGAGAATAGCCAGGTACCGCCCGAGACTTATGAGCTGATTGAGGCTCTGCGCGAGCGCGGCGTGCATTTTGCCGCGTCATCGGGCCGTCGCTATGATCGTCTGTGCGAGTTTTTTGCGCCCGTGGTCGACAAAATGGACTTTGTCGCGGCGAATGGCGCGCAGGTCTATGCGGATGGTGTCGAGGTCGATCGCGAGGTCTATTCGCATCTCGCCGTCCGCAAGCTCGCGCGCACGGTCAAGATGTTTCCCAACATGCATCTGGCGCTTTTTGATCGCACCAAGTCCTTTTTGCTCGACGACGAGGACAAGTTTGTTCGCGAGATTGACAAGGACCTGCCCAACGCCGAACGCATCTGGGGCTTGCCCGATCCGCATGTGAATATCATCAAGGCATCGATTATCTGCGATGACGGCAATGTGATGGACAACGCTTACGTGCTTCAGCGCGAGCTGGGCGACCTGTTCTCCTTCGCGCCTTCGGGCAACGCGTGGATCGATGCCATGCGGCCTGGCGTGTCGAAGGCGTCGGGAATCGAGCAGCTCATGGAGCACTATGGCGTTGAGCGTGAGGAAGTCATGGCGTTTGGTGACTCGATGAACGACTACGAGATCATTCGCTTTGTCGGCACGGGTTGCGCAATGGAAAACGCACGCCCTGCGCTCAAGGCGGTTGCCGACCGCATCGTGGGCTGCAACCGCGACCATGCCGTCCAGCAGGAACTCCGCCGTGTGTTGGAGAGCCTCGCCTAGTCTGGCAGTTGGGGACGTTCCTTTTTGCCGGCAGGTAGGGACAATCCTTGCGGTTTTCGCGAAGAGTGTCCCCGCCGACTAGTCGTTTAAGAACGTCCCCGATGACTAGGCGAGGGCGGCCATGATGGTGCGGGCTACGCCGTCGTGGTCGTTGTCGAACTCGGTGATGGCGGCGGCTGTCTCGCGGTCCTCCGGCTCGCCGTTGATCATGGCCATGCCGTGGCCTGCTGCCACAAGCATAGGGATGTCGTTGATGTTGTCGCCAAAGGCCCAAGCATCGGCAAGGGGCTCGCCCAGATGCTCGCACAGCCACGTGAGGGCCGTTCCCTTGGTGGCACCCTCGCCCATGACCTCGATATTCATGGCGTACGAGCGCGTGACCTCAATGCCCCCGAGCGCGTCGAGCGCCGTTGCGATGGCATCGCGATCTGCCGGATCGTGCCAGTACATGGCGATGCGCTCGAGCGTCTCGACCTCATCGATCTTGCTATCGACATCGGTGTCGATGGGCGTACGCGTGCGCCTGAGTGAGCCAGCGATATGCGGGTCTCCACCGCAGAACTCATCCAGACGCTCGTAAAGCGAGCGGGAGAGAAAGCACTTGCCGTCCGCGAAGATGTCGAAGGTGACGTCGTGGTCGGCGGCGATGCGATGGATGCGGTGGGCGATGTCGCGGTCGAGCGGACGGCTCAGGATACACGTGGCGCGCGAGGCGTCGGTGGGCGCATCGTCGTCGAGCTGCCAGACACTGGCGCCGTTGGCGCAGACCGCATAGTGCACGGCGGGGTGGGCGAGGATGGGCTCAAAGACGCCCGACAGCGGACGCCCCGTGCAGGGCACAAACTCAATGCCGCGGCGCGCGAGCTCGTCGAGCATCGCCCAGGTGGCGTCGCTCATCTGCTTATCGCTCGTCAGCAGCGTTCCATCCATATCGGAAAACACAATCATCGATGTGGTCCTTTCCAAGAGACATAAAAAGCGTGGCCGAGGGCTTGGGTGCCCTGGCCACGCCTAAGATCTATAACGGTCCGCGTCCTAGCGGTCGGCGAGGGGCTTGTACTCCAATGGCTCGATAACCGGGCGATACGCGGGGCGAATAATGCGGTGCGCGCAGAAGAGCTCTTCCATGCGGTGTGCCGACCAGCCGGCCATGCGGGCGACGGCGAACATCGGCGTAAAGAGCGTCTCGGGTACGCCGAGCATCTTGTAGATAAAGCCTGTGTACAGGTCGATGTTGGCGCAGATGGGCTTGGTCATGCCGTGGTCGCGCATGACCTGGGGGGCCAGGCGCTCGATGCGCTCGATGAGTGCGAACTCCTCACCCAGGTTCTTCTTAGCGGCGAGCGAGCGTGCGTAATGGCGGCAGACCTCGGCGCGCGGGTCGCTGAGCGTGTAGACGGCGTGACCCATGCCGTAGATGAGCCCCGTGCCGTCAAAGGCCTGCTTGTCAAGAATCTTGCCCAGATACGCGGCGACCTCGTCGTCATCTTCCCAGTTGGAAACATGCGCGCGAATGTCCTCGTGCATGGATACGACCTTGGCGTTGGCGCCGCCGTGACGCGGACCCTTGAGCGAGCCGATAGCCGCAGCATAGGCGGAATACGGGTCGGTGGCCGAAGACGACAGCACGCGGCAGGCGAAGGTGGAGTTGTTACCGCCGCCGTGCTCGGCATGCAGCATGAGCATCACGTCGAGCAGCATGGCCTCGTCGCGGGTGAACGCCATGCCGCCGCGCAGGACCTGCAGAATGGTCTCGGCGGTGGAGAGCCCGGGCGTGGGATGCGGCACGTGCATCTCGGAGCCGTGGCGCTTGGCGACCGATGCCATATGGGCGAAGGCGGCGATGCGGGGCAGACGCGCCAGCATGGAGATGGCAACGTCGATCTCGTGCTCGGGTGTGATCACGTCGGGGTCGGCATCGAAGGCGTAGAGCAGCAGCACGGCGCGCTGGAGAACATTCATGATGCTCGAGGACACCGTGGTCATGGGGAACTCGCGGACGTATTCGTCACTCAGATGCCTAAAGGCGTCCAGTCGGCCACAAAAGCCGTCAAGTTCTTCCTTGGTGGGCAGGGAGCCCGTGATAAGCAGATAAGCGACCTCTTCGTAGCCGTAGCGATTCTCGGCTTGGGCGTTGTTGACCAAGTCCTCGATGTTGTAGCCGCGCAGCGTAAGCTTGCCCTGGTCGGGCACGACCTTGCCGTCGACCTTGTTGTAGCCGTGCACGTCCGAGATGCGGGTAAGGCCCGCGACCACGCCCGAACCGTCGGCATTGCGCAGGCCGCGCTTGACGTTGTGCTCGACAAACAGATCCTCGTCGTAAGGGTCGGTTGGCAGGCCATAGTAGAGATTTTCGCTTTCGGGCGAAATCTGGCGGCTTGCTTCGTAATCTAGAACCAGGCGGCTCAGGTGGTCGTCGAAGCGGTAGTAGATTTTCTTGGCGTCGTAGGCCATGCGGGCTCCTCTCCGGGCCGCATTGGGGTGGCGTGCTTGGGCGCGCGCGTCAGGCTATCCCCAGCGGCCTGTTCGCTACAGGCGGTACATAAAGTTAAAGACGTCCTCGCGCTGGATGGACACGTTGACGCCCGAAAGCTCGCCGGCTTCGGCCAGGGCCTTCTGCAGCTCGGCGAAGTCGAGCTTGGACTCGGCGGTGTCGGCCAGCATGGTCATGGTGAAGATGTCCTCGATAATGGACTGCGTAATGTCGCGGATGTCGACATTGGCCTCGCCCAGGACACGGGTGACGCCGGCGACGATGCCGGGGCGGTTCTTGCCAAGGACGGTGATGACGATACGGGAGGACGAGATCTCGGCCATGGGAAACCCTTTCGCGTGTTGGCGGCGCGCGGGGCGCTCCGCTACGGTACAGTGTTCATCATTGTACCTGTCTCGCGCAAAAAAGGGGTCGCTCGCTGCGGCGTTACATGTCTGCAACATGAGCGTGAGGGGGCAGGCCGCATGGGGAAGAGCCGTCTGGCGCGCGTCCAGCTCGTGTTGGGTTGATTTCCGAACTCAGCCGAACACATCGAGCGGATAGGCCGTTCCCGCAGTCAGCCGAACGCCTCCGACCGCTGATTCCAAACTGAAAACGGGGGGCATCCCCCACTATTCGGTAGGGGATACCGCTCCGCGGCGCATGCCGCGGGCGGCGCCCCTATCGGACCACCGTGACCTCAGTTGGGATGGGCCCAGCACCGCGGCGTACTCGGTGGGGTAGAGCCGACTGATCGTCTTCACGTCGCGTATGACGATATTTCGGTCGTCCGGCTCGGTGACGCCGTAGCCGAACGCCTGGAGCGTCTCGATGGACTCCTGGATTCTCTGCTGGAACATGGGTCCCGGATCGACCCTCGGCCCGAGGTACCCGCGCCAGAGGCACGGCGAGACGCGCAGCATGTTATGGATTTTGGAGATTGGCTCGATGTCGGCGTAGACGTTGAGCGTCGCCATGGCGTCCTTGTGCCCGAGGATCGATTGGAGCGCCTTGATATCGCCGCCCTGGCGGATCCACTGCGTGGCGAACGTGTGGCGCAGGCCGTGGAACGTGATCAGCTCGTCGTTGGTGCCCATGAGGCCGTTGGTCTCAGAGAACGTCTTGAACGCCCTGCGGATATAGCTGGTCGTCGCGAAGGTTGCGCCCGGTTCCGACAGGATGTAGCAGTCCCCGATCTCGACCGCCCCGGTAAGGCCGCGCGAGCGCAGCTTTCTGCAGTCGATCTCGTGGATCTCCTTCAGGAAGGGGAGCAGGCCGACCGGGTCGATGGGGATGCCCCTGGCGTCATGGGTCTTGGTGTCCTTGATGAACGAACCCATCCCCTTCGCGTACGCCACCGAGTGCCTGATCGAGATCAGGCCCGTCTCGAAATCCACATCGCACCACCGAAGGCCGCAGGCCTCGCCGATTCGCATCCCCGTGTGCAGGGCGAGTACGACCGCCCTCTAATCCTCGGCGGACCAATCGAGTCCGAACTCCTTTCGGGCATCCTCTTCGCTCATGACTTCGAGAAGGTCTCCGGGTTGGCAACGAAGGGCGAGGCATAGCTGCTCGAGTGTGTTCAAGCGAATGCCGCGAATATGCCCTTTTTTTATACGGGACAGGTTCACGGGCGTGGTTCCAATCCTTTCGGCAAGTTCGTTCGAGGAAATCTTTCGCTCGGCCATGATCTTGTCGAGGCGAACAATTACGGGCATGGCGTTTCCTTACGCAATCTCGTCGGAGTCGAGGTACAGCTCTCGGGCGTATAAGAAGAGCTGGGAAAGCATGAACAGGACGATGCCGAGAACCAGAGAGGTCCAGTCGAATGATGAAGCGATCTCTTGGGCGCCGACGGCCCCCTCGCCGCCAAACATCGAAACGGAGGTTTCGAGTGAGCCGGCGTAGAGGCTGGTGGCAGCTTGAACAACGAAGAGAATGCCGAGCACCTTCAAGCATGTCGCAGACCCTTTCTTGAAGGGGTCTCCGCTCTTGATCGTCCACACGAGAACGGCGCTGAGGATGGTCGTAGCGATACCGATGACGGCAGGGGCCAATGTCGAGATCGCAAGGGCTGGATACGCGGGGGAGTCTGCAATTACAGGGTTGTCGAGCACTTCGATTGCTGGCTTTAAGGAGAACGCCACTTGTGCGATGGCGGTGACGCAAAGGGCCGCAGAGGCTATCGCACATGCGATGCGGAAGGAATGAAGCCGGGGAGTGCGATTGTCGGAACTCATAATAACCTCCGAAGAATTTAAAAAACTCAGGTTACTTTTTAACAGTTTATGTTAAATTGACTTTGCCGGCAAGTAATAAGGGCCGAGCATTTTGTTCGGCCCCTCTGTTCCGACTGGATGAGGTTAAGGTTGGCGATGAATATGCTCAAAATCTCGAAGGCGATCTTTAGGTCGCTTCTCTCCTCCAGGTCGCTCTGTGTTGTCGTTGTTGCGTTGATGGTTCTTTGTGCTCTGCCCGTCTTCAGGAGCGCGGCTGGCATCGACGGACGGGTCGAATACCTCGAGTCGGGAATAACCCGTGTTGAGCAGGAATTGTCAGCATCCTATGCGGATGCGCTTGTGAATGCGGGGGAGGACGGTGTCTATACCTCTTCATCAAGCATGCCCGCGCTTCTGTACCCTCTTGCCGCGGGACGTCTTATCTTGGCACCGCTCTCTCCCCTACTTCCGTTTCTGCAGATATCGGATGGAGAGTACACCTATTATGACGGATCGAAGGAGTACTTGCTATGGGTCGCAACGGCCGTTGCCGTCTCGTTCCTTGCCGCGCGTCTTAACAAACGTGAAAAGCTCATCATCCAGGCACCGATGGGCGAGCTGGGTAGACTTGTTGCATCGAGCGTATGGGCGAGTGTTTTTGCAATGCTTGCCGTCCTCGCCATCAATCTTCCAGGGATAATCGCCGCGCTTGTGAAGAATGGCCCGGGCTCGCCGTTCTATCCGATAGGCTACATTCAATATGCGACTCCGGTTATCAAACCGGCTTGGCTGGTGTTCGCGCAGACGGCCATCTTGCAATTCTTGGTGGCAGCGTTCATCTCGCTTGTCGTTCACCTTGCCGTGAAGATTGCCAATAACCCTACGCTTGGAATCGTGTTCGTATGTGCCCTGATGGGGGTGACGATGGTTCCCGGGTATTACGGAAGATCCATCGCTTTACGTGAGTTCGCCCTGTTGAATCCCCTTACGTATGCGAACACTGAGTTGACCGTCGGCGCCTATAGCCCGTACCCGACAACGCAGATAGTGAATCTGCCTGGACTTTGCTTCGAGCGTGGCGCGATTGCCCTCGTATGCGCAATCGGGATCGAGGTGCTGGCAATTAGCCTGCTTTGCGTTGCTGGAAAGAGCGGCTGCGCGTGCCCGATATCCCCGATTTGTCTTGAGAGAGGTTCCTTCACTGCATCGAGAACGGCAGCTCGTTCGAGCGCTTGTGCCTCCGCCGTTGCATACGTAAGAACGATGGGGAAACTGCTCCTGCGTTCTCCTACCCTCGCCGTATGCGCGATTGCAATGTCGACGACGATGCTGGCCCCGGCTCTGGTCGAGATGTTTCCTGACGCTGATAACGTTTCCGCTGTTCGGTATAGGGATGGGGAGCTCCGTTCAATAGATCGGTATCTAGAGCAGAACGCTGCGAATATGGACGTCGAGGGCAAAGCGGCCCTGGAAGACATGCGGGATGCTCTTTCGGGTTTCGTGTACGCGCCTATGCCTGCGGAGGGGTTTCGAAGCCTTGCGACGTACGAGCGCGCTCGAGGTGAGCTGGGCGCGGCAGATGCGACTCTCCTGCAATCGATCGGAATCGAGCCGGAGACTCCTTCTCGTGCGGAGGCGCGCGCCCTTCTGCTTGAGTCGATCGCGAGCTTGCCGGACCCCAAGGTTTACGAGTTAAGTACGAAGATGCCCCCATTAATCCTCCTTTCGTATCTCCAGGCAGCGCTTCCCTCCTTATTTTTGCTGTTGCCCGTGGTTGTCACATCGCTCGCGTGTACCCACCTGCAGTGTCGTTCCCTTCTGGTTCTCCAGATCCCCGCAACAGCGCATGTGCGTTTTCTGACGGCTGTTGCGCTGTCTCTCCTGCTTGGCTTGGCGCTGCTTTTGGTGTCGATGGTTCCCGCTGCGGTTGTGTCCTTGATTAAGAACGGTGCGGGTGGTTCGGAGTATCCCGTCGCTCTCATTCGGGCGGGAGCTTCGACAACGTCCATGGTGGGGGAGGCGGTGTTGTGCAGTATTCCGTTGCTGGTCATGGCATACGGCGTGATTTCCGTCGTCGCTGCGTTGACAGCAGCGATTAGCCGCAACCCCGTTGTCGCCGGAGTGGTTTGCGCGGTTCTCCTGGTGTTGGGTTCGTTGAGCGCTCATGTTGAAAGCGCGGGCATGGGCGTCGCGCTGCTGGCTCCATTCGCCTCGTTTGATCCCGCTTCCCAGGTGGGGACGATTGGGTTCCTTGGGCGAGGGACGAACGCGATGCCTTTTGGAGAGGTCGTCGGCGCATCGGGCGCTCTGCTGGTGGTTTTGGGCGCCGTATCTCCGTTGATGGTGCGCCTGAGTGTTCCAAAGATCGAAAGGGGATGATCTCGATGATTGGCCTTCAAACGCTGACGATCTCTTATGGAAAGAAGGTGCTCGTAGATTCGGTGGACGCTGAGTTTGCCCCGGGTACGGTCTACGGTCTCGTCGCTCCGAACGGGCATGGAAAGACGACGTTGCTGCGTGCGATGGCAGGTTTGCCGGGTCCTCGCGTGGACGGGAGCATCGTTCTGGATGAGGTGCAGGGTACGGGTGCGAGAGAGGTCCGTTCTATGATCTTCTATGCACCTGGTGAGGGGACGCTGCTGTATCCCGGATTGCGTGCGGAAGATCACCTCAAGATGGTTTGCGATATGTGGCCGCATGCTCGCGATATCGAAGAGATAGTGGAACAAACGCAGATAGGCGAGTTCGCGAAGATGAGGATCCGCACTCTGAGCCAGGGCATGAAGCAGCAGCTTACCCTGGCGATTGCGTATGCGACGGGTGCGCGGTACCTTCTATTAGATGAGCCCATGAACGCGCTCGACCCCAGCAGGGTGGACTTGCATTCCGAGATTCTCAGGAAGCTGGCCGATTCTGGTACGTGCATCATCATGTCATCCCACATCTTGGATTCGGTCGATAGGCTGTGCGATGAGATTCTGTTTTTGAAGGATGGGAGGCTCATTAGAAGCATTCCGCAAGATGATGCTGCGCCGAAGTCTCCTGGATCCCATTTCGCAAAGCCTGCCGGACGCGCCGAGGGTGCGCTAAGCACGTATCGGCGACTCTACGAAAAGGGCGGGTAGAAATGCAAGTTAAAAATCTATGTGGTCAATGTGATACCGTTGAACCCGCATATCGATACCGCTCAGCCATTCGCCTCGCCCCCATCGCACGCATCTTCATTCGGTCTGTCATTATTAATCTAACGATGCTTTGAGAAATGTAGGTGCTTCTAAATGTACTGTCGACTTCTTCTCAAACTAATCCTAAGAGACAGGGCCGTATGGATTTGTACGCTCGTTCTCGCTGCAGCCTTCTCCATCCCCATTGCGTTCAATTCACCCATCTACGGGCCCTTCTTTATGAAGCAGGGCATGCAGAGCTTTGTCGACGCATTCAATACGCGCGCGCCCCAGGCCAGCGGCACAGACCTATCGCCAGAGCAGCAAGATGACGCTGAGCTTGCAAGATACGCGAACGCCGCCCTCGCCGCTCAAACCGACGCCGCCTTTCTCGACTCTGCCGAGAGCTACTACGCGCTCATGGGCGAAGGCTTCCAATCCGGGTCCATCGTGGGAGACCGAGAGACCAATGACGCGGCGCTCGCATATTGCCGTGCCCTGAGCAGCTCCGGCATCACGGATATCCCGGCCTCCGCAAACGACCTGCCATTCCTTTCCTTCCCGCCTTACGCCATTGCCACGGCGCCGTCTTTCCTTCCCTTCATCCCCTTCCTTCTCTCGTCGATACTCGTGCTCGGCGCCACAAGGCCTGCGACCCTGGCGGCAAAGGCGCCCGTGCCCAAATTCCGGCGCCTTATTCAGATCGTGTTTTCGATAATCGTCGCGGGGACCGCGATGCTCCTCGCCGGCCTCGCACCCGGGGGCATTTACGCCTTGGTCCTAAACGGCTTCGGGCAAATTGGGTACCCGATCGCCTTCTTCCATGACGGCGCGCTTACCACCACGACCGCGGGAAACGTCTTCACAGCCCTGCTTATCGCGCTTCTTGCGGGCGGAACCTTAATATCCGTTTGCTCCGTCGTCCTATCGACCGCAACGAGGCGCGTCCTCGCAGGCCCCCTTACCTCCGCGCTGCTTGTCGCGGCCCCGGTATTCCCGTTACTGTCCGATTCGGCACTGGAGTATAACGCCGCGCTCAATCTCCTGCCGCTGGCCGTATTCTCGCCTATCGAGGCAACGGGCTACGTAGGATGCTTCCCGACAGAATTCATTGGCTCCGGTTCAGGCAGCGCATCGATGCTTGCCGTGGCCCTGGTATACGTCGCGGTCCTTTTCGCGGTCGGCGCCGTTGCGACACGTTCGCCCAAACAGGCTGGACCCGCTAAAAAGCACCATGGTCTCGAGCTTCTAGACGCGAGCGTGGGATACGGGAGCACGACGATACTTTCAATCGGGTCGCTTTTCCTGAGCCCGGGAACGGCGGCTGGGCTCGTCGCTCCCAACGGCTCGGGGAAAACCACCCTTCTTGAAGCGCTGTCGGGCCAATTTCCCACCCGCATCCGCTCGGGAAGCCTGGTGGCAGACGGAATCGGCCAACGTCGATCAGCCGAATTCGCAGAACTCGTCTACCTGAGCTCTTCGGGCGGCGCGGATCTCTACCCCACGCTATCGGCCCGCGAGCACCTCTCTTTCGTTAGGGAGGCGTGGAAATCGGCCGCCGACATCGACTCGC
>JAXJHR010000035.1:0-6804 GCA_036299165.1 Collinsella aerofaciens | reverse complement strand
CATCCTGCTGTATGCGATGTACGTCCTCACCGCGGGCGCTGCCATCTCCTTTGAGACGCTCGCCGTACCGATCGGCCTCTTTGCCGCCTTTGCCGCGGCCCACATTGCCGTGCGCATCTTGGCGCCCGGTGCCGACCCCGCTATCCTACCCATTGTCTTTGTTCTTTCGGGCATCGGCATCACGTTTGTGACGCGTCTCGCCCCCGCTCTCGCCATCTCACAGCTCATCATCCTGTTTGTCTCGGTGGCCCTGATGGTGGGAACGCTCGCGTTGGTTAAGAACCTCGACGTGGTCATGCGCTACAAGTACACCTTTGGCATTATCGGCATCATTCTGCTGATGCTGCCTATCTTTATCGGCACCACGATCTCGGGCTCCAAGCTGTGGATTCGCATCGCAGGCTTTACCATCCAGCCCGGCGAGTTCGCCAAAGTCTTTATCGTGCTGTTCCTGGCCGGGTACCTGGCCGAGAACCGCGAGCTGCTCTCCATCTCCAACCGCAAGATCCTAGGCTTTAAGATCCCTCGCCTGCGACTGCTGCTGCCGCTGTTTGCCGTGTGGGGCGTGTGCCTACTCGTTGTCGTCTTCGAACGCGACCTGGGTTCGGCCGTACTGTTCTACACCATCTTCTTGCTGATGCTCTACGTTGCCACGGGTCGATTCTCGTATGTCGTTATCGGCCTTGCGCTCTTGGCCGTCGGCGCCGTGGGCGCCTACAAGTTCCTGTCGCACGTTCAGGTGCGCTTCCAAGTTTGGGTCGATCCGTTTAAGGACGCCCAGGGCCAGGGCTACCAGATCGTCCAGTCGCTCTTCTCGCTTGCCGATGGCGGTCTGGTCGGTGTTGGTATCGGCAACGGCATGGCCAACAACATCCCTGTCGTCGAGTCCGACTTTATCTTCTCTGCCATCGGCGAGGAGATGGGCCTTTTGGGCGGCGGCGCCGTGCTCATCCTGTTTATGCTCTTTGCCGTGCGTGGCCTCACCACGGCTGCCCGCGCTAAATCCGACCTCGCCGCCTTTAGCGCCACGGGTCTTACGGCCGCCATCAGCTTCCAGGCCTTTTTGATCGTGGGCGGCGTTACCCGCCTGATCCCGCTGACCGGCGTCACCCTGCCCTTTATGAGCCAGGGCGGCTCCTCGCTGCTGGCGAGCTTTATCATCGTCGCGCTGCTGCTGCGCGCCGGCGACGAGGCAACCGGACGCGAAGCAGAGCTCACCGGCACCGGCACCATGGCCGCCATCACCGATGATCAGGTCGCATCCGCCGCTGCCCCGACCGGTACGCGTTTTGCCAACGCACCTTCCTACAGCCACGGCAACCACTCTGCGGGTTCTCGCATGCGTCGTCGCCTGCTCGACACGCCAGAGTCCGGCGTGCTCGGCCGCGTTGCACTTGCCAACCGTCTGACTCGTGCCGTGTTTGCTTTCACGGCGCTGTTCGCCATCCTTATCGGCAACCTCACCTATGTCCAGGTCATCAAGGCGAAGGACTATCAGGACATGCCGACCAACAACCACACCATCGCCCGCTCCAAGTACATCCAGCGTGGCTCCATCATCACGTCCGACGGCGTGACACTAGCCGAGTCGCTGCAGCAGGAGGACGGCACCTACGCCCGCTCCTACCCCAACGGCAACATGGCCGCGCACGTGGTGGGCTACGTGAGCCAGCAATACGGCACCGCCGGCATCGAGAGCGTCATGAACGATACGCTCACCGGCTCCAAGGATTACTCCAGCTGGAACAACGCCATTGCGTCGCTCGCGGGGCAGACCCAGCCGGGCAATACCGCCAAGCTCACTATCGACTCGCGCATCCAGACGGCTGCCGAGCAGGCGCTCAAGGGCTTTAAGGGCGCTGTGGTGGTCATGGATCCGCGCACCGGTGCGGTCCTTGCGTGCGCGAGCTCGCCCACCTATGACAACACCAACATCGATGCCCTGATGCAGTCGGGCGGTGGCGAGGACGGCTCCATGTACGACCGCGCCATGGACGCGCTCTACACCCCGGGCTCGACCTTTAAGGTTGTCACGCTCTCCGCGGCACTCGAAACCGGCACCGCCAGCCTTACCAGCACGTACCAGGCGCCCGGCTCTATGGACATCGGCAACGCGCCGGTCACCAACTATGCCAACGAGAGCTACGGCACCATCAGCCTGCTGCAGGCCTTCGCCGTATCGTCCAACGTCGTCTTTGGCCAGGTGGCCAACGAGGTCGGCGCCAACTCGCTGGTACAGTTTGCCAACGCCTTTGGCTATGGGCAAAAGCTGGGTCAGGACCTTACCGCCGCGGCCTCCATCATGGCCGACCCGTCGCTTATGACCGAGTGGGAGACCGCTTGGGCAGGCGCCGGCCAACCCGTCGGCATGGACCACACGCCTGGCCCGCAGACCACCGTCATGCAGAATTGCGTGATCGCTGCCGCTATCGCCAACAGCGGCGTGGTCATGGACCCGTTCTTTGTGTCCCAGATACTCGCCCCGGACGGAACCGTGGTTAAGACCACGCAGTCCCGCTCGCTGGGCCAGGCTGTCAGCTCCACCACGGCCGACCAGGTCAAGCAGGCCATGCTCGCCGTCGTCCAGTCCGGTACCGGCACCGATGCCCAGATTCCGGGCGTCAAGGTTGCCGGCAAGACCGGTTCGGCCGAGACCGGCGGCCCCAACGTCAACTCTATGTTTGTTGGCTTTGCACCTTATGATTCACCCACGGTTGCCATCTCGGTGGCCCTGGAGGATTACGACAAACACGACGTCAAGGCGGCCAAGATTGCCGGCATCGTCCTGACCGCGGCGCTCGCCGCACAGGGAGCGTGATGCCCGTGATCAAAGCGGATACTTGGGGCACGCCGCGGCCGATGAGCTAGCGGCAACGCGCCACACGGCCCCAGCGGCCACACATTTGGTACTACACACATCGTTGAGCGAATAGTTATGTTAGGAGCAGGAATGGAACAGAGGGTCCTCGGGGGAAGATACCTCCTCAAGGATAAGGTGGGGACAGGCGGTATGGCGACCGTCTTCCGTGCACAGGATCAGGTCCTCGACCGCACGGTTGCCGTCAAGATCATGCTGCCGCAGTATGCCGGCGACGCCACCTTCGCCGCCCGCTTTAAGCAGGAGGCCCAGGCAGCTGCCGGCCTGTCCTCCCCCTATATCGTGGGCGTCTACGACTGGGGCAAGGACGGTGACACCTATTACATCGTCATGGAGTACCTGCGCGGTACCGACCTTAAGAGCGGCATCAAGAGTCACGGCGCCCTCGACCCCAAGAAGGTCGCGCAGATCGGCTCGCAGATCAGCTCCGCGCTTTCGGTCGCACACAAGCACGAGATTATCCACCGCGACATCAAGCCGCAAAACATCATGGTGCTGCCCGACGGCAACATCAAGGTGATGGACTTTGGTATCGCACGCGCCAAGAACAGTCACCTCACGCAGGATAACAACGTGCTGGGCACCGCCCACTATGTAAGCCCCGAGCAGACCCGCGGCCAGGACCTCGGTCCTACCTCAGATATCTACTCGCTGGGTGTCGTCATGTACGAGTGCGCCACCGGCCGCGTACCCTTTGACGGCGACGACGCTATCTCGGTCGCGCTCAAGCAGGTCAACGAGCTCCCCATCCCGCCGAGCCAGATCAACTCCGGCGTCGATGCCGACCTGGAGCGCATCATCCTCAAGTGCATGGAGAAGGACCCGGCAAACCGCTTCCAGACGGCCGACGAGCTGCGCCAGGTGCTCAACAGCTACCTGTCCGGCCGTGCCGTCAACGTCTCGGAGCCCACGCGCATCATCGGTGCCGCCGGCGACCTGGGTGCCACCAAGACCCGCGAGCTTTCCGACTCAACGCGCGCTATGGTTCGTCCCGTCTCGGGCGTGAGCGGTCAGAACACCGCCCGTAGCGCTGTCTCGGGCTCCACGGGCTCCTACGAGGTCGAGAAGCCTAAGTCCAACAAGAACAAGATTATCGCCGCCGTGATTGCCGCCGTCGCCGTGATTGGCGTTGTAGTGGCCTTTGCCACGGGCATGTTCAGTGGCGAACAGGTCACGGTGCCCGACGTGCTGGGCAAGGACCAGGAAACCGCTATTGAGCTGATCAAGGAAGCCGGCCTTGAGGTTGGCACCGTCGACCAGAGCTACAACGACGATGTCGACGAGGGAAAGGTCGCCGAGCAGACCCCCAACGGCAACACCAAGAAGGCCAAGGGCACGAGGGTGAACCTGGTAGTCTCCAAGGGCCCTAAGCCCTCCGAGAAGGTTGAGGTTCCGCAGCTCGTCGGCCTGACCAAGGACCAGGCCGAGGCCGCACTGGCAAGCGTGGGCCTGAAGGGCAGCGCTTCGGAGGAAGCCAATGAGGCCGAAGAGGGCCAGGTCTTTGAGCAGAGCACTGTTGCCGGCAAGGAGGTCGAGAAGGGCACGACCATCTCGTACAAGGTCTCCAGCGGCCCGGACACCACCTCGGTGCCCGATCTGACCGACATGACCGAGGCCCAGGCGCGCAACGCTCTCGACATGGCCGGCTTTGGCGTCGACGTGAGCTACCAGGAAAACGACTCGGTTACCGAGGGCACCGTAATTAGCTGGAACCCCAGCGGCAAGCAGAAGCCCGGTGCCACGATCACCGTCGTCATCGCCAAGAAGTCCGGCAAGGCCAGCGTCCCGGGCAACCTGTACGGCAAGAGCATCTCCGCCGCCGTCACCGCGCTCAACAACGCCGGTTTCTACAACATCGCATTCTGCGATCAGAACGGCAACCCCGTGAGCGGCAACGAGAATGCCACCGTTACGGGCGTCTCCCCCACCGGCAAGCAGTCCACCGACAGCACGATTACGCTGACGGTTTCTATCTCCAGCTCCGGCGACGACTCCGAGTCTAGCAACTAACGTCGATCGCTTGTTGCTCCGAGCGGTTTAGACCGCAAACACATTCGCTCAAAAGCGCCCGCTTGCTCCCCCGGCAAGCGGGCGCTTTACGTGTCTCAGTAGACATCTGGTGATTTGATTTGGAAAATGTGGACGGACCCGCAGCCGGACGGGTAGAATGTTTCTAGAAAACGACGCACCCCGCATAAGTGTTAAGGAGCGCGGGCGTACTAGTTTTCTAACGTGTTAAACGGCCGGGCTGCAACCCCGGCCGTTTTTATTTGCGCTTGCGGCGCAAACGCCGAGAACCGTCCGCACCGCGCGTGCGCCTACGGACCTTAAACCGAACCTCATACGAATCAAGAAACGCAATGATGAACGTGCCGACCGTCGCAAGGGCGGCGAGCGCGTTAAGGAATTTCAGCAATTGGGGACCTCCGATCAAGTCTTCGGCCGCCCGCGCACGGGATACGTCGCACACACGATTCTAACCGATGCGGCCCTGATGATGCGGGCGACGGGAAGGGTGGCGCGAGCGGAGCTAGACGAAATGCGACCCATATTGGTGACGCGGGCGTCGACGGCCCGAATCCGGCCCTTAGACCAGAAGAGCCCGGCACCATAGCGGTACCGGGCTCGGTCAATCTCTGGTGCCCCCGGGCGGATTCGAAAACTCCCCCCGCGGGGAAATTGGTGACGCGGGTGTCGACGGCCCGAATCCGCCGGCGGCCCCCACAAACCAGAAACGGCGCCGCTCTCGCGACGCCGTCATATTCCCTGGTGCCCCCGGGCGGATTCGAACCGTCGACACCCGCTTTAGGAGGTCTTGTATTTCTATTTGAGCTGGTGTTTTATAATTTTATACAACTTCATATAACCGCATGTAAAACGGCATGTTTCAAGAATCGCGAGATATAGGCTTCAAAAACTTTCTACCCTAATTCTACCCAGATACTCTTGCCTGGGTAGAATTTTGGGATTAGGCTAGGGGCAAGCCTTTAAGGGCTTGCCCCTAGCCTAATCCCAAGGAATCCCACCATGAGCACCAGACCACGAGTCGTCGGAAACGGCAGCGTATATCAAGTTAAAGAAGGGGTATTCCAATACCGCTTCAACCTCGGCAAGGACCCCAAGACCGGCAAATACGCCTACTCATCCAAGAGAACGCTACACTGCGAAGGTCTGAGCAGACGCACGCAACAGGCAATGCTCCGCAAAGCCATGGAAGAATACAAGGAGGAGTTGAACTCCGGTATCGTTCATGACAGCGGAAACCTCACCGTCGCAAAGTACGCCGAGAACTTCCACAGCCTAAGGGAAGAGGGCGGCTTCAAGTCACCGCTCGCCTATGCCCGTGAGGGCAACTATATTAGCCACATTCAAGAGATGTTCGGCCATATCCAACTTACCGACCTCCACCCTGACGATATACGACACATCTACGCAAACGCCCGCAAAAGAGGAATGTCAGAAGCCGAGTTACACGGGACGCATGTCAAGCTGCGACAGATTCTCCAAGACGCCGTAGACAACGAGCTCATCCTTCGTAACCCATGCACGCCAATCAAGCTCCCCAAACCAACTTACAGGGAAAGAACTCCACTTACAGCAGACGAGGCTTCACGATTTCTGTCTTGCCTCATGGATGAACCACTGTCGGCCAAGGCAACGGGCACCATGCTCTTGCTCCAATGTGGTCTCCGACGCGGCGAAATGCTCGGCTTGACTTGGGGCGACATCGATTTTGGGCAGCGCACGTTGAGCGTGTCGAAGCAGTTCACCAATGACAAGACTCTCCGACCGCCAAAATCGAAGATGAGCCGACGCACCATAGCAATCAACGACTCCCTGGCCCGCTATCTCGGCAAATGGAAGCTGGAACAGCGGGCGCAACTCAACCGATACACTCTCGATCAGGACGACAAGACGCCTATCGT
>JAXJHR010000034.1:0-39156 GCA_036299165.1 Collinsella aerofaciens | reverse complement strand
TTTTTTGCGTTTACGGGGCGTAAATGACTCTATTACACCAGACGATCTTATTGTTTTTGGTATTGAGCTTTTATTTAAAGAAAATAAATCGAATAACAAGGGCAACTGCTATGGCCGCAATGATCAAAAGCAGGATTGTCAGTCGATGCTGCTTGCGTCGTTTACTTGACGAAACGAAGATTGATTTTCCCTGTTTTGGCGTTTCGAGATAGCGAGCCGAATGCGTTAAGGTTTGCTTTGGTCGAGGACCTCTTTGTTGATTGGCAGCGGATGCTTTCAGTGGCTCCTCACTAGCTGCGCTGTTTTTAGATAATGGTGCGTCTTTCAGATATACAGGGTCTCCCGAGGCGACGCCCATATGTTTACGCCCCGTTTGGGCATCCTCGAGTGTTTGATATCGATTTCTCGTCACATACTCGGGCTCCGGATCATTAATGGGCTCTTGCGAGATGTGGGGGCGATGGAACCGTGGCGGCTGCGTGGAAGTATCTTCCCCCTGCGTCGGCATAAACATTTTGTTCTGGTTTTGGTCGTCCATGATGCCCTTTAGCTCGTTACCAACAACGTGTACGCGCTCATTGTAAGCCCCTTGTTATTTGTAGCTGCGAACATACTCGTTATTTAAGCTCTGGTTCAAAGAACCTTAACCTTACTAAAACCTTAGTCACATACACTTAGATATGCTTATAGTACTGGACTCAAAAAACTTTATAGCCGATGTATATATAAGCACTGGGTGGGCATATATAAGAGCGTCAAAAGAAGTCCCAGTCACCTAGAAGATGGCTCGGCAGTCCTAAAAGGAGTGGTAAACATGGCAAGCATGGTTCCTTATCGTTCGGTTTTTGGCGTTCGTCCTTCTGCTAGCTCGCTGTTCGATCTGTTTGATGATATGACCGACCTTGCAAACAACTCGATTGCTTCCAAGGCGTTTCCCGTTGACGTTGAGGATAAGGGCGACGGCTATGAGGTCAAGGCCTATCTGACCGGTGTCGCCAAGGACGATATCGATGTCGAGCTCAATGAGGGCCGTCTGTCCATTAGCGTGAATGTCGAGGAAGACGAGGAGAACGAGGGCAAGAACTTCCTGCAGAAGGAGTTCAGCTCGTACAGCGCGACGCGTGGCGTGTATCTAAAGGACGCTTCGAGCGAGGGCCTCTCGGCTAAGTACGCTGACGGCATCCTGACCGTTACGGTTCCCAAGATCGTCGAGAAGAAGAACGTTACGAAGATCTCCATCGACTAACTTCGTTGGTGTTCTGCGCTATGAAAAGACAGCAAAAGGGGCTGGGAAGCGATTCTCGGCCCCTTTTGCTGTCTAGGACAGTCTATTGAATGGTTGCCGGCTGATACTGACTCGCAGGGCGTATCGAGAGTTTTCGCGATCCTTGGAGAAGGGTTGCGGAGCTGCCGACCTCGTCATCCAGGGTTGCGGCCAGAGCTTTGGCATAGCTTTTGACGGTAAGGCTCGGACGATTGTTATCTTGGCTGATATGCATGGCAATGAGCTGTTCGGTGCGATCGGTAACAAGTTCGCGCGCGGCTTCGGCGGCTTGGCCATTGGAGAGGTGTCCCCTTGCAGACAGGATGCGCTCCTGAAGAAAGCGGGGATATTCTCCCTCGCGCAGCATGGTCACATCATGGTTGCTCTCGAGCGCGAGGACTCGACAATCTTTGAGGGTGTTCATGGCTTGGCTCGATAGCTCTCCGGTGTCGGTGGCAAAGCCGATGGAATCATCGAGGGCGTCGAATCGATAACCGACTGGATTGATGACATCGTGTGATGTTGAGTAGGTTTGCACGTGGATGCCGGCAATGGATAGGGCGTCGCCGGGATCGAATTCCTCGACAGGCAGATGCGAAAGATTTTCTTTGTTCGAAAGAGTGCCCCTGCTGGCAAAGAGGGGGCCGTGCCAGTGCTTGCACCAGACATCGAGGCCCTTGATGTGATCGCTATGCTCATGAGTAATGAGAAGAGCCGAGACGTTGTCTGTCGAGAGCCCCAGTTCTGCCATGCGCTTTAATGTCTCGCGGCGAGACAGTCCGTCATCGACCATAATGAGCCCCTGCGGGCCCTCGATGAGTGCGCAGTTGCCTTTAGAGCCACTGCCGAGGATATGAAGGTGCAGACGAGACATAAGATTCCAAAGGATACAATGGGTGCGGACGAATAGAGGAGGAAGCAAATGCCTACGGTATCTCAGCATTATGGACACCATGCCGTGCCTGGGGCAGTCGATGAGACCCGGACGAGGCAGCAGGCTGCTCCTGTCGTGCTCATGGTATCAGGCGGCGCGGACTCGACGGCACTGCTTCTTATGGCGTGCACATCAAAGCTGGATATCCAAGACGGACGCGGTGTTGCCCCCATTGCTCGCGAGCGCCTGCATGTGCTGCATGTAAACCATCATCTGCGCGGCAAGGCGTCCGATGGCGACGAGGCCTTTGTGCGTGAGCTCTGCGCGAAATATGGTTTACCGCTGTGCGTGGAGCACGCTTATTTTGATGGGGAGTCGGGCAATATTGAGGCCGCGGCCCGCGAGGTGCGCTATGCCGCGGCGCGGAGGTATGTTCGCGAGCTCTGCGCCCAGATGGGGGCACCGCGAACGGCGGCTCGTATCTGCACCGCGCACACGTCTTCGGATCGCGCGGAAACGTTTTTGATGAACGCGATTAAGGGTTCGGGGCCCGCTGGCCTATCGAGCATTCCTCGCCGGAGGAATATCGTGGTGCGTCCCTTGCTCGACCTAACTCATGGCGAGCTCGTGGGCTATCTACAGGTACATGGTCAGCCGTGGCGTGAAGACGAGAGCAATGAGGATATCTCGTATCTGCGAAACTACGTGCGCCATCGAGTGATGCCGGTGGTGGCGCAGCGCAACGCGAGCGTCTGCAAGACGATTGGCGCCGCCTGCGAGATCTTAGGCGATGAGGACGCGTTTTTGTCTCAGCTTTCGGCACAGGCGTTTCGAAGCTGCCTGCGTAAGGAGGCGGCGGGCGCGCTGGTGCTCGATGCCAGGCGCCTTGCTGCGGCCGAGGTGGTAATCGCGCGGCGCATCGTGCGACTGGCGATTAAGCGCATCGATCCGGACGCTCGTCCAGAGATGCGACATGTGGAGCGAGTCCTTTCCTGCGTTGCCGAGGGCGCCGGCTCGGTCACGCTTCCGGCGGGGATTGACGCACGCATTGAGTTTGGCATGCTGGCGTTCAAGGCGCCGGCGGCTCGCGAGGGCCTGGTCGCGGACTGGGTTACCGTACCCGGTCGTTTGCCGTTGGGCGGGGGACGTATGCTGGTCACAGAACCGATGGCCGTTGAGCCGGGATGCGATATCGTGCGCCGCGCCCGTGAGCTTGCAGCTGCCGGGGAAGTGACAGCTTTGGTAGACGCGGCTGCCCTGGGTTTTGCCGACAGCGATAGTGAGCGGATCCTGGCGGGCTCGCGTGGCGAGATCCCTGCCGAGGCGCGATTGGCGCGCCTGTGGGTGGACGGTCCTGTACCGGGAGACGTGATGTGCCCGTTAGGGATGAGTGGTCGAAGCAAGAAAGTATCCGACTTGCTAGGTGAGGCTCGCGTTCCCGTTTCCGAGCGCGCCGGCGTGCCCATGGTGAGGACGGCGCCGGGGGGCGCCGTGGTGTGGGTCGCCGGAGTTCGCGCGGACGAGCGTTTTAAGTGCACGGCCGCAACGCGCGTGGCATATCTGCTCCGCGTGGTCGATGCGGAATAGCGTCCCACGCCAGCTATTCTGTGCGACGTTGACGGTATTCCCGCGCTGATGGCGTACGGGCTGGAAAATATACCCCGTGCGCTGCTAAAATGTGAAGTTCGCGTCCATACGGCGGTGTGTGGGCGATAAGCACAAGAAAGGGTTGTCATGGCTTCTCAACATCCGGATATCGAGAAGGTTCTGTTTACGCAGGAGGATATCGACGGTATCGTCTCTCGCCTAGGCGAGCAGATTACTCGCGACTACGCGGGTAAGGATCTGGTGCTGATTGCGGTCCTGCGCGGCGCCGTGGTCTTTATGGGCGACCTGATGCGCAAGATCGAGCTGCCGACCAACATCGATTTCATGGCTGTTTCGAGCTATGGCGACGGCGTGAAGTCCTCGGGTATCGTGCGTATCATTAAGGACCTGGATATCGACATCCGCGGTCGCGACGTGCTGATCGTCGAGGACATTCTGGACTCGGGCCTGACGCTCAAGTATCTGATGAAGAACCTCGAGAGCCGCAAGCCCGCTTCTCTGGAGGTCGCCGCCTTCCTGTGGAAGGACGTTGAGGACCGTACCTCGGCCATCACGCCCAAGTATGTTGGAACCCATTGCCCCGATGCCTTTGTGGTGGGCTACGGCCTCGACTATGCCGAGCGCTATCGTAACCTTCCGTATCTGGGCATTTTGAAACCGGAGGTTTATTCGTAAGATGCCCGACGACCGTAACGATAACAATTCCCAGACTCCCCGGGAGCCTAAGATCCCGGGGGTGCCCGGAGGCAAGAAGCCCACGCGTACGGGCTGGCTGTATTTTATTTTGGCTTGCGCACTCCTGGGCTACGCCTTCTTTAACATGGGCTCCGGCTTTGCCAATTCCAGCAATACCGTTAAGCTCGCGACGAGCGAGATGGTGAGTGCCATCAAGCAGGATCGCGTCGAAGATCTGACCTATACGGTTCAAGACGGAAGCGTGACGGGTCATTACTGGAAGACGAAGAAGGACAAGGGCGATACGAGCGAGCTCAAGAGCTTCTCCTCGACCTATGTCGGCTCCGATTCGCTTGCCGAGCTTATGGCGGAGCACCCCGATACCAAGTACATCGTCAACACCAACGATCCCGATTTTTGGGGCGACCTGGCGATGAGTGTGCTTCCGACGATCGCCCTTATCGCCATCATGTTCTACTTTATGCGCCAGATGATGGGCGCCAACAACAGGAACATGCAGTTTGGCAAGACCAACACCAAGACCAACGAGGCCACACGCCCCAAGGTCAAGTTTGAAGACGTTGCCGGCGTGGACGAGGCAGTCGAGGAGCTCGAGGAGATCCGTGACTTTTTGAGCGATCCGGATCGCTATCGCAAGCTGGGCGCCAAGATCCCGCGTGGCGTGTTGCTGGTGGGCCCTCCGGGCACCGGTAAAACGCTGCTGGCCAAGGCCGTTGCCGGCGAGGCGGGCGTGCCGTTCTTTAGCATCTCGGGTTCCGACTTTGTCGAGATGTTCGTGGGTGTCGGCGCCAGCCGCGTGCGTGACCTCTTTAAGGAGGCCAAGTCCCAGGCCCCGTCGATCATCTTCATCGATGAGATCGATGCCGTGGGACGTCAGCGCGGAGCCGGCCTGGGCGGCGGCCACGACGAGCGCGAGCAGACGCTCAACCAGCTGCTGGTCGAGATGGACGGTTTTGAGGAGAGCGAGTCGGTCATTCTGATCGCTGCGACCAACCGTCCTGACATCCTGGATCCGGCATTGCTGCGTCCCGGTCGTTTTGACCGTCAGGTCACGGTCGACCGTCCGGATGTGAAGGGCCGCGAGCAGATCTTGCGCGTGCATGCCGAGAACAAGCCGATGGACGAGGACGTGAAGTTTGAGAAGCTCGCCCAGATGACCGTTGGCTTCACCGGCGCCGATCTGGCAAATCTGCTCAACGAGTCTGCGCTGCTGGCTGCCCGCCGCCATCGTTCCGTGATCTCGATGGACGAGGTCGAGGAATCGATGGAACGCGTGATTGCCGGTCCTCAGCGCAAGGGTCGCGTGATGACCGAGGTCGAGCGCACCACGATTGCCTACCACGAGAGCGGTCACGCTTTGGTGGGCCATATCCTGGAGCACTCCGATCCGGTCCACAAGATCTCGATCGTCAGCCGCGGTCAGGCCCTGGGCTACACGTTGCAGCTTCCGCAGGAGGACCACTTCCTCAAGACCAAGAACGAGATGCTCGACGAGCTTGCCGTGTTCTTGGGCGGTCGCGTTGCCGAGGAACTCATGTGCGACGACATCACGTCGGGCGCGAGCAACGATCTGGAGCGCGCGACCAAGATGGCGCGCGAGATGGTCACGCGCCTGGGCATGAGCGAGGAGCTTGGAACGCAGGTGTTTGGTGAGGCGCAGCATCAGGTATTCCTGGGCCGCGACTATGCCGATCATCAGGACTACTCTGAGGAGACGGCGCGTCGCATCGACATCGAGGTCCAGCGCATCATGCGTGAGGCCCATCGTCGTGCGGTCGAGATCCTGGATGCCCGTCGCGATCAGCTCGATCTGATGGCCAAGGTACTGCTTGAGCGCGAGACCGTCGAAGGCGACGCCGTGAACGCCCTGCTCGACAACGAGTGGGATGCCTACCTTGAGCGCGAGGGCGATATCCTGGCGGCCAAGGAGGAGCGCAATGCCAAGGCGGCCGGCATGCCGACCAAGAAGCGTGCGCCTCGCATGAGCGAGGAAGAGCTGGCGGCCGATGCCGCAGCCTTTGCGCAGGCGGCTATGCAGGAGGATGCAGAAGCCGCATCCGATGATGCCAGCGATGACTGTGCCGCCAATGCCGGTGCCGACACCGATGCCGACAAATAGCCTTTGTGGCGAAAGCCTCTGCGGGGAAACCTGCGGAGGCTTTTCTTTTGAGCGATATTGGGCCATCTGTTGATTGGGGACAGACTTAAATGAGCGTTTTCACGCATTTAAGTCTGTCCCCAATCAACATTGCTGCGGCGCTTTGCTCAACTAAAGCGTACAATAGCGCCTATGCGAAAGGGGTACAGATGATCAACGAAACCATGTATGCTCGCGGTGCAGAGAGCTCTATCATCCGCGAGATTTTTAGCTATGGCCTTGAGCGTAAGGCGCAAATCGGCGCGGAAAACGTGTTCGATTTCTCGCTGGGCAACCCGAGCGTTCCGGCGCCCGCTGCCGTGGCGGAGTCCATCAAAAAGGCGCTTGAACTGCCGAGTGACCAGCTGCACGGATACACGCCCGCACCGGGCCTGCCGCAGTGCCGTACCGCCGTGGCTGAGTCGCTCAACCGCCGCTTTGGTACGAGTTATGAGGGCAAGGATGTCTTTATGACCGTGGGCGCCGCGGCTTCGCTCACCTGCACGCTCAACGCCGTTACGAACCCGGGCGATGAGGTCATTGTTATCGCCCCGTACTTCCCGGAGTATCGCGTGTGGATTGAGAAGGCCGGCTGTACGTGTGTCGAGGCGCTCGCCGATGAAGATACGTTCCAGCTGAACGTGGACAACGTTCTTAAGGCTATTACCGACAAGACGGCAGCTGTCATCATCGACTCGCCGAATAACCCGACTGGTGCCGTGTATACGCGCGATACCCTGACGCGACTGGCTAATGTTTTGCACGAGGTCAACGCCAAACGCGAGCCCGAGAACCCGATCGCGCTTATCTCGGATGAGCCGTATCGCGAGATTGTCTATGGCGCCGAGGTGCCTTGGGTGCCTTCAATTTACGAGCACACCATCGTGTGCTACTCGTATTCCAAGTCGCTGTCGCTGCCGGGCGAGCGCGTGGGTTGGATTTTGGTTCCCAACACCAATCCGCAGGCTGCGCGTCTGATGCCGGCTGTTGCGGGTGCCGCCCGTACGCTGGGCTTCGTGTGCGCGCCGGCGCTCTTCCAGCGCGTAATTATCGACTGCATCGATGAGCCGAGTGACGTTGAGGCCTATGCGCGCAACCGCACCGCGCTTACCGATGCACTAGCGGAGTACGGCTACACGTATGTTGAGCCGGATGGTGCATTCTACCTGTGGGTGAAGGCGCTGGAGCCCGATGCGAACGCTTTCTGCGAGCGCGCGAAGAAGTATGAGCTGCTCGCGGTGCCCTCGGATAGTTTTGGCATGCCGGGCTGGTTCCGCTTGGGCTACTGTGTGAGCTACGAGACTATCGTTAACTCACTGCCCGCCTGGAAGCAGCTGGCCGACGAGTATCGTCAAAAGTAAAGCGCTCTGCTTACAATGTTTTACGTGAAACGGGGTTTGGTTTTAAGCCAGACCCCGTTGTCTATGCCGTTGTGTGATTGGGATGAAGCAGTTTTACGACTGCCGAAAGCTATGCGTACAATGAATATACGCGACGGCCATACCGGATAAGGAGACCCGATGCCCTACCTTCTTTCTTGTGATATTCATACTCATACGCTGTTCTCCGCGCATGCGTACTCAACCATTGAGGAGAATGTGTACTGGGCGGCGGAACGTGGCCTGCAGGTGCTCGGATCCGCCGACCATCTGAGCTCTATGGTTACAGCTTGCCCCAACGACCTGCGCAGTTTCCAGTTCTTTATTAACCAGGATATCTGGCCGCGCATTTGGAGCGGCGTGCTGGTGCTTCGCGGCGCCGAGGTCGATATCGTTTCGCTGGACGGAAGCTTGTTTGGCGAGGACATTCCCGTGTCGCTCGATATTGCCGGCGATTCGTACAGTCACCAGCATTCGCTGTTCGATTTGGTGACGCGTAATTTGGATTATTTGGTGGCAAGCGTGCATAATCCGCAGTTTGCCGAGGGCGCGACGCTGGCTCAAACGACTCAGATGTACATCAATGCCCTGGAGCACCCCAAGGTGTTCATGCTTGGGCATACGGGTCGTTCGGGCGTGCCGTTCGATATCGATGAGGTGCTGCTGGCGGCCAAAGCCAAGCACAAGATCATTGAGATCAACAACCATAGTCTTGAGCACGGTGCCGACACTGAGCATTGGGTCGTATGCCGCAAGATTGCCGAGCGCTGCGCCGAGCTGGGCGTGGGTATTGGTGTGTCGACCGATGCCCACATTGGTATGGCCATTGGCAAGCTCGAGCACGCCCGCAAGTTGCTCGACGAGATTCACTTCCCGCTGGACCTGATCGTGACGCGCGACCGCGAGACGCTGCTGCGCGAGATGGCGGCAGCCGGCGTATGCGACCTGCGCAAGGGGATGTAACGAGACTCATATGTCCAACGAAAGGGGGCGGTCCAGACGGGCCGCCCCCCTTCCTGTCCCAAAAATCTACCGGGGTGGATTAGCGGCGCTCGAGGACCGCGACGGTCTCGGTGTGGTCGGTATGAGGGAACATGTCGACCGGCGTGATCTTGAGCAGGCGATAGCCACCGTCGAGGAGCTGGTGCAGGTCGCGCTCTTGGGTCACGGGGTTGCAGCTGATATAGGTGATGCGGCGCGGCTTAAGTGCGCAGGCGGCCTCGAGGAACTCGGGGGTAGAGCCGGCGCGCGGCGGGTCGATGGAAAGGACGTCGACGCGCTCGTTGTTATCTGCGGCATCTAGGATGTAGTCGGTGGCATCGTCGGCCATAAACCAGGCGCTGCGGGTAAGACCGTTGAGCTCGGCATTGCGGCGTGCATCGGCAATGCCTGCCGGGTTGCGCTCCACGCCGAGCAGCATGATGCCGATACCCTTGTTCTGGGCATCTTTAGCTGCGCAAAGACCGATGGTGCCGCTGCCGCAGTAAGCATCCATGAGCACATCGCCCTGGTGCAGATCCATGCCGTCGATAGCGAGCTGATAGAGCAGCTCGGTCTGCTGCGGGTTGGTCTGGTAGAACGCGGTGGGGGAGATATCGAACTCGCAGCCGAGCAGCTGGTCGCGCATGCACTCGGCGCCATATACAATGCGAGTTTCCTCGCCGAGGATGGCGTTGCCGGTGCGTCCGTTGATGTTTTGGGCGACGGTGACGATGCGCGGATCGAGTGCGGCGACGGCCTCAAAGAAATCCTGTGCATGCGGCAGGTCGCGCTGGGCGGTCACGAGGGTGACCATGATTTGGTCGGTGCGCCAGCCGCAGCGAACGACGGCATAGCGAAGCAAGCCCAGATGCTTGTCCTCGTTAAAGGCGGGAATGCGCAGGCGCTCAGCCTCACGCGCGATGCCGTTGAGAATCTGACGGGCACCCGGCGCCTCGACGGGACATTCGGGAACAGCAACGATTCTGTGCGTGCCACGTTCAAAAAAGCCGCAGCGGACAGCGCCCTCTTTACCGGGGGCAAAGGGAGTGGCGGCCTTATGGCGAAACCCGCGCGGCGCAGGATATTTACCCGGGTCGCCCAGGGTGACGCCCATACCGCGAATGGGGTCGACGCTAATGCCCTCGCGCTCGCATAGAGCAGCAAAAAGCTCCTCCATAGCAGCCTGCTTGGCGGCGAGCTGCTTCTTATAGGGACGATTGAGCGCCGTGCACCCACCGCAGGCTTTCATGATCGAACAGGGAGACTTGGGGTCCACAGCCTTACGCGCAGACGAAACCGAATCATTATGCGGGCGCTTGGAACGAGTCCGAGGCGCTTTGTCCCCGCCTCGACGAGAGTCAGAACGCTTGGTCTTAGCCCTGCTCTTGGTCGATTTGCTTTTTGCAGCTTTAGAAGACTTGGATTTCGTAGAAGATTTCTCCTCCTTCGACCCCTCAGCCGCCTCCACCAAAGCACGACGAGCCCTACGCTCCGCACGAGATTCTGCCATCAATAACTCCACTAATTCATGAATTAAAGCTGCAAGTATTGTACCGTGCCAAGCCAGCAGACGATATGCAAGCGGTTTAATCGTGTCAGTGATAAGCCCAACGACGGTTGCCCGCCGCGTGAGGGGTGTGGGGGTTAAGTTTATCGCGAGTTCCGTACGAACAGGAGGCCACTTAATGTGGTCTCCGTCGTGAGCAGGACTGTAGAGCAGGAAACTTAACCCCCACACCCCTCACGCGGCGGGCAAACTCGCCTTGTGCTCTATCACGCTAAAGTGTATGATTCTGAACGTTACATGACTCACTTTACTTAACTAAAGTGCCACCAAGGGGGAATACCATGAATACCGATATGTCTCGTCGTCAGTTTGTTGGTCTAGCCGGCTCGTTTGCCACGGTGCTCGGCCTTGGTCTTGTCGGCTGCGGCGGTGGTGCCGGCAAGGGCTCTGCTGCCGGATCTACCGCGGCCAAGGATGTAAAGGGCGCTGCGGAGTCCAAGAAGCTCGTGGTGGGCTTTGATAAGTCCTATCCTCCGTACGGCTTTGTGGGCGACGACGGCGAGTACACCGGCTTTGATCTCGATCTGGCCAAGGCTGTTGCCGATAAGCAGGGCTGGGAGGTCAAATACGAGGCCATCGACTGGGACGCTAAAGACACGCTGCTCAACTCGGGCGCCATCAACTGCATCTGGAACGGCTTTACCATGGAGGGCCGCGAGGACGACTACACGTTCTCCGAGCCGTATATGCTCAACGAGCAGGTGCTGGTGGTAAAGAAGGATGCGGGCATCAAGAGCTGGGATGATCTTGCTGGAAAGACCGTGATTACCCAGACCGATTCCGCTGCGCAGGATGTGCTCGAGGGTGACCAGAAGGATCTGGCGGCGACGTTTGCCACGCTCGACACGATCGGCGAGTACAATACGGCCTTTATGCAGCTCGAGAGCGGCGCGGTCGATGCCGTGGCTTGCGACCTTTCGATTGCCCAGTACCAGCTTGCCGCCAAGCCCGATGCCTATACACAGCTTGATGAGCCGCTGTCCAGCGAGCACTACGCCGTCGGCTTTAAGAAGGGCGACACCAAGTCGGCCGACGCCGTGACCGAGTCGCTCAAGGCGCTCTACGAGGACGGCACGGTCAAGGACCTGTGCGACAAGTATTCAAGCTACGGTCTATCCTTCGACAACTGGGTTTTGAAATAGCCACAGCACCCAACCTTGCGGCTCCAACCCTCCTCGCGTACCAAAGTACGCTTCGTCGGGCTTGTCGCTCGCAATCTTGGGCACTGTGCCTATTTCAATTAACACCTGCTGTTCTGTTACTGTGAAAGAGAGCTTGGGTTGTCTATTCAGGTCATGATGCAGATGCTTGGCCAGGGATTCTTGGTCAGCTTGCAGCTGTTTGTGTTGACGCTGCTCGGGTCGATTCCGCTGGGAATCCCCGTGGCGTTCATGCGCATGAGCAAAATTGCGCCGCTCCGCTGGATTGCGCGCATCTACATTTCGGTGATGCGCGGCACGCCGCTCATGCTGCAGATGTTTGCCATCTACTTTGCCCCGTACTACGTGTTCGGCATCTCGCTCACGCCCGATTCCAAGTGGACGGCGTGCGTTGTGGCGTTCATCATCAACTACGCCGGCTACTTTGCCGAGATCTATCGCTCGGGCCTGCAGTCCATTCCGCGCGGTCAATACGAGGCCGCCGAGGTGCTGGGTTACTCTCGTCTGCAGACGTTTTTGTACATCGTGATGCCGCAGGTCGCCAAACGCATTTTGCCGGCGATGGGCAACGAGATCATCACGCTGGTCAAGGACACGTCGCTGGCGTTTGCCATCGGCGTGGGGGAGATGTTCTCGACGGCCAAGGCGCTGGTCGCCTCGCAGGTGAGCATGGTGCCGTTTGCGATTGCGGCGCTGATCTACTGGGTCTTTAACTTCGTCGTCGAGATGCTGCTTGGCGCCGCCGAAAAGAAGCTGGACTATTATCATGACTAACTCAGTGATGAAAATCGAAAGCGCGCGCAAAGCGTTTGGCGGCAATGAGGTACTCAAGGATATCTCGCTCGAGGTCAAGCGCGGCGAGGTCGTGGCGATTATCGGGCCTTCAGGCGGCGGTAAGTCCACGCTTCTGCGCTGCGCCACACTGCTCGAGACGCTCGACGGTGGTTCGCTTTCGTTTGGCGACCTTGCCGTTGCGACGGACGCGGGGTCGGGTGCGGTATATGCGAAAGGCGACGTGCCCAAGCAGGCACGCTCGCGATTTGGCCTGGTGTTTCAGAACTACAATCTGTTTCCGCACTATACGGTGATGAAAAACATCACCGATGCTCCGGTTCGCGTACTCAAGCGTCCGCGCGAGCAGGCCGAAGCGCGTGCGCGTGAGTTGATCGCGCAAATGGGGCTTACGGGCAACGAGAACAAGGTGCCATGTGAGCTTTCGGGTGGTCAGCAACAGCGCGTGAGCATCGCCCGCGCCTTGGCGCTCGACCCGGAGATCCTGTTCTTTGACGAGCCGACTTCGGCGCTCGATCCCGAGCTAACGGCCGAGGTGCTGCGTGTCATTAAAGACCTTGCCGCGCAGGATATGACGATGGTAATCGTGACCCACGCGATGCAGTTTGCGCGCGATGTTGCCGACCGCGTGGTCTTTATGGACGGCGGCCGCATTGTCGAGGAGGGTCCGGCCGAGCAGGTTATCGACCATCCGCGCGAGCAACGCACCCGTGAGTTCTTGAGCCGTATCGAGGAGTAGGCTCAACCATGTATTGAGATGAAGCCGCCGCGGGCCTTATGGTCTGCGGCGGCTTTTATTTGTATCGATGGGGTTTAATAATCGCCCCACAAGCTTGTCTCTTCCTCTCGCCGCCTGTATCCATACGTGCGCCGAAAGGTATGCATGGACAGCCGCCCGTGAGGGTAGGGTGGTGGCATAGGACATTTGGAGGGTGAGTCGGCTCGGCTGCCGACCATGCTGCTCCCGGGATGGCACCGACCGCGAACTCTCCCCGTTGGCGTCGCGCATTGCGCGCGGCCCTGCAAGGAGGTCATCATGGGTGCTCCCAAGACCGGTAACGTAAGGAACGTGGTGCTCGTAGGCCAAGGCGGGGTGGGCAAGACTTCACTCGCCGAGGCCATGCTCCACCTTTCCGGCAAGACCGCCCGCCTGGGCGGCCACGACGGCACCAAGCCCACGCTCGACTATGACCCCGAAGAGGTCAAGCGTGCATTTTCCATCTCGACGACCATCGCGCCGATCGACTGGAAGGGCGCGCGCATCAATGTGCTCGATGCCCCGTGCTACCCCGATTTTATCGGCGACGCCTTTGCCGCGATGAGCGTCTGCGAGACGGCTCTGTTTGTGGTCGACGCCGAGGCCGGCCCACAGCCTACGACGGTTAAGCTCTGGTATGCCGCCGAGGACCTGCGTCTGGCGCGTGCGGTGTTCGTAAACCGCCTGTCGCGCTCCGAGGCCAGCTTTGCGACCACGATGGACCTGCTGCAAGAGCGCTTTGGCACGCGCCTGGGCGCCGTGACCCTTCCCTGGGGCGAGGGCGAGGACTTTGACGGCATCATCGACCTGGTGCGCATGAAGGCGCGCCATTGCAACGGCACCGAAGCCGTTGAGTCGGAGATTCCCGAGGAGTATCGTGCCCAGGCCGAGGAGGCCCATGACCATCTGTGCGAGTTGGTGGCCGAGGCCGACGATGAGCTGATGATGAAGTACCTGGAAGGCGAGGAGACGCTGACGCAGGAGGAGCTTGAGGGCCTGCTGTCGAAGGCGATCGCCGAGCGCATCTTTGTGCCGGTCTTTGCGGGCGATTGCATTAAGGAGCAGGGCGTCAACTCGCTGATGGACGACATCGCGACGTACTTCCCGGCGCCGACCGACTACGGCGAGATGCCGCTCATCGACGGTGATTCGCTCAAAATCTCGAGCGACGATGACCGTCCGGTGGCGTTTGTGTTTAAGACCCTGGCCGATCCGCAGCAGGGTCGCATCAGCTTTATCAAGGTGCTGACGGGTACGCTTGAGCCGGGTCTTGAGCTGATCAACGCGCGTACCCGCAAGGGCGACCGTCTGGCTCACCTGTATGTGATGTGCGGCCGCGATATGACCGAGGTCGGTCACGCCTATGCCGGCGACATCATCGTGGCGCCCAAGCTGGCTGCCGAGACGGGCGACACGCTCTCGATTACCGGTAAGGTCGAGGCCGCGGCGTTTAAGTTCCCCAACTCGCAGTACCGCATTGCCATCGAGGCCGAGAATCGCGGCGACGAAGAGAAGCTCTACACGTTTATCGAGAAGGCCTGCAAGGCCGATCCGACCATGAGCATCGACCGCGACGAGGAGACCGGCCAGACCATTATCTCCGCCGTTGGTGAGGCGCAGGTTTCGGTGCTGCTCAACCGTTTGGAGGATCGCACCAAAGTCGTGGCCAAGAGCGTGCCGATCCGCATTCCGTATCGCGAGACCATTCGCCGTACGGCAAGTGCCCAGGGCCGCCATAAGAAGCAGACCGGCGGCGCCGGTCAGTACGGCGACTGCTGGCTGCGCGTGGAGCCGCTCATTGGGCCCGACGGCACGAGCGATGGCTATGAGTTTGTGGACGAGGTCGTGGGCGGCCGTATTCCGCGCTCGCTGATCCCCGCCGTGGACAAGGGTGTCCAGGAGACCATGAAGGACGGCATCATTGCCGGCTACTCGCTCACGGGCATTCGCGTGGCTGTGTACGACGGCTCGTATCACAGCGTCGACTCCAACGAGATGGCGTTCCGCGCGGCAGCTCGCATCGGCCTGCGCAAGGCATGTGCCGATGCCGACCCGGTGGTGCTGGAGCCCATTGAGGAAATTACGGTGACCATCCCCGAGAGCTACGCCGGCGCTGTGATGGGCGACATCTCGGCATCGCGCGGTCGCGTGACGGGCATGGAGACCGATGAGCGCGGCGATACCGTGGTTATTGCCCAGGCGCCGCTGGCAGAGCTGACGGATTATTCGACGCGCCTGCGCTCTATCACGCGCGGCACGGGTGACTTTACCATGAAGCCCGCAGGCTATGAGCAGGTGCCTTATGACGTTCAGGCCAAGCTGGTCGAGCGCTATGAGGAGGGCCGCGCCAAGTAGCACGTGATTTTGTCTGCAATGTAGGTGCTGACGAAAGGGCCGCCCTGGGTAACCGGGGCGGCTCTTTTTGATTCCTTGGGGACGGAGGAAAACGGATCATTTAGGCTTTGGGGCAGCTTGGTCGGTCCTAGTCTCCCGAGGCCTGATTGCGGCCGGTGGTGTAGTCGATCTGCACGTGCGGCTGCAGGTTGTAGCAATATACGTGGAAGCAGAGGGTCTTGCCGTGGTCCTCGACCGATTGCGCCTCAAGGCGCATGCCACGGCAGACAAGTTCCTCTTCGTTATACATAGGCGTGACGCGGTAGAGCACATGGTTGCCCGTATCGCGAATATAGTTGAGAATCTGCTCTTCAAACGGCAGCATGCCCGTCTCGTTGAGATAGCGCGTGCCGGTGAGGAGATTTTTGCGGTTGGCGTTTTCGCCGCAGAGCGACCAGGCGATAAGGTGGCAGCGATTGTAGAGGCTCTGGCCCGGAATAAAGTCGTAGCGCTGCTGGTGCCAACCGGCAGGATGGATACGCGAGATGTCGCTGCGCTTTCCCTGTCCGAGCGACTCGGGACCTACGCAGGCGAGCGCTTTGCGGGCGCGGCCCAAGCTGTCGAGCTTGGAGAATTTCTTAAAGCAGCCCTCTTCGGTGGCGCGCTCGTATTCATCGAGCGTGAATGACGGTGTGCCTAATGCGTGCGTGCTGTCGGCGCGCAGGGCAACGTAGGGGTTGCCGGCGTAGTCGGGAATGCTGCTGAGATATACGCCGCGGGCGCGGTGGAGATCGGGGTTTTCGACCTCGTCGATGGGGGTGGCGGCGCTGTCTGTGGAAGTGTCGTCACCGGTGTCAATTGCGGCGGATTCAGAGCCATCGCCAGAGTCTTGGCTATTTTGAGGGTCCGAGGAGCTCGCTGTTCCCGATTCGAGCCGGGCAACCAGGTCTGCCTCGTCGTCGGTGCGGCTGGGACTTTCATTTTGTTTTTCGGCCAGGGCTGCCGCTTGCTCATCGCTTTGCGGCGACAGCAGCTTGGGCGCTCCGTCGAGCGACCCTGCGAACAGCGCAAATCCCAGCACCACGGCGGTGCCGATGGAAAGCACTTGCTTGTAGGCGGACTTGCGCGACATTGAGGCTCCTGGATGGACGGTTGGGAGTCTACCAGTCTAGCAGGAGCCGGCAGGGGCCGTTCTGCCGAACAAATACTTAAGATTTGGAACAAACGCTACTGGTTCATTTGCCTCATATGGAGCTGCGGCGGTTGTGAATGTGGGGCTATTCAGCGTTTCACCAGATAAAACCTGCCAAAACAAACCCGTCCCTTATTGGCAGGTCAGTTAACGCAGTCCAGGTTGAGCATATGCGAGCGAGCGGGCTCCGGGTGCGGCAAGGTGACGTGAAACAAGCGGGCGCTGACCTTTTGGTCGCGCCCGTGCAGTTGAACGTCAGATTGCCGTGCCCGGGGCCTGCGCAGCGCCGAGCGGTTACGCCGTTTGTAAAACGGCGTAACTTAAAGGTTCATGTTGCCGTGGATGTAGGGGGTAACCTCGGGGGAAATATGGTCGCAGCCCAGCTCGCGCAGCGCGGACTCGATAACGGCGGGCAGCGGGGTCTTGCCCTTGTCGTCGACAGCGGCACCGCCGAGGGCGGCAATCTTGGCGACATCTGCGGGTGCGGCCTCGATATGCATGCAGCCGCCGATCAAGCGCGCGCGTACCTGTGCCAGGTCAAGATCGTGCAGGTAATCCTCGCAGGCGCGGATCAGGGAGACCTTCTCGAACGTAAGCTCCTCGCCCGTGGGGACGCGCGTGGCAAGGCAGGCTCCCGCCGGCAGGTTCCAAACGGGATAGCCCCATGCGCGCAGCAGCTCGCGCTCTTCGTCCTTGGTAAAGCCGACCTCCATAAGGGGTGAGCGTACGCCGAGCTCTTCTGCCGCACGCATGCCGGGGCGGTAGTCACCGCGATCGCTTGCATTGCTGCCATCGATGACGGTGGGAAAGCCGAGCGACTTGGCGTGGTTGACGATAGCGGTAAAGCCAGCGTGCTTGCAGTGGTGGCAGCGATTGGCATCGTTGCAGGCTACTTGGGGGAGCTGCAGCTGATCGACCGAAAGATTGAGCACGGGGAGCTTAAAATGTGCCCCTTCATTGGCTTGTCCATCAACGGACCGCTCAAACGAAGCCTGTTCGGGCGTGCCGATGAGCGGCGTGGTGAGATGGACGAGGAGGGTATTGGTAGGCATGATGCGGGCGCATACGGCGGCCAAAAAGCTGCTGTCAACGCCGCCGGAAAACCCGATAGCCACGCGCCCGTATGCCAAAAGCAGCTGTTCGAGCGCCGATAGCTTGTCTTGAAGCTCCTCTGCGGGTGCCGTGGTGTCTAAAATCATGAAACGTTCCTTATCGTTGAGTGCTCGATCGAAAACTATAATCCTAATGCGTTACTTGCCATAAGACTTCTATCTGTGTAACGAAAGTGCAATATGGCATATACGTTATATACAAGTTGCCAAATGCGGTAGAGTTGCAGCAACGCGACAGCGAGAGTCGATGGGGGACCGATATGATCAAGGCTGTTATTTTTGACATGGATGGAACGCTGGTCGATACCGAGCGTTTGGGGATTAGGGCCTGGAAGGCAGGCGCCGCTGAGCTGGGGCTCGCGATTGATGATGCGCTGATCCATCAGTTTATCGGTCGCACGCTACCCGATGTCATGGACATCCTCGATAAGCATTACGGCAGCCACGAGACCGCCGAGGCGATCTATGTCCGCCACAAGGAGATTCGCGACGAGATGGTCAAGACCGATCTGGAGCTTAAGGCCGGCGCTGCCGAGTGCATAGACGAGCTGTTGGCTGCGGGCTATCACGTAGGCCTTGCAACGTCATCGCGCCATGTTACGGCCGAGCGCAACCTTAATGCATTCGGTCTTTTTGACAAGTTTGAAACGGTGACCTGCGGCGAGGACGTCGCGCACGGCAAGCCTGACCCCGAGATGTATCTGCTTGCCTGCGAGCGCGCGGGTTTTGCCCCCGAGGAATGTGCCGTGGTCGAGGATTCGCGCAACGGCTGCGTCTCGGGCATTACGGCTGGCTGCCACGTCTTTGCCGTCCCCGATATCGTGCCGCTGCCGCAGGACGTGGTGGATGGCTGCGAGGCCGTGCTCGATACGTTGTTCGATCTGGCGGCGTCGGTCAAGGCCGTGCGCTAGACAATTGCGGCGTTGAAACGAGCAATTGCTTATGTTTGCGCTTAAACAAAAGGGGTCCGGCAATGGTCGGGCCTCTTTTGCTTGAGCGGCGACTTAGCATACTTGCGGGCGTGCTATAGATACGCACCGAGGTTGATGGCCGTGGCGTCGGTCTGGCTGCTTGCCTGGGTGCTGGCGCGTTCCAGCAGGAACGGACGTACCAGTTCTTGGCGGTTGATGTCCTCGGCGGCGGTGACTGCGGTGACGGTGCGCGCTGTAGAGCCGACGCGGATATGCTTGGTCTTTGCTGGGGCCTTGTTCTCGATTTGCTCCATGAGCAATTGAACGCCCTTGCGGCCAATCTCGTAGCCCGGGGGCGCTACCGTAGTGAGCGGGACCGATCCGCTCCAAGCGAGCGGGTTGCCATCGCAGCCTGCTACGCGTACTTGCCCGGGGACAGAGATGCCCTTGTCGACCAGTGCCGAAACGACGCCCGAGGCCAACACATCGGTCAGGCCGACGACAAAATCGGGACGTTCGTCCGCGGGGCGCTCGGCGATTTGGGCACCGATGCCGTAGCCGTCGGCAGCGGTATTCCATTCGCCGGCGTCGATGACTTCTATCTTGATATCGGGGTGCAGGGCGAGCGCCTTATGAATGCCAAGGACGCGCAGGGTGAGTTGCATAAATGCTGCTCGGCCGACGACGACAATATGGTGCGCGCCGCGGGCGATGGCAAGTTCGGCAATGATGCGACCCTGGGCCTCGTTGTCGGCCGCTACGTAGTAGCCGGGCTCGGAGCAATGGATGTCCAGATGGACGATCGGCACGGGCATCCTGGTCATGGCGGGGTGCCAGTCGGGGGATGCCATGGGCTGAACCATGACGCCGGACATCTGGGTGCCCATAAAGTAGCGCAGGTAATGGTCCTCGAGAATATCGTCGTTATCGGCGTTGGCGATGAGCAAGTCGTAGCCGTGCTTGCGGGCCTCGTTGTGGGCGCCGCTGGCGATTTGGAGCGAAAAGCCGTGATCGAGACGGGGGAGCACCAGGCCAAAGGACTTGGTGGCGCCGCCCGCGAGCTGACGAGCGCTTTGGTTGGGCAGGTAGCCAAGGCGATTGATGGTCTCGTTAATGAGCTTGAGGGTCTCGGGGCGCAGCTTTTCGGGGTGGTTGAGCGCGTTGGAGACCGTGCCCAACGAAACCCCGGCCTCGCGCGCGACGTCGCTGATTTTTACCTTTGCCATAGCGGCCCCTTTGATGCGTTTCAAGTACAAGCCAGATTGTAGCATCCCAAACCTACCAAAAAGGGACAGGTTTATTTTGGCGGGTTTATCTGGGGAAACGCCGTTGCCAGCGCGACCATCACGAAGGAGACAGGTACCTTTGTGGTGGTTTGGACCGGCTGAACGTGTGTGCATCGGGTGGTATCTAAGTTGAGATACCACTTCTGGTATATCAGCTTGCGTTTGCGTGAGTACAATACTCGAACGTCGTACGTCTCAGCGCCCCTTGTGCGTGGACGTCTTGCAGTCACGCGAACGAAGGGATTTATCTTATGTGCGGAATCGTCGGCTACACCGGCTCTGATATTGCAAAGAACATCCTGGTCACGGGCCTCAAGCGTATGGAGTATCGCGGCTATGACTCCTCGGGCGTCGCGCTCGAGGTGGGCGAGGGCGCCGCGGCGCACCTCGACGTCATCCGCCGCGTGGGCAAGGTCGCGGGCCTGGAGAGCGAGCTTTCCAACATTGACAGCGACGCTACCTGCGGTATCGGCCACACCCGTTGGGCCACCCACGGCAAGCCCTCCGTCGTTAACGCTCACCCCCACACCAGCTGCGACGGTCGTATCGCCATCGTCCACAACGGCATCATCGAGAACTTCGCCGAGCTGCGCGAAGAGCTGGAGGGTCGCGGCCACCACTTTAAGAGCGAGACCGATACCGAGGTCTTCGCGCATCTGATCGAAGAGGCTTATGCCGAGACGCACGACCTGATGGCCTCTGTGCGAGAGGCTTGCACCCACGTGGTCGGTGCCTATGGTCTGGCCGCCGTGTGCGCTGACGAGCCCGGCGTGATCGCCGTGGCCCGCAAGGATTCCCCGATCGTGGTCGGCGCGGGCGAGACCGGCGCCTATGTCGCCTCCGATGTCATCGCGCTCATCGACGCCACCCGCGATGTCGTGGTGCTCGAGGACGGTCAGTTTGCCAAGCTCACGCCCGCAGGCGTCGAGTACACCGACGAGGCCGGCAACGTTATCGAGCCCAAGGTCACCCACATCGACTGGGACCTGGACATGGCCGAAAAGGGCGGTTATCCCGACTTTATGCTCAAGGAAATCCACGAGCAGCCGCGCGTCGTGCGTGACACGCTGGTCGGTCGTATGACGCCGGCCGGCGAGCTCGACATCGACGAGCTGGGCCTTTCGCTCGAGGAACTCAACGACATCGACCGCGTCTACGTGATCGCTTGCGGAACCAGCTATCACGCTGGCCTCATTGCCAAGAATCTCATTGAGGGCTGGGCTCGCATCCCCACCGAGGTGGAGGCGGCCAGCGAGTTCCGTTATCGCAACCCCATCATTACGCCGACGACGCTTGTCGTTGCCGTGTCCCAGTCGGGCGAGACGGCCGATACCCTTGCCGCCATTCGCGACGCGCGCATCAAGGGCGCCAAGGTCTTTGGCATCACCAATGTGGTGGGCAGCCCCGTGGCGCGTGAGAGCGACGGCGTCATCTACACCAAGGCCAACAAGGAGATTGCGGTCGCCTCGACCAAGAGCTTCATCGGCCAGGTTGTGAGCCTTACGCTTTTGGCCCTGCTGCTGGCGCAGGTCAAGTACCGCTTGACCACTAAGCAGGCGCGCATGCTGTTCCGCGAGCTTTCCGATACGGCCGAGCAGATCCAGTGGATTTTGGATACCCAGACCGAGGCTGTGCATGAGGCCGCCCTGCTGTGCAAGGACGCGCAGTCCGCACTGTTCGTGGGTCGCGGCATGGGCGCCGCTATTTCCTACGAGGGTGCGCTCAAGCTCAAGGAGGTCAGCTACCTGCACGCCGAGGCCTACGCCGCCGGTGAGATGAAGCACGGCCCCATTGCCCTGATCGACCCGGGCTTCCCTGTCATCGCTGTGGCCACCAAGAGTGCCACCTACGACAAGACCGTGTCGAACCTCATGGAGTGCAAGGCGCGCGGCGCCAAGGTCATCGTCGTTGCCACCGAGGGCGACGAGGAGATCAACAAGATCGCCGACTGCATCATCCGCGTGCCAGCAGTCCGCGACGTGTTCAGCCCCATCACGGCGAGCGTCCCGCTGCAGCTGCTCGCCCGCGAGGTCGCCATCCTGCGCGGCTGCGATGTCGATCAGCCCCGAAACCTCGCTAAGAGCGTCACGGTAGAGTAGTTGGTTCCGCCGTTCTAGCGACTAAGGCCCGGCTCCGCATCAAGACGGAGCCGGGCCTTGTTGCATTTGCCCGGATAAAACCTGCCAAAATGAACCTGTCCCTATTTGGCAGGTTAGCGGAGCTTACTGGTCTCGAAGTACTCGGGGAACTGGTCCAGAACCTCGGTTTGGTTGCGGAACATCATGTGCAGGTGCTTGCTGACCAAAAAGCTCGCTTCGATGGGGTCGCGACCGGCGATAGCGCGGCGAATCTGCTTGTGCTCGTTCACGATGTCCTGATTGTCGAGAACCTGCGTGGCAGCGCGCAGCCAGCGGAAGCGCTCCAGGTCGGCATTGGTCTCTTCGAGCCACGACCACACGGTGCTGCGACATGCGATGCTAAAAATCATGTGATGCATGAGGTTGTCGCTCAAAAAGAAGCCGATGCGATCCTCTTCGGCCATGGCCTTTTCCTGCAGCGCGATGGCGCGGTCGAGCTGCTCGATGCCGGCCGACGTGGCGCGCGCACAGCATTCCACGATCACCTGCTTTTCCAGATGTTCGCGGATGTAACAGGCACTCTCGGCAAGGGTGAGGTTGATGGGTGAGACGTAGGTGCCGCTCTGGGGCACGGTGCGCACCAGGCCTTCCTGCGCCAAGCGAACCAAAGCCTCGCGCACGGGCGTGCGACCCATATCCAGGTCGTCGCAAAGTTGCTTGACGCCCAGCTTTTCGCCCGGCTTGTAGTCCAGGTAGACGATTTTGCGTCGAATGGTGTGGTAGGACTGGTCCTGTAGGCTCGTTTCCTGCTCGCCGACGTGCATCGATTCTTCCATAGCGCCTCGCAACTGTTCTATCAAACTCATATGTCAGTTGTTAATTATGCCGCGAATCAGCTCTCCGCGGTGGGTAATTCGGCTGTCGCCCGAGAACTATTGCGGCATCTTAGTCTGTGTTTGCGCAAGGCTGCGCTCAATGTTGCCGTATCATAAGCCGTCGCAAACGTGAAATAGAAAGAAGGAATCCCATATGCAACTGGCAAATATCGTACGCGAGCGCTGGAAAGGCGTCTTGTTCTGCCTGATCATCGCTATCCCCGCGACGTTGCTCGGCAAACAGATTGAAGTGGTCGGCGGTCCGGTATTTGCCATCCTCTTTGGCATGGTCCTGGCGCTCGTCTTTCCCAAGAATCGTCGCGAACAGCTCGCCGCCGGCGTTACCTATACGTCCAAAAAAGTCTTGCAGTACGCGGTTATCCTGCTTGGCTTTGGCATGAACCTCTCCCAGATCCTGTCCAAGGGCGCCCAGTCGCTGCCCATTATCGTGGCGACAATCTCGACCTCGCTTGTCATCGCCTTTGTGCTCTGCCGCGTTATGAATGTGCCGGGTAAGATCGCGACGCTTGTGGGTGTGGGTTCGTCGATTTGCGGCGGTTCTGCTATCGCCGCGACTGCACCCGTCATCGATGCCGACGATCGCGAGATTGCCCAGGCCATTTCGGTCATCTTCCTGTTTAACGTTATCGCGGCGCTCGTGTTTCCGACGCTCGGCGGCATGCTCGGGCTGACCAACGAGGGCTTTGGCCTGTTTGCCGGCACCGCCATCAACGACACCTCGTCCGTAACGGCCGCGGCGAGCGCTTGGGACAGCATGCATCCCGGCGCCAATGTGCTCGAGAGCGCCACGGTGGTCAAGCTCACCAGGACGCTGGCCATTATTCCCATCACGTTGGCGCTTGCTTGCTGGCAGATGCATCTGGCGCGCAAGGCCGGCGGCGACGCCAAAAGCACGTTCTCGATTAAACGCGCGTTTCCCATGTTTATGCTGTTCTTTGTGCTGGCGAGCGTGATCACCACGGTGCTTCAGCTTCCCGCGTCCTTTACGGCGCCCATCAAGGAGCTGTCGAAGTTCTTTATCGTGATGGCCATGGCGGCTATTGGTTTTAATACCGATATCGTCGAGCTGATCAAAAAGGGCGGCAAGCCCATCGCGCTGGGCTTTTGCTGCTGGATTGGCATTGCGTGCATGAGTTTGGGAATGCAGCACGTGCTGGGAATCTGGTAGAGAAGTAGCTTATTTGCGTGCTGCGTGCCGGTGAGCGCATGCCTGCGGTGGAGCGATAGGAGCTCTTGCGGGTATGGCTTGTCCGCAGGTTTATAAGTCCCGAAGAGCTCTTATCGCCCCGCCAGGATGGCGATGCGGGGCAACACCTATACTCGCAGGACGGCGCTTTCTGCCCTATAGTGTTTGGTGAGCAATATCGTTCAATTTTGAAACACTTGGTCGTGCGACCGTCAGCGGTTGCACGTCGCTGCGGACAGGGGCAAATCATGGATAGCGATGCCAAGCTGAACATCTTGACTGGGGCCCTGGCTGCTGCCGGGGCCTCGGCATTGGCAATCGATGCGCGTGGGGACGTCGCGATCTCGACCATGAATGACGCGGCACTTGAGCGGGATGTGGCGGCTTTTGTTGCCGAACGCCTCGACCGTATAGGAGACGGTGCGCGCCTTGTTATGGGGCGTGCGGGTACGCGCCTGAGCCTGACCGTTCGCCCCACCGACAAAGAGGGCGGGGGCCTTTGGGTCGTCGTGGTCCGCGAGGTGCGCGGCGCCGCGGCGCATGCGGGCATCGAGTGGCTCAACGCCGACGAAGTTGAGGCCCGCTACGAATCGAGTGCGTACGGCATCGTTGAGGGGGCGGCCTCGGTGGCTGCGCCGGTTGCCGAGAGCTATGCGCGCGGCGTGCCCCTTATGCTCGAGGGCGAGCTTGGCGCTGGTCAGGTCGAGATTGCCAAGCGCCTCTATCTGGCTGGCCCTTTTGTCGATCAACCCTTTGTTTCCGTCGCGCTCGATGAACTCACCGATCGCGGTTGGCGCCATGTGCTCAAAAGCTCCGAATCGCCGCTGTTCCAAACGGGGCTGACACTTTGCATTGAGGGCTGGAACGCGGTTGGCCCCCAGCGCCTCCGCGAGCTTGTCTCCACGATGACCGACACCGCGTTGGCGACGCGCTGCCATGTGGTGCTGACGGCGAATGACATGCCGGGCGGCGGCGAAAGTGATCAAGCCGCCTTTGTGACCGAGCGCTTCGCCTGTGCGGTGAGCGTGGCGCCGGCAATCGCCGAGCAGGGAGCCGCGTCGACGAAGGCTGCGCGCTATTTGGAATATCTCGCTGATGCATTTGGGACGGCAGCGCCCACGCTGTCTGTCGCGGCGACGAAGACGCTCGATGCTTACCGCTGGCCGCGCAATTATCTGCAGCTCCGCGAGGTCTCGGAACGACTGTATATATTGGTGGGGGCGGGCACGGTGGACCGCGCTGTGGCGGAGGAAGTGCTCGCCCAAGAGGACGTGATTAAGACCGCAACCTTTGGCGCCCCGACGCTCGAAAGTGACCTGTATATCCTGCGACCGCTGGCCGATACCGAGCGAGATATCGCGCATCTGGTTGTAGATCATCTCCACGGCAACCGAACCCGTGCGGCGGAGGTGCTGGGCATAAGCCGTACAACGCTGTGGCGCTTGCTGAAGGACGATGACCGTTGAGCGAGGCGCCCGTGACCGCGCGCGACGCGTGTGCTACAGTCCAAAGCGTTATTGTTTCGATTTGGTTACGGCGTGCGAGGGCATATGGCTGAGACTTCAAAACCGAGCCGCAGAAGGCGGAGTGCCGCGCCGGTCAACCGACGCACAACATCGGTGACGTGGGGCAAACACGCCTCGGGGTTTGATGGCTCGTTCAAGCGCACTAAATACGGCTATCCTTCGGCAAGCGCCCGCTTGGCAATGCAGGCAGAGTCCTCGCTGTTGGGCCGCAAACGCGTGGTGGGATCAAAGCTCAAGCACGACGGAACGCTCGGCTACATCAGCCGCGGGGCGGCTCGCCGCAGCGGGCTCAATCCCGCCGGCTGGCATCGCTACGTGCCGATCGTGGCCGCCGTTGCAGTGATCGTCATCGCGCTCGCTGCGCTCGGATATGCCGGCGGTGGCGCCAACTTGGACGCAATGTTTAAATCGCCCGAGCTCGCGCATGCAGGCACAGAAGTTGTCGAGGGCGCACAGACCCAGACGGGCGTTGCGCCCCAGCGCGGTATCGTTGCGGCGGCCTCCACCATCGCCGATGCGCAAAAGGACGAAGACAAGCAAGGCGACGACGCCGAAACGGCCCAGACGAACGAAACGACAACAACTCCATCGGCGGGATAAGTTGCGAGTGGGGCAGCTAAAATAGCCCCGTCCCAATTAGCCACCCTCGCTGACGCTCCTGGGTTACCTTACGTAGACCACGTTGTCGCGGCGCGGCTTTGCCTCGGGTAGCGTATCCTCGGCATAGCCCAGAATGCAGTTACCGACACCGCGCAGGCTGCCGTCGGCGGGCAGGCCCCAGCTGGCCAGCAGCTCCAGACCCTCGGGCGAGTCAAAGACCTCATGCGCGCGGTGAATCCAGCACGAATCGACACCCAGTGCATAGGCGGCGTTGAGCAAGTTGCCCATGGCGAGCGAGCCGTCTTCCAGATGTGTGGGCACGCTGCGGTCAACCAGCACCACCACAACGGTCTTGGCGCCATAGAAGGGGTCGCTGTTGCTGCCCATGACCTGGGCGTTGAGCTGTGAGAGACGCTCGACGGTCGCGGGGTCGGTGACGGCGACAAACGTCACCGGCTGGCGGCCCATGCCGCTCGGTGCATATTGGCCGGCTTCGATAATACGTGCAAGCTTTTCGGCCTCGACGGGACGATCGCTGTAGTTGCGGCAGCTGCGGCGGTGAATGAGTGCTTCGATAGTCTCCATGGTGTCTCCTTGCGGTGGCGTTGCAGATGCCCCGTTCATACCCGTCGGGCTCAAACGATAGACGGTCAATTGCCCGGCCAAAAGGATAGATTCCAATTGGGAAAATAGGTTTGCATAAAAGTACCTTCAGAATGTGACAAACCAATGGGATGGTTAAACGTTTTATCCCGTCTACCCTGCGGTTTTTTACCACTTGCCTAAATGACGAACGCATAACCTCTGATAAAGGTTTTACTAAAGGAGTACCAACGTTTATCAATGCGCCGTGGTGGCGCCGGGCCAGGAGGTAACATCATGTTCCAGGCTGGAGATGTCGTCGAGACCGATTTCGAAGGATTTCTGAAGCTGCTGCGTTCCAAGACGCGCGCTTTCGTGTCGATCAACGATCACGAGTACTACATCACGCACACCGATGGCTATTGGCGTGTTCAGGATTGCGAGGCCCTCAACGACAAGGGCCACTTTACTGACTGCTCCGAGCTGGTCAACACGGTCTGCGAGGTCGTCGAGCTGCCGTGGATTGCCGGCAAGAGCCTGCATGACAGCTTCTCGGGCGCTACGGTCTATGAGGCCGTCGCCGCTTAACAGGCGATAAAACCCGATTTTCACGTGACCGCTGGCGCCGCCCCCGCGCCGGCGGTCTTTTTCTGCCGATAGGCAATAAAAATGCACGCATTTGCGGAGAGCCTGTTGACGATAGTCAAAACTCGGACTAATCTAGAGACACAAAATTGGTCAAAAATCGGACAATCGAATGGTGGGATAGATGAATAGTGCGGTTACGTTGGTCGACTTCGACCGGTTGCTCAATGGACTCGACCATATCTATTCGGAGTTCTCGCGCGCCTGCGGCCTTTCGGACTGCGCTTACTGGATGCTCGTCGATACCAGCACGGCGGGCGGCAGTATTGCCGTAAGCCGTCTGACAAGCGAATGGTTCTACAGCAAGCAGACTATCAACTCGGCGATTAAAACCTTGACGGCGCGGGGCTTCGCAACGTTGGAGTTTGCCGAAGGCAGTCGTAAGAATAAGGTTGTGAGCCTGACCGAAGAGGGCAGGCGATTTGCCGAGCGTTATGCGCTGCCGGCACTCAAGGCCGAGCAGCGAGCCTTTGGCGCGCTTGAGCCGTGTGAGCAGCGCGAAATCATGCGCTTGATCGGCAAATTCTCTCAGGTGCTCGGCGAGGAGTGCGAGACATTTAAGCAGCATATCGCTGTCGAGAGCCAAGCCGAGAATCAAGGTGAGGGGGAGTCGTGCGACTGTTAATGAAGTTTCTAAAGCCATATCGAGGGCTTGTCGCAGTGACGCTGCTGGTGCTGCTGGTGGATAACGTCGGTACGCTGTTGGTTCCCACGATGCTGGCGAATATGGTCAACACCGGTATTACTACGGGTGATGTCGACTACATTTTACGCAACGGCCTATACATGTTTATCGCGACCAGCATGGCTAGCGGCGGCACGGTGCTGGGCTGCTATCTTTCGGCGCGCCTGGCCGCCAACGTGGCTTGCGATATCCGCAATGCCGTGTACGACAAATCGCTCGAGCTCGCGGCCAGCGATTTTGAGCGCTTTGGCACCGGATCGATGATCACCCGCTCGCTCAACGACATCAACGTGATTCAGCAGGCGATTCTGCAGACGATTCAGCTGGTGCTGCCCGTGCCGTTTTTGGCTGTGGTGGGCATCATCTTTGCCTGGTTTATCGATCCTGCCATGGGCACGCTTCTGGGCGTAGTCGTTGCGATTGTGCTGGTGGCGGCGGTCTTTACGGTTGCCAACGCGGCTCCGATCTTTATGCGCTTGCAGAGCTTTATCGACCGCATGAACGTGGTGCTGCGCGAAAACATCGTGGGCGTGCGCGTCATCCGTGCGTTTAACAAGGAGCGCCACGAGGAACGGCGTCTGGACGAGGTGTTTAGCGAATACGCCGCCAACGCCATCAAAGTCAACCACCTGTTTGTGGGCCTCGACAGCTCAAGCTTCTTTTTGATGAACATCGCCGAGGTGGCGGTGCTGTGGGTGGGCGGCAACCGCGTAGGCGCCCACGCCATGCAGATTGCGAGTATCTCGGCGGTGCTGGAGTATGCAATTCTGATCCTGTTCTTTGTGATGATGGCCCAGATGGTGGTGCTGACGCTTCCGCGTGCTGCCGCGTGCCTGAACCGTGCGCAGCAGGTGCTGGAGATTGAGCCGAGCATCGTCGATGGCGGGCGTACGCTTGATGCGGCCGCGTCCGACTCAAAGGACGGGGCCGATGTGGTCGCCGTGTTCGATCATATGTCGTTTCGCTTTGACGACGCCGACGAGGACACCCTGTGCGACCTGAGCTTTGCCTGCCGTCGCGGTCAGACGACTGCGATCGTTGGCTCGACAGGCTCGGGCAAATCGACGGTGGCAAAGCTTCTGCTGCGCTTCCACGATGCCACCAAGGGCTCCATTCGCCTGAATGGTGTGGACCTGCGCGAGCTTACGCAAGACGAGATCCGTGGACACATCGCCTATGTGCCGCAGAAGGCGTGGCTGTTCTCGGGCACGGTGGCGAGCAACCTTCGCTTTGGTAACGAAGGCGCGACCGAGGGCGACATGCTTCACGCGCTTGAGGTTGCCCAGAGCACCTTTGTACTCGACCAACCGCAGGGGCTCGATACCCCGGTGGCGCAGGGCGGTACGAACTTTTCGGGCGGCCAGCGCCAGCGTTTGGCAATCGCCCGTGCGCTCATGAAGCATGCCGATCTATATATCTTCGATGACAGTTTTTCGGCCCTGGACTTTAAGACCGATGCCGCCCTGCGTCATGCGTTGCAAGACGAGACGCGTGACGCTGCGGTGCTCATCATCGCGCAGCGCATCTCGACGATCTTGCACGCCGACCAGATCGTCGTGCTCAAGGATGGCGAGGTTGTGGGTCTGGGCACGCATGGCGAGCTTATGGAAACCTGCGAGGTGTACCGTGCCATCGCGGAATCGCAGATGAAGGGAGGTGAGTAGCATGACCGAGGAGCTCAAGAAGCAGGGCGGCGTTGATGACGCCGCTGCCGCGGGACTGGTCGAGGAAACGGCTGCCGCGTCGACCGAGCTGGATGACGCCGCCAAGGCTGCAGCCGAGCGCGAGGCTCGCCGCCAAGCGCTCTACGAGGAAAACGAACGTGCCGAGGACGAGCGCGCCCGCGCCGAGGCAGAGCGTATGCGCGACGTGGACGACGAAGACGAGGACGAGACACCTCGGGATACCTGGGCGACGGTGCGCCGCCTGTGGAGTGAGGCTGCCGGCGACCATTGGCGCTTCTATATCGTGTTCGCGAGCATTGTGTTCTATGTCATCTTTAACACTGCCGCGCCGGCATATAGCGCCCGCGTGATCGATGAGCTGTGGGGCCACATTCAGGTAGCGTTTGTCAACAACGCCACCTTCAGCATCACCTGGGAGAACTGCGGCAGGACTATCTTCATCTACTTTTTGATTTGGACGGCCGCCGCTTCGTTCTACGCGCTCCAGAGCTTTTTGATGTCGAGCGTGGCCGAACGCCTCAATCTGCGCCTGCGCAACCGCATCGCGCAAAAGCTCAACCGTCTGCCGCTCGCCTATTTTGACGCGCATCGTCCCGGCGAGGTCGTCAGCCGCGCGACCAACGACCTGGACAAGATGTCCGAGAGCATGCAGCGCGGATTGCTGCAGCTGCTCGTGTCGATCGGCACGGTTGTTGGTGCTGTGAGCGTGATGTTCGTGTTCAGCGTGCAGCTTACGCTCGTCTTTCTGTTCTTTACGGCACTGTCGCTGCTGGTGACGAAGGTCGTCTCGCGCCGCACACACGATGTGACGGGCGAGCGCCAGGAGTGGGTGTCCAAGATTACGAGTGCGGTCGAGGAAGGCTATTCGGGCCGTCTGGTGATCCGCGCGTTTAACCGCGAACGCCAAAGTTCTGCCGAGGTGCACCAGGCCTCGGGCGAGCTGGCACGCGTGAGTGCCAAGGCCGACTTTATGATCAATGCCGTCGGCCCTGCGGTGCGCTTTATCGGCCGTTTGGCGCAGATCGTGATCGCGCTGGTGGGCTGCAGCATGCTGGTTGCCGGTCACATGACCGTCGGCGTGTTCCAGGCGTTCTTCCAGTTTATCTACGAGGCGTCCGAACCCATGACGCAGCTGTCGTTTACCTTCAACTCGCTGCAGAGCGCGTTGGCGAGTGCGGAGCGCGTGTTCGACCTGCTCGATGAGCCCGAGATGGAGGCCGATCCGCTGCCGGACGAGGCCGCCAAACTGCCGGGTCGCGTTGAGGGTCGCGTCTCCTTTGAGCACGTGCGCTTTGGTTATTCGCCCGACAAGCCGCTTATGCACGACGTGTCGTTTACCGCCGAGCCGGGCCAGAAGATTGCCGTGGTGGGAACCACGGGCGCGGGCAAGACGACGCTCATCAACCTGCTCATGCGCTTCTACGAGATTGACGGCGGGCGTATTACGCTCGACGGCGTGGATACGAGCCGCATGGACCGCGGCGAGCTACGGCAGCAGTTTGGCATGGTGCTGCAGGACGCCTGGCTGTTCGATGGCACGATTGCCGAAAACATCGCCTACGGCTGTCCCGAGGCGACGCGTGAGGAGATCGTGGCGGCTGCGCGCGCCGCGCAGGTCGACTTCTTTGTGCGCACCATGCCGCAGGGCTACGACACGCGCGTGGCCAACGATGCCGAAAGCATCAGCCAGGGCCAGCGTCAGCTGCTGACCATCGCACGCGTGCTGCTCAATAACCCGGCGATTCTCATCCTGGACGAGGCGACCTCAAGCGTGGATACGCGTACCGAGCTTGCCATCGGTCGTGCCATGGACGCGCTCATGCGCGGGCGCACGAGCTTTGTGATCGCGCACCGCCTGTCGACGATCGTGGACGCCGACCTGATCTTGGTCATGGATCACGGCAACATTATCGAGCAGGGCACGCATAAGGAGCTGCTGGCTGCCGAGGGTGCCTACGCCGACCTCTATCTGAGCCAGTTCGCATAATGTGACAAAGGGACAGTCTCTTTGCCACATCACAAATAAGGCGCGCCGGGGATGAATTCCCTGGCGCGCCTTTGCGTTGATGCCGATGTCGTTTTGTGCCGCTTGCGTTCCTAGCGTTCGTCCACGAGCTTGGCGACGAGGGCCTTGAGCTCGGCCACCTCTCGCTCGAGTTCCTTGACGCGGCGGGCATTCTCGGTGATGCCCTGGCGGTTGAGGGCGGACTGCTCGGCGGCGTCATCGGGCATGTACTCGCGATGCTGCTTGGCGTCGAAACTCTCCTCGAACACACGGCAGCCGTTGCGCTTGATGATGCGTCCCGGCACGCCCACGACGGTGCAGTTGTCGGGGACGTCCTTAACGACGACCGAGTTGCCGCCGATCTTGACGTTGTTGCCGATGCGGATGTTGCCGAGCACCTTGGCGCCCGTGCCCACCGTGACATTGTTGCCCAGGGTGGGGTGACGCTTGCCGGTCTCGTTGCCGGTGCCGCCGAGCGTGACGCCCTGGTAGAGCACACAGTTGTCGCCCACAATGGTGGTCTCGCCGATGACGACGCCCATGGCGTGGTCGATAAAGAAGTGCTTGCCAATCTGCGCGGCAGGGTGAATCTCGACGCCGGTGATGTGGCGGGTGATTTGCGAGAGCACGCGGGCGAGCGAGCGATGACCGTGCTCCCACAGCCAGTGCTCGGGCACGTGGTTCCACTTGGCGTGCAGGCCAGGATAGGAAAGAAAGATGACCAGACCGTTTTGCGCGGCGGGGTCCTGCGCCTGGACGGTCTTGATGTCCTCGCGAATGGTATTGATAAAGCTCACCGGCCGCCCTCCCTTAGCGCCATGGCAATGCGATTCAATAAAGTATAGCGATTCGCTAGGGATTAAAAAGGACAATCTTGGCGGCTTTGCGCTACAAGTGTCAGTTATGCAAACTTGCTGGTAATGGAGTCATGCTTTTGTGGGGTTGCGCACGAGGGGGTACCGCAACCGTATACTGGTCAACTTGGACGTATCCGCGCCCACAACTGAGAGGTTTTACTTCATGGGTTTCATCAATTTTATTGCCGAGCTGCTTAAGGACCCGCGCACCGCGATCGCCAGCTGGATCGCCGCCGGCCCGCTTATGGCCTACGGCTGCGTGTTCCTGATCATCTTTATCGAGACGGGCGTGGTGTTCTTCCCGTTCCTTCCCGGTGATTCGCTGCTGTTCGCCTCGGGTTTCTTTGCCCACAACGGCGGCTTTAACATCGTGGCGCTTCTGGCCACCGCATGGGCCGCTGCCATTTTGGGCGATCAGTGCAACTTTATGATCGGTCACTTCTTTGGCCGCAAGATCATCGCTTCGGGCAAGGTCAAGGCCATGACGCCCGAGCGCATCAAAAAGTCCGAGGACTTCTTGGACAAGTGGGGTCACCTGGCCATCTTCCTGGGTCGCTTCTTCCCGTTTATCCGCACCTTTGTGCCCTTTATCGCCGGCATGGGCGGCATGCACTGGCGCAATTTTGTCATCTTTAACGTGCTGGGCGGCATTACCTGGTCGACGCTCTTTACACTGCTGGGCTACTTCTTTGGCGGCATCCCCTTTGTGCAGGAGCACTTTGAGCTGCTAATCGTCGGCATCGTTGCCGTGTCGATCATCCCGACCGTGGTCGGTCTGGTTAAGGCTAAGCTTGGCAAAAAGAACGCGTAGCTCGAGTCAGCGCGCAAACCGTGCAGTTGAGGCCCGTCACCGTTTACGGTGGCGGGCCTCTTCAGCTTCGGTCAAATGAAAATACTTTAGTTAGTTAAAGAAAAACGTTTTATCCGACGCGCGTGCGGAGTACAATCTCGTGCATGCGAATCGACGTGCCATCGGCTTTGATGCTGCTCGCGTGTCCCGTCCGGCTCTACGCTCCGGGCGTGCGACGTTGCGACGCGGTCGGCCTCGGTCCTTGCGTGCGGGTTCGCGAGTATGCAACTGTGTATGTAAGGAGCGACATATGACTGTCGAGAAGAAGGATATCGATTGGGGTAGCCTCGGCTTTGGCTACATGAAGACCGATTACAGCTACGAGGCTCATTGGAAGGATGGCGAGTGGGACGAGGGCGGCCTGACCACCGACCACACCCTGCATGTCTCCGAGTGCGGTGGCATCTTCCATTACTGCCAGGAGGTCTTTGAGGGCCTGAAGGCCTACACCGCCGAGGACGGCAGCATCGTCTGCTTCCGTCCCGATATGAACGCCGAGCGTATGTACAACTCTGCGCAGCGCCTCGAGATGCCCCCGTTCCCCAAGGACAAGTTCGTTGAGGCCGTCAAGCAGGTCGTTTCTGCCAACGCCGCCTGGGTTCCGCCCTTCGGTTCCGGCGCGACCCTGTACGTGCGTCCGTTTATGATCGGCTCCGGTGACGTGATCGGCGTGGCTCCCGCTCCTGAGTACACGTTCCGTATTCTCGTGACCCCGGTCGGTCCGTACTTTAAGGGTGGCCTCAAGCCCGTCAAGCTGCGCGTTTCCGAGTATGACCGTGCCGCACCGCACGGTACCGGCAACATCAAGGCCGGCCTGAACTACGCCATGTCCCTTAAGCCCACGATGGAGGCCCATCGCGAGGGCTATGCCGAGAACCTGTATCTCGACTCCGAGTCCCGCACCTATGTCGAGGAGACCGGTGGCGCCAACGTCCTGTTCGTGAAAGAGGATGGCACGCTCGTCGTTCCGCAGTCGCACACCGACTCCATCCTGCCCTCCATCACCCGTCGTTCGCTCGTTCAGGTCGCTCAGGACCTGGGCATGACCGTTGACCAGCGCCCCGTCGAGTGGGCCGAGGTCAAGGCCGGCACCTTTGTGGAGTGCGGCCTGTGCGGCACCGCTGCCGTCATCTCTCCGGTTGGCGAAATCGACAACAAGGTTTACGGCGCCGACGAGACCGTGACCTTCCCGGCTGGATATACCGAGATCGGCCCTGTGATGAAGAAGCTCCGCGAGACCCTGACTGGCATCCAGTCCGGTGCTGTCGAGGACAAGCACAACTGGGTTTACACCGTCGCGTAATTTGTCTTACGGATATGTCCGGCCCGAGGGCGACCTTCCTTTCCGGCGCGTCCTCGGACATGAAAGAGCCTCCGCTGCGCACTTCGTGCGGCGGAGGCTCTTTCGTCCTGCGGAGTGCGCCGGAAAGGAAGGTCGCCCTCGGGCCTGCGTCACCCTGGCGCTGTCGTACGGGCAATATAGATTTGAATTAAAGATGGTGCGCGGCCTTTTAGGCCGCGCTTGTGTTTTGCTTCGCGCCATGTGGGGGCGGTGGCGACGTGCATTTTTGCGAGTATTCTGCAATCGAAGGCCCCTGCATACCGACCTCGGGCAAAAAATCGGGATTTCTCGATGTTTTCTACGGATGATGGGCGGGGTTATGGGCTGACAGTGTTTGATTTGCAGGGATATTCGCGGTCTTTGGCATTTATCGTGGCGCCCGAAGCTCTTGGTTATGTTGAATACTCCTAAAAATGCACGGCGCTTAGAGGGGGACCTTCGCGAAAAAGGAAACCGCCCCGTCGAAGTATGCATTCGACGGGGCGGTTTATGCATTTGGCCGATTAAGGATGCGCTGCCAAACTACTAGAACTTGACGGTCGGGGCCTGGCGGGCTGCTTCGGCGGCCTCGAAGCCCTGGCGCTCCTTAAACTGGAAGATGCCGGCAAAGATGACAGCCGGGAACGTTTGAATGGCGTTGTTGTAGCTGAGCACGCAGTCGTTGTAGCTCTGGCGTGCATAGCTAATCTTGTTCTCGGTATCCTCGAGCGATGCCTGCAGCTGCGTAAAGTTGGTGTTTGCCTTAAGATCGGGATAGGCCTCGGCTACGGCGAAGAGCTGGCGCAGCGCACCGGTCAGCACGTTGTCGGCTTCCATCTTGGCTTCGGGCGTGGTGGCCTTGACGGCGGTGTTACGCGCGCTGATCACGGCGGAGAGCGTTTCCTGCTCGTGCTTGGCGTAGCCCTTGACGGTCTCGACCAGGTTGGGGATCAGGTCGTTGCGGCGCTGCAACTGCGTATCGATGTTCTGCCAGGCGTTATCGATGCGGTTACGCTTGGTGACCATGTTGTTGTAGATGCCGGCGATGGCGCAGGCAATCACAATGACAACAACGATGCCGATGATGACGGGAAGCATGATGTCTCCGTTTCGAATGGCCGCGGCGGCATGCGCCAGCTGCCGTTGGTATAACGCTACTAGTATACCCGCAACGTTTTGCCGTGCCGAACTTTCCGGTAAGCGTTGTGTTTTCGTCGGGGTCGGCACCGGGGCAAAGCGCGCGAGGTACAGGTGTAAGATATGCGACAGATTGACGAGTGTTGTCTTTGCCCTGAGGATGGCGATACCAGTGGACCTTCGCATCAAGAAAACCTACTGCGCCCTGTTCGATGCCTTTACCGAGCTTCTCGAGGAGCATCGTTTTGAGGACCTGACGGTTGCCATGCTGTGCGACCGCGCCATGATTCGCCGCACGACGTTCTATAAGCACTTTCGCGACAAGAACGATTACTTTGCCTTTTATATCGATGAGCTCATGTCGGGCTTGCCGCAAAAACAGCCCGATGAGGCCGGCGCAGTGTCTGCCGAGGACGTGCGCGCGCTTCGGCACGCGATTTTGGACGATGCCATGGATTTGATTCTGGCGCACGAGCAGCTCATGGATAACATTTTGGCAAGCAGCATGTCGGGCATGTTGACCAACGTTATTTGCGACCGCATTGCCCGCTCCATCCGCGAGCGCGTGATGAACGTGCTTGCCGAGGATGCCCTGGCCCCCGTGTCACTTGAGACGACGTCTGAGTTTGTCGCCGGCGGTATTATTCGACTTTTCACGATATGGTGGGAATCGGGCCACGATCTTGAACGTCGACCTGAGATGGCCGACGTGGTCGATGCACTGTTCGAGCGAACCATGACACCGGTGCATCACTAAAGTGGCGGAGAGAGGGGGATTCGAACCCCCGGAACGCTCTCGCGCTCAACGGTTTTCAAGACCGCCGCATTCAACCGCTCTGCCATCTCTCCGTGAGTCGTAATGATAGCATCGTTTTGAATTTGCAACAGGGAAGGCGAACGATGACGATCACCGAAATCGACGAGAAGTTCATGCGCGAGGCGCTGGCGGAGGCGCGAGCCGCCGCGGCGGTGGGCGAGGTGCCCATCGGAGCCGTAGTGGTGCGCGACGGCGAGATCGTCGCGAGGGCGCACAATCGGCGCGAGCTCGATCAGGATCCTTCGGCTCATGCAGAGTTCGCGGCCCTGTGCGCTGCCGCTCGGTCGCTCGGTCGCTGGCGCCTTTCCGACTGTACGGTCTATGTGACGTTGGAACCCTGCTGCATGTGCGCAGGCCTTATGGTTAACGCGCGCGTGGGGCGCTGCGTGTATGGCGCGAGCGACGCCAAGGCGGGCGCGTTGGGATCCCTATACGATTTGAATGCCGACTCGCGCCTGAATCATCGGTTTAACGTGACGGCTGGGGTCCTGGCGGATGAATGCCGCGAGCTGCTGAGTAACTATTTTGGCGGTCTGCGCGGTGCGGGCGGCGCTGATTGCGGTTGTGGGGCCGATCTTGAAGCGCACGCCGCTCACGCCGCAGCGCTTGCAGGTGCCGGTGAGGATGCTGGCACGGAGGTTGACTTTGGTCCTGCGTGCCGCCGGCCCCGCCGTGTGCTGCTGGCGATCGACTCCTTTAAGGGCAGCGTTTCGAGCGCGCAGGCAGAGGCGGCCGTTGCCGAAGGCGTGCGCCGTGTGTGGCCCGATGCCCAGGTGGCCGCGTTGCCGCTGGCAGATGGTGGCGAGGGGACGCTCGATGCCGTTGCTGCGTGCGGCGGTGAGATTGTGACCTGCGATGTCGCAGGCCCCTTGGGCGACCGCGCGTCTGCCCGGATGCTGGTGGACGGCGAGCGCGAGTCCGCGGTCATCGAGATGGCCGAGGCGGCGGGTATTGGGTACTCGCCCTGTACAGAATCGGCGGCGCTTGCGGCTTCGACCTATGGCGTGGGCGAGCTCATGCTTCGCGCGGTTCGCACGGGCGCAAAGACTATCTATATTGGCTTGGGCGGCAGTGCCACCAACGACGGTGGCGCCGGCATGCTGCAGGCGCTGGGCGCGCGTATGGTCGATGATCAGGGATGCGATGTCGCCCCCGGTCTTGCCGGCCTTGAGCAGGTGGCGAGCGTTGATTTGGCGCCAGCGCTGCAGGCTTTGGATGATGCTCGTATCGTTGTGCTTTCCGATGTCGAGAATCCGCTCGTGGGGCGTCGAGGCGCACTGGCGGTGTTTGGCAGGCAGAAGGGCCTGCCGGCGGATGATGCCGAGGCGCTGGGCAAGTACGACAACTGGATGGTCGGCTACGGTCGCCTGCTCGATGCTGCGATTGCCGGAGCTCGAGCCCAGGGTTTGTTGCGCACACCCGAGGGCGCACGGACATTTGGCTCGGTGCTCGGTGTGCCCGGCGCGGGCGCTGCCGGTGGCTTGGGCGCGGCGTTGCTGGCGCTCGGTGCGGAGCTGCGCTCGGGTGTAGAGACGGTGCTCGATCTCGTGGGGTTTGACGAGCGCGTGCGCGATGTCGACCTGGTCATAACGGGCGAGGGCAATATGGACGAGCAGTCCGCTGCCGGCAAGGCGCCGGTGGGCGTGGCCCGTCGTGCCAAGCGCTATGGCAAGCCGGTTGTTGCCGTCGTGGGCGGTCGTGCCGACAACCTGGATGCGGTGTATGGGCGGGGCATCGACCTTGTGCTGCCGATCTGTCGCAAGCCCATGCCCCTCGACCAGGCGCTCGGTGTGCAAGAAGCCACAACCAACCTCATCTGCGCCGGCGAGTCTGCCGCCCAATCCTACGACCTCGCTCGCCTCTAAGGCCTATCTCCCTATAAGTTGCGGTGAAATACGGAGTGTTTTTGCCTTTAAGGTGCCAATTCAGTCCGTATTCCACCGCAACTTCGAGAATGTCCATTCGAGGTTGGCTGCCTTGGGTCTTGGGTCGGACCGTTTGCCACGAAATGCGACCATCTACTACGTTAAACCGGCCACCCTCGACCATTCCGGAATTTGCAAAAACAAAACCGACGCTCCTATAAGTTGTCAAGAGGCAGTTTGCGGGAGCGCTCCCTTCAATTCGCACAGGAGCTCGTAATACCTCCTCTCCAGTTTCGTCGACCGCCGTCTCCCATGTTCCAGGTGACCGAGTGAGGCCGCGGACATGCCGAGCCCCGCGGCGGCCTGCTTCT
>JAXJHR010000033.1:0-140579 GCA_036299165.1 Collinsella aerofaciens | reverse complement strand
GAGCGCTCCCGCAAACTGCCTCTTGACAACTTATAGGAGCGTCGGTTTTAATATCACCAAAATGACTGTGGTTGAGATCATTCAATTCGTCGTAGTAAACCGAAGTACTTTTGTTTGGCTACAAATAGTATCGGTATAGACGTTTTTAAATATCGCGATAATTTGGGTGGTAAAACGATTTTCTAGGACAACCGTTCGCCGATGGTAAACGGATGTTGTTTATACAGCCTGTGTACAACAGATATACTTACATCCTGTGCGTAAAGCCCATGGCCCGCACGCCATGATTGTATAGAACTGGACCGTACTATGAGATTGATACACAACAGCCGTCTGCCGCAGTTTCGCACTCCGTTTGGCGCTGTGACCACAGGAACTACCCTTTCGCTCTCCGTGATTCTGGAGGATGCCGATCCCGCGCAGGCAACGCTTACGCTGCGCACCTGGGTAGATGAGATCGGCGAGTCTCGGTATCCTATGACGCACGAAGGCGACGGTATATTTACCGCAGAGCTTGAGTGCACCGAGCCCTGTCTTATCTGGTACAGCTTTATCTGCAATATCAAGGGCCAGCCCGAGGTCCGCTTGGGCGCACCACAGGGCCGCACCGGCGGCGAAGGCGTTACCTACGATTACGCCGAGGTGCCGTCATTCCAGGTCACCGTCTACAAACACCGTGAGAACCGTCCCACCTGGTACGAGCGCGGTATGGTCTACCAGATCTTCCCCGATCGCTATGCCCGCGACGAGCACTGGCGCGAGCGCACTCTGGCCGAGGTCGAAAAACCGCGCAACGGAATCCAGCGCCGGATGGTCGAGGACTGGAACGAGCCGCCCGTTTACGAGCGTGCCGAGGACGGCTCCATCAAGACCTGGGACTTCTACGGCGGATCGCTCAAGGGTATCCAGGAAGACCTGCCTCGCATCGCCGAGCTGGGCTTTACAGCCATCTACCTCAACCCCATTTTTGAAGCCGCGAGCAACCACCGCTACGACACCGCCGATTACACCAAGATCGATCCGATTCTGGGCACCGAGCAGGACTTTACTGAGCTGTGCGAGGCGGCCGAGAAGCTGGGCATTTCCATCATTCTGGACGGCGTCTTTAACCACACGGGCGACGACTCGATCTACTTCAACCGCTACGGTAACTACCCCGGAGTGGGCGCATGGCAAAGCGAAGATTCGCCGTGGCGCGATGCGTTTTATTTCCACGAGGACGGCTCGTACGACTGTTGGTGGGGCGTGGGCAATATGCCCGCCATCAATGAGAGCTCCGAACTGGTACGCGAGCGGCTCCTGGGCAAGGACGGCGTGATTCGTAAATGGCTACGTGCCGGCGCTCATGGCTGGCGCCTGGATGTGGCCGACGAGCTTTCCGATGACTTCCTGACCGAGATTAAGAAGGCAGTACTTGCCGAAAAGCCTGACGCACTGTTGCTCGGCGAAGTCTGGGAAGATGCCTCCAACAAGATCAGCTACGGCCATCTGCGTCGCTATCTGCAAGGCTCCGAGCTCGACTCGGCCATGGATTACCCCTTCCGCGACATGGTCATCGGCTTTTTGATGGGTTACAAAAACGCTTACCAATCTGCTGAAGATATCGAGACCCTCCGCGAAAACTATCCGCGTGAGGCCCTGTCTTGCGCGCTTAACCTGCTGTCGAGCCATGACCGTCCGCGCATTATCTCGGTGCTCGGCGGCGGCCCCGACGAATCGCAGCTGCCTGAATGCGAGCGCAGCAAGTGGCGCTTGGACGAGAACGCGATGGGCCTGGCCAAGAGCCGTTTTTGGCTCGCGACGCTCATGCAGATGACGTTCCCGGGCGTTCCCTCGATCTATTATGGCGACGAGTACGGCTTGGAGGGTCTCACCGATCCGGGCAATCGTCGCACCATGCCGACCAAGGAAGACCTGCACGACTTCGATACGTTTGCGATCGTCAAGAACGCATCTGCTGTACGCCGCGCGCTGCCGTTTATGATCGACGGCGAAATCAAGGCCTTCGCGCTCAATGACGAAGTGCTGGCCTACAACCGCACCGGTAACGACGGCGAGTCCGCGACCGTCATCATCAACCGCAGCCTGCGCAATTCACACCGCGTGACGATTCCGGCGCTCGGCGAATGCGCGAGCGATGTGATTAGTGGTCACGAGTGCGAGATCCACAACGGTACGGTCACGCTCGATCTGTATCCGCTGGGCTCGTCGATCATCTATCACCATGCCGAGCAGCGCCTGCAGGAGCCGCTCGATCACGGTGCGGGTGTTGTGTGCCATATCACATCGGTGCCGACCGACGACGGCAAGCCCGGTACGATCGGCGCGCCCACGCGTCGTTTTATCGACCATCTGGCCGCCATGGGCATGCGCTACTGGCAGGTTCTCCCCGTCAACCCCACGGACTTCTTCCGCTCCCCTTACGCCGGTCCTTCGGCCTTTGCAGGCAATATCGACCTGCTGCCCGAAAGCCACGAGGAGCTGGCCGCCGACTTTGAGACCTGGAAGACCCGCGGCGGCGAGGATGCCGACCCGCTGTACACAGCGTTTAAGCATCGCAATGCCGATTGGCTCGAGAAATACTGCGTCTACATGGCCGTTAAGAAGTACTTTGAGGGCGAGTCGCGCCACGATTGGCCGGCAGATGTCGCGCGCTACAACGAGCATCTGATCGACGACAAGCGCTTCCACAACGAGGCCGAGCTTCAGGCGTACATGCAGTACCGCTTTGACCTGGCTTGGTGCGAGCTCATGAACTATGCGCACAAGAAGGGCATCGAGGTTATCGGCGATATTCCTATGTACGTGTCTGACGATTCGGCAGATGCGTGGAGCGAGCCCGAGAACTTCTGGCTGTCCGATACCGGCAAGGCGATTGAGATTTCCGGTGCGCCGCCCGACAACTTTGCGCCCGAGGGCCAGGTGTGGGGCAACCCGACGTTCCGCTGGGACCACATGAAGCAGAACGGCTATAGCTGGTGGATGGATCGCCTGCGTCGTGCGTTTTCGCTCTACGACCGCGTGCGTCTGGATCACTTCCTGGGCTTCCACAGCTACTTTAGTATCCCCGCGGGCAAGGCTTGCGCCGACGGTCGCTGGCTGGCGGGCCCGGGCAAGGACCTGTTCCAGACCGCCTACGACGAGCTGGGTCCGCTCAACTTTATCGCCGAGGACCTGGGCTATTTGACGCCCGGTGTTCGCGCCATGGCTTCGACCTGTGGTTTCCCCGGCATGGATGTGCTGGAGTTTAGCGATTACGACGTTCGTTGCGGTGTGCACCCCACGCCAGGAAAGATCCTGTACACCTCGACGCACGATACGTCGACGCTGGCCGGTTGGTGCACGCGCTCCTTTGCCGGCGGCGACGAGCCGAGCGGTGTTGAGGTGGCGGCCAAGCTGATAAGTGACGCTCTGGCAAGCGACGCTCCCCTCGTGATGATGCCGCTGCAGGATGTCCTCGGGCTTGGCGATGACGCGCGCATGAACGTACCGGGCGTGGCCACGGGCAACTGGACCTGGCAGGCTGACGAGACTGACATTGCAGCCGCCGAGAACAAAACCGCACAGCTCCTGCGCAACAACCATAGATTCTGGGGCGAAGCGTGATAAAACCCCCGATATAGGGTACAGTTACAGACGTTTGAATTTTTGCGGGCAGAGTAATCTGCCCGCTTTGTGCTGAAAAGGAAGTATTATGGCGCGCTACGATTACAAGTGCTCGAGCTGCGGCAACGTGTTTGAGGTTGAGCATCCCATGTCCGAGACTCCCGAGGTCGTGTGCCCCAGCTGCGGTGCCCCGGCGGCCAAGACGTTCTCGGCCAGCGGCATTAAATTTGAGGGTAGCGGTTTCTACAACACCGACCAGAGAAGCGGCGGCTCCAGCACCAACGCCACCAGCGGCTGCTGCGCCAACTGCCCGCATAACCACTAAGAACAACGCGGCCCCGCGATCAACGCCGATCGCGGGGCTATTTCTTTGCTCTATGGGTAGCTAATCAAGCTACCCAGGTTTCCTTGTGAGTTGCGGTGAAATAAGGACTGTTTGGCGGACAGAAGCGGCTTTTCAATCCCTATTTCACCGCAACTTAGTCGTTACTTGTGGACCAGTCTGGCGCAGAAGTGGCCGTCGTAGGAGTCGGCGTTTACCGGCACGCTTTGGAAGAGGCCTCGATCGTTCTGGCGTACGGAAACGAGCTTCTTAGCCTGATCGAGCTCGGGGAGTTGCAGAATCTGTGCCTCGGAAAGCGGTGCCACGGTAAAGCCGGCACCCTCGGGAGAAGCAAGGAACGCGTCCACCACCTGCGTGTTCTCCTCGTCGAAGACGGAGCACGTCGCATAGATGAGCTCGCCGCCGGCAGCCACGCGCGCGGCGGCTTCCTTGAGCATCGTCAGCTGCAGTTTGGGCAGCTCAACCGCCACATCCTTTTCGGTCAGGCGCCACGGAATCTCGGGATGACGACGCATGGTTCCGGTGCCAGAGCACGGTGCATCGATAAAGACCGTGTCGAACTTAACCGGCTTGCCAAGCATGGCATCAAACGACGTCAGTACTTCATCAAGCTCGCAGGCATCACCCGAAACCGTACGAACACCCTGAATACCGGCCTTATGCAGGCGAGCGAGATTCAGGTCGCACTTACGGTCATGAAGATCAAGTGCCGTATGCTGACGCTCATAGCCGGCGCGCTTGGCCTGGCACATCATCACATAGGTCTTGGTACCGCGACCGGCACCAATCTCAAGGCAGCTACCAGGGCGCGTGGCAGCTGTGGCGATAAGCTGCGCGTTAAGGTCCGAGGCCACCGCGGCAGCACGCTCAAATGCGCCCGACGCAACCGTAACCTGGGCATCAACCGGGGCATGGCAGCCTGGGAAGACAGGCGCGACGAGCTGCGAGATATACGGATCGGGCTTGGTAGCAAAGGCGTTCTCATGAAGGGCCAGCGGCGCGGGGGCCAGATTGCCGGCAAAGTTAAGCGCACCCTCAGGAGTGTCGAACGATGCCATAATGCGAGCGCACAGCCAACACGGTAGACCCATCAGGCGCGACAGACGAACCAAGCGTCGCTCAGGCTCATCTACATCGGACGCAGTGGCAAAGTCCTCAACGTTGTCCGCGACCTTATGCAGCACGGCATTGGCCAAACCTGCGGCAGACTTAGCTCCGCTGCGAACTAGCTCAACGCCCTGACTCACCGCAACGCGACCAGGGGTATGTAGGTAGAGCATCTCGAAGGCCGAGATACGAAGCGCCATGCGAACACGCGGCGCAACCTTTTTAGGCTTATCAAGAAACTGATCGAGCAGCTCGTCCAAAATACCCTGTGTGGCGGCCACGCCAAGCGCCAAGCGAGCTGCAAAAGCAGAATCGCGCTGGTCAATAGCCTTGGCCGATGCGCGAGAGGACAGCACGTCACGCGCATACATACCGCGGCGATCAGCCTCCATTAGCACATCGAGCGCAAGCTTGCGCGCGGGAGACAGCTTGCTCATGATAGAACACCCCACGTCAAATCGACACCCTGCAGGCCGGCAGCCCAAGCAGAAGCAGCCATGGCGCGCTTACCGTCGGGCTTAACCTCGAGCAACTCAACCGTGCCATCGGAAAGACCCAGGTAAACACGCTTGGCCTTAACGAGAACCTGACCCTCGCCAAGCGACACATCAGCCGGTGCAGCATCGAGCACGCGCACGGTCTTGCCGGCAATCACGCATCGGGCAGGCGCGGTATCGGACGAGGCCAGCACATGGCGCACGCAATCAAGCGCAGCCATCTGCGGATCCAGACGCATCTCCAGCTTGGAAATCTTGGCAGCATGGGTAACGAGCGCCTCATCCTGTTCAGTCCACACGGCGGTGCCATCGGCAAGAGAAGGAAGCGTATCGGCAAGCAGTTTGCCGCCAAGCTCACCAAGCTCCATCGTGAGCGCCTCGGCATGCTGACCGGCAACAGACGTAGACGCCTGGGCACAATAAGCGCCGGTATCAACGCCATGTCCAATACGCATAATAGAAACGCCAGCAACCTCATCACCAGCGAGAATCGCACGCTGAATAGGAGCAGCCCCACGCCAACGAGGCAGCAAGGACGCATGAACATTCACAATACCAAGCGGCGCCATATGCAGCACGTCATCCGGCAAAATGCAACCATAGGCAGCCACACAGAAAATGTCAGCCTGGGCAGTCTTAAGCGCCTCAACGACCTCAGGCGTCATACGATTAGCCTCAATAACCGGCAACCCCAGCTCAAGCGCCTTAGCCTTAACAGGAGACGGCTCCAACTTTTTACCACGCCCACGAACAGCATCGGGACGAGTAACAACAAGCGCAATCTCATTACCAGCCTCAACAAGCGAAGTCAGCGAAGGCACAGCAAAATCGGGCGTACCCATAAACACAATACGCATAAAGATCGTCTCCTCTCAACCAAAGCCGAGACGGCTACAAATAACAGCGGAAAGCCAAGTACCCAGCCCATCCGCAATAACAATTCAACAAGAACAAATATACCCAAAACCAAAGAAAGAGCCGCAATAAAAGCAGCTCTTTCAGCAAAGCAATTATCAGCGAAGACGCCCCTCCCTGGCCCAACGGCACACGGGCGAACCGAGCCAGAACAACGCAGTCCCCGGTGCTGAGCGCCCACATATCGTCCCGCGCGCAGTTTCGCAGCAAAGCGAGAATGATTGAGCACGGGATGATATGTGGGCGCTCAGCACCGGGGACGAGGGGACCTACTCGGTCTCGCCCGGTCGAGCGCCGCGGGCCAGGGCGTCCTGGTACTCCTTGACGGCCTTGATCCTCTGCATCGGCTTCAGTCGCTCGAACATGGTGTTACCGTGCAGGTGATCGATCTCGTGCTGCAGGCACACGCAGAACAGATCGCCCGTGGCCTCATAGCGAATAAGGTTGGCATCCAAGTCATACGCCTCGACGACGACATGGTCGGGACGCTCAATCTCGCAGCTAATGCCAGGGATGGAAAGGCAGCCCTCGCTAAAGGGCACCAGATGGTCGCTCTGCTCAACAATAACGGGATTGATGAGCACGTACGGATCGTAGTCGTTCTTGTCGCTGTAGTCGCAGTCGATGGTGACGAGCTGAATAAGCTCGCCGATCTGCGGAGCAGCCAGGCCGCAGCCACCGTTCTCGAACATTATCTTCTTCATCTTCTCGGCAAGCGCCTCGATCGCCGGGGTAATCTCCTCGATGACGGCGCACTCCTGGCGCAGACGAGGGTCGGGCGACAGAACGATTCCGTTGGCTTCCATGGCCATCCTTTCGGGTTGTTACATCAAATCATAGGCGTCGACGTCAACGCTCACGCTCACGCCGCGCACAGAGCCCACCTCTTTGAGGCAGGCGTCGATATCATCAGAGACATGGTACCCCACGGGCGACTTCACAAGCAGATGGAAGCGGTAACGGTCCTTGGCTCTCTCGATTACACACGAAGCCGGGCCCAGCACCTGCGGCACCGCGCTGCCCGCCCGAAAAAAGTCGGGCGCGGCGGCATGCCAGCGGCGCTTAAGAAGCTTTGCAATGCGCCCGATGTAGTCCTGCGCGTCGTCTCGGTTCGCCGACCACACCAAGATGTTGACCAAGCGAACAAACGGCGGGTACAGCGCGTCGCGGCGCTGGTCCAGGTCGTAGTCGGTAAAGATCGAACGGTCGTGCTCAGCGACGGCGCGAATTACCGGGTCATCGGGCAGGTAGGTCTGGATGATCACCTCGCCGGGACGATCGCCGCGACCGGCACGGCCCGCCACCTGTTCCAGCAGGTCGTAGGCGCGCTCCCCTGCGCGGAAGTCCGGCAGCTTGAGGGCGAAGTCGGCATTGACCACGCCCACGAGCGTGACCTCGGGAAAGTCGAGACCCTTTGCGATCATTTGGGTGCCCAGCAAAACGGCGCAATCGGCCGCATCGAATTGCTCGAGCAGCTTTTTGTGCGCATCCTTGCCGCGCGTGGAATCGGCATCCATGCGAATAATGGCGACATCCTCAGGAAGCATCTGGTGCAGTGCGTCCTCGATCTGCTGAGTGCCCAGACCCATTTTTGCTAGGTAGCGACTGCCACATTTGGGGCAACGGCTCGTGGGCGCGGGATACGGCTGCACGCGCCAAGACGAACCGCATGTGTGACACTGCAGCATGTGCGTGCGCTCGTGATACGTAAGCGCGGTGGAGCAGTGATTGCAGGTGGGGACGCATCCGCACTCGCGGCACATCAAGAACGGCGCAAAGCCACGGCGGTTGTGCAACAGCACGGCCTTTTCGCGGCGCTCGACCACGCGTTCCAAGCCTTCCATCAACGGTTTTGAGAACATGGAGCGGCTGCCGTGAGAAAACTCACGGCGCAGGTCTGCGATTCGAACCGTAGGCAGTACAGCGTGTCCCGGGCGCTCGGGCATCTCGACGCGCGTCCAGGTGGCGCTGTTGTACGTACCGCGGCGACAGCGGTCGAGGGCCTCGGCAGAAGGCGTGGCGGAGCCCAACACGAGCGGGCAGCGGTAGCGCCGCGCCATCTCGGCCGCCACCTCGCGCGCATGGTAGCGCGGACTAGAGCCCTGCTTGTAGCTGGTCTCGTGCTCCTCGTCGATGATGATGAGACCAAGGTCGCTGAGCGGGCAAAAGAGCGCCGAGCGGGCGCCGACTACCACGCGGGCCGCACCGCTGGCGACCATATCCCACTGGTCCAGACGCTCGCCGGCCGAAAGGCGCGAATGGAACACGGCGACCGTCTCGCCAAAGCGCGAACGGAAGCGGCCGACGGTCTGGGCCGTAAGCGAGATCTCGGGCACGAGCACGCAGGCCGAACGGCCGGTCGCCAGCACGCGCTCAATCGCCGAGAGGTAGACCTCGGTTTTGCCGGAGCCGGTGACGCCGTCGACCAGCACCACGTCGCCATGAGCGTCCAGACGGGCGCGCTCAATCTGCGCGAGTGCCTGTTGCTGGCCGTTGGTAAGGGAGACCGGCGCCTTGCCGCTTGCCGAGGACAGCGTGGTCTGCTCGCTGCAACCGCGCCAGGCACGGCGCTCCTCCACCACCACGACGCCGCGTTTTTCGAGCGCCTTGATGGTCGCCGACATACTGTTATAGAGCAGGTTGAGGTCGCGCGTCGTGACCGGGCCGCACTGGAGCGCCTCGATGAGCTGACGCTGACGGACCGCGGTCTTTGGCGGCGTGTAGTCGAAACCCTCGGGCGTGAGCATGACCCAGCGGTTTTGGATGGGTTTAACGGCAGGGCGCTCAACGGTCCACACGCCGTCATCGCCCTTGACCACACGCGAACTGCCGCCCGGGGGCAAGAACAGGCGCAGGCACTCGGAAAGCGTCGCGACATACTCGCGGCTCATCCAGCGTGCGATACGGGCAGCCTCGGCGGTAAAGAGTGGTTTGCTGAGAATCGCCTCGACGGGCTTGATGCGCGCAGGATCGAGAGCGTCGTCACCTTGCAGACCGGCCAACTTGGGCGCGATGTCGACGATGTAGCCCGCGGCCGCACGATTGCCAAAATGAACTAGGACGGTGGAGCCGATCTGGACATCGTTGGCGAGTGACTGCGGGATGCCGTAGGCGAATGGCTCGGACAGCGCACGCGTCGGAATGTCCAGGACTACGCTCGCGTAGGCGGCGATGGGCTCAGGTACAGGCTCGGACTTGGCCGGGGCAACAGCAGGCTCGGGCGTGGCCGGAGCCTGCTCCGGTTCCGGCGAACCAAACAGCGACAGTTGCTCGGCCATGGCCCCAGCACCTCCTATCCCATACGTCTACAGAAACAAGAACCCCGCTCGGGGTGAACGGGGCTCGGATACATACGTTTGCGCGGCTGCTACAGCGCCATCGTACGGGCGCGGGCGATGCGCGCCAGGCAGTCGTCGCGGCCGACGAGCGCCATGGTCTCGCCCAGCGGAGGGCTCACCATGTTGCCGCAGACGGCGACGCGCACAGCCTGGAACACCACGCGCTTCTTAAGGTCCATCTGCTCGGGCAGCGGCTCAAGCGCGGCGTCAATGTTGGCAGCCGTCCACTCGTCCACGCCCTCGAGCGCGGTCTTGGCGGCGTCCAGAATGGCACCCATGCCCTCCTTGGCCAGGCCCTTGTTGACGGACTTCTCGTCATACTCGAGCGTTTCGGCCGTAGCGAAGATGGGAGCGGCGACGGTCACGGCGTCGGCCGGCATCTTGGTGCGCGGCTTAACGATGGCAGCAAGCGCGTCGATCCAATCCTCGCCGTACTCGACATTGCCCTCGATGAGACCCGCCTCGTGCAGCTCGGGAACCATGATCTCGTCGGCAAACTGAGCATCGGACATGCCATTGATGTACTCGGCGTTGACCCAGTCGAGCTTCTTGGGGTCGAAGGTCGCCGGGTTCTTGGAGATGCGGTCAAGCGAGAACTTGCTGGCCAGGACATCACGCGGAATGATCGTAGTCTCGCCGTCGAGCGACCAGCCGAGCAGCGCCAGGTAGTTGACGAAGGCGTCGGACAGGTAGCCGGCGTCGCGGTACTCCTCCACCGAGGTGGCGCCGTGGCGCTTGGAGAGCTTCTTGCCGTCGGCACCCAAGATCATGGAGATGTGGGCGAACGTAGGCACGGGCGCGCCGAGGGCCTCGTAGACCATGACTTGACGCGGGGTGTTGGACAGGTGGTCGTCGCCGCGGATGACATGGGTGATCTTCATCATGGCGTCGTCGACGACGGTCGCGAAGTTGTACGTGGGCGTGCCATCGGAGCGGAAGATGACAAAGTCGTCGAGCTCCTTGGCGTCGAAGGTCACCTCGCCGTGGACGGCGTCGTGGATGAAAACGTCGCCGCGGTTCTCGGGTACCTTGATGCGAAGGACGTAGGACTCGCCGGCCTCGATGCGACGGCGGGCCTCCTCGGGATCAAGATCGCGGCAACGGCGCTGATAGCCCTGGAAGGGGTCCTTGCGCTCCTGCGCGGCCTTGCGGTCGGCGTCGAGCTGCTCCTTGGTGCAGAAGCAGGGATATGCTTTGCCCTCGTCCCAAAGCTTCTGGGCGGCCTGCTTGTACAGGTCCAGGCGCTCGGTCTGGGCGTAGGGGCCAAAATCGCCGCCCACCTCGGGACCCTCGTCCCAGTCCAGGCCCAGCCAACGCATAGCGCGCAGGATGATCTGCGTGTTTTCGTCGGTGGAGCGGGTGGGATCGGTGTCGTCGATGCGCAGGATGAACGTGCCGCCGTTTGCGCGGGCGAAAGCCCAGTTATAGATAGCGGTGCGGGCGCCGCCGATGTGCAGCTTGCCCGTCGGTGAGGGTGCAAAGCGGACGCGAACGTCTGATGCCATGGAAATCTCCTCGATTGCAGGATGGATGTCTAACCGCATCAGTATAAAGCATCAAAGCAACCTCCGCACAAAGGGCACCGACCCATTCATTGGAGACAGACTTAAATGACCATTCTTTGGGCAACCTGTCGGCACTTAGGTAAGGCTGGTCATTTAAGTCTGTCCCCAATGAGTGGGTGCGGAAAGGGTGTGAATGTTTGATTTACGCGCTATGATATGCCCTTGCATAGAGAGCCCGGCGGAATGGTAACGGTCGCCGGGACACGTTTTTGAAAGGACTATCATGTCAGAAGAACTTCGTTCCATCCCGCCCCAACACGGGTCCTTTGTTTTTACGTCGGAGTCGGTGACCGAAGGTCATCCCGATAAGATCGCTGACCAGATCAGCGACGCCGTCCTCGACGCAATCCTCGCCAAAGAAATAGAGCTCCAGGAGCAGGGTTACATCGCCCCCAACGGCGTGCCTGCCAACGTGGAGAACGTCCGCTGCGCCTGCGAGACCCTCGTGACCACCGGCACCGTCATCGTCGCCGGCGAGATTCGCACCCAGGCCTACGTCGACGTGCAGGAAATCGCTCGCGGCGTTATCCGCCGCATTGGCTACAACCGTGCCAAGTTCGGTTTTGACTGCGATACCTGCGGCGTTATGAGCCTCATCCACGAGCAGTCGCCCGATATCGCCCAGGGCGTCGACGAGTCCTTCGAGACCCAGACCGGCGCTACCACCGACCCGATCGACCTGATCGGTGCCGGCGACCAGGGCATGATGTTCGGTTATGCCTCCAACGAGACCAAGACCCTCATGCCCATGCCGCACTACCTGGCGAGTCGCCTAGCCGAGCGCCTGGCCGCCGTGCGTCACGACGGCACCCTCGCCTATCTGCGTCCCGACGGCAAGACCCAGGTCACCGTGCGCTACGAGGAAGGCAAGCCCGTCGAGGTCACGACCATCGTCATCTCCACGCAGCACGCTGCCGAGATCGAGGACATGGGCAAGATCAAGGCCGACCTCATCGAGCACGTCATCACCCCGGTCATGGCCGCTGAGAACATGCCGTGGGACAACGCCGACATCTACGTGAACCCCACCGGTCGCTTTGTCGTGGGCGGCCCCATGGGCGACACGGGCCTCACCGGCCGCAAGATCATCGTCGACACCTACGGTGGCTACGGCCGTCACGGCGGCGGTGCCTTTAGTGGCAAGGACTGCACCAAGGTTGACCGCTCCGCCGCGTATGCCGCGCGCTGGGTAGCCAAGAACGTGGTCGCCGCCGGTCTGGCCGACCGCTGCGAAGTCGAGCTTGCCTACGCCATCGGCGTTTCCAAGCCCCTCTCAATCATGGTTGACACCTTCGGTACCGCACATGTTGCCGAGGACAAGATCGTTGAAGCCGTAGAGAAGACCTTCGACCTACGTCCGGGCGCAATCATCCGCGACTTAGACCTGCGTCGCCCCATCTACGAAAAGACGGCAGCCTACGGTCACTTCGGCCGAGAAGACGCCGACTTCACCTGGGAGAAGACCGACCGAGTCGAAGAACTCAAAGCATCCTGCGGCCTGTAATTAAGAGCCGCTAAGGTCACAACACGCATGCGCTTTCAAAAGAAGTACCGCCCCCAAGCGGTGCTTCTTTTTTATTAATCCGGTGGTGAAGATGCTTCGATATGAGCCTACGCTGCGTCCCTAGCTAATGAATTTTGTCATCTAGCAATCCCAACCATGTATCCTTAGTCCCGAGGGGCGGGGCATAAGGTCGATCGCGAGTTCCGCACGAGCCGGAGAGCACTTAATGTGCTCTCCGTGCGAGCAGGACTGTCCGAGCAGGCGACCTTATGCCCCGCCCCTCGGGACGACGGGATAGAACAGGAGCGCATATGGCAGGCAAGCCGCAAACACTAGCTACGACCTCGGCATTCGAGATCTTGGGCCCCGTCATGGTCGGCCCCAGCTCATCGCACACCGCCGGCGCCTTGCGGTGCGCCCAGGTGGCCGCCAGCCTGCTGGAAGGCCGCATCACCAAAGTCACCTTTGGCCTGTGGAACTCCTTCGCCCACACCTACCGCGGCCACGGCACCGACCGTGCGCTCGTCGCGGGCATCCTGGGCCTCGACACCGATGACGAGAACATCAAGCAGGCCTTCGACCTCGCACTCGAGCAGGGCCTCGAATATCACTTTGACATCAAGGGCGACGACGCCTCCATCCACCCCAACACCGTCGACATCGACATGGTCGACGACACGGGCGCCACGGCTCAGGTCCGCGGCGAGAGCCTGGGCGGCGGCAAGATGCGCATCAGCCGCATTAACGGCGTCGGCGTCGACATCTCGGGCATGTATTCCACGCTCTTCGTGGCGCACAAGGACGTCCCCGGTGTACTCGCCGCGCTCACCAACCTGCTCGCCTACGCCCATGTAAACATCGCGTTTTGCCGTACCTACCGCACCGAGGTGGGCGGCCAGGCCTACTCCGTATTTGAGACCGACGGCGCGCCCGACGACACCGTCGTCCCCATGCTGCGCAAGCTCGACAATGTCGATTACGCAACGTTTATCGAGCTCCCCGGTTCTGCCTCGTCGCTCTCCCCCGGCGTCTCGGCCAAGGAAATCTTCGACGACGGCGAGCAGCTGCTCGATGCGTGCGAGGAACTGGGGCTCAGCATCGGCGCCGTCATGGCCGTGCGCGAGGCGCGTCTGACCGGCGAGGCCCACGCCGTCGCCGCCATGCGCCGCGTGCTCGACGTCATGCGCGAGGAGACCACGGCCCCCCTCGCCAATCCGCAGCGCTCGCTCGGTGGGCTGATCGGCGGCGAGGCCAAACTCGTCGATGCCACCAGCCGTAACGATTTAAGTGCAAGCCTGATGGGCCCCGTTCAGACCGATGCCGTGGCCCGCGCGATGGCCGTGCTCGAACGCTCCGCCACCATGGGCGTGATCGTCGCCGCCCCCACGGCAGGCTCAGCGGGTGTTGTGCCCGGCTGCGTGCTTGCGCTCGCCGATCGCCTGCAGCTCGACGACGAGCAGGTCATGGATGCGCTCTACTGCGCAGCCGCCATCGGCCTCAACCTCACCACAAGCGCCTGCGTTGCCGGCGCCGAAGGCGGCTGCCAGGCAGAGGTCGGAAGCGCCGCCGCCATGGCAGCCGCCGCGCTGGTGCAGATGCTCGGCGGCACGCCCGAGCAGGCGCTCGACGCCAGTTCCATCGCGCTTAGTAACCTGCTGGGCCTCGTTTGTGACCCCGTAGGTGGCCTCGTGGAGGTGCCCTGCCAAAACCGCAACGCCATCGGCGTAGCAGCGGCCTTTAGCTCGGCACAACTCGCCCTCGCAGGCATTAAGAGCTTGGTGCCGTTTGACCAGATGGCACATGTCATGCTCTCGGTGGGCCACGCGTTGCCGGCCACGCTGCGCGAGACGGCAAAGGGCGGCATCGCGCAGGCTCCGGCCGCACTTTCGGCCTGTGCAAAATGCGGTGTGTGCGGATAGCGGCAAAGAACGACTCAAAGGTGGGACAAATGTCCAACCTCTTTTGAATGCCACCGTTTCCGTACCACAAACAGCAGGGCAATCGCTATAATGCGAGCCCAGTAAAAACACGATGAACCGCAAGGCGAAAATCGAAGGATATGCATACGATGTCGCAAAACGATCGAACTCAACTGATTCCCGATCCGCAGCAGCCGAGCAGGCACACCGGCGGCGTTCAGTCGCCGCGTCCTATCGCGCCGAGCCACGATCAGCAGCGTAGTGCAGCAAACGCTTCCCAACGCCCGAACCAACAGCGACAGCAGCGTCAACAACGTCAGCAGCGCCAGGCAAACGGCAATGCGCCCAAGCAGCCCCCCACGCACGCTCGAGGCGATCGTGGCCCCGCACGCAAACCCGCCGAGAACAATAAGTCGGGCAAAAAGACGACGCTCTTTGTCGTCCTGGGTCTAATCGTCATTGTCTATATCGTAGGCGTCGTAGCGTTTTCGCAGGTAGCCTACCCCAACACCACCATCGCCGGCGTCGACGTCTCGTTCTCCAACGCTTCGTCTGCCGCCACCAAGGTCAACTCGGCATGGAAGCACTATAAGCTCACCGTGACAGGCGATGACTTTAGCTGGACCTATCAGCCCGAGTCCGATGAACCCATCGTCGACGGCGAAGCCGCCGCAAAAGAAATTATCAGCCACAACGAAGCCTTTGTATGGCCGGTCCGTCTTGTGGAATCCTTAAGCGGCAAGACCAAAACAACTGCTACCTCCAACGAAGTCGATCTTGATCAAGACGTCGACCTGTCCATGCTCTCCGATACCTTTGACCAAAAGAAGTTTGAGGAGGACCTGGGCGCCGCTATCGACGAGTTTAACGAGGGCCGTTCGGGCACGTTCGAGGCCAATAGCTCCTATGACGAGCAGGCCGGCAAGTTTACCGTCGATAAGGCGCGCTCCAACGAAAAAATCAACCGCGAGCATGTCATTAAGTATGCCGAGCTCGAGCTTGCCTCGCTGGCCGAGACCGTAGATCTTTCCAAGCTCGGCAACGATGCCTATGAGCCGCTCAATGGAACGCTGACAGATGATCAGATTCAGGCCGCATGCGATGCCGCCAACAACTTCCTGGGCGTCAACGTGACCCTCAAGCTCAACGGCGAGGATGCCGGCAAGGTTGATGGCAGCTCCGTGTTGCAGTGGATCAGCTTTGCCGATCCCGCCAACCCCACGCTCGATACTTCGCAGATCAGTAGCTGGGCAGCCGAGCTCGCCAACGGCTTTAATACCGTGGGCTCCACTCGCTGGTGGACGCGCGCCGATGGCAAGCAGTGCGCCGTCGAAGGCGGCGACTTTGGTTGGTCCATCGACAGCAGCTCGCTCGCCAAGCAGGTCGAGGACGCCATTAACAACAAGCAGACCGGCGAGATCGAGATCAAGTACTCCCAGAAGGCCGACACCTTTACCGCAAAGGGAGAGCCCGACTGGAAGGCGTATATCGACGTCGACCTGTCCGAGCAGCACGCGCGCTATTATGACGAGAACGGTAATATCGTTTGGGAGGCCAACTTTATTTCCGGCAAACCGGGCGAAGACGCCACCCCCGAAGGCGTGTGGCAGATCAACAGCAACGACGGCGGCAGCACCCTAATCGGCGCCAAGGACCCCGAGACCGGTAAGCCCAAATACGAAAGCCCGGTGAGCTACTGGATGCCGTTCGAGGGCAATATGATCGGCTTCCACGATGCCACCTGGCAAAACGACAAGAGCTTCGATAATGCCGAGTCGTACAAGTGGTGCGGCAGCCACGGTTGCATCAACCTGCGCCTGGCAGACGCCAAGGCACTTCACGACTGCATCAAAGTCGGCCTGTGCGTGGTTGTCCACTCGTAGTGCAACGCGCGCATTCCTACAACGTGGAACCGCTGCGACCAATCTAACAGTTCCGAAAGAAACCGTCCTATGCGCCCGCCCCAACCGGTGGGCGCATATAATTATCGAGGTTCTTTCTATAAAGGAGACGCTATGCCGAATGTCCCCACCATCACCCCGGGCCCGGATGATACCGAGCGCACGCCCGAAGATGCCACCGAAACGATTCCTCTGATTACAAACGCGCACACCGACAAGCAGAGCGGACGCACGAACGATACGGTCGAGATTTCCGATGAAGAGGCATATGCCAAGCTCAAGGCAAAACGCGCCGAACGTCGACGCAAAAAGCTGATTCGACGCGGTATTGCCGCCGGCGTCGTAGGTGCCATCGCGCTCATTGCCATTGTCGCTACCCTGGTTCTCAATGCGCAGCCACAGGGAGCTAGCGAGCCTGTGACCGACATGGTGACCGAGGGCACGTTTACCACAACGGTCGAGGCTAAAGGCCAGCTCAAACCCATTTCGTCCTCAGTGGTCTCCCCTTCTGTCGACGGTACGGTCGATTCGATCAACGTGCAGGCGGGCCAATCCGTCAACGAGGGCGACGTGCTTATGACCATTAAAAACGACGAGCTCGATCGCAACGTTGCCGAGGCGCAGCGTGCAGTTGCTGCCGCTCAAGAAGACCTCGCTAATGCGAAGAAAGCCGCAGCTGCCGCGCAGGCCAACCCAACGACGGACGTCGATGGAGCTTCCGCAGCGGCTGGCGTCTCCGACGCATCAGCGGACACGAACGCCGTATCGGCCGCGCAGCGCAGCCTCGCTTCGGCCCAGGCAAACCTCGATCAGGCGAACGCCAAGGCCGCCAGCCGTACGGTCACGGCCCCGAGCTCGGGCAGCATCGTGGAGCTCAACGCCAAGGTGGGCGCCACGGTAACAGGCGGCATGATCATGGGCGAAAGTGATACGAGCGGCGGCAAGCAGTGCATGCAGATCGCCGACCTATCCAAGATGAAGGTGACCGTGCAGGTGGGCGAAAAGGACATCGCCAAGATCGCCGTTGGGCAGAGCGCCAACGTCACGTATCCCGCGTTTCCCGATATCGTGAGCCTGGGCAACGTCACGACTATCGCGTCGGTGGCAAGCTCCGACGCCGCTAACGGTGGCGGCGGCAGCGTAACCTTTAACGTCGACATCCTCATCGAGTCGCCCGACGCGCGCCTGAAGCCGGGCATGACGGCCGAGGTCTCGGTGGTGACCGAGCGGCTCGACGACGTAGTGATGGTTCCGACGATGGCGCTCATGACCGAAGACGGCGAACACTATTACGTCAACGTGGCGACTGATGAAGAGGGCAAGCAAACCCGTCGCGTGAAGGTGACCGTCGTGACGCAAAACGACAACGAAGCCGTAGTCGGCAAGACACAGGTCAAGCGCGACGACCAGGGCAACGAGATCAACCCCAACGTGCCGGTTACCAAGCTGCGCGATGGCGACACCCTCGTCATGGACACCGGAGCTGACGCAACAGCTGACGGCGGCCACAACGCGGATTCGGGCAGTATGTCTGCCGACGAGGGCACGTAATGCGTCCCGTTATCGACATCCGCAACGTGCACCGCATCTTTGAGAGCGAGGCAGGTTGCGCCCACATCCTGCACAACGTCAGCCTGGCGGTAAATCCCGGCGAATTCGTCGCTATCACTGGCCCCTCGGGTTCGGGCAAATCAACGCTCATGAACATCCTAGGCTGCCTGGATAAGCCAACGGCAGGCGACTACTACCTGCAAGGGGTCAACGTGGCCGAGCTCGATGATGACGAGCTCACCGAAGTTCGCGCCCTGAGCATCGGCTTTGTCTTTCAGAGCTTCAACCTGCTGCCGCGCCTGTCGGTTATCGAAAACGTCATGCTGCCGCTGGCCTACACCAATGTGCCCCGTAGCCAGCGCGAAATGCGCGCCGTGCACGCGCTGCAGGCCGTCACGCTGCCCGTCGACCACTGGGACCACCGCATATCCGAGCTCTCGGGCGGCCAGATGCAGCGTGTCGCCATCGCACGCGCCCTCGTCAATGACCCGCCCATCATTCTGGCCGACGAGCCGACGGGAAACCTTGACTCCGCCACCGGAGCGCTTGTGATGGAGACCTTCCATAGACTTCAGGAGCGCGGCAAAACCATCGTGCTTATCACACATGACCCCGGCATCGCCGCCGAGGCCGACCGTGCCGCGACCATCCGCGACGGTCGCATTCACGACGGCGCGTATATTCCACATGCACCGCGGACCCTACGCAGCGCTGTAGATAGCCTGCCCATGATTTCCGCCTCCGCCAACCCGCCGAAAGGAGTGGTGGCATGAGCGCCCGCGATCTCATCCAGGAAGCTCTTCACTCGCTCGAAGCCAACAAGGGGCGCAGCCTGCTCACCATCCTGGGCATTGTCATCGGCATCGCCTCGGTTATCGCCATGACTTCGCTCATCGGCGGTATCCAAAACAGCCTGGTCAACAGTCTGGGCCTCAATGCGGCACGCATGGTGCAAATCTATTCGTCGCAAGAACTCACCGAGTCGGACATCGAGAAGCTTCAAAAACTGGTGCCGCAGATAGAGCAGATCGGCATTGTCGACAGCGCGTATACCGAGTATAAGACCGGCGATAAAAGCTATACCGTCATGGCACAAGGTGTCGATAGCGACATGCTCGACGCGGTGGGGGCCAGCAAGCTCGTTGCGGGGCGCACCTATTCCCAGGCCGAGTCCCAGTCAGGCTCGCGCGTGGCGCTCATCAGCCGCAACGGCGCCGATCAGCTTTACGGCAACGAACAGGATGCGCTGGGGAAAACCATCAAGGTGTCCAACGGCGAGGTACAGATTGTCGGCGTGATTGATGGCGGCAGCGACTCCATGGGCTCGCTCACGCTGTATATGCCACGCGAAACCATCTCCGGCCTGTTTGGTGACGAGAATCCTTCATTCCCCAGCGTGACGGCACTTGCCGCCGAGGGCACGGACATGGATGAGCTTTGTAAGACCATCGAGTCAAAGGTGCGCGCGATGAAGGGCATCGAGGAGGAGGATGGGTACGACAGTGTATCGGCGACATCCATGAAAAGCGCCATCGATGCGCTCAACTCCTTTATGGGCGCGTTCTCGCTCATCATGGGTGCTGTCGCCAGCATCTCGCTGCTTGTCGGCGGTATCGGCATTATGAATATGATGCTTACCAACGTAACGGAGCGCATCCGCGAGATCGGCATCCGCCGCGCTCTGGGCGCAAGTCGTCGCGATATCACCGCGCAGTTTTTGGCCGAATCCTCGGCGCTGTGCGTCACCGGCGGACTGCTAGGTGTCCTGATTGGCTATCTGCTGGCATGGGGCCTCGCGATGTTTGCCTCCGGATCCGGGATTCTTGGCGAGCTCGGTGCCAGCGGGCAAATCACACCGAGTTTTTCAATCGCCACGGTGATGCTGGCCTTCGCCGTCTCCGTCGGCATCGGCGTGATCTTTGGCTTCTACCCCGCTCGCCGCGCGGCGAAGCTCGACCCGGTGGAGTGCCTACGCTACCAGTAAGCCACCACCAACAAGTTGCGGTGAATTAGGGACTAAATATGCTATCTAGCAGCAAATACAGACACTATTTCACCGCAACTTATTGAAGGGCTGCTTGCGCCAGTTCCGTGCGTCGTCCTCGAGCGATTGGCGGATGACAGGCTTGTACGGGTCGAGCTTGCTCGGGGCGCTCCTCCTCGCAGGCGGGAGGGCACGCATGCGCGGCGAGCGCCTAGCGCGCGAACTCCCGTAAAAGAGCGTCTTCCACTTCCCGAAGCGAAAGAGCCCCGCCTCCCTCGGCGGGACGAGCGACCACGATACAGCGCGCTCCCACGTCGCGTGCGGAGGCGATCTTCTCGGCCGTGCCGCCTACAGTTCCCGAGTCCTTGGTCACAAGCCACTGGGCGCCCACCTGCCGAAGCATCGCCTCGTTGAGCTCGCGGGTGAAGGGCCCCTGCATGCCGATGACGTGCGACGGCGAAAACCCCGCGTCGATGCACTTCGTTATAGCACCGGGCAGCGGGAGCACACGCACGAAGAAGCGCTCCGCGAAATCGGTGACGCACGTGTAGGGAGCAAGCTCCTTGCTCCCCGTCGTGAGAAGCGCGCGACCCGGGTTCTCGGAGAGAAAGCGCGCCGCGCAGGCGATCGACGCGACCGACACGACGCCTTTGGGCAGCGCCTCGACCGGGCGCGCAAGGCGCAGGCATCGTGCACCCACGGCGAGCGAAGCGGCCCGGATGTTGCCGCTTGCGAGCGTAGCGAAGGGGTGCGTGGCATCGACGACGATGCGCGCGCCGGAAAGCTCGCGCTCCATGTCGGCCTCGTCGAGCCTGCCCGCATGCACCTCGATGCCCGGAAGCTCGCCCAAAAGCTCGCCTCCGTACTCGGTTGCCGCGTAGGCACGGGCGGGGATGCCCACCCCGCTCGCCCATTCGCACAGAAGGCGGCCCTCGGTAGTGCCGGCGAAGATGCGCAGCGCCGGCGCGGATGCGGGCGCCGTCACTTCGGGCCGCCTGTGCGCGTGATCTGGTAGAGCAGCGCGTTCATAATGGCGGCCGCCACGGTCGAGCCGCCCTTGCGACCCCTCGCGACGATGGCCGGCACGCGTCGCGCGAGTAGCTCCTCTTTCGCCTCAACCACGTTCACAAACCCGACCGGCACCCCAACGACGAGCGCGGGCGTGATCTTCCCCGCGTCCATGAGCTCGGCGAGGCGCAGAAGTGCTGTGGGAGCGTTGCCGACGGCCACAATGAGCGGACCCTCGATGCCGCAAGCTTTGTCCATGCTCGCAACGGCGCGAGTCGTGCCCGCGGCGCGCGCAGCCGCGGCGACATCAGGGTCGGCCATGTAACACACGGCCTTGCAGCCGAGCTTCGCGAGCGCGGGCTTGCTTATGCCTGCGAGCGCCATGTTCGTATCGGTGAGCACCGTAGCCCCTGCGCGCAGTGCGTCGAGCGCACAGTGCGCGGCGTCATGGGCGAACACGAGGGAATCGGCGTACGAGAAGTCGGCAGTGGTGTGGATGACGCGCTTCACGACGGGCTCTTCGAGCGGCGGGAACGTGCGGCCGCCGAGCTCTTCGGTGATGATCTCAAAGCTGCGCCGCTCGATGTCCCCAGGCGCCATCTCCTTGGAATCCATCTAGTACTCCACTCCTTCCCTTGCACATATCCCCTGCTCGTAGGGGTGTTTCTCGCACCGCATCTCGGTTATGTAGTCGGCCTTCTCCACGATCTTGCGGGAAGGCGCGCGCCCGGTGAGCGCTACTTCGACGCCGCGCGCGGACATATCGAGCGCGCGGTCCACGAGCGCCTCGTCGACAAGCCCCTTCGAAAGCGCGTCGAGCACCTCGTCGAGCACGAGCAGCCCCTCCTGCGCGCCCTCGAGCTCGGCGAGCGCGGAAGCGAGGTTCCCATCGTGCAGCTCGCGCGTCGCGGCAAGTTCTTCCGACGTCATGGACCAGGTAAACTTGTCCGACGCCTTCCCCGCGAACACGGGCACGCCGAAATGCTCGGCGAGCAGGCGCACCTCCCCGCTTTCGCCGTCTTTCAGGAACTGCACGACGACGACGCGGCGGCCTGCGGCGAGCATGCGAAGGGCGAGGCCCATCGCCGCCGTGGTCTTGCCTTTGCCGTCGCCATGATACACGTGGATCATACACCCTCCTCGATAATGCGGTAGACATACTCCATGTCGAGCGCCCCGCGCACGGAGTCGGCCAGGCGGTCGAACTCGCGCGCACGGTGATCGGCCGCGGACACCGCGCCCTCAGCACCCACGACGCTCTCGGGCAGGCCGCGCATGCGCGCGAGCGAGCGTGCGAGGGCGAGCGCCACCCCCGGTTCGTCGAACAGGCCGTGGAGATAGGTTCCGAACACGTTTCCGCAGGCCGCGCCTTCTGGTTTGCCGCCAATCGTGCCCGCATGGGCGCAGGAAACGGTCGTTTCGCCGTCGTGAATCTCGTACCCGCGCGCCGTCATGCCGTTCCACACCGAGAACGCGCCTTGGGCGCCCGTGATGCGCAGCTCCGACTGGGCGAGGCGCTTTTCCTCCTTGAACACCGTACTTGCAGGGATGAGCCCGAGCCCGCGCGCGGTGCCAGCGCCTTCCCTGCCGTGCGGATCGGAAAGCTCGTCTCCCAAAAGCTGGTAGCCTCCGCATATGCCGAGCACCGGCGTGCCCGCGCCCGAAAGCGCGCGTACACAGGCTCCGATGCCGCTAGCCGCAAGCCAGCGCGCGTCGTCGAGCGTGGTCTTCGAGCCGGGGAGCACCACCAGGTCGGGTCGGCCCAGATCGGTCGTCGAGGAAACGTAGCGCACGCCCACGCCGGGCACGCGCGAAAGCGGGTCGAAGTCGGTGAAGTTCGACAGATGCGGAAGGCGCACGACGGCGACGTCGATGACGCCGCGCGCCTCGCGGGCAGATAGGCGCGGCGCAAGCGAGTCCTCGTCGTCCAGGTCGAGCGTAAGATACGGCACGACCCCCACGACGGGAACCCCGCACATCTTCTCGAGCGGGGCCAAACCCGGGCGCAGGATTTCCACATCGCCGCGGAACTTGTTCACCACAAGCCCCCGCAAAAGAGCGCGATCCTCGGGCGCAAGGAGCGCGACCGTGCCGTAGAGCTGGGCAAACACCCCGCCTGGGTCGATGTCGCCCGCGAGCAGCACGGGGGAGGACACGGCGCGCGCGAGCCCCATGTTGACGATGTCGTTTTCGGCAAGGTTGATTTCGACGGGGCTGCCGGCGCCTTCGATGACGATGACGTCGTTTTCCTCCGCGAGCGAATCGAACGCCTCCAAAATCTGCGGCATGAGCGCCTTCTTTCGCGCGAAGTAGTCCCTCGCAGCGAAGGCTCCCTGCGCCTTGCCGGCCACGATGAGCTGGCTTCGGTGGTCGCTTTCGGGCTTGAGCAGGATGGGGTTCATGCGCACGTCGGGCGCGATGCCGCACGCCTCAGCCTGCATGATCTGGGCGCGCCCCATCTCGAGCCCATCGGCCGTGACACCGCTGTTGAGCGCCATGTTTTGGCTCTTGAAGGGAGCCACGCGCAGGCCGTCCTGCGAAAGCACACGGCACAGCCCCGCCGCAAGCAGGCTCTTCCCCGCGTTCGACATGGTGCCCTGGATCATGATGGGCTTCGCCCTACCCACGGGTATCGACCTCCTTCGTCGAGCCTCGGCCATACGCGCCCGCCATAGCGCCGCTGCAAGAAGCGCAGCCCCGTTCGTCGGGTTCGCCTTCGCCCGATGCGCCTTCCGCCCGAAGCGCGCGGCTGAACGCCATCGCAAGCCGGGCATTCTCCTTGCGCGTGCGCACCGCGACGCGGCACCAGAAACGGGACAGTACCGAAAACGAGTCGCACGTGCGGACCAAAACCCCCTGTTTATACAGGCGCTCGGGGATGTCTTTCGCCGGTGTGCGGACTAAAAGGAAGTTCGCATCCGACGGCACGACGGAAAGCCCGAGCGAGGAGAGCTCGTGGGAAAGCCACGCTCGCTCGCCCGCCAATACATCGCGCGTGCGCGAGACGTATTCGACGTCTTCCAGGGCGGCGATACCCGCGGCCTCGGCGACCGAGGAGACGGGCCACGCCTGCCCCGCCCGGCGAATCCCCTCGAGGAGTTGGGCGTTTCCGCTGATCAGATATCCTAACCGCAACCCCGCCATTCCGTAGAGCTTGGTGAACGCGGAGAGCACGGCCACATGGCGCGAACACGCGGCGCGTGCGGCCACGCTCCTTTCGCGGGCGTCGGGCGCAAATCCGAGGAAGCACTCGTCCACGACGAGCAGCGCGCCCACCTGCTCGCAGCGGCAAGCCGCGGCATCGATCACGCGGGGGTCGACGAGGCGCCCCGTCGGGTTGTTCGGATTGCAGAGGTACGCCACGTCTCCCGGCCCCTCGATCGCGCGGGCGAAGGAGGCAGGCACGTCGAAGTCGTCCGCTTCGGAGAGCGGGAACTCCTGCACGCATGCGCCGTAGTAAGATGCCGCCTCCGCATATTCAGAGAACGTCGGCGCGCACACGACGATGCGTTTCGGGCGTACCGCCGCGGCGAGCCGCCAGATGATGTCAGACGCGCCCGCGCCGCAGACGATAGTATCTTCGGGAATGCCCTGGGCGCGCCCTAGGGCGCGAACGAGTGCGAGGCTTTCCCTATCGGGGTAGGCGTCGATTCGAGAAAGCGCCTTGCAAGCTGCGGCGACGGCGCGCGGCGAGGGGCCTGCCGGATTCACGTTCACCGAGAAGTCAATGAGGTCGGAGGCGCCCCCTTCGCAAGCGATGCCGAGCGATTGCGAGCTGCCCCCATGCGTACGGGCGCGCAGGATTCCCCCGGCAGCCTGGGGCGCGGCGTGGTCTTCCCTCATGCCATCGCCCCCACGGCGAGCACGACCGCCGCGCGCGCGGCGCCGAAGACGACGAGCGCGCATACGGACGCGGCGAGCATGAGCCTTGTCGCCCGTGCGATGTCGCCCCACTCGATTTCGCGGGACGCGTCGCCTATCGTCGGTTTCTCAACGAGCTTGCCGAAATACACCGCGGGTCCCGCCAGGCGCAGCCCGAGCGCGCCCGCGCACGCTGACTCGGTCTGCGCCGAGTTGGGGCTCGCATGGCGACGCCTGTCGCGGCGCCAGATGCGCGCCGCCCCGCGCGCGTCGAGCCCGACGATCGGGCACACGGCGATCATGAGCAGGGCCGATAAGCGCGAGGGAATCCAGTTCACCGCATCGTCGAGGCGCGCCGAGGCGCAGCCGAAGTCGATGTAGCGCTCATTTTTGTAGCCCACCATGCTGTCGAGCGTGTTCACCGCCTTGTACGCCATGCCCAAGGGCGCACCCCCGATCATAAGGTAGAAAAGCGGCGCGATGACGCCGTCGCTCGCGTTCTCCGCCACCGTTTCCACGGCGGCGCGCGCAACGCCCTGCTCGTCGAGAACAGACGTGTCGCGTCCCACGATGAGCCCGACGGCTTCGCGAGCCGCGACAAGGCCGCCCTTCGAGAACGCGCGGGCCACGGCAAGGCTCTGGCGGCGAAGCTCGCATGCCGCGAGAATCTGATAGCTTGCCCATGCCTCGGCCACGAAGCGCAAGCCGGAGTGAACCATGCCGCAAAGATGCAGGATTCCCCAGGTCAAAAGCCCACACGCAAGCGGAAGCGCCACGGCGAGCACAAGCCCTGCGGCGCGCGTGCCCGCGGACGTTTGCGGGAATGCGCCCCGCAGGCGGCCTTCGGCCCACGTGATCGCGCGCCCCATGGCGACGACGGGATGGAGAAGCCAGCGCGGGTCGCCGAAGGCAAGGTCGGCCGCGAACCCGGCGGCGACGGCAAGAATCGTCATCACCGGGCATCGCCCCCCGAAGCGGGGCGAACGTCGCGAAGGCAGCGCCCATCCCAGGTGGCGGCCCATGCACCACCCGGCTCGGTATGCACGTCGAAGTATCCCATTTTCGGGACAGCTAGCTCGGAGAGCAGCGCTTTCACGGTACCCGCGTGAACGACGAAGACGGCGCGCCCACTCCCCTGGGCGCGCTCCGATTCGCACGCCTCCCGAAACGCCGCGACGACGCGGCGGGTGAAATCGCTCTTGCCCTCGCCATGCGGGCAGCGCGTCTCACACCAGGAGTCTACCCAGGCGCGGTAACGCGCATCCTCTTTAAGTTCGGCGGCGCTTCGCCCCTCGAAGTCGCCGAAATCTATCTCGCGCAGACCGGGGCACGCCATAAGCTCCGCGTTCGGGAAGAGAATGCGTGCCGTCTGGTCGGTGCGGGCCATGCCGCTCGTGATAACACGGAACACGTCACGATCGCACGCGAGGTCGCGCAAAGCGCGCTCGCCCGCGCTCGACAGGGGCTCGTCGGTGCCCGCCCCGCTGTAGCGATGGTCTTCCGTGCCCGCCGTGGCACCATGGCGCACGAAGATGACTTCCAAAGGCGCGCCCGCGCCCAGCGTCCCTCGAGGCGCATCGGCAAGGTTTCCTTTGATGACCTGGGGAATCCCGCACGTCATGCGCACGACGACGTCGGCGCGCGCAGCGAGCGCGCATCCCAGGCGCCCCGCGCGCTCGCGCCATTGGGCGTCTTCCGCACGCATAGGGACGACCCCCGAGCCGACCAAGGTCAGAATCACTGCGTCGAAGCCAATCAGCCGCTCGAGCGCCCGGTCAGCGTCGAGCGTGCGTACGAGTTCCTCAGCACGGTACGCGACACGGCCGGCAAAAACCGCGGGCACGACGCCCTCCGCAAGCTGCGCCGCGTCGACGAAATCGTCCGCCGCGAACCCGAGCTTTTCGCGCACGAAGGTCCTCTTCCCCGAATGCGCGCCACCTACCACGAGCATCATAGGAGCATGCCCCCCGCCACCAGCATGGCAAGCATCGAGAGCTCGGCCCATTGCAGAAACCATCCGGCCAAATCCCCCGTCACCCCGCCGAAGCGGGACAGGGCAACATGGCGATACCACGCGAGCGCCAAAAGCCCCGCCACCGTCATAAGGGCGCCGACGGCCCGAGCGCACGCGACCATCCCTGCAGCCGAAGCCGCAGCGAAAGCGCAAAGCGGCACGACGATCGCCGCGCGCTTCTTCGAAGGCGAGAGTCCCGCGGCCATGCCGTCCGCCCGCGCGGCAGGCCAACATTCAACGGCGAGCCCCGAAAGCGCGCGGGAGAACACGAGCGAGCACAGAAGCGCAAGGAACGTCCCCGCCGTAAGCGGCAGCGCGGTGAACAGGGAAAACTGCAGAATAAGGTACACGACAACACCGATGACCCCGAAGGCGCCCGCCCGCGGGTCGTGCATGATCTCGAGCTTTCGCTCGCGTGGGGCCCAACTTGCAAGCGCATCGGAGGTGTCGCAAAGCCCGTCTAGGTGGATGCCTCCCGTCACCGCCACAGGCAGCGCCACGAGCACAGCCGCGACGATGGTCGCGGGCACGCCGAACAGGTTCGCCATGTACCCCCACGCCGTCATGAGGAAGCCTTCCGCAACGCCCACCAGGGGAAACGCGGCAAGCGCATGGGTTGATCCGAAATCGGTCCAGGTCGATTTCGGGACGGGGATGCGCGAGAACGTTCCGAACGCCGCGCCGATTGCCTCTGCTATCTTCACCTTGTAGGCCCTTCGCCTTTCATCCACACGGGAATCCCGCACACCACTTCGACTGCGCGGTCGGCCAGCGCCGCCACGCCCGCGTTCACGCGCGCAAGCGCGCGCCTCCATGCCTCGGTCCCCTCATCGTAGCGCATCCCATCGGCGAACACGTCGACGGAGACCACCACCGTATACGCAGCGGCCTGAGCGAGCCGTTCGATGCCTCCGAGCACCTCGCGCGCCGCAGCGTCGGGGTCACGTGGGGACAAGCCGCCTTCCGCGAAAAGCTCGTTCGCAACCAGGTTGCCCACGTCCTCCAAAAGAAGCGTGCAGCCGCGCGGAAGCCCGGACACTGCGGCGCCCACGTCACGCGTGCGCTCGAGGGTGGAAAACCCCTTGCCCTCGCGCAGCGCCCGATGGCGCGCGATGCGGCGGGCGCCCTCTTCCCCGAAGGGCTCCATCGTTGCCAGGTACACGCGGGGTCCGTCGTGCCCGAGGCACAGGGACTCGGCGTAGGCGCTCTTGCCGCTCGCGGCGGCGCCGATGACGAGTGTCACCGTCATTTCCCAGCCTCGAAATGCTCGTAAGCAGCCATGCCAGTCGCCGTGAACGTCTTCCCATCCCGGTACACGCGCAGCGCCGAATCCAGAAGGGGCAGATACGCCATGGCGCCCGCGCCCTCGCCCAAGTGCATGCCTGCGACGAGGGGTGCCTTTATGCCGAGCTCGCGAAGGAGCTCCTGGCTTGCGGGTTCGCTCGATGCGTGGGTGCCCACGAGGTAGCCCAAGGCGTTGGGGCAAAGGCGCACCGCGCACAGGGCCGCCGTGCAGGATATGACCCCGTCGAGGAGCGCCGGCGCCTTCGAGGCCGCGGCCCCCAGGTAGAAGCCGCATATCGCCGCGATGTCGAATCCGCCCACCTTCGAGAGCACGTCGATCGGGTCGGCGGGATCGGGCGAGTTCGCGTCGATAGCGCGCTCGACCACGTCGCGCTTGCGCGCGAGCGAGGCGTCCGAGAGCCCCGCGCCGCGGCCGACGAGGCTCCGCGCGTCCGCCCGGATGAGCACTGCGGCCACCGCCGCCGAGGTGGTCGTGTTGCCGATGCCCATCTCGCCCGCGGCGAGAAGGCGCACGCCGGCGCGAGCAAGCCCGCACGCGACGGCGATTCCGACCTCGATCGCGCGCACAGCCCCATCGCGAGACATAGCGGGGCCGTGCGCGATGTTGCCGCTCCCCCGCCGCACGTTCGCGCGTACCATGCGCGCGTCTTCTATGCCCCGGGCCATACCCACGTCGACGGGCACGACCTCGGCACCCGCGAACGCCGCCATGCGGCAGGCGCTCGTGGCTCCCTCGCACATGTTGCGCGCGACGGCTCGCGTCACGTCTTGTCCGCTTTGCGACACGCCTTCGGCAACGACCCCGTTGTCGGAGAAGAATACTGCGAGCGCACGGGGAAACTCGGCCACCTCGGCGCTCCCCTGAGCTGCGGCGATACGCGCGACGGCATCTTCAAAGTCGCCCAATCCCCCCAAGGGGTGCGCGATGGAGTCCCACGCGGCGTACGCGGCGGCGCGGGCGCACTCGTCTGCGGGCGCGATCCGGGAGAGCGCGGCTTCGAGCACGGCGCCCGGCGCCGACGAGAACGCGCGCTCGACTTCCTCGCGGATGCAGGCAAGCGCGGTTTCGGTTGCTTCAGCCATGCCGTCTCCTCCCTGCGAACGACGCTGCGGCAGACGCGAACGCGCGCGCAACGTCGGGGTTCGCAGGATAGTACACATGCGGGAAGCCCACAACCAGGGACGGGGTAGTCGTCATGCACGGCCAGCCCTTGTCGCGCCGGGGCTTTTGCGCCCAAAAGTCGCCGCCCGGGCAGGTGGACTGCCAGTAGTGGAACTCGTGCGCGCGGATGCGTGTGCCGCGCGGCCCGTAGAGCCCGTCGCGTTGGGAAGTGAGCTCCACGTACCCGAAATGGGACAGCCTTCCCCCGTTCTCGCTTGCGCCCTCAAGGGCGCCCACAACAGGCCAGCGCCGCCCCTCGCTATCGGAGATTTCGCGCTGCAGGTACAGAAACCCACCGCATTCGGCAACCGTCGGCATGCCGGATTCCACCGCACGCCGCACCGCCTCGCGCATCGGCGCGTTCTCGGAGAGCTGCCGCACATGGAGCTCCGGGTAGCCGCCTCCCAGATAGAGGGCGCTTGTCCCCCGCGGCAACTCGCTATCACACAGGGGGCTGAAAAAGGCCAGCTCGCAACCCAGGTCCTCGAGCGCGCGCAGGTTCTCCTCGTAGTAGAACGAGAACGCCTCGTCACGCGCAACGGCGACGATGGGCCGCGCTCCCGCGATCGGCTCCAACCGGTAAGGTTCCTCGCAGATATCGGGTGCCGTCGCCGCTATTTCGAGCAAGCGGTCGACGTCGACGCTCTTTTCCACCAGCTCGGCCATCTTGTCGATGCGCGCGGAGAGCTGCTCGACCTCGTCGGCGGTCACAAGCCCCAGATGCCGGCTTTCGAGCGAGAACGCCTCGTCGGCGGGAATATTACCCAAAACCGCGACGCCCGTGTGCTTCTCGATCGCAGGCGCCGCGTAGGCGCAGGCAGCGGCGCTCGTCTTGTTCAGCACGACGCCGCGCACGTTCGCACAAGGCAGGAACTCGGCGATGCCGCGAATTACGGCGGCGAGCGATAAAGACGCCCCGCGCCCGTTCACCACTAAAACGACCGGCGTTTCCGTGTCGCGCGCAACCTGGTAGCTGCTCGCGTCGGCCACGCCGGGCGCCATGCCGTCGTAGAAGCCCATGACCCCCTCGAGCACCGCGACATCCGCGCCCGCGGCGCCGCGTGCGAGCAGGGCGCGCAGCGTCGGGGCGTCGGTGAAGAAGCCGTCTAAGTTGCCCGAGCGCGCGCCCACGACGCGACGATGAAAGAGCGGATCAATGTAGTCGGGGCCGCATTTGAAGGCCGCGCATGCAAGGCCGCGGCGCGCGAGCGCGCGCAGGAGCGCGCACGTAACGACCGTCTTGCCGCTCCCGCTCGAGGGCGCAGCGACCATGAAGCGCGGGATGGTCGTGCTCACCGGGCGCCGCCTTCCCCACCTGCACCACGCGCGCTGACGAGGAACACGGGGTTTTGCGCCTTCATAAGATGGTGCGAGCCTACAGCTTCGGCGCGGGCGGCCGACACCTGGCAAGCCTCGAACCCCTTAAAGCGCGAACTCGAGAGGAGCGCGCACGCCTCGGTGAGCGTCTCAACGGTGACGCATGGCACGCACAGGCGAACCTGCGAGTTCTTCTCGAGCGCCACCTCCACGATGGAGGGAAGCTCGCCCGCGCTCCCGCCGACGAACACGGCGTCGGGGACGGGCAGTATCGCGAGCGCTTCGGGGGCGACACCGGGGACCGCATGCACGTTGCCGCACCCGAATGTATCCGCGTTCTCTCGGATGAGCCGCACGCCGGTCGCGTTGCGCTCGACCGCCCATACCGACCCCGCTCGCGCGACGAGCGCCGCCTCGATCGACACGCTCCCCGTGCCGGCGCCGACGTCCCACACGGTGTCGGTCGCGGTAAGGCGCAGCTTCGCGAGCGCGACGGCGCGCACCTCCTGCTTGGTCATGGGAACGTCGCCGCGGATGAAGAGCTCGTCGGGAATGCCCGAGGAAGCGTACGGCCAGCGGGAACTCGCGGCGCGGGATGCGCCCGCAGAGTCCGCCGCGGAAGAAGCCGCCGCGGGCGCAGACGCGCCGGCCGGCACCTCGGAGGCTGCGCTAGAGCCCGCAGGCGACCCGGCGCCGCCTGCGAAATCGATAAGCATCACGTTCAAGTCGTCGAACGTCTGACCTGTGATTTCACTTGCGGTCGCGCAGGTGATGCGCTCGTCGGGGTACGACAGGCGCTCGGCCACCGTCACGCACGCGTCCCCGAAGCCCGCCTGCGCAAGCTCGCCCGAAAGCCGCGAGGGATCTTCCCCGCCCGACGTGACGAGGAAGAGCTCACCTGCGCGCTCGGCCTCGGCCACGATGTCGCACGCCACGCCGTGAGCGCTCGCGAAGCGCCAATCCTGCCATGGACGCGCGAGGCGCGCGGCGAGATACGACGCTGAGCTTATGCCGGGAATGACGCGCACGTCCACCTGCGCGTCGCCGGAGAGCGCCTCCACCAGGCGGCGCGCGCCGCTGAACAGCCCCACATCGCCCGTCATCACGACCACGGCGCGCTGCCACGACGCCGCATCGGTGAGCGCGGCGACGATGTCCGCCGTCTTCACGAGCTCGCATCTCACCACGTCGGGCGGCACGTCGATGCCGGCAAGCGCGCGATGAGCGCCGATGACCACGTCGGCGATGTCGATCGCGTCGAGCGCCGCGCGCGAGAGCAAGTCGGGGTTTCCGGGCCCCGCCCCGATGATCGTTACCTTTCGCATGGAATCTCCCGATACCCGCGCGGCGTGACCATACGGCCGCCTACGAGCTTCGTGTCCGCGTTGCCGACGAACACGGTGGTGAACATGTCGGCGTCGATCTCCCCCAGCTCGGAGAGCCTGCACATGCCCGACTGCTGCCCCTCGCGCCCGATGTTGCGCACCCAGCCGCAGAGCGTGTCGGGGGCCTTCCATTCGAGCATAATCTTCGCCGCGCGTGAGAGCCTGTCGGCGCGCTTTCTGCTGCGCGGGTTGTACAAACAGATGCAGAAGTCGGCGCTCGCCACGGCGGCGAGCCTGCGCTCGATGACCTCCCATGGCGTGAGCAGGTCGGAGAGCGACACGACCGCGAAGTCGTGGGCAAGCGGGGCGCCGAGCACCGCCGACCCGCTCTGAGCCGCGGTGGCCCCGGCGATAACTTCCACGTCTACATCGGGGTAGTCCTCCGCAAGCTCCAGCACGGGACTCGCCATGCCGTACACGCCCGCGTCGCCGCTGCACACGAGCGCCACGGCTTCTCCACTCTGCGCGCGCGAAAGCGCAAGGCGGCACCGTTCGACCTCGTGCATCATCGGCGTCGCGAGATGCGCCGCGTCGGGCACGGCGGCGAGCGCGAGCTCCACGTATTTCGTGTAACCCACAACGACGTCGGACGCCTCGAGCGCACGCCGAGCCGCAATCGTCATGCCGTCGGGGCCGCCCGGGCCGATTCCCACCACGAAGAGCTTTCCCATCACCGCTCCTTAAACGAAAGTTTAATAGTTACCTTGGAAAACGCGACGGTCACGCCGCCGTGAGCGAGCTTCGGGAAGATAAGTTTGCCCCCCTCCGCGAGCGCTGCCCGCTCGCACACGTTGTCGACCCCCACCGTCGCGCGCACGAAATCAGATGGCGAAACGCTGCCTTCGACCTGCGACAACTCCTCTGCGGAATACGTCGCAAGCGGGATATTGCGCGCGCAGCAGAAGGCGAGCAGACCCTCCTCGTGCGCCTTCACTTCGATCGTCGCCGCCTCGCGCACGGCCGAAGGCGAGATACCCACCTGCCCGCACGCGAGAAGAAACGCCTCCTCGATCGCTTCGGCGCACGCACCGCGACGGCATCCTATGCCCGCAACGATGCAGGGCACGACAAGGCGAAGCGGCTCGGGCGCAGGCGCCTGCGCCCGCACGCCCGCCGGCTTCCCCGTCTCACCGGCGGGCACGACCTCGCCCGTTGTCTCCGCCGCACGAACGGACGCACCTGCATTCGCGCCAGCGAACGGCGACACGACGATATCGGCCCGAGCGCGGTCGGACGCAATGTCAACCCCCTCAGGCGGCTGTCCCGAAATCGGCATGTCGGAATAGAGCGCCACGCGCCCGCCCGAAAGCAGCCGCGCCGACACTCGCTTGATAGCCTCGGGATTCGAAACGGCGAGCCCCGCACAGCGCGCCCACGTATCCACCGCCCACACGCCGCGGACGTCGGTCGCCGTGGTGATGACGGGGATGGCCCCTGCCGCGCGTGCCACAGTTTGCGCAAGCTCGTTCGCACCGCCCAAATGCCCCGACAAAAGCGGGACGGCAAAGCGCCCCGCCTCGTCGATCGCCACAACCGCGGGATCGTTTGCCTTCGAGGCGACATGCGGCGCGATCGCCCGCACGGCGATGCCCGCCGCGCCCACGAACAGAAGCGCGTCCGACGCTTCCCACGCGAGCGCCGTCCATGCGCGCAGGTCGGCCTTCCCCTCGCCGAACCCGCGCGAAACGGAAACGTCCCAGCCAGGGTCGTCTTCACCTGTCTGCGCGCAATCGGAAAGCGCGTGTGCGGTGCGCACCGCCAACGCATACCCCCTCTCAGTGAACGCTATGCAGGAAACCCTCATCTAGCGCACCACCATCGTCGAGAAGTAGCTGCCCCGATCGGGCACATCGACGAGCGAGCGGTACACGCGCTCGCCCGGAAGCCCACAGTCCTCTACAAGCTCGGCACCGTCGAAGGCACCCTCCTCGCAAAGGAAGCGCTTCGTGTCCGCAAGCGAGCGGCGCGCCTTCATGACCACCTTCGTCCCCGGCCAGCCGATTGCACGGCGCACCCCGTACAGAACGCCTTTACTCATACGTCGCCCCCAATTTCCCGATAACTGCATCGGCGCCCGACGTGCGGAAAAGCTCGCGGCGCTCGGCGTCGAACACGACCGCGGCGATGTCGCATGCGCCCGCCGCGCGGCGGCGCAACCTGTCCTCAATTGCCGCAGCGAGCGAGGCGCGCGCAGCGTCCCCAACGCCGGCGGCCTCGATTACCTCGAGCGCCGCCGTGGTCGTGACGGACGACATGATCTCGCGCACGGTCTTCGCGCCCGCGCCGGCCATGGCCGCGTGGGCGGCCAGAATCTCCGCGCGGCAGTCGGCGGTACGCGAATGGGTGTCCATGATGCCGCCCGCGACCTTCACCAACTTGCCGATGTGTCCCACAAGAAGGACATTGGTAAATCCCTCGCGAACGCAGCAGTCAATCGCATCGCCCACAAAGTTGGAGATGAAGACCACCGGCGCACCGTTTAGGTGGAAATGCCCCGAGATGAACTGCCCGCCGTAGTTGCCGGGCGTGAGCACGACTCCGCGCCGCCCCATAGCCGCATGCTGCCGGATCTCGAGCTCGATGCTGTCGCGCAAGGCAGCGAGGCTGCGCGGCTCGACGATGCCCGTCGTGCCCAGGATGGAGATGCCGCCCTCTATCCCCAGATGCGGGTTGAAGGTCTTTTTGGCAAGGGCAACACCCTCGGGTACCGAAATCGTCACAGCAATATTTCCAGAAAAGCCGTGCGCGGCGCACACCTCGCGCACCGCCGAAGTGATCATCGCGCGCGGCGTCGCGTTGATGGCGGCCGCCCCCACCGGCTGCTCGAGCCCGGGCAATGTCACGCGCCCCACGCCCACGCCGCCATCGACGGAAACTTCCGATTCGCGCGCGGGCACGTCCTTGCTGCCCGCAGCACCCGTGCCCGACCCCGCATGTTCCACGTGCGCGTACACGAGTACGCCGTCAGTCACATCGGCATCGTCGCCTGCGTCCTTTCGCACGGCGCACTGGGCGCACCCCTCGCCGATGCATGCGTCGACCACGTTCGCCTCGACGGGCAGCCCGCCGGGGGTGACGATCGACACGCGGCCGAGGGGCTTTCGTGACAAAAGCATCTCGCAGGCCGCCTTCGCCGCGAGCGCGGCGCAGCTCCCCGTGGTGTAGCCGCAGCGCAGGCGGGTCGTCCCGGTATATATGTAGTGCTCGAAGGCCACGCTAGCTGCTCGCCTTCCGATACCCCGTGGCAAACGAAGGGTCGTAAAGCTTGCTGCGCTCGTACGACTCTGCTTGCGCGCCGTTGTGCGAAAACCCGCCGCGAGCTCCGAGCACGCGGCCCACCACCACGAGCGCCGTGCGGTCGATGCCCTCTCGCGCGCCCGCATCGGCGAGTGTGCCCACTGTGCAGCGCACCACGCGCTCCTCAGGCCAGGTCGCCTTGTACACGAGCGCGGCCGGCTCGTCGGAGCTGCGGCCCGCGGCCAAAAGCTCGGCGGAAAGCTCGGCGAGCATACCCGAGCTCAGGAAGATGACCATAGTCGAGCCACTTTCCGCCATGGTGCGCATGCCCTCGCCCGCGGGCATGGGGGTACGTCCGGAAAGCCGCGTGATCACGACCGACTGGCTGATTCCCGGCAGCGTGTATTCCTGGCGAAGGGCCGCCGCGGCACCGCAAAAGCTCGACACGCCGGGCACCACCTCGTAGTCCACGCCGCGCGCGTCGAGCGCGTCCATCTGCTCCTGGATGGCGCCGTACAGGCACGGGTCGCCCGTGTGCAGGCGCACCACTTCCTCGCCCCGCGCATCTGCCGCGCACATCACGTCGAGCACTTCCTCCAAGGTCATGTGCGCGCTGTCGTAGACGATGCAGGATTCCTTGCACTCAGCGAGCAGCTCGGGGTTCACAAGGCTTCCCGCCCAAACGACCACGTCGGCCGCGCGCAGAAGGCGCGCCCCGCGCAGCGTGATAAGGTCGGCGGCGCCCGAACCTGCGCCAACGATATGAATCATACGAGCCTTCCCTTCCCGTTTCTCATCGCAACCGTTTACGCCGCCATTCGCGCAGCGGGCAAAACACGACGCCTGCGGCGGCAATCGGCGCAAATACGCAGGCAGGAGGCGCAATGCCGCCCGCCCTGGCTTTGACACGTTCACAAGTGCCCACTATCATAGTAAAAGATTCGGCAACGAGCATATGACAATCGGATAAAAGGAAATGACCGGCGCGGCGCCCGCACAGCCCGCGCTGGCTTGCGGAGGGAACCAGGTGGGAATCCTGGGCAAGGGACATTACTGTATAGGACGCACGGGCGAACCGCCTCGCGCCCCAAGCCAGACTGCTTCGCCTTTTCCTCACGGCATCGCCGTGGCGTTAGCTCCTTGTGAACCCCGAGGGGTGCGCTTTTCTTTCGCTTGTGCCGACAAGCAACTGTCGCCGGGGGACCGGCAAACCGAGGAAAGGAAAAACCATGTCCGACCAGATGTCACGCCGCGGCTTCATGGGCGCCGCAGCAACCGGAGCCTTCGCGCTCGCCGGAGTCGCGCTCGCGGGCTGCTCCAGCACCTCCGCGAGTTCCGAGAAATCGAGCGAAAAGGAGAAGGCCGTGAAGCCGGTCATCCTCGTCACGAGCTTCGGCACGAGCTACAACGACTCGCGCCACATCACCATCGGCGCCATCGAAGACGCTATCCGCGAGAAGTACTGGCAGGACTACGACATCCGCCGCGCCTTCACCGCGCAGATCATCATCGACAAGCTGAAGAAGCGCGACGGCATCACGATCGACAACATGACCGAGGCGCTCGACCGCTGCGTGGAAGACGGCGTGAAGGAAATCGTCGTGCAGCCGACGCATCTCATGGCTGGCCTGGAATACGCCGACGTGAAAGACGAGCTCGACAAGTACGCCGACAAGTTCGACAAGATCTCGCTCGGCGACCCGCTGCTCACCTCCGACGACGACTACAAGAAGGTGGCCGCCGCCATTAAGGAGAACATGGCGTCCTTCGACGACGGCAAGACGGCGCTGTGCCTCATGGGCCACGGCACCGAAGCCGATTCCAACGCCGACTATGCCAAGATGCAGGAAGTGTTCAAGAACGAAGGCTTGACGCAGTTCTTCGTCGGCACCGTCGAGGCTGAACCGACCTGCGAGGATGTTATCGCCGCCGCGAGCGCCGCAGGGTACAAGAAGGCCGTGCTCGCGCCGTTCATGGTGGTCGCGGGCGACCACGCGAACAACGACATGGCAGACGAGACCGACCCCGACAGCTGGGCTGCGAAGTTCGTGGCCGCCGGCTTCGAAGTGACGTGCCTGCTCCAGGGTCTGGGACAGAACGCCGCGGTCGACGACATCTACGTCTCACACGTGGACGACGCCATCGCCAAGCTGTAAACTCGCCGCGCACGGGGGCGCCGGTCGCGTCCCCGTGCAACGGGCATGCGCCTTCCCCGACTGACGGCGCATGCCCGTTGCATTCGCATCCCGTCAGCCCACCGCACGGCGCGGGCGGTCGAAGCGATTGAAAGGAACCCCCTCCATGTTGAAGAAAACCCTCGCCTTCGCCCTGTCAGCGGCGCTTTTCGCGTTCTCGCTCGCCGGCTGCGGCGGAAATTCAATCGACAGCGCAAAGGCAAGCGATGCCGATTCCCAGGAAAAGACCGAACAGGCGGCCGATGCGCCCGAGGGCGCAAGCGCTGCCCCCATCACCGCCGACAAGGTGGCCGACGGCACCTATCCGATCACCGTAGATTCCAGCTCGAACATGTTCAGGATTGTGGACGCCCAGCTCATCGTGGAAAACGGCTCCATGCACTGCGTGATGACGCTTTCCGGCACGGGCTACGGCAAGCTCTTCATGGGCACGGGCGACGAGGCTGCCGCCGCGAGCGAGGCCGACTTCATCCCCTATGTGGAAAACGCGGAAGGCAAGTACACCTACGACGTGCCCGTTGAAGCGCTCGACGAGGACACCGCCTGCGCCGCGTGGAGTATTAGAAAAGAGCAGTGGTACGACCGCACGCTCGTGTTCGAATCCGCCGGCGTCGATCTGCGCGCCGACGCACTGAAGTAACGCCATGCGGTCGATTCTTCCCAAGGGGGAAAGCAGGAAGCGTCGCAGCATCGCGGTGCGCGCGATCGCCTGCGTTCTCGTCGCCCTGCTCGCGCTTCCCTTCGCGGGGTGCAGTGCGAGCCCGAACGCGACCGGTGGCACGGCAGGCTCTCAGGAATACACTGTGAGCGTCTCGCTCTCCGGCGGGTCAGGGCGCGCAAGCATCGCCTCACCCACCACAATTGTGAAGGATGGCGACACCTACACCGCGACCATCACCTGGTCGAGTTCGAACTACGACAAGATGACCGTCGACGGCGTAGACTACGCGCCCGTAAACGACGGCGGCAACTCCACGTTCGAGATACCCGTCACGCTCGACGAGGACATCGCCGTGTCGGCCGAGACCGTCGCCATGTCGACGCCGCACACCATCGACTACACGCTCTACTTCGACTCATCCACCATGAAGAAGAAAACGGGCGACGATGCAAGCGGCGACTCCCCTGCGGGAACGGCTTCAAGCGCCGCGGCCGACTTCCACAACGCCGATTTGGGCTGCGGCTGGGAGCCGACGGGGGCGCTTCAGCTTGAATACGCCAAGCACTTCACTGTCGACGAGTACGAAGGCGGCCTGCGGCTTATCTGCATTTCGAACGGGGAGCGCTTCCTCGTGGTGCCGCAAAATGCAAAGGTACCTGATGGGTTGAGCTCCGACATCGCGGTCATAAGGCGCCCCGCCGACAAGGTGTACCTCGTGTCGTCGGCGACGATGTGCCTGGTCGACGCGCTCGATGCGAACGACAATATCCTCATGTCGGGCACGAAGGCCGACGATTGCTCGGTCGGAGGCTTCAAAAGCGCGCTCGAAAGTGGGGCGATCGCCTACGGCGGCAAGTACAGCGCGCCCGACTACGAGCGAATATCGGCCTCGGGCTGCACGCTCGCCATCGAGAACACCATGATCAACCACACGCCCGATGTGAAGGAAAAGCTGCAGAAGCTCGGGCTCGTCGTGCTCACCGAACAGTCGTCGAGCGAGCCCGAAGCACTCGGGCGCGTCGAGTGGATTAAGCTTTTCGGCGTCCTGTTCGACAAGGAAGACGAGGCCGCGCACCTGTTCAACGAGCAGAAGGCCCGCGTCGAGCAAACGTCGAGGCTCGCGTCGTCAGGTAAAACCGTGGCGTATTTCTACATTAACTCGAACGGGGCCGCCGTCACGCGGCGGGCGGGCGACTACGTGGCGCAGATGATCGAGCTTGCAGGCGGCAGCTACGCGCTCGATGACGCGCAGACGGCGTCGACGTCAGGTTCGTCAATAACGCTCGAAATGGAGCGCTTCTACGCGACGGCGAAGGATGCCGACATCATCGTCTACAACGGCACCATCGACGAATCGGTTGCCACCTTGAAAGACTTCGTAGGCAAAAACGCGCTATTGTCGCAGTTCAAAGCTGTAAAGAACGGCAACGTCTGGGTCACAAGCGCCGACATGTACCAGCAGATGACTTCTACCGCCGACATTATCGACGAGCTGCACGGGGCGTTCACCGGCGATGACGCGAGCGACTTCCATTATCTGAGGAAGCTTGGCTAGCGTCATGAGAAGCCGGCTTTCCATGACATACGACGAATCGGGGCGCGCCGCGCGGTGTCGCGTCGTGACGGCGCTGCTCGCTGTTGTCCTCATCGTGCTCGTCGGGGCCAACCTGTGCATCGGGAGCGTGCTCGTGCCCGCAGACCACATCCCCGGCATCCTTTCGGGCGGCGCGGCCAATTCCATGGAAAGCCAAGTCATCTGGGAGATTCGCCTGCCGCGCGTGCTTTCAGCCGTGCTTCTCGGCGGGGCACTTTCGCTCTCCGGGTTCCTGCTGCAGACGTTTTTCAACAACCCCATCGCCGACCCGTTCATCTTGGGCGTCTCCTCGGGCGCAAAGTTCGTCGTCGCGCTTACGATGATCGTGCTTCTGGGCGCGAACCAGGCCATGTCCTCGCCGGCCATGGTGGCCGCAGCGTTTCTGGGATCGCTTATCACCATCGGCTTCGTGCTCCTCATCGCACGGCGCATAAGTTCCATGGCCATGCTTATCGTGACGGGCGTCATGGTGGGATACATCTGCTCGGCGGCGACGAACTTCCTCATCGCCTTCGCCGACGACCAGTCCATCGTGAACCTGCACAACTGGTCTTTGGGTAGCTTCTCGGGTTCGGGCTGGGACGACGTCGCGGTCATCACGGTCGTGGTGATCACCGTGAGCGCATGCGTATTCGCGATATCGAAGCCCCTTTCCGCCTTCCAGCTGGGAGAAGCCTACGCGAAAAGCGTCGGCGTGAACGTCGCACGCTTCCGCGTGGTGCTCGTCCTTCTAGCGAGCATGCTCTCCGCCTGCGTGACCGCGTTCGCTGGTCCGGTGTCGTTCGTAGGCATCGCGGTTCCGCATCTCGTTAAGTCGGCGCTGAAGTCGTCGAAGCCCATCCGAGTGATTCCTGCGTGCTTCTTGGGAGGCGCCATCTTCTGCGCGGGCTGCGATTTGATCGCGCGCACGCTGTTTTCCCCCGTCGAGCTTTCCATCAGCGCCGTCACCGCCATCTTCGGCGCGCCGGTGGTTATCGCACTCATGTTGAAGAAGCGGGTGAGGTAGATGGGGAAATTCGTGCCGCAGCCCAAAACGCTCGGAGGGGACATTCCATGCTTAAACAGTCCTAAGCTCGCACGAAAGCGCCAGAAGGCACTTTCGACTCGCGCGGAACTGCGCGCGAAACGCCTCCTCCGAGCGGAGTCGAACCTCGAAACCCCGGTCGCAACGAAGGCTGACGGAGCGCCGCTTTTCCGCATAAGCGACCTGTCGGCGGGCTACGACAAGAAGGTCGTAGTCGAAGGCGTCGAGCTAGAGGTTCGCGCGGGCGACGTCGTGGCGCTCATCGGGCCGAACGGCTCGGGCAAGTCGACCATCTTGAAAACCATCACACGCCATCTGGCACCGCTTGCCGGCGCGGTCGAGCTCGACGGGCGGGAGATTTCCCGATGGAAGACGGCGGAGTTCGCAAGGAACCTTGCCGTTATGCTGACAGATCGACCCCGGACCGAGCTCCTCACCTGCCGCGATATCGTAGAGGCGGGAAGGCATCCCTACACCGGGCGAATGGGCACACTCTCGCCCGACGACCATAGTCGGGTCGACGAGGCCATGAAAACCGCACATGTGGAAGAGTTCGCCGAGCGCGACTTCATGCAGATAAGCGACGGGCAACGCCAGCGCGTCATGCTCGCACGCGCCATCGCGCAGGATCCGCGTGTGCTCGTGCTCGACGAGCCCACGTCGTATCTCGATATCCGCTACCAGATCGACCTGCTGCGAATACTTCGCCACCTTGCGAAATCGCGGAATGTTGCTGTCATCATGTCCATCCACGAACTCGAGCTCGCGCAGAAAAGCGCCGACAAGGTGATTTGCGTGAAGGACGGCCGGGTCTTCCGCGCCGGCGCACCCGAGGACATATTCACGCGCGAGACGATTGGCGAGCTCTACGGCCTTAAACATGGCACCTTCAACGAGCGCTTCGGCAGCGTGGAAATTGGGCGCCCACACGGCGATGCGCACACGTTCGTCATCGCCGGCGCAGGTACGGGGTCAGCTGTGTTTCGCCAGCTCATCCGGCAGGGCAAGGCGTTCTACGCGGGCGTTCTGCACGAAGGGGACATCGACTGCGAGCTTGCGCGCGACCTGGCGACGGAATGCGTGGCCGAGCGCGCCTTCGAGCCGATCGGGGATAAAACCATAGCCCGCGCCAAAGAGCTCCTCGTCCACTGCGCGCGTCTTATCGTGTGCCCCGCCGCCTTCGGCACCATAAACGCCCGCAACGCAGAGCTCGTCGAGTTCGCACGCTCGCATGGTATCGAGGTCATGCGAGCGTGCGAAGGCGCATCGGAGGATTCCAAAATTGGAGTGGGAAGGATAAACTGGACTTTCTTTTAAGGATCCTCAGGCTACAGCTCCTACGCCGGCAAGGTCTCCAAGGCGCCGGAGAACCTCAGGAACAGGAATTTCCACGCCGACGAGCCCAACTAGGCCTAATCCAAGCGAGATTCCAGACTCGACAGACCATTGAGAGTCAGATCGTTGGCGACCTCAGAGACGCGCTCGATAGGAACCGAGCCGTCAGACAGCGCCCACGTGCGATAGATACCGATAATGCCCGACAGCAAAAACGCCAAATAGTAGTCGAACATCTCGTCCTTGAGACCTTGGGGCAGCAGATCGCGCTCGGCAATCTCGTGCTCGAGCGGCGCACGAAGACGAGCCATAAAATCATCGAGCGGAATGTTCTCGATCAGCTGACGATTGAGCACCAAGTTGTTGCACAGTGCCTCGTTAACGGTTTTAAAGAAGGTCGCCGCCGCGCCAAGAGCGCGCTCGTTGGTGTCGCCGTCCATTGAAGCAAGCGTTTTCTCGACCGAGTCGACAATCATCTCCACCACATCGACGGCAATGGCATCGAGCAGGCCATCAACCGTACCAAAGTGAACGTAGAAGGTTTTGCGGTCGACATTGGCCTCGCGCGCGATGGCACTCACCGTAATGTCTGCCAGCGGCTTTTCCATGAGCAGGCGCTCGAAAGCGGAAAGGATAGCATTACGGCTGCGAACGATGCGGCGGTCAAGACGCGGTTTGCTGGTTGCCATGGGAGTGTCCCTTCGATATGCGAGCATTCATCAACAGATGAGAGATAATCTACGTAAGAGGATTATCCCCCATACAGCACAAATATGCCCCGCATCATGAAGAACGCACGACTGTCCTACTGCGACTTGGGATGCTTCTTCTTATTGAGTGCCGACGGAGATACGCGAATACCATCGCCTGTCTGACGCACATAGGCCTTATGAGCCGGCTTTGCGGTCCCAGAAGCCTTCTGAGCGTGCTTCTTGGGATCAACGGTTACAGCATTCGTGGGGTGCGGCTTAGTGGGCGCAGAGGGCGTCTGAGGCGTGCGGCCGAGCTTGCGCATCACACGATCCCAGCGCGCATGGATGCTCTCGTTGTGGGCGCTCTTAAGTCCCAGCAGGGGCGCAGCCAAAATGGTCGGCGCAATAAACGTAATGAGGCGCCACAGCAGATAGCCGGCGGTCGAAGCCGACCCAAAGAAATGACCCAAGAACAATGCAAAGCCGCCCTCAGCGCCACCAGTTCCACCGGGCAGGGGGACCGCAGAACTCAACAGCTGGACAAAGGCGCTCGCGGCCATGACCGAGAAAAAGTCGACCTCGTGGTGGCCAAAGGCAAGCATCAGGAAATACGGCACGAGGTAGAAAAACGCGAGCTGCAGCATGGTGATGACCACCGTGAGCAGCATGGACGAAAAGTGGCCAGCCGAAAGCTTGAACTTCTCAGAGAACGAGTAGATCTCGCCATCGACAAACGTGCGCCAACCCTCGATCTTAGTGGCCGAGACACCAATGCGCTCGAGCCAATTGATGATGCAATGGGCGACGCGCGTGACGGTCTTAGGCATGAGCGCGACGGCGAAGATGCCCAGCAAGATGCAGCAGTGCCCACCAAAGCTAAAGACACACAGCAGCGTCATGTCGCCATAGCGCTCGGCAAAAAACGGCATGCGAGCAAGCAGTAGGATAGCGCCCCAGGCAACGAGGCCAAACTGATACACGATAAAGCGCGTGAACTGCGTGGCGCCAGCCTCGCCGACATTTTGGCCCGCCTTGGTCAGGCGGTAGATCTGGGCGGGAGTCGAGCCCATCATCATGGGCGTCAGGTTGCCAAAGAAGATGCCGCTCGCCTCGACCGAAATCAGGTCGCGGATGCCGACGGGTGAATATGGGTCGAGCCAGACGGCGATCGCATAGGCCACAATGCCAAAGAACAGATACATGAACATGCAAAGACACGCGACAACGAGCCATGGCGCCTGGACGCTCGACATTGCGGCCCAGAACTGCCCCATCTGCCCGGTTACCACCAGATAGACGATATAACCCACCAGCACGACGCCGATAAAGATGGCGCCGCGGCGTGCGCTCTTATTGTCATCTCCGCCCGAGGCCTCAACCTCGACCTGGGGCTTAGACGTATGCCGAGAGGACTCCGTCATGAGACTCCTTCTAACAGTCAAAATATCTTGGATATTGTACCCGTAAGGGCCATAGGCAGAACGCAAAGCTCTGGTTCAAACGGGAATTGCAGACGGTTGTTTGAAAATAAAAAAACCCGGCCTTCCATAGGAAGTCCGGGTATCAGATGCGTGGTAGCCCGTACCAGATTCGAACTGGTGATCTCCGCCTTGAGAGGGCGGCGTCCTAAACCGCTAGACGAACGGGCCATAAGCCTCAGCAGAAAAGAAGTGGTAGCCCGTACCAGATTCGAACTGGTGATCTCCGCCTTGAGAGGGCGGCGTCCTAAACCGCTAGACGAACGGGCCACATGACATCTGCACTGCCGTGCTGCGAAGAAATATATTACGGGACAAAAAACGTCAGCGCAAGAAGAAATTCCAAATTGCCGAAAAATTGTCGGCAGGTTATGGAATACGCAGGTAAACTTGGTAGCTAATTCAAGTTGAGATGAACCAAAAGAGCTTCGCGCTCGTTGGGAATATCGTCTTCGATCACGGCGTCGAGGGCGGAGTTGAGAAGCTGACCCAGTTCCGGCCCGGGCTTGACTCCGGCACGGATCAGGTCGCCGCCGTTGATGGCGAGCATCTTGAGCGTATAGGGCTCCCCTGCCTTCAGCAGCTCGTGCGCCAGCGCGCGCATCTCCTCAATCGTCTCAACATAATAGAAGCACGACGGGGCCTTGCCAAGTGTGTCGGCACGCTTAAGGTCCATGAGCTCGTCAATCAGGCGGGCCGTGTCGACGCCCTCACCCGAAAGCGCGCGCATCATATTGAGCAGGCAGGAGCGCTCGGGGCGCAGCGGCTTGTCATGGTATTTGATGAGCAGGCACACGTCGCGCACCAAGTCGTGCGAGAGGGCCAGGCGATCCATAATGACGCGCGCCTTCTTGGCGCCGAGCTCGGGATGACCGTAGAAGTGTCCGCTGCCGGCGTGATCGACCGTGAAGCACTCGGGCTTGGACACATCGTGCAAAAACGCCGCCCACATAAGGCTCGACGAGGGCGCGACGCCGTCACACAGCGCGAGCTCCCCCGCCACCGTCAGCACACGGGCGATATGCACGTAGACGTTAAACGCATGATAGACACTGCGCTGATCAAACCCGCGACCCGCTGCCAACTCGGGCACGGCGGCGCAGATGAGCTCGGGATAGCGGAGCATCGCGTCTCCCCCATGACCGGTCGAAAGAATGCCCTCGAGCTCAATACCCACACGCTCACGCGCCACGGCTTCGAGCAGCGGCGCGCACTCGGCAAGCGCACGCTTGGTCTCGGGCTCAATCATAAAGTCCAGACGGCAGGCAAAGCGCACCGCACGCAGCATGCGCAGGGCGTCCTCGTTAAAGCGACGCTTGGGATCGCCGACAGCGCGAATCAGCTTGCGCTCCAAGTCACCCTGGCCGTCGTAGCGGTCGACAAGCCCGCGCTCGGGATGCCAGGCCATGGCATTGACGGTAAAGTCGCGGCGCGCCAGATCGTCCTCGAGCGAGGCGGCACGCTCCACACTCTGGGGATGGCGACCATCGGTGTAAAAGCCATCCAGACGGTACGTGGTGACCTCGATACGCTCGCCATCGGAAATAGCCGTGATTCCGCCAAATTTAATGCCCGACTCCACAACCGCGATGCCGGCGGCCTCGAGCGCCGCTTTGGACTCCTGCCACAGGCCGCTACAGCACATATCAACATCGTGGCTGGGGTACCCCATCAGGGCGTCGCGCACCCAACCGCCCACGTACCAAGCCTCAAGACCAGCCGCCTCAAGCGCGCGCAGGACGCGCAGGGACGCATCGGACGGTTGAGTACCGTTGAGCGAAACATTGCACATGCCTATGGCCTCCTGCGACTATCAAATTGGCTATCGATTGCGTCTGCAAGAAGTCTAGCAAGAAACAGCCTCCACTGCACACGCAAGTCCGATAAACAAAAACGCATCCGTCCTAGTCTAAGACGGATGCGAAATAATCAAACTATTCAGACAAGGTGCCGGAACTAGCAGACCTGGCGAACCTCGATGTGCTTCTTATATTCGTCCACCTTGGCAAAATCACCCAGACCGGGGCACTCGACCACGTTGGCGCCAGTGGCCATCGAAAGGCGCAGGGCGTCCTCGACGCGCTCGGGGGCGTCGTGCCACACGGACAGGAAGGCAGCGAGCGAGGAATCGCCGGCGCACACCGTCGACAGCAGCTTGACGTCGAAGGTGCGGTTGGCAAACCAGATATGCTCGCCGTTGGAGAAGTACGCACCAGCGCCGCCAAGAGTCAGCAGCACATTCTTGGCGCCCTTGGCGTGCAGCTCGGCCATCGCGCCCTTGACGGACTCGTCGTCGCCACCGCTCACCTTAATGCCAAAGATATCGAGCAGCTCGTCGTCGTTGGGCTTAATCAGCAGCGGCTCCATGGCAATGAGGTCTGCCAGCTGATGGCTCGAGATATCGAGGACGAACTCGGCCCCCTTGGCCTTGACGCGGCGCAGGACCTCGGCCAAGAAGCCCTCGGAAGTGTTGGGAGGCAGCGAGCCGCTGATGACCAGGCAGGTCATGTCATCAAGCGAATCGATGAGCTCAAACATCTCCTGCTCGTTGGCCTCATTGATGGCGGCACCGGCATTGACCATGTTGTACTCGGTGTCGGGACCGGCGTTGAGGAACACATTGACGCGCGTAATACCGTCGGTCCACACGGGCTTGACGGGCACGCCCAGGGCCTCGGCGCCCTTGACGATGAACTCACCCGAGAAGCCGGCGAAGAAACCCAGGATCGTGGTGTCGACACCATAGTGGTCAAGCGTAAACGAGACGTTGAGGCCCTTGCCGTTGGGCGTGTAGACGGCATTGCGGGTACGCGTGACGGTATTGGCAGTAAGGCCGTCGCAGGCGATGTTGTAGTCAATGGCGGGATTTGCAGTGAGCGTGTAAATCATGGATGTTCCTTTCACGAAACAACGTGTTAATGAAAGTATATTCCACGCATCGGTAAAAGGCTAGGACAACTCGGTGAACGGTGTGGAAGCGATGAAGTACGGCAGGACACCTCTCCCCCATGGCGGAACAAAAAAGGCGCCCCGACCGAAACCGGGGCGCCGCATGCGCACGAATATGTCGCGATTCGATTACTGACGATCGAGCTTGCGGACGGCAACGCGCTTGCTGTACTCATCGACGTGACCAAAGTCGCCAATGCCGACGGACTCGGCAACGTTGGCGCCGGTGGCCATAGCGAGCTTCATGGCCTCCTCGACGTTGTCGCGATCCCTGTACCACTTGTGCAGGAACGCAGCGAGGGTGCAGTCGCCGGCGCAGACGGAAGAGACCAGCTTAATGTTGAACTCACGCTTGGCGTACCAGATGTCCTCGCCGTTGGAGAAGTAAGCGTCGCCGCGGCTACCACGGGTGAGCAGCACGTTCTGAACGCCGGCGTCGTGAGCCATCTTCATGGCAACGCGGACCTCGTCGTCGGTGTCGACCGGCACGCCGAAGATGGCCTTCATCTCGTGATGGTTCGGCTTGATGAGCAGCGGCTTCTTGTGAGCGAGCTCCTTGAGCTTGTCGGAGGACAGGTCCAAGACGACATCGGCGCCACGAGCCTGAGCGTGCTCCATGACCTTAGCCAGGAAGTCAGGCGTAGCTTTGGGAGGCACGGAGCCGGAAACGATCAGGCACTCGAGATCGCCCGCGGTGTCCAGGATGTTGTAGAGCTCCTCCTGGTGCTGCGGCGTGATCGGAGCACCCGGGTTCAGGATGCCGTACTCGTGCTGGCCATCGTTGACATAGGTGTTAATGCGCGTGATACCGTCGGTCCAGACCGGGCGGCAGAGGCAACCCAGGTTCATGACCTCCTCGACGATGAACTTGCCCGTGAAGCCGGCGAAGAAGCCGAGCGCGACGGTGTCGACGCCCATCTTCTTAAAGGCGAAGGACACGTCGAGGCCCTTGCCGTTAGCCGTGTAGCTGGCCGAGCCGGTGCGGACGTTCTCGTCGGGCTCGAGCGGAGAGCTCGAAACCGTCATGTCGACAGCCGGGTTAGCGGTTAGCGTGTAGAACATTTACAGTACCCCCTGTATATGTGAGGGCCGCGTGGCCGGCCCATTCCAACCACGCGGTTACCTCTGATACCAAATTAGCGAGCTGCGGACTCGAGCAGTGCCTTGACCTCGGCGGCGGTGTTGCAGGCGAGTGCCTTCTCGGCGAGCTCGTCGCACTCGGCCTTGGTCCACTGGCTGATGGTCTTGCGGGCGCGCAGGATCGACGGAGCGCTCATCGAGAACTCCTCCAGGCCCCAGCTGATCAGCAGCGGCTCGAGCAGCGGATCGGCAGCGGCCTCGCCGCACATACCGACCATGATGCCGGCCTTCACGCCGCTCTCGATGATGTTCTTGAGCGAGCGGAGCACGGCGGGATAGTAAACCTGGTACAGGTTGGAGATGGTGTCGTTACCACGGTCGGCGCACATGGTGTAGCCGATCAGGTCGTTGGTGCCGATGGAGAAGAAGTCGGCAACCTCGGCAAGACGGTCTGCGAGCAGCGAAGCGGCGGGTGTCTCGACCATGATGCCGACCTCGATGTTCTCGTTGAACTTGCGACCCTCTTCGGTCAGCTCGGCCTTGCACTGCTCGACGAGCTCCTTGACAGCCAAGACCTCCTCGACGCAGGTGACGAGCGGGATCATGATCTTGACGTCACCGAAGGCGCTAGCGCGCAGCAGAGCGCGGAGCTGGACCTTGTACTGGTCGGGATTGGCCAGGCAGTAACGCACGGCGCGGAAGCCCATGAAGGGGTTGTCTTCCTTGACCATATGCAGATACGGAATCTCCTTGTCGCCACCCACATCGAGCGTACGGATGATGACCGGAGCACCCTTGAGCGCGCTGGCGACCTTACGGTAGGCGTTGAACTGCTCCTCCTCGGAAGGAAGCTCGGCAGAGTCCATGAACAGGAACTCGGAGCGGAACAGACCGATGGCCTCGGCATCGTGATCGAGCGCGTTGGGCACGTCATCAGGGTTACCGATGTTGCAGGCGATGATCTTCTTGATGCCATCGGCAGTCACGGACGGCTTGCCACGGAAGGCCTCGAGGGCTGCCTTCTCGGCAGCGAAGGCCTCGGCCTTGGCGGTGTAGGCAGCGAGCGTCTCCTCGTCGGGATCGGCCTCAACGATACCCTTGCCACCGTCGACGACAACGGTCATACCGTTGCGCAGCGCGGTGCAGCTGTTGGAAACCGAAAGGACAGCCGGGATCTCGAGGGCACGCGCGATGATCGCGGAGTGCGACGTGCGGCCACCGGTCTCGGTGACGATACCGGCAACGTGGGCCTTATCGATCGTGGCGGTCATGGACGGCGTGAGGTCATGCACGACAACGACGGTGTTCTCGGGCAGGACGGAGAGGTCGACGACCTCCTTGCCCAGCAGCTCGGCCAGAATACCGGTGCGGATGTCGGCGATGTCGGCCGCGCGCAGACGGAACATCTCGTCGTCCATGGACAGGAACATGTTCTCGAACATGGTCGAGGTGTCCATGAGCGCCTGCTCGGCGCAGGTACCGCCGTCAATGGCGGCGTTGATGGCGTCGGTCATACCCGGATCCTGAGCCAGGACAATATGTCCGCTCATGATCTCGGCCTCGGCCTCGCCCACCGTCTCCTTCATGTGGTCGGCCTGAGCCTGGGTCTTCTCGCAGAAGACCGAAAGAGCGGACTGATAGCGCTCCTTCTCTGCTGCCGAATCAGCAACCTCATGCGGCTCAAACGTCAAGTCGGGATCGACGGCGACCATGACGGTGCCGATACCGATGCCCTCGGAAGCGTTGACTCCCTGATACATTCCCATTCCTCTCTCCGTGTCATGTGATAAAGCGTTTTGCCATATCCATGACAAAAGAGCGCAGTTACCTTACAACAGGTCACTGCGCCCCCAAATATGAACTTAGTTGTTCAACATGCGACCCGTTTGAGTTCTACTCGCCAAGACCGCTCTTGATGAGCTCGATGGCAGCAGCCAGAGCCTCGGCCTCGTCAGCGCCGTCACACTTGACCTCGACCTCGGTGCCGCAGGGGATACCAGCAGCCATGAGGGCCATCGGGGACTTGCCGTTGACCTCCTTCTCGGGGGTGACGACCGTCACGTCACAGGCGTACTTGCCCATGGTGGAGGCGAACAGACCAGCCGGACGCATGTGCAGACCCTGAGGATTAACGAGGGTAGCCTTCTCAGAAACCATAATTGACTCCTTTTTGTGTTTAACCCCTGTCATGCATGTGGCAGGAGTCAGATTCACGACGTTGTTTATATTAACTCACATCAAACGGTTTTTCATTATGTTTCAGACGAATTATTGGACAGATGTGTTTGTCGTCCGCTTGCTCGCCCACAGGGGCCCGCGCGTGGCCTGTGAGATTTCCTGCTCTACAGTCCTGCTCACACGAAGAGCACATTAAGTGCTCTTCGGCTCGTGCGGAACTCGCGATAAATCTCACAGGCCGCGCGCGGGCCCCTGTGGGCGAGCAAGCTGCGGAAACCCAGTCGGTCCAAAGTAATGTCGGCTGAAAGGAATTCTGGCTGATGATCTGTTCGCGACAAGGACTCGATAGGCGGCCCCCTCTATGCCCTTTTATAAGTTGCGGTGAAATAGGGACTGAATTTGGGGTTGAATCGTTTAAACAGTCCCTATTTCACCGCAACTTATGGGAGGGATAGAAAAAAGGCGGGGGCTCCTAGTGGAGTCCTCGCCTTTTGTGCAGAGGGCGATGGTATTCGCGTATTGCTGGATTAGACCAGGCGGGCGTTGATCGTCTTGGCGATCTCGGCGGCGTCGGTGGAACCCTTGACGGTGGCACGGAAGTCCTCGTCCATGAGCGCCTCGGCGACCTTGGACAGGATCTTGAGGTGCGTGGTGCCAGCCTGGGCACCCGGGATGAGCAGGGCGATAGCCACGTTAACGGGAGCGCCGTCCATGGTGTCCCAACCGGTCACGCCGGACTCGTCCTTAACGACGATGACGGCAGCCTCGGTAATGGCGTCGGACTTGGCATGCGGAATGGCGAAGCCCTCCATCATGCCCGTGGTACCCTCGGCCTCGCGGGCCAGGAAGGCGTTCATCACGGCGTCGGCGTCGCTGGCGATACCTGCCTTGACGGCCTGGTTGGAAACGAAGCTCAGAGCCTCGTCACGAGAAGCGAAGTCCTCGGCGACAAAGACATTCTCGACCTTCACGAAGTCGGCAGCCTCGGCCTTGGGGGCCTCGACGGCAGCGGCCTTGGGGGTCTCAACGGGCTTGGCTGCAGGAGCGGCCTTCTGGTTCTTCTCGAAGTCGTACTTCTTAAAGGCCACGAACAGGATGCCACCGACCACAGCGCCGATGAGGATCGCGAGGACCCAAAGCGGACCGTTCTCGACAACGGGCAGGACCAGGAAGCCACCGTGAGGCGCCGGATCGTGAACGTTGAAGAAGATGGTCAAGATGGAAGCGATGGAAGAACCGAGCATCATGATGGGCATGACGGGCCAGATGTTCTTGGTCATGAACGGAATGGCGCCCTCGGTGATGTGGGTGCAACCAAGGATAAGGTTGACGATACCGGCGTCATGATCCTCCTGGCTGAAGTACTTCTTACCGACAACGACGGCGAAGGTGGTGATCAGCGGCGGAACGATGCAAGCGGCGGAGACGGCAGCCATGAAGTTGGTGCCGAAGTTGTAGGTCTCGGTGCCGACGCCAGCTTCGAGAGCGGTACCGAGCAGGAAGGTGCCAGTAGCGTAAGCAGCCTTGTTGACCGGGCCGCCCATATCAAAGGCGCACATGCAGCCGATGGCCAGGCCAAGGATCACCGGACCGGAGTTACCGAGGCTCTGCAGGAAATCCATCATACCCTGGTTAATGGCAGCCATGGGGCCGGAAATACCGAGCATGACCAGGCCGACGATGGCGGTAGAGCACAGCGGATACAGGAAGATTGCCTTCAGGCCATTAAGGCTCGCGGGAATTTTAGAGAAAACCTTCTCGAGCAGCAGGATGACATAGCCAGCGAGGAAGCCGCCGACGATGCCGCCCAGGAAGCCAAAGCCCACACCTACGCCACCGGCGTCGATCATGCCGGTATCGGCGTTAACAGGCAAGCCCTGGATGGCAATCATACCGGCGACGAAACCGGGGACGAGCGCCGGGCGCTTGCCGATGGACTCGGCGATGTAAGCGGAGAGCACCGGAACCATGAGGTTCATTGCGATACCGCCGATAATCTTGAGCATCGCAGCAAAGCTGTTGTAGTCGGCAGCCGTCGAATCAAAGGACGTGATGCCCCACAGGAACGAAATGGCGGTCAGAACACCACCGGCAACGACGAAGACCAGCATGTGGCTGACGCCGTTCATGAGGTGCTTGTAGATGACGTGACCGATGGACTCCTTCTCCTCGACCTCGTCCTCGACATCGGCGGCAGCGGCAACCGTGTCGTCGCCCTTGGCGGCGAGCGCGCGGTCAATCAACTTACCGGCGGCCTCAACGGACAGGGCCTTGGAAACACCAACGGAAACCATGGGCTTACCGGCGAAACGCTCAGCCTGGACATCCTTGTCTGCTGCGACGACGACGGCCTTGGCACCAGCGATCTCACTCTTGGTGAGCTCGTTCTCGACGCCGACCTGGCCATGAGTCTCGACCTTAATGGTCAGACCTCGCTCGGCAGCAGCCTTCTCCAGCGCCTCCTTCGCCATGAAGGTGTGCGCAATGCCGGTCGGGCAACCGGTCGCGGCGATGATGTCAAACTTAGCCATGTGTCCCTCCTTCTTGAGTACAGCGCCCGCGGGCGCTCCCCTACACGCGCTTCGATGCGCGTTTTTCCACAACTGAAAGATACCAACCTACCGTCCGCGTGAGAAGAGACAAGGTGCAATTCTCCGGTGAAAGGTTCTTTCATAACCGTAAACGGTAGGTGAAAGTTTACCATCAACACTTGAAACAGCAAGGTGTATCTTGTAATTGAAAATGCCCGTATACTATGGCATTGCAAATCGAGTTAGATTTTCATGCCAACCAGGAGCCATCCATGACCGATAGTAGCAAGAGCGCACTTTCCCTCATTAGTACCCATCAGGGATACAGCGAGTCCGAGCAGCGCATTGTCGACTATATATTGGAGCACCAGTCCGAGGCGCCACGCCTCACGGCGGCTCAGCTCTCGCGCGCCGCTGCCACGTCCGAAGCGACCGTTTCGCGCTTCTGCCGCAAGCTGGGCTTTGGTAGCTTCCGCAGCTTTCAGTTTTCGTTGGCGAGGGATTTGGAAAGCCAGCGCAACGAGGGCCTGACCGACGAGGTCTCGCTCGACAATATGGAGCAGAGCCTCAAGAACATCCTGGCTGCCAAGGTAAGCGAGCTTAATGCGACCATCGACGGAATCGACCACGATACGCTGGCGGCTGTTGTGCATGCCTTTAAGCATGCAGGGGTTATTGAGTTTGCAGCTGTGGGCAATACGAACGCGGTCGCGCTCGATGCGACGTTTAAGTTTTCGCAGCTGGGCCTGCGCTGCATGGCGAGCACCATTAGCGAGACATCAATCGGCTTTGCGCTCACGTTACGCCCGGGTGACGTCATCGTGCTCATCTCAAACTCTGGCAAATCGCGCCGACTGAATCGCATGGCAAAAGCGGCTCGCAACTGCGGCGCAACCGTAGTCGTCATCAGCAGTGACAGCAAATCCCCACTTGCGCGCCTCGCCGACTACACCTTTAATACCGTCAATCACGAAGCGTTGCTGACAACGGGTGATTTCGCGTTCTCCAAGATCAGCGCCACGATGATCATCGAAGTCATCTACAACTTCCTGCTGCCCGAGATTAAAGACGCGCGTGAGCATATCAGCTACTACGAGGAGCTCATCCAGCCGGATAAGGTTGTGGAGTAAAACGCGTAGTGGGACAAAAATTTCAGTCTATTTTGTCCCACCAACACCGCTGATACGACCTAACCTCGAGCTTCTTCGAGCATCTGCTTTGCGTGGGCCAAGCTTGCCTCGGACTGATCGCCGCTCAACATGCGGGCGATCTCGGCAGTACGCGCTTCGCCGGTTACCTCGCCCAAATGCGTCTGGGGAACATCGCCCGGTTCCTTGCTGACGACATAATGCTTGTCAGCCATGACGGCGACCTGCGCCAAGTGGGTTACGACAATCACCTGATGCGTAGCGGCGAGATCTGCCAGCACGCCCGCGAGCGCACGCGCCGTGGAGCCACCGACACCAGCATCGACCTCGTCAAACACCAGCGTATCGACACCGTCCGCGTTACCGAGGACAACCTTACTTGCCAGCATGACGCGGCTGAGCTCGCCGCCCGACGCAATTCGACGCAGGGGGCGCGGCGTCAAACCGGCACCGCTGCGGTATAGCAGCTCGTAGCTCGAAGGACCAACGGGCGTCCACTCAGCACGGGGAAGATCACGCGACTCCCAGACGAGCTCGGCGCTGCCCATCTCCAGGCGAGCCATCTGGCGGCCCACCTCGTGGCAGAAGCGCGGAGCCGCCGTATTGCGTGCACGCTTAAGCGCCTTGGCGGCGGCGAACAGTTCATGCTCTGCTGCGCCAAGCGCTTCACGCGCCTTCTTGATCTGCTCATCACCATCGTCTACCAGCGACAACAGCTCTTGCGAGCGATCGCGCATGGCAAAAACATCGTCCATAGTGGGACCCCACTGACGCAACAGACCCTTGAGGTCGGAATACCGCTCACGCATGCGAGCGAGCTCGCGCGGGTCGAAGGCGATGCCATCGCGATAGGCACGAAGCTCGTTCGCGCAATCCTCAAGGGAGAAACAGGCATCCGATAGTGCATCGGCAATGTCGCCGAGTTTGCGATCGACGGTAGCCATTCGGGAAAGCTCTGCCACGGCGCTGTTCACGGCATCGAGCGCTCCCCCTTCGGCGGCAAGCGATGCATGGGCATCGTTAGCCGTGGCAACCAGTACCTCGGCATGTTCGGAGCGCGGCAGCAGCTTCTCGAGTTCCTCATACTCACCCGGCTTGGGGTCGACCTCGCCGATGCGCTCGAGGGCAAAGCGCGCCTCCTCGACGCGGCTCCCCTGCGCACGCGAGGCCTCTTCGACACGTCGAACCTCCTTGGCGGCAGCCCGCGAAGCCTTAAAGCAGGCGCGGTACGCATCCAGCGCCTCGAGCGCAGAGCGTCCCGCCCACGCATCGACCATCGCAACGTGATGCGCCGGATCGAGTAAGCGCTGGTGCTCGTGCTGGCCGCACAGATCCATCATCACGCCGACGCGCTCCGAAAGCTCGCGCACGCTGGCGATGCGGCCGTCAATCTTGACGCGGCTGCGGCCCTCGGCGGAAAGGCTGCGCTGGACCGTGAAGCCTTCCGTGTCGTGCGGGCCGTCAAACAGGCGCGCCTCGACGCTCGCCAGCGCCTCGCCCTCGCGCACCGTCGACGAATCCGCGCGCTCACCCAAAATAAGCTTGAGGGCCGAGAGCAGCGCGGTCTTGCCGGCGCCGGTCTCGCCGGTCAGGACAGTCAGGCCGGCACTCGGCACCAGCGTCGCCTCGCGAATGAGTGCAATGTTAGAAACCTGCATCTCATCGATCATGGCGGACTCCGTAGAATACGCGGCTCACCGAGTTGTAAAAACTCTCGGGGCCGTAGTCGAGCAGCAGCACATCGCCGGGGCCTCGGCGCACGGCCACGCTCTCGACCGTGCCGTCGCAGGTAATAAACTGTCCGTCGATAGCGATGGCAGGCACGCTCGGGCGATCATCGGACATAAAGATTTCGACGACATCGCTCGGCGAGGTCAAGAAGGCGCGAGCCTGAATGGTATGCGGAGCAATCGGCACGCAGACCATGCCCGTGTAATCAGGGCTGACGATAGGGCCACCGGCGGAAAGCGCGTAGCCGGTGGAGCCGGTCGCCGTCGATACAACCACGCCGTCACCGCGCAGGCGATCGATATGATGGCCGGACACCGTGATGTCGAACTCGACCATATCGGACAGGGGCCCACGCGTGAGCGCCATGTCGTTGAGGGCGAACGAACGCACGACATCCTTCGTGCCGTCATCGCGCACCGAGACGATATCGGCGGCGATGGTGGCACGGCGGCTCACATGGAGCTCACCGGACAGGGCATCGCTCACAACCTGCAAAATGTCGCGCTCCTCGGGACTGGCCGCCGTCAAAAAGCCCAGGTGACCATAGGAAAGACCTAAAATGGGAATCTCGCGGTAGTTGAGAATGCGGGCGGCGCGCAGCAGTGTGCCGTCGCCGCCGAGCGTGATGACCAGGCCGGCATCGTCAACATCGGGCGTGCTCTGAATCTTCGAGCGCTGATCGGCCGCCCATGCGACCTCGTAGCCCTGGCGCGTCAGCCAGAGCTCGAGCATCAGGCCGCTCTCGACCGCCTCTTGCTTGTAGTAATTGGGAACCAGAAAGACCTTCATAGCGTTGCCGCTTTCTCGCTCAAAGCCGATACCTGGGATTGCAACTCATCTTCGGCGCGCTCGCCGGGGGCAAACCTCGTGCCGTACAGGAAAAACTCAACGTTGCCCTTAGCGCCATGGATTGGCGACACGCACACATCGAGCGGGAACAGGCCCTTGGCGGCAAAGAGCTCAATCGCCGCCACGAGTGTATCGCGGCGGACGGCAGGGTCGGTCACGATACCGCCCTCGCCCACCAGCGCAGCCGGCGCCTCAAACTGCGGCTTTACGAGCGTGCAAAACGAACCCGAAGGCTTCAGGCACGCCAGCACGGCGTCGATGATATTCGCGATACTCGTAAACGACACATCGCACACAGCCAGGTCAATAGCAGCGCCGTAGCCGAGCTCGGGCAACTGCGTCACATTCGTGCGCTCGTGGAGCGTCACGCGATCGTCTTGGCGCAGCGACCAATCAAACTGGGCACGGCCCACGTCGACCGAGACAACGGTCGCGGCGCCGCGCTTGAGCAGGCAATCAGTAAAGCCGCCCGTGGAGCATCCCACATCGAGGCAAGCAAGGTCCGTCGGATCGATCCCAAACGCATCGAGCGCGCCCTCGAGCTTAAGGCCGCCGCGCCCAACATACGGGATGCGCCCCTTAACGTGCAGTGGCAGGCCCGGCGTCACCTTGAGCCCCGGAGAGGTCAAACGCTCACCGCCACTCGAAACCAAGCCGGCCATAAGAGTGCGAAGGGCATCCGCGCGATCGGCGCAGATGCCCTGTGAAATCAGTTCGTCATCGAGACGCACGCGTTTCATGAATGCCATCAACCATTCGTATCCGGAGATGCAGCCTGTCTATCTTGGGACTCGTTTGCCGCATCCTCATCGTATTCCTGCTCGAGCTTGTCGGCCTCACGCGGCGTCAGCTCAAACTTGTCGACCATATCGACCGCTCGGGAGCCCAGCTCAATCGCCTCGTCAAACAAATCGAGCGAACGCTCCAAGGACGTATCCTTGGAGCGAACGGTGGCGATGATCTGGTCCAGGCGATCCGAGATCTCATCGAAGTTGCGGACGGAACCCTCTGGCATGGCTACTCCTCGACGGAGTCGGCCTCGACGGCCCCAGCAGCGTCCGCATCCTCGTCAAGTACACCGGCGGCAGCCTGAGCGGCAGCGACCTTGGCGGCTGCCTCGGCAGCCTGTGCCTCCTCACGAGCACAGTCCTCGGCCAGCAGCTCCTGGTACAGGTCCTCGCCCGGCAGCTCCTCGCTGCGAGCGATCTTGCCCAGCACGCCGTTGACAAACGATGCGGACTGGTCGGTACCATAGGCCTTAGCGATCTCGACGGCCTCGTTGATGACGATGGCGTCCGAGACCTCCTCGTCGGTGAGGAAGCGCATCTCGTAGACGGCGATACGCAGCAGGTTGCGGTCGGCACCGGGCATGCGCATAAGATCCCAGTTCTTGGCGACGGCGCGCAGGGCACAATCGATGCGATCAATGTGCTCGTAGGCACCGCGGCAAAGCTCCAGCGCATAGGGGTCGAGGGGACCCTTCGAGATCAGGAAATCGCCCTCGAGGACGCGCTCGAGCGGGCTGTCCGTGGCCTCGGCCTGGAACAGCAGCTGCAGCGCCTGACTGCGGGCAAGCGTACGCCCGCGATAAACCTTAAGGCTCAAAGGTTACTCCTTGGGGAAAACGAGGCCGTCGATGCAAACGTCAACGCGCTCGACCTCGACGCCCACCTGGGCATCGATGGCGGCGACCACGGCGGCGCGAACGGCCTCGGCGAGTTTCTTGAACGGATAGCCAAAGAACACCACGACACGCACGGTGAGTGCGAGCTTGTCGCCGACGACCTCGGCCTCGACCGCCGGCTCGGAAGCCGGGGCCTTGGACGAGAGCATCATGGAGACAAGGTTGGTGGCAAGGTCCTTGACGCCAACGGAGGCGATGCCCTCGACATCCGACACGGCGTGCGAGACGATGGCGGTCAGAACATCGGGCGAAATGCCGATGCCGTCAATCTTGATTTCCTGGGGCATGAGTCCTCCTAGAAGAGTTGGTTGCTAGACACGGGAGACGAACTTGCCGTCGCGGGTGTCAACCTTGATGACCTCGCCCTCGTTGAGGTACATGGGGACCTGGATGACAGCGCCGGTGTCGATCGTGGCCGGCTTGGTGGAACCCTGGACGGTGTCGCCCTTAAAGCCCGGGTCGGTCTGGACGATGGTGGTCTCGATGAACATCGGCGGGGTCACGCCCATGAGCTCATCGTCGGCAAAGAGCAGCTGGCAGATGTCGTTCTCGCGCAGCCACTTGGAGTTCTCGCCCACCATGTCCTCGGGAACGGGAACCTGCTCATAGATCTCATTGTCCATGAAGATGTAGTCGGCGCCATCGTTGTAGAGGTACTGGAACTCACGGGTGGTGAGCATAACGCTCTCGAACTTGGTGCCGGCGTTGCAGGTGTTCTCGACGACGCGGCCGCTCTTGATGTCGCGGGTCTTGTAGCGCACAAACGCGCCGCCCTTGCCCGGCTTGACATGCTGGAACTCGACGATGGTGTAGACCTTGTCCTTAATGCGGAGACCGAGGCCGTTCTTGAAGTCGGCGGTAGAAATGGTAGGCATAGCGACCTTTCTTGTTATGGGCAGAACGCACAAGCGTCCAAATTACATACGACCGAAATTATACACTTGCAGACGGCGCCTGCAGCGAGCGCATAAAAAGAGAACGCGGGGCGCCCGAATTACTCCGGACGCCCCGCCCCAAAAATCGATCGAAATGGGCTAGCAATCGATGATGTGCAGGTCGTGCGGGGTCTTGGTGAAAGGCTCGTAGCCGTTCTCGGTGACCACGCCGTAGTCCTCCAAGCGCACGCCGCCCACACCGGGCAGATACACGCCGGGCTCCATGGTGATAACCGAGCCGACCTCGATGGTGTTCTTGCTGCGGTTGAAGTTGGGCAGCTCGTGGATGTCGATGCCCACGCCGTGGCCCAGACCATGGTTGTAGTAATCGCCATAACCGGCATCGCCGATGATCTTCTTGGAAAGCTTGAAAATGTCGTTGCCCTCGACGCCCGGATGGATGGCGGCGACGCACTCCTCGTGCGTACGGCGCACGAGCGCGTACAGGTCGAGCTGCTCCTGGGTAGGCTCGCCCATCACGACGGTGCGCGTCATGTCGGAACGATAATCGCAGTAGCCCGCACCGTAATCCATGAGGACGAAGTCGCCCTTCTCGATCACGCGGTCGCTCGGCACGGCATGCGGGTTGGCGGTGTTGGGGCCGCTCGCCACAATAGAGCCAAAGGCCAGGCTGTCGGCGCCGTTGGCGAACATAAAGTTCTCGAGCTCGTTGCGAACCTGCTTCTCGGTCATGCCGGGCTTAATAAAGCCGAGCATATGCTGGAAGGCGGCATCGGTGATCGACTGCGCATGGCGCATGAGCTCGATCTCCTCGGCGTCCTTGATGGCGCGCATCTTGCGGATGTCGTCATGCATCAGCGGCAACATGCAGGCGACGGAACGATCCTCCAGACCACGCTGAATACCCTGGTAGAAGTTGATCTGCATGTCGTCCTCGACAGCGCAGACGCGGCACTTGTTGGCCGCGATCTTGCCGGCGACCCAACCGGGGATGGTTCCCTCGTCCATGTCGTAGACCCAGGGGCTGCCGGCGGGCGTGTTCTCCTCAAAGCTGTTGAGATAGCGCGAGTCGGTATGGAACAGGCACTGGTCAGCCGTAATAAACGCCGCGTGCGGGAACTCGAAGGTGTAGTCGAAGACACCCTTCACGCCCGTGAGCCAACGAAGATTTGCCTCGTCGCGCACCACGATGGCATCGTAGCCGCGCTCGACCATCAGCGCACGGACACGTTCGATTCGACCGGCAGGACCGGCAGCAAACTCAGACATGCAGATTCCTTTCTTAATGTCTCAAAAAGTGCGGGACGGGTCTCAACCGAACGTCGGAATCGCATGCGATCCGCAACCGATTGGAAACCCGTCCCTCAACATGATACGAAAGACGATGGATGTCAATAAATCTTAGAGAAGTTCTTTGCGGGAAGCCAAGTAGGCGTGAGCATGGCGCTCAAGAACCTCGTCCTCAACGTTCGTTAGACGAATGGCGCCGAGTGCCGCGGGCAGCGGCAACATGCTGCGGTTCGAGCGGGCGAACTGCTGCTTGCGGAACTCCTCGATATATGCGGCAGGCTCCAGATCGAAGGCAAGCTCCTCGATACCAAAGTCCTCCAGGCAGTCATCAACCTCAAAAACATAATCGATTTCGAAGTCGCAGGCATCATGTGCTAGGCGCGCCTCAAAGCGCATGCCCTCGGACAACAGCTGGTAGGCAGGGACCTGCGAAGCGGCATCGCCCAAGCAGGCGCGCAGGGTACGCTCCCCCGTCTTACCAAAATCGAGCGCATGGCGGGCGCTCGGGTTCGTAGCCATCAGTACGTCCTTGCGAGCAGTCTGAGACCACTGAACGGCATTAACGAGCGCGACCTCCTCGCCCGCGAGAATCTCGGGGACGGTCTCGGTAAACTGATTCCAGCGGGACTTGCTGCTCGAAAGCATGGTGCCAACAAGTTCCACATAGCCGAGCTTGAGGTCCTCGGAGTCCGCCTCGCGAACAAGGTCGAGGTCACACACGACCAAGCCCGGCTCGGGACGGAACGCAATAGCGGGAAGCGCATTCACCGACGAGGCGACGAGCGGCTTCATGGTCGTCGCGACCGTGAGCATGGCATCGAACGTCGTCGGCAGCAAGGCGCACTCGATGCGACCGCACCACTGATTGGAACACCAGCAAACGACCGAGCAGGTCGCCGTGTCGCCGACAGCGACAACGAGATCGTCGCAGGTAATGCCGTTAGCTGACAGGGCGCCAAAGACGGTATCGGCATCGGCCAGCGTAGCACCGGCAGGCGAAACCTCAAGGGCGAGCAGCGACACGGCAAAACCGGCGTCGACCAGCGCATGCTCGACGACCTCACCAAAGCGCTCGGATGTGGCGTCGTTCCAAACCACCATCGCGCGCTTAGGCTTGCCCACAGCAGAGGCAAACATGCGCGACAGCTCCTCGAACGCGCCCAATCCGACTCGGACATCGACACTGCGGTTTTGGAAATTGATAAGTTGACGGCGAATCATAGCAGTCCACGCTCCAAAAGCTTCTCGGCACAAAGGTAGGAAACGTCCTCGAAGGACTTGTTGCGAATATCAAGGGTAATATCGGCGGCCTGGCGATACAGCGGACGGCGATGCTCAAACAGGCGCGCAGCATGCTCGGGCGAGCGGAAATCGGGCCGGGTATCGGAGCGGCGGATCTGGCGCAACGAGTCCTCAAAGTCGCCTTCGAGGTACACGCACGTACCCATCTCGTGCATCAGTTCAATGTTCACCGGCGTCTCGACGATGCCACCCCCGCACGATACCAGCAGGCTTCGCTCGCTTTGAAGCGAACGGAGTGCCGAGGTCTCGAGCTCGCGAAAACGGTCCTCGCCCTCGGTCTTAAATATCTCGGTCACCGACTTGCCGCATCGACGCACAACCAAACGATCGGTATCGATGAATCGACGCTTGAACATAGTGCCCACGTTGCGCGCAAGCGTCGACTTGCCCGCGCCCAAAAAGCCGATAAAGAAGATATGGTCGCAGCCGTGTTTGATGTGCTGAGACATGGCGGAACCTATTCCTCGCAGGGAAGGTCGCGCAGGGCCCGGCGCTCAAAGATACGGAAGATCTGCGTGTACCACAGGTCCTGGGTTGCCTGCGGCTTGACCAGAATAGTGTCAACGCCGGCAAAGTTACCGCTCCACACGTCCGTGTAAAGCTGATCGCCGATCAGCACGGCCTCGTCGGCCGTGGCGCCCAGACGCTTAAGACCCGCCTTCAGGGCAAACGGGGCGGGCTTCATAGCGTGGCTGATGGCCTCGAGCCCCAGCTCGCGCGCAGATGCCATGACCTGGTCGCGATGCCAGTTGTTGGACACCATGCACAGCTTAAAGCCCTTAGCATGGGCGGCCTCGAGCCAGGCGGAGACCGCAGCGGGTACCTGCTCGGTATCACGCGGCACCAGGGTGTTGTCGCGATCGAGCAGAATGGCGCGCTTGCCGTCGGCCCAGAGGGTATCGAGGTCGATGCGATCGACCGAGGCAACATATCGTTTGGGGCTAAAAATCCTCATGCTAATTCCAAGACTGTTGATGCTCTTCGTAGGTTTGCGAGAAGTACTCCTCGTCCTGCGTAATGTAGAAATACAGGTCATCGGAGTCGGTCGGCTCAAGCGTGGCCTTGAGTGCCTCGAGCGACGGAGAGCAGATGGGCGTGGGCGGCAGGCCCTCATGCTTATAGGTGTTATACGGGCTATCGCTCTGCAGGTCGTCGGCGGTAACCTCGCCACCGGTGACATACATCATGGTCGCATCGCTGTTGAGATAGCGCAGACCGTCGAGCTTGCCGGCAAGGCGGTTGTAGAAGACCGAGGCCACGTGCGCACGTTGATCGGCGTTGAGGCCCTCGCGCTCAACGATAGAGGCCAAGTTGACGATGTCGTAGTCGGACATCTCCACACCATAGCGCTCCTTGATCTTGGCTTCGCAGCTCGCAAAGTCAAGCGACTTGTACTCGGTCTTAAACTGATCGAGCATAGCGCGAATCACGTCATCGACCGTCGGCGAATCGCCCAACGAATAAGTCTTGGGGAACAAGAAACCCTCAAGCGAGTCGTTGGCGGCGCCCTTAAGGAAGCTATAGTCGTCCACGTAGTTGGAGGCCTTAGCCTGGTTGAGGAAGTCTTCCTTAGAGATGCCATCGTAGGCCTGGGCCACACGGTCGGCGACTTGATCGACCGTCAGGCCCTCAGGGATAGTTAGCGCATTGGAGCCCGCGTTGGGACCTTCCATGAGCTGCTGAACAACCTTGGTCGCGTCCATGAGTGTGGTGAACAAATAGGTACCAGGCTTGAGCGACATATCGGCGTTGAGCTTTTTCACCGCCGCATAGTAATCCTTGGGATTCTCGACGATATGGTTCTCGGAGAGAATCGAGGCGATCGTATCGCCCGAAGCACCGTCGGGAATGGTTACCGTAACCTGCTGACCAGCCGTGACCTTCGTATCCTCACCGGCAAAGAAGCCCTTGACGGCCGGCACGACAAAGAAAACGATCGCGACAAGCGCAAGCACCGCCACCACAACGCCGATGATCATGGGAACCGGAGAGCTCTTCTTTTGAGCACCGCGACGAGTATGCGTGTTGTAGCTCGAGCGGGTCGCCGGAGCAACGCCATGCGAACCGCGGGCGTGATGAGAATGCGATTGGGGGGCCTGCGTTCGCTGGGTAGGTGCCTGCTGCTTAAAGCGGGTACCGCCTGCAGGCTGGGCCGTACGAGCAGTGGGCTGCTGAGCCGCGTGAGAAGCCGGATGCTGAACCGAACGAGCAGAAGGCTGCTGACCCGTCCGTTGAACAGGTTGGGCCGAACGAGAGAAGGACTGCACCGGGCGCGCGGCAGGCTGAGCTGCGCGCTGCGTCGGCTGTGCCGGACGCTGGCCAGGCTGGGCAGGGCGCGACGCCGGCTGACGTGTACGATTCGGCTGGCGCGAATCGGAAGCACTAGGCATGCGAAACCTCCTCGTTTTTACGATCGAGCCACGTCTGCAAAAAAAGGCTGGCGGCAATCATGTCGATCTTGCCCCTCATCTGCTTTTCGTTGAGGCCCTGCTCGCGCAGGATACGCTTGGCCTCTTGCGAGGACAGACGCTCGTCCTCAAACTCCAGCGGAAGATCGAGCTCGTCGGCAATCTTTTGCGCCACGGCGGCAACGCGCTCGGCTTGGGGGCCGGGCTCACCGGCCATGGTCAGGGGACGTCCGCTTACCAGGATGTCGGGCTCATAGTCTTCGACCAGGTAGCGGAACGTCTTGGCCATACCGGTGACCTCGGCGGCCGGGAGCACCTTGACGGGCATCGCCATCTTGCCATCACGGCTCGAGACGGCGATGCCAATCCTGGTCTCCCCTATGTCCAGCGCAAGCGCGACCACAGTGACTTCTTAGATTCTTAGGCGCCGAGCGCGGTCTTGGCGGCCGCGAGGGCATCGGCGATGCCGGCAGCATTCTTGCCACCGGCCTGGGCCATGTTGGGACGGCCACCACCGCGACCGTCGACCAGACCCGCGATCTGCTTGATCACATTACCGGCGTGGAACCCGGCCTTCACGGCGTCATCGGAGCCGGCAGCGAGCAGGGCCGGAGTGCCCTTCTCAGTCACGCTGGCGACGACACAAGCGACAGGGCCGGCGACCTTCTGGTGCACGGTATCCCATACGTTGCGCAGGTCGGCAGCCTCAAGGCCCTGGAGCTCAGCAACGACGAGCTTGTAGCCACCGAGCTCGACAGCACCCTCGATGGCGCTGGAAATGGCGTCGGAGGAACCACCGGTCAGAGCCTTTTTGAGCTTGTTGGACGTCTCGCGCAGCTCGACCTGCAGGTTCTCCACACGGGCGGGAACCTCGTCGACGCGGCACTTGAGCGCAGCAGCGGCGGCGTCAACGAGTGCCAGGCGGTCGGCCATATAGTCGAGAGCACCCTTAGAGGTCACGGCCTCGATACGGCGGACGTTCGAGCCCGTAGAGGACTCGGAAATAATCTTGAACAGGCCGATCTCGGCGGTGTTGGCAGCGTGCGTGCCACCGCAGAGCTCGCGAGAGAACGGCTGGTCCTCGGCGCCCACGGAGACGACGCGGACGACATCGCCGTACTTCTCTCCAAACAGAGCAACAGCGCCGGCAGCCTTAGCCTCGTCGATGCCCATAACACGGGTCACGACCGGCTTGGAGGCGAAGATCTGCTGGTTGACCAAGTCCTCGACAGCCTTGAGCTGCTCGGAGGAAAGGGCCTCGAAGTGCGTAAAGTCAAAGCGCAGGTGCTCGGGCGTCACCAGCGAGCCGGCCTGGGAGACGTGCTCGCCCAGGACCTGCTTAAGGGCAGCGTCGAGCAGGTGCGTGGCGGTGTGGTTGCGGCGCAGGAAGCCACGGCGCTCGGCGTCGAGAGCGGCGGTCACAGCGGCACCGACAGTCAGCGTGCCATCGGCAACGTGCGCGACGTGAGCATACAGGCCGTTGTGGTTCTTGGTGTCGGCAACGGTCAGAACAACGCCCTCGGCGGAAAGCTTGCCGGCATCGCCCTGCTGACCACCCATCTCGGCATAGAACGGGGTGCGGTCGAGCACGACCTCGACATCCTCGCCCGCGGCTGCGGACTCGACGGACTCGCCGTTGCGCACGATGGCGACAACCTTGGCGCCCTCGATCACATCGTTGTCATAGCCGTCGAACTCGGTCGCTGCGACCTTGTCGGAAAGCTCGACCCACACGTCGTTGAAGCTACCCCAGGCGTCGCCCTTGGCGTTAGCGCGGGCGCGGGCCTTCTGGTCCTCCATGCAGGCAGTGAAGCCGTCCATGTCGACGTCGTGGCCAGCGGTGCCGGCGATCTCGACGGTCAGATCGATGGGGAAACCAAAGGTGTCGTGCAGCTTAAAGGCGACATCGCCCGGAAGCACAGCGCCCTCGGCAAGCGCTGCCAGGGCCTCGTCCAGGTACACGCGGCCGTTGTCGAGCGTCGTGGAGAAGCGCTCCTCCTCGGAGGCAACGATACCCTTGACGAGCGCGACGTTCTTGAGCAACTCGGGATAGGCCTCGCCCATTTGAGCGTTGACCTCGTCGATGAACTTGGTCAGGAAGGCGCCCTCGATGCCCAGCAGGCGACCGTGGAACACGGCACGGCGGAGCAGACGGCGAAGGACGTACTCGCGACCCTCGTTGCCGGGAAGGATGCCGTCCGAGATCATAAAGTCGACAGCACGGGAGTGGTCGGCGATGATGCGCAGGGAGCGGCTGGCGCCGGAGTAATCGTCGGCGTCATAGGTCTTACCGCTGATCTCCTCACCGAGCTTGATGAGGTGCTGCATCAGATCGCCGTCGTAGTTAGCAGTCTTGTGCTGCATGATAGCGGCCATGCGCTCCAGGCCCATGCCCGTATCGAGGTTGCGGTGCGGCAGCTCCGGCATGGAGCCGTCCTCCTGGCGGTCGTACTGGGTAAACACGAGGTTCCAGAACTCAAGGAAGCGGTCGCAGTCGCAGCCAGGCTTGCAGTCGGGGCTGCCGCAGCCGACCTCCTCGCCCATGTCAAAGTAGATCTCGGAGCACGGACCGCAGGGACCGGTGGGGCCAGCGGCCCAGAAGTTGTCGTCCTCTCCCAGGCGGGAGATGTGGTCCTCGGCAACGCCCAGAGAACGCCACACGTCGTGGGTCTCGTCGTCCTCGGTAAAGACGGTAAAGTACAGGCGGTCGAGCGGCAGCTTAAACTCCTTGGTGATGAGCTCAAAGGCCCAAGCGCAAGCCTGCTCCTTGGAGACGCCGCCAAAAGAGAAATCGCCAAGCATCTCGAAGAACGACAGGTGACGGCCGTCCTCGCCGATGCAATCGATGTCATTGGTGCGGACGCACTTCTGGCAGGAGATCGCGCCGATCTCCTTCATGGTCTTCTTGCCCTGGTAGTACTCCTTAAACTGGTTCATGCCGGCGTTGGCAAGCAGCAGAGAAGGATCGTCGGGGACGAGGGACGAAGAAGGATAGAGCTTAAGACCGCGCTCCTCAAAGAAGTTGAGGAACTTAGAGCGAATCTCGGCCGTAGTCATTGACGGGTAGTCAGCACTCATAGAGGGAATCTCCTCGGTTTCACATCGAAACAGTTCAAACGTAACGATATTACCATCCAACCGCCCCCGTGCAAAAAAGAGGGCCGGCACAATGCCGGCCCTTCAGCGAAATTGCATGTTAGCGCGTATGAATGTTAACCCGAATTACCCCGCTAGTTGTCGTCATCGTCCATGGAGCCGTCGATGCCGGTTTTGGTGTCGTCGTCCGAGTTGGAGTCATCGTCCTTGGCGAAGGGGTTCTTGAAGAAGCCCGTGGCATCGGGCTGCAGGCTCGAGAGTTTAATCCAGGGATTATCGAGCTCGGGCTTGGGCATGGCCTTGGCCTCGGGCACAGTCTCGTTGCCGATGAGCTCGGACTCGTAGATGAAGGTATCGTCGCCGAGCGCGTCGTAGGCGGCGACCGGGTTGCCCTCGGCATCGCGATACGGCGTGCCCTTAAACACGGCGCCGTCGTATGCCACAAGCTGGCGACCGGTCTCATTCTCGAAGTAGTACACGAAGATACCCTTGAGAGCCGCACAAAGCGGGATGGCAATAATCATGCCGATGGGGCCCATGAGTGCCGAGCCAATAACGAGCGCCGTAAGGCTCATGATGGGATGCACCTGCACTGAGCTCTGCATGACCTTAGGCGAAATCACATTGTCGGTGACATTTTGTGCGACCATCGTCACGATGAGCGTCCATAACGCCAACATGGGACTGAACATGAAACCGAGCACTGTGGCGATTGCTGCGCTCACCCAGGGACCGACGACCGGAACCAAATGCATGATGCCGGTAAAGATAGCCATGAGCGCCGCATACGGATGGCCGATGATCATAAAACCGATAAAGGCGAGGAAACCACCGCAGATGGACGTCACGACCATACCGCGCATGTAGCCGCCGACAGAGCGAGAAAGGATGGCGACCATAAAGCGGTACGAGGTCTCCTTCTCCTGACCGATGATGGTGCAAATCTCGTGGTGCATGCGAGGGTAGTCGCAGGCCATCCAGTAGGCAAGCACCAGGCCCAGGAAGATAACGAACAGTTGCGATGCCGTATTGGTAATGAGCGGGAATACACCGCGACCGAGCTCGGCGGCAATCTGAGACACATACTTCGATGCGACGGTAACGAGTGATGACAGATTGTCGTCCAAGTACTCCTTGAGCGGCGTGTTGTTGAGCGTCTTGGCATGCGAGATCATCTCATTGAGGTCGCCTCCCGCAACACGAAGCTGCTCGGGCAGGCGGCTCAGGACTTCCATGATCTGACCAAAGAGAATCGGCGACAAGATACAAACGACACCGACGAGCACGGCAACAACAACAATAAGCGCGATAAGCGAACCGATGCCGCGATTCACGCCATGGTGCTCGAGCCAGTTGGTGATCGGGGACATCACAAAGGCAATGATGGAACCAACAGCGAGAAACTCGATAACCGGTGCCAGGATGCCCATAAGGTTAAAGATGACAGCAGCAATAACAATGCAGCCGACAACAGCCCAAATGCGCAGCGTCAGAATGCGGGTGTCGCGCAGCACGCGATCGGTTTGTTGGGGGTGCTCACTCATGAACGAATCATCACTCCGTCGGGGTCGATCTTGTCCTGAATCTTCTTAAGCGTGCGGCGCAGCAGACGCGAAACCTGCACCTGAGAAATACCCAGCTTCTTGGCGATCTCGATCTGGGTCATGCCCTTCACAAAGCGCAGCTCGATCACCTCGCGCTCGCGCGGCGAGAAATCACGGATGGCTTCCTCGATCACTAGGCGGTCATCGGTAAAGTCGAGCTCGTTGTCGTCGTCGGCGTAACGGTCGAGAATCGAAGGGGCATCGTCGGAATCGGACGCACCAGGAGCCTCGATGGGCACCGAGGTATAGGCCGAAGACGATTCCATAGCCTCGAGGACCTCATCGACAGTCACATCTAGATACTCAGCGATCTCCTCAACCTTGGGCGAACGCTGCAGCTCGTTGGTAAGTTTGTCAGTAGCCTGGTTGACCTTGGCCGAGAGCTCCTGCAGACGACGCGGTACGCGCACACTCCAGCCCTTGTCGCGAAAATGGCGTTTGATCTCGCCCAGGATAGTGGGTGTCGCAAACGTCGTGAACTCGAGTCCGCGCTCGGGATCAAAACGGTCGATAGCCTTGAGCAAGCCCAGATAGCCGACCTGCATGAGGTCGTCGAGCGGCTCGCCGCGATTCTTAAATTTGTTGGCAAGAAACCTTACCAGGTTCATATGGGACATGACGAGCTGCTCACGGGCGTCCGGATCACCGGTCTCCTTGTAACGACGAAACAGCTCGCGGGTTTTCTCCTTGTCCCAAGCGGTCTTGCCGCTCCGGGAACGTTCGGTCATATTAGATATCCGCCTTGAGGTCGAGGGAAAGCGTCAGGGGCGCCGTAGTCTTTTCGTAGGAGTCGCACACGCTCGCGAGGATGAGCTCGGCATACACCGCAGCCTGGTCGTCTTCATCGACCGTAGCCTGGTCGCCAAAGGTAATAGTCATGCCAACGTGGGTCTCATCGACATCGAATTTGATGGTGATGTCATCGCAGTCGACCGCGGTGCAACCAAAGATGAAAGCCTCCTCAGCAGCCATGCGGATGTCCTCGATGCGATCGACAGACATAGAGCACAGGGCACCAACGTTGGCTGCCGTCATGCGCACAAGGCGAGCGAGACGCGGGTCACCGGCAACGGTCAGCGTGATAGGGCAGGTTGCTTCGCTACTCATCGCAGGACTCCTCAGAGGTCTCGGCGGGCGTATAGGTGTAATACTGAGCCGGCTTGGATACAGACTTCTGACCATCATCGTCGCCCGCGGCAGCCTCGTCCTCGCCAATTAGGACGCGCTCGGTAGGCCGCTCTGCCTCCGCAGCAGCAGCGGCGAGCTTGCGCTCGGTGTCAGCCGCAGGAGACTTCACCTTATTGAAGAGCTTCTGCACAGCACCGGCGGCAGAGTCGGTCACGCTCGACACAGCATTGCTGGCCTCGGCCATGCTGCCCGTAACCTCGGAAATGTCGCGAACCACGGCTTCGACCTCTACGAGATTGGAGGTAAGGGCATCAACTGCCGTCTTGCTCGACTTAAGCAGCGGCTCCATCTGGGCAAGCGCCGGCGTAAGCTCATCGACAGCGCCATCGAGCTTTGCCACCACAGGCTGAGCCTCGGCGATGGTGTTGTTGAGGTCGTTCACGGTCTTATCGAGCGAGTCGACAACGGTGCGGGTCTTACGCAGGGTAAGCGCGAGCTCAACGATGGCCCACACGCCGGCAACGGCGAGCAGCAGCAGGGCGATTTGAATGGGACTCATGCAAGCCTCCCAAAGGAATCGATATACAGACGGTTTCCATGGTACCCCAAAGGGGACCGAACATGCCAAGAGCAGCAACGTGGGACAAAATTATCAGCAGCTACTTCGGTGCATTCCCGCTGCGGTCGCGTTCACTTTGCTCTACGCGCCACTCTTCCCAACCGCGGCCGGCAGGCTGCCAGAACGCGCCGCGCTCCAGTCCCTCGGGCAAATAGCGCTGATCGACCCAGCCTTCGGGATAATCATGTGGATACTTATACACACCGTATTCATCGCTGCCCGGGCGATGGCGATCGCGCAGATAACTCGGCACCTCGCGAAGCCCACTAGAATGGATATCGGCCAGCGCCGCATCGATCGAAGCCTCACACGCGTTGGATTTTGGCGCCAAGCACACATAGAGTGCAGCCTGAGCCAGGTTAATGCGGCACTCGGGATAGCCAATGACCTCGGCAGACTTAAACGCGGCATGCGCCACCAAAAGCGCCTGCGGGTCGGCGTTGCCAACATCCTCAGAAGCGTGAATCATAATGCGGCGAGCGATAAACTTAGGATCCTCCCCAGCATCGATCATGCGCGCGAGCCAATAGATCGTGGCATCGGGGTCGCTACCGCGCATGGACTTGATGAACGCACTGATGATGTCGTAGTGCATGTCGCCGTTTTTGTCATACGTAAAGCCGCGACGCGGGTTGGCGATCTTTACGTCATCCACGGTGATGGGATAGCGCTCCCCCGCCGCGGGCGCTGGCGTTCCCTCGGTATCGGGACGCGTGACGGCAATCTCGCTCGCAAGCTCGAGCGTCGTGAGCGCCGAGCGAGCGTCACCCGCTGCCAGCGTGCAGATGGTCTTGACCGTATCCTCATCGGCCGAGAACTTACCGTTCAAGCCCTGCGGCGCCTCAAGCGCACGTTCAATAAGCGTGGCGATATCCTCATCCTTCAGATGCTCAAGCTCCACGACGCGACCACGTGAGAGCAGTGCCGAGTTGACCTCGAAGTACGGGTTCTCCGTCGTAGCGCCAATCATAATGACGGTACGGTTCTCAACTGCATGCAGCAGGGCATCCTGCTGCGACTTAGAGAAGCGGTGAATCTCATCGATGAATAGAATGGTGCGGCGGTCGTACGTATTCAGGCGCGTCTTGGCCTCATCAATCACGCGACGCAGGTCCTTCACGGTACCCGTGACGGCGCTGACCTCGACAAACTCGCTCTTGGTATGGTTGGCGATAATGTGGGCCAGCGTCGTCTTGCCCGTACCGGCAGGCCCGTACAGAATCACGCTCGAAAGCACGTCGTGCTCGATCGCGGCACGCAACCATGAGCCCTTACCGACGGCCTTTTGCTGGCCCACGTACTCGTCGAGCGAATTGGGTCGCATGCGCACCGCGAGCGGCGCATTTTTAAAGGAACGCTCGCGCGTCGAGGCAGAAAAAAGGTCGTCCATAGCCATCCCGTGCATCAATCAAAAACATTTTCAACTAACCAGTATACCGAAAGGATACGAACTACCGTTCGTTAATATAGGTACGATGCGGAAACTTTAGACCCGGGAACAGCTTGCTCGTCAGTTCGCAGAAATAACCGTCCGTCATGCTCGCGATATAATCCACCACGGCTTGATCCTTGTCGTCCTGCCAGGCATAGGTGCGATCGTAGTAGGAAAGTTGCTGCTCAATGCGCGAAATATGGTGCTTAAAGATGTAAGAGGACTCGTCACCACTGTTTAGATCCCGCAGGCAACGGTCGTAGAGCTTTTCGAAGGCCTCGCGCAGCTCCACCTCGGAATCGCCTTCGATACCGCCCTTGCTATAGATCTTCTCGTAGTTCTCGCGCTTGGCTCGGCGGATTTCCTCAAACAGGTCCTCGCTCATCTCGATGCGCGGCTTACCATAGCTGTGCTCAACGATATCGATGGAAGCGTGCGTAAGGATCCAGCTGTTGTAGGCACCGCCCCGGCCATCATCAAAAGCGTCGGGTGACAGCAGGCCCGCCGCGATCGCATCCTGACGGTCACGACCGACGTAGGCAAGGATATCCGAGATGCGGACCACACAGCCTTCGAGCGTCATGGGACGCAGATGCCCAATTGCGCTATAGCCCGTGGCAATGCAATCCTCAACCGTCTGGTCAAACTGGTCAAAGGAGCTCATGTCCGAGAGCTCAAACACACGCTGCTCGTACTCGCCGTTATGGCATAGCACGCCGTCGAGCGTCTGGAGCGACACGTTGCGGCCGTACAGTGCGTCGAGCACGCGGACCGACTGCACGTTATGGAAAAAATAACGCCCCGTGCGCTCATGATAGATATCGTTGAGGAAGCGCTCGCCGGCATGGCCGAAAGGCGTGTGTCCCAAGTCATGACCCAGGCCAATCGCCTCGATCAAATCGCAATTGAGCCCCAGGGCGCGACCGATATCGCGCGCAATGCGGGAGACAAGCTGCACGTGCAAACCGCGGCGTGACAGATCGTCATTGCTACGGAAGCTAAAGACCTGCGTTTTGCCTGCATAACGGGTGTACGCCGGAAGATGAAGTATCTTTTCGGTATCGCGCATAAACGCCGGACGCATAAGCGTACCTTTGTCGGCGGCGCGATCAATACGACGAATGACCTGATCGTCGTTGCAACGATACGGGTTGACATAGCCCGAAGCACGATCGGCGACAATGCGCTCGACCAGTTCGGGCGACAACGCCGAGGGAATACGGTCCATGCGCGCCTTAATGACGGCCGTTTCTTGATTAGTTGCCATGGCATGCTCCTTAAGAAGGATGCGCAATCGGTTACAAAGTGCAGCCCACGACCTCGATTATGGCAAAAATCGGCACCAAAAACGGGAGCAATGGCAGGGAGCGTGATTTTGTGAAGAGGCAGGAGAGGGCCAGGACCAGGAGCGAAACGGCAAATGCCACGATGCCGCCCATAGGGTCGAGCGTGCAAAGCGCGAAGAGTGCTTTGGCGTCCCCCATGCCAATCCCCGGGGCTTGACGAAGGCGCCGCCAGAGCGACTCAGTAAGCACAAGGGCAAGGTAGACGATGACCGCAAGACCGGCATGATCAAGTGCAGTGTTAACGCCCCTGTCGAGCCAAACGCCCGCAAACGCCGCCACCGCACACGCACCGGCAAGTTCATTGGGAAACCGCCGCTCACGGGCATCAATCGCCGCGCCAACAAAGATGCAAATCCAAAACGGGATATAGATTATCGAACACCTCCTTGGGCAGCAGCTCAAACGCAAATACCACCACAAAGGTACTGTCCATTTGTGGTGGTTTTGATCGTAGTTATTTGGCGCCTTGCATGACCTCGTCGAGGGTAACGCTTACGGCGTGCTGCGTCGGCACCCAGTCGACCTTCAGGAACAGAGCAGCCACCGTGATGGGGATATAGCTGAACATAAAGATCGGGAAGGTAAACAGGTTGGTCACCAGACGCCACTTTTGCGCACAGTGAATGTGCTTGTACTCAAAGATGGTCGTAAGCAGCGCCAGGATAAAGAAGGTCTGATACATCATGGCGAAGGTCATAATGAGCGAAGCGGCGCACGCCTGCATCTCGACTTCGGTAGCCAGGAAGCCGTGCGAAAGACCGCCCACGACGAGAAACGTGGCATTGGCGAGCATCGAGATCAGCGATAGCAGCATACCCGGGGCGATCGTCATAAACATGTCGTAGGCGGCAAAGCGATGATAGCGGAAGGTCGATTTGACAAGATGCTTACCGTAGGTAAAGAACACCTGGTAGAAGCCCTTGGTCCAACGCATACGCTGTTTCCAGGACGCCTTAAACGTCACGGGCTGTTCGTCAAAGAACTCCGCCGGTGCATAGCCAATGCGAATGCCGTGAATGGCGCAGAACGTGGTGAACTGAATATCCTCGGTCAGCGTATGGAACTGCCAACCGTGCATGCCCTCGATAACGCTGGCGGAAATGAGGTAGCCCGAACCCGAGACGGCGCAGGACGTCTTGCAGATATTACGCGCGTTGTTGAGAAAGCGCGCCTCTCGCAGATACCACGTAGCATTAGCCGCCGAGATCCACGAGCTGCCGAAGTTCTTGGAGTTGCGATAGCTCGTGACCACATGGAAGCCCTGATCAAAGGCATCGTTCATCTTGGAGACGTAATCGCGGGCGATGACGTTATCGGCATCGAAGATAAAGTAGCCTTCAAACGTATCGGGATACTCGTTAAGGATGCGGTCGAAGCCAAAGTCCATGACCCAGCTCTTGCCCTTGCGGGCAAGGTCATTGCGCTCATAAACGACAGCGCCCGCCTCGCGCGCGAGCTGCGCCGTGTTGTCGGTGCAGGCGTCGGCGACCACAAAGACCTCGATAAGCTCGGACGGATAATCCTGGTCCTTGATGGAGCGAACGAGGTTGGCGATCACAGCCTCCTCGTTATGCGCCGCGATAAAGAAGGCATAGCGGTGGAGTTTTTTGGCCTTGGGAGGCGCGACCTCGCCACGAAGAGCGCCGATGACAAAGAAGACCACCTGGTACAGAAAGCAGACCGTGAGCAGCGTGACAACAATCTGGTTGAAGATCACGATGGGTGTGTTGGTTTGTAAAAAGGCGAGCATGCAGGCTCCCAGCAACGCGTTACGTAAACAACCGTATATCTTACCGCAGGCTTACCGAGTTCAAGAAACCACCTAATACTGGCTAGGCTTCGAGCAGACCGAGCTGCGGGACGATTTCGTCGCCAGCGGCAGTACGGCCGAGCGAACGCGGGGCCAGATCATCCAGAACCGCCGCAAGATCCCACGGTAGCTCATCACGGCACTCAATGCGCTCCCCCGTCACGGGATGATCGAATGCCACGCGCCAGGAATGCAGGAACTGCCTGGTCAGGCCCTGGTCAGCGCGCGCATCGCACTTGCCGTAAAGCGGATCGCCCACGCAGGCGTGGTTGATATGGCGCATATGCACGCGAATCTGATGTGTGCGGCCCGTAAATAGGTGGCACTCGACGAGGGTATAGCCGTCGTCAAAACGCGTGGAATCGAAGCGCTCGAGGACCTTAAAGGTCGTGATGGCCTGGCGTGCAAAGGGATCATCGGAAACCGCCATCTTCACGCGGTCCCGCGTAGAACGGGCGATACCGGTATTGATAGTGCCCTCGTCCATGGCAATGTGACCGTGAACAAGCGTAATGTAGCGGCGGTCGAGCGTGCGCGTACGGATAAGATTTTGGAGCGCGCGCTGGGTATCGTCGTCTTTAGCCGCGAGCATAAGGCCCGAGGTATCGCGATCCAGACGATGCACGATGCCGGGGCGGTCCTCGCCCTGAACGGTGCCCAGATGGTCGATACCGCAGTGATAGACCAGGGCATTCGCAAGCGTACCGCTCTCATGACCATGCGCAGGATGGCACACCAGGCCACGCTGCTTAGAGAGCACGATGAGATAGTCGTCCTCATAGCGAATGTCGAGCGGGATGGCCTCGGGAATCACGTCGGTCGGATCGTGCGGCTCGGGCAAGTCAACCGAGATGCGGTCGCCGGCGCGCACGGCATACTTTTTTGACAGGCAGGTCTCGCCGTTGACGGCAACGGCGCCGCCTTCGATCAGATGTGCACAGGCAGAGCGCGTAGGGCAGCCGTCATTGGCACCCAGATAGGCATCGAGACGCTGGCCAGCGCAATCGTCAGCAACAAGGATATGGATGTCGGCCATTAGCGCTCATTCCTTTCGCGAATCTTGCGGGCACGCTCCCCACGCTGCTTGGCTTTGCGCTTGGCGCGTGCCTCATCACGGGCATTGAGCTCGGCAGTCGCATCGACTTCGCGGGCCGCAGGGCTCAAGAACATGTAACCAACGAGGGCGAGCACAACGCCCACGGTAATGCCGATATCGGCCACATTGAAGACGGGAAAGTCGATGAAGGTGGTGGCAATAAAATCGGTCACAAAGCCAAAAGCCAGACGGTCGATCGCGTTGCCAATGGCGCCGCCCGCGACCATAGCCATGCCCGCAACCTCCAAGCGAGCAAGCTGGGGCGCGCGAAGCAAGTACACGGCAATGGCGACAATGACCGCAAGCGCCAGCAAAGCAAACGCAACGCCATGCCCCTCGCCCATGCTAAAGGCAGCACCGATATTGCGGACAAATAGAAAGTCGATCACACCGGGGATAACAGTCACATGCAAAGCGTCGCCCACGGCACGAACCGCAAGTTTGGTCAGCTGATCAAAAAGCAGCACAACCAGCGCCACCCCACCAGCAACACACAACCGCCAACGCAAAGGCGGCGTCATATCCCCAGTACGACCCAACTCAATCCCCTACCCTCAAGAACATCGAATTCCGTTTAACGCAATTAACCATCTTATATTGCCACACGCAGAGCGCACGACATATCCACCAACACAAGCGAAATAACCAGCTAAAAACGAAAGCGACATTCCGAATAACGGAATGTCGCTTAATAGCTTTCGACTAAAAGCGCAAGTCGAAAGAAAGCCTCTAGCTCCAGCAATGGAAATGCCGCGTTATCGTCACCAACAGCGAAAACGTCCCTAAGCGAGCAAGGTGACGTGAAAGAGGAGGGAAGCGTACTTCGGTACGCGACCGACGATTGAACGTCAGATTGCCGCTTAGGGGCGTTTGCAGCGTCGGTAGGTTACGGCGTTCTACGAACGCCGTAACCTACAAAGCGTCGGCGCAGCGCTTGCAAATATGCGCGTGGCCGTTGTACTTGCCGACGGTGGTGCGGTAGTTCCAGCAACGGTCGCAGCACTCGCCCTCGGCAGCCTCGATAGCAACGGAGAGCTCCTCGCCCTGGGTCAGCTCAACATCGGAGACGATGTAGAACTCGGCCAGGTCGACAGCCTTGTCGCCGGTCAGCAGCGCGTACATCTCGGCGGGAACGACCGCCTTGACGCGAACCTGCTGGCTCTTGGTGAAGGTGCCGGCAGAGCGGGCATCCTCAAGGGCCTTGGTCACGGCGCTACGGAGTTCGAGCGAAGCCTCGAGCACACCCTCAAACTCATTGGCCTCGTCGACCGTGATGGGCGACTTGTACCAATCGAGCAGCGCGGCGTACTTCTGGTGGTCGACGCAGCCGGCGGGCGCATATGCCATGGCCTCGTCGACCGTGTAGGACAGGATCGGCTGCAGGTCGCGCATGAGCATCGAGAAGAGCTCGGCCAGCACGGTCTGGGCGCTGCGACGCTCGAGCGAGCCGGGCTTATCGCAGTACAGACGGTCCTTCAGGGCGTCGAGGTACACGTTGGAGAGCTCGGTAACCACGAAGTCGTAGAGCGCACGGTAGGCGCGCGGGAACTCGTAGCTGGCGTAGGCATCGTCGACTTCGGCCTGAACCTGGGTTAGGCGGGCAACCATAAGCTTGTCGAGCGGCAGCAAGTCGGCAAAGGCGACGCCGTCGGTCTCGGGCTCAAACTGACCCTCGAGCTCGGAGAGCAAGAAGCGCAGCGTGTTGCGGAAACGACGGTAGGCATCGGACGTACGAGCAAGGATCTCGTGGTCGATGGAAACGTCGGAGCTGGTATCGACGGAGGCAACCCACAGGCGGATGATGTCGGCGCCCATCTCGTCGCAGACCTTGTTGGGGTCGATGACGTTGCCGAGCGACTTGGACATCTTGCGGCCCTGGCCATCGAGCGTGAAGCCCTGAGAGACGACCGCCTTGTACGGAGCATGGCCGTTGGCACCCACCGAGGTGAGCAGCGAGCTCTGGAACCAACCGCGGTGCTGGTCGGAGCCCTCGAGGTACACATCCGCCGGATACTCCAGCTCGGGACGGTACTCGCAGACGGCCTTCCAGGAGACGCCGGAATCCCACCACACGTCGAGGATGTCCTTATCGGCCTTGAGGTGATGGCCGCCGCACTTGGGGCAGACGCAGGCCTCGCCCAGGTAGCTCTCGGGAGCGTCGGTGAACCAGGCGTCGGAGCCCTTCTCGTGGAAGAGCTTGATGACGGCGTCGAGCGTAGCGTCGTTCATGACCTTCTCGCCGCAGTCGGCACAGGTGTAGCTGGGGATAGGCACGCCCCAGTTGCGCTGACGGCTGATGCACCAGTCGGGACGCTGCTCAACCATGGCGCCGATGCGGTTGGCGGCGTGAGCCGGATACCACTTGACGTTCTCGCGAACCTCCTTACCAGCCTGCTCGCGCAAACCAGTCTTGTCCATCGAGACAAACCACTGGTCGGTAGCACGGAAGAGCACCGGGTGCTTGCAGCGCCAGCAGTGCGGATAGCTGTGCGTGATCTTCTTCTCGAGGACGAGGGTGCCGCGCTCGCGCAGGAACTCGATGATGTGCGGGTTGGCCTCGTCGGTATCCATGCCGCTGAAGGGGCCGCCGGTGCCAAACTCCTCGCCGGTGTAGAACTTGCCGTCGTCATCGACCGGCATGCAAATGTCGATGATGCCCTCCTTGAGGCAGGCGAAGTAGTCGTCGACGCCGTGACCGGGCGAGTTGTGGACGATACCGGTACCGTCATCGACACCGACGTAATCGGCCAACAGCGCAACGCCCTCGACACCGTCAAAGATCGGCTGCTTATAGTGAATGTGATGGAAGGTCTCGGCGGGAACCACATAGGGCTTGCCGTCGACCACAACCGGGGTGTACTCCCAGCCAAACTCCTCGCAGCACTTGGGAGCTAGGTCCTCGAGCATGACCTCGGCGCGGCCGTCGTGCTCAACGGCGACGTAGGCGGCACCGGGCTTGAGAGAAACTGCCTGGTCGGAGGGGATGGTCCACGGCGTGGTCGTCCAGATGATAAAGTCAACCGGGCCGTCGAAGTTCTCGAGGCCGGCGGGCTTGGAGGTCATCTCAAAGCGCACGAAGATGGACGGGCTCGTCTCGTCGGAGTACTCAATCTCGGCCTCAGCAAGTGCGGTATGGCAGTGCTTGCACCAGTGGACGGGCTTGTGACCGCGATAGATCATGCCCTTGTCGAACATGGCCTTGAAAACCTCGATGTCGGCGGCGTCATGCTGGTGATAGAGCGTCAGATAGGGGTTGTCCCAATCGCCGAGCACGCCCAGGCGACGGAAGCCGGCCTTCTGCAGCTCGATGTTCTCGACAGCGAACTTATTGCAAAGCTCACGGATCTTAGCCGTGGAGGTCTGGTTGAACTTCTCGGTGCCGAGCTTCTCCTCGACCTTATGCTCGATCGGCTGGCCATGGCAGTCCCAACCGGGAACATAGGGAACCTCATAGCCCTGCATCATCCAGTAGCGGTTGATCATGTCCTTGGAGATCTTGTTCATGGCATGGCCGATGTGAATCGGGCCGTTGGCGTACGGAGGACCGTCGTGCAGCACGAACTTCTTGTGACCCTCGTTCTTCTTCAGAACCTGCTCGTAGACCTTGTTGTCCTGCCAGTCCTTGAGTCGCTTGGGCTCGGACTTGGAAAGACCGGCACGCATGGGAAAACCGGTCTTGGGCAGATTCATCGTCTGCTTGTACTCGTTTGCCACGGTACCCCTTTCATGTCATGGGCGCACACGCCCGTTGGGCACCAAAAAAGCGCCCGTCCCTACAAGCTGGGACGAAGCGCCACAAAACGAGCTGTACGCCCGCAAAAGCCCTTCGTTTAACCACCCAGCTTAGATGCCCTCGCCCGCGTATTCGCGCGCTCGCATCCGTTACTCGGCTGGCCTGTATCGACGACCATCTCGGCGATATCTACTAAGACGTGTCTGCGCGGCACGTCCGTTGGGACCGCAGCTCCGGGGTGATTTTCATCGGTCGCATGCACGGGTTCTCAGCGCTTCCCGCTCTCTGTAGCATGCGGACGGCCGACTACTCGTCCCCATCAACGCTTATGCGGTGTATGCTAGCACGTTCCGCGTCGGCAAAAAACCCTCAACACTGGTTTTATACGTTCGAAATTTCTCGCTATTACAAGCCTTCACTAGGAGCAAAATACCTGAAAGCACTTTATCGAACGAAAGAAGGCTGCTATGCGCACAATTGGAATGAGCGACTACACCGTTGGCGAGGATTGCTTTACCAAGCTGCCAACTGCACTGGCGGAGTACGGCGCGAAGAAAGTCGCCATCATTGGCGGCAAGCGAGCCCTGGCTGCGGCGCTGCCGGGAATCGAGGCGGCACTTGAAGGTACCGATGTCGAGGTCCTGGAGACGCGCGTCTACGGTACCAACAGTACGCGTGCCAATATCGCCAAGGTCGTAAACTCCCCCGCCTGCCAGGAAGCCGACGTGCTCATTGCTTGCGGCGGCGGCAAGGCGCTCGATACCGTCAAGACGGCGGCCATCGAGCTCAAGAAGATCGTCTTTACCGTGCCGACGATCTGCTCCAACTGCTCCGCCGCGACCGCCATTGCCGTTGTCTACAACGACGACGGCTCGCTCGAGGGCTATTCGTACCCCAACCGCCCCGCGCACATCTTCATCAACCCCAAGATCATCGCCGAGGCGCCAGCAGAGTACTTCTGGGCCGGTGTAGGCGATGCCCTGTCCAAGCAGCCCGAGGTCGAGTACGCCACGAGCGCCGGTAATTTGGAGCACACCGCCAGTCTTGGCCTGGCACTCGCCCACACCTGCTCCGAGCCGCTGTTTACCTATGGTGTGCAGGGTCTTGAGGATGTGCGCCAGAATCTGTCGAGCGAGGCCGTCAAGCAGATCGCGCTCGACATCGTTGTCAACACGGGCTATGTCTCGAACCTGACCAACCAGAACGATTATTACTACAACTCGAGCGTGGCGCACGCGTTCTACAACGCCACCTGCAGCATTCCGCGTGAGGGCACCTACCTGCATGGCGAGGTCGTGAGCCTGGGCGTGCTGGTACTGTTTGCCTATACGGGCGATACCGAGAACCTTGAGCGCTACGCCGCCTTTAACAAGCAGATGGGGCTGCCCGTAACGCTTGAGCAGGTTGGCCTTACCGAGGCAGATATCCCGGCCCTGTGCGAATACGCGCACGCCACCAACGAGTGGAAGCAGGGAAACCCCGAGCCCTTCACCGACGAAAAGTTCGCCGCCGCCATCAAGGCCGCCAACGCCTACGGCCATTCTATCCTGGCCTAACCGACCAAAACCGCCACAAAGGGGACAATACCTTTGTGGCGGTTTTTTATTGCCGTAACATGCTCGAGTCGAACTCGCTAGCCGGGATAACGCGGTAGCCGTGGCGCAGGAGCAGGTCAACGAAGACACCGTTACCTGTTGTGAGCGTGCCGCTGAAGGATCCGTCGTAGATATGGCCCACGCCGCACGACGGACTGCGATCCTGCAAAATGCACGCAACGATCTCGGACGGGCCGCCCGCCTGCTCGCACATGTCGAGCGCACGTTGAGCGCCCAGGCGAAACTCGCGATCGACCGAGGTACCCTCGCAGGTACGGACCTCGCCGTTCACAATCTCGGACGGCCTGCGCGGCGTGGGCAGGCCGCCAAAGACCTCAGGGCACACCAAGAGGACCTCAGTCCCTGTACGCTCGCAGGCCTCGACCAACTCGCGACGATAGTTGTCAAGCCCGTTATACTTGCAGCTCTCGCCCATCAAGCAGGCGCTCACCACGATCTTCATTTCCATCCCTCTCAAGCAAAACGCCCCATTTGAGAAAGCTGCTCAAATGGGGCGTCGGCGTTTACTGGCTCGACCGCGGCGTTACTGTTGCTTGGGCATCAGCGGATTCTCGCGCGTGAGGAGGTTCATGAACTCCTCACCCGTGATGGTCTCCTTCTTGTACAGATAACGAGCCAGCTCATGGAGCTTGAACTTGTTTTCCTTGAGGATCTGCAGGGCGCGATCGTGCGCGTCCTCGATCAGCTTAGCGACAATCGCGTCCACACGCTCGGCCGTACCAGGGGCGCAGGTGAGCGACGTGTCCTGATTGAGATACGCGTTCTGCACGGTACCGAGCGCCATCATGCCAAACTCGTCGGACATACCAAAGCGCGTCACCATGTTACGGGCAAGCTTGGTGGCCTGTTCGATATCGTTGGCGGCACCGGTCGTCATCTCGCCAAAGATGAGCTCCTCGGCTGCGCGGCCACCGCAATAGACAGCGAGCTTGTCCAAGACCTCCTGGCGCGTCGTCAGGAAGCGCTCGTCCTCCTCGACCTGCATGGTATAACCAAGAGCACCGCTCGTGCGCGGCACGATGGTGATCTTCGTGACCGGCGCAGAGCCCTTCTGGCGAGCGGCAACGATGGCATGGCCGATCTCGTGATAAGAAACGACCTGCTTCTCGTGGTCGGACAGCACCGTGGACTTACGCTGTTGGCCGGCAATGACGACCTCCACCGACTCCTCGAAGTCGTCCTGGGTTGCACGCTTGCGACCCTCGCGAACGGCGCGCAGGGCACCCTCGTTGATGATATTGGCCAGGTCGGCGCCCGAGGCACCGGGCGTGGCGCGGGCAATCGCGGTCAGGTCGATCGGCGGCTCGGTCTTCACGCTCTTGGCATGCAGCTCGAGGATGTTCTTGCGGCCGGTCAGATCGGGCAGCTCGACGGGGATGCGGCGGTCAAAACGACCGGGGCGCAGTAGAGCGGGATCGAGACTGTCGGGGCGGTTGGTTGCGGCAAGGACAACGATACCCTTATGGTTATCGAAGCCATCCATCTCGGTCAGCAACTGATTGAGCGTCTGCTCGCGCTCGTCGTTGCCGCTAAAGCCGCCGCCATCGCGCTTCTTACCGATGGTATCGATCTCATCGATAAAGACGATACACGGTGCCTTTTCCTTGGCCTGCTTAAACAGGTCACGAACCTTAGCAGCGCCGCGACCGACAAACATCTCAACGAACTCAGAGCCCGAAATGCTAAAGAACGGAACACCGGCCTCGCCGGCAACAGCCTTGGCAAGCAGGGTCTTACCGGTACCCGGAGGGCCAACAAGGAGAGCACCACGCGGCAGCTTGGCGCCGATCTCCTCGTAGCGCTGCGGCTTCTCCAGAAAGTCGACGACCTCCTTGAGAGACTCCTTGGCCTCTTCCTGACCGGCGACGTCCTTAAAGGTCACGCCCACGTCCTTGGAGGCGATCACGCGCGCGCCGGACTTACCCAGTCCGCCGCCGCCAAAACCGCCGCCGCCAAAGTTCATCGACGGGCCGTCATCGCCCATAGCCTTCTTCATGCGGCGGTTGAGCCACCAACCGATGAGGAAGAAAATCGCCATGGGAAGAATGAGTGTGAGCAGGTAGTAGGTCATCAAACCCGAGTTTTTATCGGGAACGACTGACTCCAGCGAAGCGCCAGACTCAAGCACGCGATCGGTAAAGCCCGCGTCATTCGGCACACCGGTCGTCTTGTAGGCGATGTTCTCGTCCTCGCCCTTCTTGGTGTAATAAATCGAGTAATCGTCCGTGTTGTACTCGACCTTGTCGACGCTCTTCTTATCGAGCGCTTTGACAAACGTCGAGTAATCGGTCTTCGTAATCTGCTGCGTGTGACCGATGTTGGGGAACAGAACGGTCGAGAGCACGAGGTAGACGACGAAGGCGATGAGCACGTAGAGAATCATATTCCGTCTACGTTTGTTGTCATCCATCTCCATCTGCTTGAACTCCATCTACTGGGGTTGATAATGCTTTCTAGAATACCCAACCCGGACGGCGATAAACCGACGCCGGGCACGAAAGGACAGAGATGGCATCACTGTAAGTCGGCAAGGTTCAAATCTATACAGGCGACGGCAAGGGCAAGACGACGGCTGCTTTGGGGCGCGAGAGGATGTCGAGGAACTGATTGCGATAAAGCCCGCCACCACGGAGCTCGTGCTCCCCGGCCGCGGCTTGCTACCCCTCGCCGACCTTGCCGACCTAGTAACCGAAATGCGCCCCGTCAAACACTACTTCGATGAAGGTCTCCTAGCCCGCCAAGGCATCGAATACTAATTGATTCGTTTTCCGCCAACACCTAAAGCTCATAAGGAAGTTGCGGTGGAATAGTACTTGTTTGACGGTCCGCAAGGGCTTTTCAGGAACTATTTCACCGCAACTTATCAGGGGTATCCGACGGATGAGCTAGGCGGTGGCGCGACCTAGCCAGTTGCCGCTGTGGTGGTAGATGGTGAACAGCGTGGCCGTGATGAGCCAGGTTACGGGGTAAACCAGCAGTAGATGCTCGAGCGACGGATCGAAGGGCATGATCGCAAACACCCAGATCACCCTCAAGACAACGGTGCCAAAGATGGTGAGCATCATAGGCTGCAAACTCACGCCGGCGCCGCGGATGGAACCCGAGGCGTTCTCGATAATCGAGAAAATCGCATAGAACGGCGCAATGAAATGGAGGATAGTCGTGGTGTACGCCGAAATCGAAGCATCGTCGACAAACAAACGCGACAGCGGGCCCGAGAACACCAGCAGCACGGCAGACAGGCCACCAATGAGCATAAACGACAGCACGAGCGACGTATGGTAGCCCTTGCGCATGCGCTCGTAGTTGCGCGCGCCAAAGTTCTGCGCCGAGAACGTAGTGATCGATACGCCGAGCGCCTCGGTCACCATCCAGATAATGCCATCCAGGCGCCCAGATAGACCCCAAGCAGTCGTGACATCGGCGCCAAACGAATTAACCGATACCTGGATCAGCACGTTCGAGATCGAATAGGCAGCCGATTGAAAACCGAGTGGCAGACCACACGAGATCATACTCTTGCAAATACCGCGATCGATACCGAGCTTAGACAGCGAAAGACGCCATGCACCCGGAGCGCGCATCATGCGCAACACGATCATCGTTGCATTGGAGCAAATGGTCAGCGCCACCGCGATGCCGCAGCCCAGCGCCTCCATATGCAACACAGCGACAAAAATGATATCCAGCACCACGTTAACCAGGCAGCCAGAGGCAATGATCACGGCGGGGCCGCGCGTGTCGCCCACGGCACGCAGCAGTGCGGTTCCCATATTAAGCAGCAGTGCCGCAACCATCGCGGCAAAATAACAGCGAGCATAGGCCACGCCCTCGGCCAATAGTTCATGCGGCGTGTTCATAAGCACCAGCATGGGCTCAACGAACACTATGCCAAGAATCGAGAAAGCGATACCGCCCACCAGCGCGAGCGTCATGGCTGTATGGACCGAACGACTCAGTCGCTCATCATCGTGCTGGCCAAAATACTGACCGGTAATGACCGCGCAGCCGGCGCCGACGCCAACGCAAAAGCCAATGCAGAGCTCGGTGAGCACCATCGTGGCTTGAATGCCACCCAGCGCGAGCTTGCCGCCAAACTGGCCAACGATATACGTACCGATAAGCGTGTAGGCCTGCTGAAAAAACGAACTAAAAAAGATGGGAACGCACAGCGACAGCAGCTGTTGCCAAATGACACCCTGCGTTACATCGATAGCCGTAGATTTCTTAGCCACACGCCCTCCCCGCCAACGTATGTTAAACAACAAAACGGCAATTTAAGACCAAAGCAAATACCAGCTTAGCACCGACCGGCGTCGACCGAAACACCCCGAATCAGAGCCCAGTGCAAAATATCTGCCTAGTGATACAAACCCGGCTGGTAGTGATACTCATTGCTCACGTGCGGGCACAGCTGCCAAAAGGCGACGGCGCTCGCCGCGGCCACGTTGAGCGAATCGACCCCGTGCGCCATCGGAATGCGCACCGCGTGGTCACAGCCGGCAATGGTCTTGGCGCCCAAGCCGGCACCCTCGGTGCCCATAAAAATCGCCAAGCGATCAATCTTCCGCAGTACAGGATCATCAAGCGAAACAGAGTCGTCCGTCAACGCCATAGCGGCACACGAAAAACCGGCATCGTGCAACGCGCTCAGACCATCATGCGGCCACACACGAGCCTCGCTGCCAATGCGCGTCCACGGCACCTGAAACACGGTGCCCATGCTCACGCGGGCCGAGCGACGATACAGTGGATCGCAGCACGTCGGGCTGACCAAAATACCGTCAACGTTCAATGCGGCAGCCGAGCGGAAAATCGCGCCAACATTGGTGTGATCGACAATACCCTCAAGCACGCACACGCGCACCGGACGACCCCCCGCCGCCTCGACAACGCCGCCCAAGAACTCATCAACCGGAATCTGACGCGGGCGACGGAACGCCGCCAGCGCGCCGCGCGTCACGTTAAAGCCCGTCAACTGCTCCATGAGCTCCATGGAGGCCACGAACACGGGAACCGGACCCGCTCCCTCGCGCACGACAAGCTGGTCAAACAGCGGCATCATCTGGTCGAGCCAGCGCTCGCCCAGAAGAAAGCTCACCGGCTCATATCCGGCGCGAACCGCACGCTCGATGACCTTGGCACTCTCAGCGATAAAAATGCCCTTCTGCGGCTCCAGCACGCAGCGAAGCTCACGCTCGGTCAGTCGCACGTAGGCATCGAGCCGCTCGTCCTCGAGCGAATCAATTCGCAGAACCTCAACGGCATCAGTCATAGCAGCCAGCCCGCACCCTTCTTTACAGCACATCTATACCAAACGAGGCGACGCTAAGCGCCGCCCCATGCATTCAATCAACCCGATGATACCGTTCACGCCAGACGATTTACGCCTCGATGCGACGATACGTCACGAACTCATAATCGACGCCCTCGTCACCCTCACCGGCGGCAATCGTCGCGACCCCGCTACGCTGCGCAATCTCCCACGCAGGATCGGCTTCCAAATCGGGAAAGTACGTATCCACGACATGGACGCAGTGGTTATGCGTGACCTCGGCCTCGACGCAATACGGCAAAAAATGCCGATAGACATCGCCGCCACCGATCACCCAGGCAACGGGCTCATCGGCAACCGCGGCGAGCGCCTCGTCGATACTATGCACCACGTCGACGCCCTCGGGGGCAAAGCTCTCGTCGCGGGTGAGCACGATATTGCGGCGGTTCTTGAGCGGACGCCCGCCGGGAAAACTCAGCAGGGTCTTGCGTCCCATGATAACCGGGCAGCCCTTGGTGCAGGCCACAAAATGGCGCATATCGGCGCGATTGGACACCACCATGTCGCCCTCGCACCCAATGCCCCAATCGTCACACACGGCGACGATAGCAGATAGCTTACACGTCATGAGCACCACCTACACCGCAATGGGAATGTTCTTGACCTGCGGGCCGTGCTCATAGCCCTCGACGATCAGGTCATCGGTCGTAAACGCATAGAAGTCATGCACATCGGGGTTGAGCGTTACCTTGGGTGCCGCAAACTGCGGACGCTCGATAAGCTCGCGGACGATATCGACATGACGATCATAGATATGGGCGTCGGCGATCACGTGCAGCAGCTCACCGGGAATCATATCGACCGACTGCGCGACCATCATCAGCAAAATGGCGTACTGGCACACGTTCCAGTTGTTCGCGGCCAAAATGTCCTGGCTGCGCTGGTTGAGAATCATGTTGAGCGTCGGCTTGTCGTCCTGAGGACGCTGCGTCACGTTATAGGTCACGCTATAGGCGCACGGATAAAGGTGCATCTCGGACAGATCGCTAAACACGTACGTATTGGTCATAATGCGGCGACTATACGGCGTGTGCTTAAGGTCGTACAGCACACGGTCCATCTGGTCGAAGTCGCCCTCGGCGTAATGGCTCTTCTGACCAATCTGATAGCCGTAGGCTTTACCGATGGAACCGGTCTCATCGGCCCACTCATCCCAGATATGGCTGTTGAGATCATGCACGTTATTGGACTTCTTTTGATAGATCCACAGAATCTCGTCCATGGCAGACTTAAGCGCCGTACGACGCAGGGTGAGCGCGGGGAACTCCTCGCGCAGATCATAGCGCGCCGTGACACCAAAGTTTTTAATGGTATAGGCAGGGGTGCCGTCCTCCCACACCGGACGGACCTTTTGGCCCTCGGTGGTGGTGCCATGATCCAAGATATCGCGGCACATGGTTACAAACTGCTGATCAGCTTTGCTCATTGACCCTCCTGTCAGTCGCCTATAAGCGAGATTTATTGTAGCCCAGGCGCGCGAGTGTCGAATTGGACACTTAGTCCGGCACACGCAATGCACGGCAGCGCGGCTCTGCAAGCGGCAACGAGGCATCTTAGCCTTTTTCTGACATATGCCAGAAATGCCTTGCGCCCAACGACTAACGCGTTATCCTATTGTTGACATATGTCAGATAAGGAGTGTGCATGGCAGGAAGACGCGAAAAACTGCGCCGCGTCGGGATCATCCCCGAATACCGCGGCTTCACCCCCGATGGCCTGGCCAGCGGTGATGCCATCGACATGACCGTCGACGAGCTTGAGGTGCTGCGCCTGTGCGACCTGGAAGGTCTCAACCAAGAGGCGGTCGCCCAGCAGATGGGCATCGCCCGTGCAACGGTGGCGGCCATTTGCAGCCGCGCGCATCGCAAGGTGGCCGATGCGCTGGTCAACGGACGAGCGCTCGTCATCGAGGGCGGCAATATCGCGTACTCCCCCATCGCCTCGACGACGGCCGCATGGCCAGCAAAGGAGGTCGGCACCATGAGGGTGGCAACGACGTACGACAACGGCAACATCTTTATGCACTTTGGCCGCAGCGAGCAGTTCAAGATCTACGACATCCAGGATGGCAAGGTGCTCAACGAGCAGGTCGTAGGCACCGGCGGCACCGGCCACGGCGCCTTGGCGGGCCTGCTTGCCAACGGTGGCGTTGACACGCTCATTTGCGGCGGTATCGGCGGCGGCGCTATCAACGCGCTTGCCCAAGCCACCATCACGGTCTATGCGGGCGCCCAGGGCAGCTGCGATGCCTGCGTCGAGGCCCTCATTGCCGGCACGCTCGCACAGAACGGCGAGGCCACCTGCGACTGCCATGGACATGATCACGAGCACATCCACGAGCATGGCGAGTCCTGCGGCTGCCACGGTCACCACGACCATGACGGGCACGAAGGCTGCGGCTGCCACTAGCGGCAAGCACCTCGTCGAGAACGCGCTTCCACGCGTGCGACAACCAGCGAACAAACGGCGAAGGCCGCCTGGAATACCATCCAGGCGGCCTTCGCCATACACGACTCAACTAGTCGTTACTTCTTGTTGCGCATCTGCGCTTCCATCTGGCGCAGCAGGTCCATATCGGACTTGGGGCCGCCCGTTCCCAGGCCGCCCATGCCGCCCAGCCCCATGGCATCCAGACCGGGAATATTGGGCATGCGCATCTTTTTGCCCTTCTTACCCTTCTTGCCCTTCTTGCCGCCGGCCTGCGCCTGATTGGCCATCGTGCGCATGCGCCCCATCATCTTGTTCATCTCGCCCCACTGCTTCATAAGGCTATTGACCTCGGTGGGGGTCACGCCGGCGCCCTTGGCAATGCGGGCACGGCGCTGACCGTTGATGATGGAGGGGCGAAGGCGCTCCTCCTTGGTCATCGACATGATGATGGCCTCGTTCTTGTCGAAGATGCCCTCGTCCAGGTTGCCGCCCATCTGGTTGAGCGCACGCTGGCCGCCGGGGAGCATGCCCAGGATGCCCTTCATGCCGCCCATCTTCTTGACGGCCTTCATCTGGTCGAGCATGTCATTCATGGTGAAGCCCTCGCGCAGCATGCGCTCGGCAGCCTCGAGCTGCTCGGCGTCGGCCGCCTCCTGGGCCTTCTCAATAATGCCGACAACGTCGCCCATACCCAGAATGCGCTTGGCCATACGATCGGGATAGAACGGCTCCAGCGAATCGGGCTTCTCGCCCATGCTCACGAACTTGATGGGCTTGCCGGTCACCTGGCGCACGGAAAGCGCGCCACCGCCACGGGCATCGCCGTCGAGCTTGGAGATGATCACTCCGTCAAAGTCGGTGCGCTCGGCGAAGGTCGAGACGACGTTGACGATATCCTGGCCGGTCATGGCATCGACGACCATCAGCACCTGATCGGGCTTGACAGCCTTCTTGATATCCACGGCCTCCTGCATCATCTGCTCGTCGATCTGCAGACGACCGGCGGTATCGACGATGACCACATCGCGCAGGTGGTCGACGGCCTCCTGGATGGCACCCTTGGCAATGTCGACCGGGTGCGCGCCGTCACCGCGGAAGACTGGCACGCCGATCTCGCCACCGAGCGTGGCCAGCTGGTCGGCAGCGGCGGGACGGTAGACGTCGCACGCGGCGAGCAACGGCGAGCGACCCTGCTTCTTGAGCAGGTAGGCCAGCTTTACGGCAGCCGTGGTCTTACCGGAGCCCTGCAGGCCCACGAGCATGATGACATTGGGAATACGGTTGCTAAAGACGAGCTTGCTCTCGGTGGAGCCGAGCATCTCGGTAAGCTCGTCGAGCACGATCTTGACGACGTTTTGCGCCGGAGAGAGCGACTCCATGACCTCTGCGGTCATGCAGCGCTCCTTAGTCTTGGCGACGAACTCCTTGACAACCTTAAAGTTAACGTCGGCCTCGAGCAGCGCCATGCGAATATCGCGCATGGCCGAAGTAATATCGGCCTCGGTCAGCTTGCCCTTGCCGCGCAGGCGGTCAAATGTGTCGTTGAGGCGATCGCTCAGGGAATCAAACACTAGTCACTCCTTAATTGGACTCGCCCACCAGGGCGCGGCAGAAATCTTTGGCATTGAACTCCTGCAGGTCATCGACCTGCTCGCCCACGCCGATGCGCAGGATCGGGAGCTTGAGCTTCTCGGCCACGGCCATGGCGATGCCGCCCTTAGCCGTGCCGTCGAGCTTAGTCATGATAATACCGTCCAGGCCCAGCGCCTCGTTAAACTCGAGCGCCTGGTTCAGACCGTTTTGGCCCGTCGCGGCGTCGATCACAAGCACGACCGAAACCGGCATGGGACCGGTGGCCATATTGGCGGCGCGCTTACGGGTCACATTGACCACCTTGGCAAGCTCGCGCATGAGCTCAGGGCTCGTGTGTAGACGGCCGGCGGTATCGATAAGCACCAGGTCGCTGCCGCGCTTGTCGGCCTCGTCGAGCACGTCGTAGCAAACACTTGCCGGGTCGGAGCCGCGGTCGCGCTTGATGACGGGGACGCCAGCGCGCTGGCCCCACACATCAAGCTGCTCGATGGCGGCGGCGCGGAAGGTGTCGGCCGAACCGATCACCACGTTCTTGCCGCGGGCAGCCATGGCGCTCGCGATCTTACCGACCGTCGTGGTCTTGCCGGCACCGTTAATGCCCACAAACAGCACGCAGCTCGGCGTATCGGAGAACGGATCTAGCTCGATGGGCACAAAGTGCTGCTCAAGCTGCTCGGCCAGGGCGCGGCGAAGCTGCGGAGCGGTCTTGAGGTTCTTCTTGGCCGCGGCATCGCGCAGGTCATCGGAGACCTTGATAGCGACCTCGGCGCCCATGTCACCCATTACGAGGGTGTCCTCCAGGTCCTCCCAAAAATCCTCGTCGACCTCACCGCCAAAGTAGAAGACCTCGTTGAGGGCCTCGCGGCTGCGCTCAAGTCCGCGCGAGAGAGCATCGAAGAATCCCATTATGCATTCACGACCTTTCCGGTTTCGCGATCGAGTTTTTGCGAGACGACGCGACTGACGCCGTCGGCTTGCATCGAGACGCCATAGAGGACGTCAGCGTCCTCCATAGTACGGCGCTGATGCGAGATAACCAAGAGCTGCGTATCGGAACGCAGCACATCGAGGGCTCCGATGAGCTTGGACAGGTTAGCGTCATCAAGCGCCGCCTCGACCTCGTCCAGCACATAGAACGGAACCGTACGTGTGCGGTACACGGCAAAAAGCAGGGCGAGCGCCGTCAGACTCTTCTCGCCGCCCGACATGAGCATCATCTTGGTGATGCGCTTGCCGCGCGGCTGCGCCACGACCTCGATACCCGTCTCGGCAGGATGCTCGGGATCGGTCATCTCCAGATGAGCCTGGCCGCCCGGGAAGAGCATAGCGAAGATCTCGCGGAAGTTCGCATCGACCTTCTCAAACGTCACCAGGAAGGCCTTCCGCATCTTGCGATCAATGGCCACCGTGATCTTGGTGAGCGCCTTGCGCGCGCTCTCCAGATCGGCCAGCTGCTCCTCGATGTAGTCGGCGCGGCGCTTGAGCTGCTCGTACTCCTCCATGGCAACCTGGTTCACGGGGCCCAGATTGTTGATCTGACGCACGAGCTGGTTGAGCTCGCGCTCGGCGGCATCGCGGTCCGTGGGCGCCGGAAGCATGAGCGCTTCCTCGAGTACCGTAGTGCCATCGGCGGTAATGGCCTTGATGGCCGCCTCCACCTGCACCTCGAGCTTGCCGCGTGCGACCTTGAACTCGTTTTGCGTCGCGGCAGCGGTATCAACCTTATCTTTGGCGCGAGCGACTTCGGCCTTGGCGTCCTCGATGGTCTTCTTGAGCGAGGCGGAGTCTGCCTCCTCGAGCGAAGCCTGGTCACGAAGGCGCGCGGCCCAGTCCGAGGCGCGCTCCAGCAGGGCCGAGTAACGCTCGTGCATGGGGTCGACGCGCAGGCGCAGCAGCTCGAGCGAGCGCGAAGCCTGGCGTGTTCCGCTGATACGACGGTCGATGCCCTCAAGACGATGCTCCAGGTCGGGCACGCGGCCCTTCAGCGAACGCAGGCGTTCGCTCGTCTGGGCCAGGCGCACCTTGGCATCGGCGAGCTTGCCGGCAGCCTCGGAATCGTCACGGCGAACGCGATCGAGTTCGTCGTTGGCCTCGGCAATCTGCAAGCCCAGATCGCTTGTCTGCGCGCGGGCCTCGTCACGCGAACGGGTGAGCTCGTCAACGCGCGGGCGCGCAGCGCGAACGGTTTCGGAGGCCTGCTCGCGGCGCTTGGAGATGCGCACGCGCTCGACCTCGGCATTGTTGGCGCTTTGCTCCAAGCGGCCGATCTCGGAGAGCAACGAGCGGCGCTCGCCCTCAAGACGGGCGATCTCGCCGGCGGCATCGCCCTCAGCGGCACGCGCTTCCTCAACGGCCGCATTGGCCTCGACGACCTGATCCGACACATGCTCAAACACGGCAACCAGATCGGGCTCCAAGCCCTCCAGCTCGCGAATGCGACGCTTGCGCTCCAGAGCACCCGACGCCTCGCCGGCATCGAGGCCCACGCGCACAAGGCCGCCACAGCTTACGCGGGCGCCATCGGGGGTCACATAGGTCACACCGTCAACGACAGGCGCAGCCAGCGCGGCGGCCAAGTCATCGACCACGTAATAGCCGCCGAGTAGCGCCTCGACGACGGGTCCGTAGCCTGCGCGCACGGACAGACGATCAACCAGACGGGTACCGGCAGCGCCCTCGGCAGCAGCAGAGCCGCTCAAGCCGCGCGCCACCAGCAGTGCCTCGCCCGAGGCCTTCTTCTGGTCCAGAGCGGCACGACCGGCACGCTCAAGCGCGGACGTATCGTCGAACAGCAGCGCATCGATATCGCCGGCAAGTAGTTGCTCCACCAGGCCCTCAAGCTCGCGCGGGGCCTCGAGCACGTCGCCCAGACGACCCGAGACATCGTCGCCCAGCGCACCCACCAGACGGCTCACGAGCGGCGAGCTGTCGGCCATGCGGGCATCGAGTTTCTTTTGGCTGGAAAGCTCCGAGCGCACCTCGGACAACTTGTTGCGCGCCTCGCTCTCGCGGGCACGCAGGTCCTTCAGGGCCGCGCGTGCCGTCTCGGTGGCCTCGCGCGCATCGACCTGAGCCTGGCGGGCCTGATCGAGCGCGCCTTCAAGCTCCTCAGCGCGGTCGCGACGGCTCTCGAGCGAGGCCGTGACCTCCTCGAGCTGCTCGTCGATCTGCTCCAGGCGCGAGGCGTACATGTTGTCCTCGACCTCGGCGTTGCTCAGCGAGTCCTTCACCTTGGCGAGCTCGAGCGCGGCGTTATCGGCCACACGCTGCACATCGCGCTGCTCGCGCGTGAGCTGCGAAATCTGATTGTCGAGCGCCACACGACGCTCGTGGAGCTGGGCGGCGGCAGGACCGGCGGCGTCAACGTCGTCCTGGGCCTGCATGTGCGCACCGGTCACTTCCTCAAGCTGGGCACGCGCATCCTCGAGCTCCTCGACCACGCGACGACGCTGATGCTCGGAGCTCGAGATCTGGCCGCGCATGTCGGACAGGCGCGACACCATGTTGTGACCCTTTTCCTCGAGTAGGCGCATGTCGGAGTTGATGCGGCCGACCACGTCTTGCATATGGCGGCGCTGCTCGCCTAGGTCGCCCACAAACAGGCCCTTTTCCTCGAGCATGACCTGAAGCTTCTCGAGCTCGCGCTCCTTTTCGCCCATGCGGTACTGCGCAAGCTCCAGCTCGGCGGCACCTTCCTTGGAACGGCTCTCCAGGTCGTTCCACTGCGACTGCAGCGAACGCAGCTCGTCGACGGCTAGCATCTGCGTAAGCTCGTTCGCGCGCGAGGACAGCTCTTTGTACTTGCGCGCGCGATCGACCTGACGCTCCAACGGTCGCAGCTGACGGGCGATTTCCTTATTGATGTCGCGGGCACGCGTCAGGTGCTCGTCCATCGACTTAATTTTTTTGAGTGCACGCTCCTTGCGACGCTTGTGCTTGGAGATGCCGGCGGCCTCCTCGATGAGGGCGCGGCGCTCCTCGGGGCGGCTCTGCAAAATGGCGTCGAGCTTGCCCTGGCTGATGATGGAATGCGTATCCTTGCCCAGGCCCGAATCGTGCAGGATGTCCTGAATGTCCATCAGACGGCACGGACTCGAGTTGATGAGGTACTCGCTTTCGCCCGAGCGATACATGCGACGGGTAATGGCGACCTCGTCAAAATCGACAGGCAGCATATGGTCCGAGTTATCGAGCACCAGCGTGACCTCGGCGACACCCACCGGCTTGCGCGCTGACGAGCCCGAGAAGATGACATCCTCCATGGCCTGGCCGCGCAGCTGCTTGGCGCTCTGCTCGCCCAGGACCCACAGAATCGAGTCAGAGATGTTCGATTTTCCCGAGCCGTTGGGACCGACGATGACGGTCAGACCCGGCTCAAACGTCATATGGGCGCGGTCGGCAAACGACTTGAACCCTTTGAGCGTGAGGGACTTGAGATACACGGTTCCTCGCTTAAACAGGCTTCTTGTTGAGAATCACGCCGTTGGTGGTGTAGCCCATGCGGTCAAGCGCCTCGAGAGCAGCGGCTCCCTCGGCTTCTTTCTTTGAGGAGCCGGAGCCGCGACCCTGACGGATGCCATCGATCAAAACCACGGCGGTAAAGGTGGGCGCATGCGCCGGGCCCTCGGAGCCAACGAGCTTGTACGCCGGGGGCTCGTGACCGTCGGCTTGCACACACTCCTGCAAAAACGACTTGGGGTTCGCAGGATGCTCGGCACGCTCGGAAGCCAAATGCGGCTTAAGCGTACGGTGAATGAACTCCGCCGCGGCATCCCAGCCGGCATCCAGGTACAGCGCTCCCACGAGCGACTCGTAGACGTTCTCGAGGGCCGAATGCAGGCCGCGCGCACCGGTACCGGTCTCGGAGGCACCAAAGATGATGATGTCGTCGATGCCCAGCTCGTGAGAAACCTCGGACAGCGTAGCACCCGAGACAAGCGACACCTTCAGGCGCGTGAGCTTGCCCTCGTCAAACTCCGGATAGGACTCAAACAGGGAGCGTGCGACCACAGCGCCCAAAATGGAATCGCCCAAGAACTCAAGGCGCTCATAGCTGGCAGAAACCGGCTGGCCCTCGACTGCCGAGGGATGCGTGAGTGCCGCGCGCAGCAGCACCTTATTATTGAACTCATGGCCCAGGATTTCCTGGGCGCGCGTAAGTCGTTCAGACAAAGCCAAGACCTAGGCCTCCCTGGCGTTTTCGATAGCGTCGACGGCGTCGGCGACAGAGTTGAGCGAGAGCAGGGTCTCGTCATCGATCTCGAGGTTGAACTCGTCCTCGATAGCCGTAACCAGCTGCAGGCGCTCGAGCGAGTTGGCATCGAGGTCGTCAAAGGTGGTCTCCTCGCTAATTTCGGCAACATCGACGCCCAGAACGTCAGCAGCGACCTCGGCGATCTTGTCGAAGATTTCGGAGCGGTCCATAGCGCTTCCTCTCATAGTGCATGAATACCAAAAAATGGTACCGCCCGGGCGGTACCAAGACACGGTTCTGATTCTACCCCACGACGCACGCCCCGAGACGCATAACGCCGCTGTTATAAAACGATGCCGTCCATGGAGTTGGCGACATTCTCGACCAGCCCGGCGCGCACGGCTTCGGCCGCCGCAAGCGTACCGTTTTTAACAGCCTCGACCGAGGTGGCACCATGGCCGATCAGGACCACGCCGCGCAGGCCCAAAAGAATCGCGCCGCCCTTGGCGTCGCCCGAAAGCTTGGCTTTAATCTCGCGCATCTGCTTTTTGATGAGCAGCGCGGCGATCTTGGTGCCGAGCGAGGCCATAAAGGCACCCTTGAGTTCCTGCAGCAAAAACTTGGCAGCGCCCTCGGTGGCCTTGAGCGCGATGTTGCCCGACATGCCGTCGGCGACCACGACGTCAAAATTGCCCGACGTAAGATCGGTGCCCTCGCAGTTACCAACAAAGCCGGGAACGGCGGCTTTCATGGCCGGGAAGCAGGCCTTGGTAAAGTTGGAGCCCTTCTCGTCCTCGGTGCCGTTGGCAAGCAGGCCCACGCGGGGATGCTCGATGCCCAGGACGACGCGGGCATAGGCGCTACCCATCTGAGCAAAACGCACCATGTCATCGACCTCGACATCGGGGTTGGCGCCCATATCGCACAGCACCGTCAGACCGCCGGCGCGATTGGGCAGCGCATTGGTCAGACAGGGGCGCACCGGCTGCTTCTTGCCTTCGGCCTGATACCTAAACGGCGTCACGTAGGCGGTAGCAGCGGCGGTCATGGCGCCGGTGGAGCCGGCAGAGAAAAACGCGTCCGCATTACCCTTCTTAATGGCGCGGCAAGAAAGCACGATCGACGACTTACGCTTGGTCATCACGGCGCGAATGGGATCGTCATCCATGGCGATAACGTCAGGCGCCTCAAGGGCCTCAACACGTGCATGGGAAGCGGCAAAGGGATTGACGATTTCGGCGGGACCAGCTGCCAAGACCTCGATATCGGGATCGGCGGCAAGCGCAGCCTCGATACCATCGAGAACAACCTGAGGTTTCTCGTCTCCGCCCACAACGTCTACACAAACGCGAACGTTACTCATATACATACTCCTTATACAAAAATGGCCGACTCATTGAGCCGGCCATTGTGGTTCCATTTGGAACGGCATCGCATCCAGAGTATACCGTTACTCGGTAACGATAACCTCGCGGTCCTTGTAGAAACCGCAGCTGGGGCACACGTGGTGCGGAAGCTTAACAGCGCCGCAACGGGGGCACGTGGACTGAGCCGCAGCCGAGATCTTCATGTTGGCGGAACGACGGGTGTGAGTGCGGATACGACCCTGCTTTTGTTTAGGTACGGGCATAGTGACCTTCCTTATGAACTATCCAGTGTGGCGATTACGCGCAAGTAGCGATACTACCACAGTTTTACTCATCGAGCTTGAGATTCTTCAATGCTGCAAATGGATTTTCCGTGGCAGCGGCCCATTCTGCCTCTGCCTGGGCGGCGCAATCGCATTGCTCGACGTTGAGATTGCAACCGCAAGTGGGGCAAAGGCCGCGGCAATCGGGCTTGCACAGGACAACGAACGGCGTGTCCATGACGACCGCGTCGTTGATGGGCTCTCCCAGATCGACGATGCGATCCTCGCCCAGGAGCTCGTAGCCGTCTTCGTAGGCCTCGGGATCCTCGGGCTCCTCAAAGAGATAAAACTCCTCGATCTCGCCGGCGATATCAAACGAGGCGGGCTCCAGGCAACGGTCGCACTCGCCGGTGGCGTGCGCGCGAACCATGCCCGTGAGCAAGACACCGGTACCGGCATTGGTAAAGACAACGTCGTAGTCGATGCCGTCCTGTAGCTGGTACTCCTTCTCGCCCACCGTGTAGGTGGCGACATCGACCTTACCGGTAAGCGGATACGAATCTCCAGGAAACTCGAGCTGCTCGGAAAGATCGACGGTAACGCTCGGGAACTCAGCCATTACCACTGACCATTCTGCTGGGCGGCACCCTCGTTGAGCTGCTGACGGCAACGGGTAACGGTGCCGGTCAGGCTCTTGAGGTTCTCCTCCAAGTGCGTAAAGACCTGCTCTGCGTAGTCCTCGGCAGCATAACGCGTCTCGCGCTCGTACTGCTGGGCACGATCGCGGATGTCGTCGGCCTGCTGCTGCGCAAGGCGGACGATCTCCTGCTCACCGGCAATGGTGAGGGCCTGCTGCTGAGCGTCGGCGATGATGGAATCGGCCTGAGCGGCGGCGGAAGCCATAAGCTCCTCGCGCTCCTTAAGGATACGGCGGGACTTCTGCCACTCCTCGGGATAGCTCATGCGGATCTCGTCGAGGATGTTGAAGAACACGTCGGCGTCGATGACCTTGAACTGAGCGTTCTTGCCGAAAGGCGGCTTGGCTTCCTCGATCAGCCCTTCGAGCTCATCGACCAAGCTGACGATCCTATCGCCAGGAAAATTCTCGCCCGGCATCCGGTCTCCTTTCATAGGTAACATATCATCGTGCTAGTTTACCACATGCCACCAGGCAATAAAAAACGTCACGAAAAGCGATGTCTGAGCGCTTCGACCACGTTGGACGGGACAAACGTCGATACGTCACTGCCGAGCGAGGCGATCTGGCGAACGACCGAGCTCGAGATATAGCCGTACTGCGGCGCACTCATGACAAAGATGGACTCCAGCTCGCTATCCAGGCGATAGTTAAGGTCGGCCTGCTGCAGCTCATACTCAAAGTCGGTCATGGCGCGCAGACCCTTGACCACGGCCCCCGCCCCCTGCTCACGAGCGAAGTCGACCAAGAGGCCGGTAAAGGGCAGGACCTCGACGCCGTCGATATCACCGAGCGCCTCGCGGGCCAGAGCCACGCGCTCATCGAGCATAAACGTGGTGCCCACACCGTTTTTACCCTGCGACTCGGCAACAGCGACGATCACGCTGGGAAAGATGCGGCGGGCGCGGCGGATCACATCGATATGGCCAAACGTGATGGGATCGAAGGTGCCCGGGACGATCACGCGATTAATAGTGTCACTCATGGGCGTCCTCCGGGGATACTGCCTCGTTATTTTCGTTAGCATCAGTGCCGCCGTCCTTGCTATCGCCGACCCAACGGAGCAGGTCGACCGAGGTAATGCCGTAGCGCTTCTCACGTACAGTCTCAAAGTCTGCCGGATGCGCGCCCGCATCGGCGGCGGCATGCTCAAACAGGGCGTAAGCGCCAGACGCAAGCAGACCCTGCTGGGCCAGATTCTGCAGCAGTTCCTCGACCGGCTCGGCACCAAAAGCATAGGGCGGGTCGAGCAGGACCAGATCAAAGGGGCCGCCCGGTACACGACCGCGTGAGGCACTCGTCAGCATGTCGCCCGTGACCACGCGCCAACGCGCACGGTCACGGCAGAGCGACTCGATATTCTTGGTAATGAGCCGCGCGGCGTTGCGATCGATCTCAAACGTCGTGAGCGAGCGGGCCCCACGAGAGAGCATCTCTAACCCTAAGGCACCGGAGCCGCCAAAGGCGTCCAACACACGAACCTCGTCCAAATCGAAATCGAATGCCGACATGACCATAGATGCGCACGCCTCGCGCACGCGATCAGTCGTGGGGCGGGTGACATCGCGACCACGGGGCTCCTCGATCTTACGACCGCGCCATTCGCCGCCGATGATTCTCATCCTCCGCTGACCTCCTTAAAGATATGTCGATAACGCATGGCGACCGCGTCGCGCAAGGGACGCGTCGCCACAGAGTCAAGATTGCAAGCATACCGCAAGAGCTCGACCGCGTCCAAATGGGCCCACTCGATCAGCTCCTCGTCGGCGTCCAGGTCGACAAAGCGCAGGGTCACACCACCATGCTGGCGATAACCCAGGATCTCGCCTTCATGGCGCAGGCGCAGGTCCATCTGGGCGAGCGTAAAGCCGTCCGAGGTCTTTTCGAGCGACTGGAGACGGTCTTGTGCCGCCGATGCGCCGCCGTTGCCCTTGGAGTGCGTCATGACCAGGCACGTGCCCGACACGCTGCCACGGCCCACGCGACCGCGCAGCTGGTGCAGGGCAGCCAAACCAAAGCGCTCGCCGTTCTCGATGACCATGACGGTGGCGTTGGGCACGTCGACGCCCACCTCGACCACCGTAGTCGAGACGAGCACGTCAATCTCGCCACGCTTAAAGGCATCGATAACTTGGTCCTTCTCCCCCGCTGGCATACGGCCGTGAAGGCGCTCGATGGCAAGACCCGGCAACGCCAAACGCAGGCGATCGAGCTCGGTCGCCGTATCGTGCAGCGGCACGGGGACGGTTACGCGGCCCTCATCGTCGCGGGCAATACCGGGCACGTCTTCCAGCTCATCGGCCGAGTCACTCGGCTCCACGAGCGGGCAAATCACGTAGGCCTGCTGACCCTTGTCATGCGCCTCGCGGATGGCTCCATAGGCGAGGTCACGGCTCGACTCGGTGAGAACACACGTCGTCACACCGGCACCCGGAACAGGCCGGTGGCGGATGATGCTCGTATCCAGATCGCCGTAGACCGAAAGCGCCAGCGTACGCGGGATGGGCGTTGCCGTCATAACGAGCAGATCGGCACCGGGGCCCTTCGCGCGCAGGGCGTTGCGTTGGCCGACGCCAAACCGGTGCTGCTCATCGATGACCACGAGCGACAGATGCTTGAACGTAACGTCATCCGAAAGGACCGCGTGGGTGCCAAAGAGCACATCAAGCTCGCCCGATTCCAGCTGGGCATGGATCCGGTCGCGCTCTGAGGCCGGCGTGGCACCCGTCAGAAGTGCCCAGGACATGCCGGCCTGGGAGAGCAGAGGGCCGGTCTTATCGGCATATTGGCGCGCCAGCACGCCCGTGGGCGCCATAACGCAGGCCTGCGTGCCGCTATCGGCAGCCACAGCCAGCGCGCAGGCGGCAACGGCGGTCTTACCGGTACCGACATCACCCAGCAGCAGGCGGTTCATCACGCGCCCACCATCGCACATATCGCGCAGGATATCCTGGAACGCGGCCTCCTGCTCGTCGCTCAGCGAAAACGGAAGGGCCTGTTTAAGCGCGCCCAGATGCTCGCCCGCGGTGTGGGCATAGGGCACCACATCGACCAGGCCGCCGTCGTTGCGCAGACGCAGCGCCAGCTGCAGGTAGAGGCACTCCTCGTAGGCAAGACGCCGGCGTGCGATGTCGCGCTCAGCCATGCTCGAGGGAAAATGGATTGAGCGCAGCGCGCGGGCATTGCTCATCAGGCGGCGCTTAACGCGCAGCGGTGACGGAATGGGATCAAAGGGATTGCCGACGACCTCGAGCGCGCCGCTTACGATGCGGCGCATCCACGCCTGGCTCACGCCATCGCTCACGTAATGGACCGGCAGAATGGTGCCTGCGGCGCGCCCGTCTTCGAGCTTTTCAAAGTGGGGCGAGGCCATCTGCTTAAAACCGTAGGCAAACTCGACCTTGCCCATCACGGCCAAGCGGTCGCCCTGCTTAAGCTGCTGGGCAATCCAGGGCTGGCGGAAAAAGGCAACCTGCAGCACGCCCGTCTCGTCAACGAGTGAGACCTCGGTAACCTGCATGCGCGGACGCGGCTGCTTTTGGACGATACGATCGACCGTGGCGATGATGGTGCATACGGTACCGATGGGAGCCATCTCGATGGACCAGGAGCGCGTAAAGTCGAGGTATCGATGAGGGATATGGAGAAGGAGGTCCCCCACCGTCCGAATTCCCAGACGGCGAAGGGCCTCCTCGCGTTTACCCGAAACATATTTGAGTCGCGCGATATCCTCGTCGAGCGCATTGCTCTGGGCAAAGCGCTCCGAGACGCGCGGCACGGAGCACAGCTCGGACATGGGCAGTTGCCTACTCGATCGAGAAGATCACGGGATAGAGCGGCTGCTCGCCACGATGGGCGTCGATCTCCAGGTCGGGCTGAGCTTCCTCGATGGCGTCGACGATCTCCTGGAAGTCCTCGTCGGACAGCTCCTCGCCGGCCAGAATCGTCAGCGCATCGCCCTCCTCTTCCTCCTGCATGCGGTTGATGCTATCGAGCGTGACCTGCTTCACGTCGGAGCCGACCACGTCGATGGAGCCGGCAATGATACCCATGACGTCACCGGAGTGAATCGGCGAGCCGTCCGAGGCGCTGGAGTCGCGCACGGCGCGGGTGACCTCGCCATCGCGGACCTCGCTGATGGCGTCGACCATAGCGGCGACGGCATCCTCGAGCTCGGAATCGGGCAGGACCGCGAACAGCGCGGAGAAGGCCTGCGGAACGGTCTTGGTGGGAACGACGGCGACCTTCTTGTCCGTGCAGGCAGAAGCGGCAGCCTCGGCAGCCATGCGGATGTTGCCGTTATTGGGCAGGATGATGACCGAGGTCGCGTTGACCTGGTCCACGGCACCCAGCAGATCTGCAGTCGAGGGGTTCATGGTCTGGCCACCCGAGACGATCACGTCGACGCCAAGGGACTTGAGGATGTCGGCCTCGCCGGAACCGGCGGCAACGGCGACAAAGCCCAGCGCCTTGGCGGGCTCGGCGGCCTTTTCCTGGTCCTCGTGAATCTTGGCGGTACGGTCGTGGGCCTCCATCTCCATGTTGTGGATAAAGACCTCGTAGATCTGGCCAAGCTGCAGCATGTGCTCGAGCACCAGGTTGGGGGTGTTGGAGTGCACATGGATCTTGTAGTCGGGATAGGCGCCCACGAGTAGCTCACAGTCACCCATGGAACCCAGGAACTTAAGGCACTCGTCCTCGTCAAACGGGGCGTCGGCCTTAAACAGGAACTCGTTGCAGTAGCGGAACTCCGAGCCCTCCCAATCGTCGTTGGCCTCGATCTCAACGCGACCAAGGGCCGCGTCGCGGGCAGAGCCAGCGGAATCAAACGTGGCGGAGAAATCCTCGACAACGGTGCTGCGGCCAAGCGCGGCGGCAACAAAGTTCTCAAGGAAAATAGCAAAGCCGAAGGCGCCGGAGTCAACCACGCCGTTCTCCTTCAGAACGGGCAGCAGGTCGGGCGTGCGAGCGACGGACTGATATGCCTCGACAACGATGGCGTCGAGCGCATCCTCGGCCGAGAACTTCTTCTTCTCGCACTCGTCTGCCTTGGTCGAGACATCGCGCAGGACCGTGAGGATCGTGCCCTCGATGGGCTTGCGGACAGCCTGGAAGGCAACCTTGACGGCGCGACGGAAGGCGAAGGCGATGTTGGCAGCCGTAATAGGCTCATCGGCAGAGACGAGGCCCTCGGCCACACCGCGCAGAATCTGCGAGGTGATGACGCCGGAGTTGCCGCGGGCACCCATCAGGGAGCCGTGGGTGATGGCGCCGGCGATGGCTTCCATGTCGGCGTCGGCAGGAAGAGCAGAAAGCTCCTTGGTCACCGAGGCGAGCGTGAGCGACATGTTGGTGCCGGTATCGCCATCGGGTACGGGGAAGACGTTGAGCTTGTTGATCTCCTCGGCCTTGTCGGAAACGGCAGCCGCAGCGATCGGAAAACAGGTGCGAATGGTCTTTGCAATCATGGGTATTTGAATCTCCGTTTTCGGATGCTAGTTCAGACGGCTCTTGAGCGCGTCGATATGGATGCCGATCTTAAGGCTGGCGGGATCGATCTGGGCGATCTCCTGCAGGGTAAAGGCAACGGAGCTCGAAAGATTGTGGCAGACGGACTTCATGTTGACGCCGTTCTCGAGCACGACGTGAAGATCGACCGTAAGGCCGTTCTCGTCGGCGGAGACAAGCACGCCCTTGCGGAGGCGCTGACCGGCAAGCAGGCGCACGCTCTCGGCGCCCTGGAGCTGTTCGGCCATACCGACGACGCCATAGCACGTCATCGCGGCATAACCGGCAATATCGGCAATAACGTCGTTCGAGACGCTCAGGCTGCCGTTAATGGTCTCAGACACAAGAATCTCCTTATCTGGTGCTCGCGGCACCATCTCGTGGGAGCAATCATTGCAATATTCTACAACGACCGCGCCATGTTGAGGTGGCGGGCCTCGGGATTACATCCTCGACACGAAATGTTGATACGGTAACGTTCGCGAACGGCGATCGCGGCATGAAAAAACCCGCCGCATAAGCGACGGGTTTTACAACCTGGCTCCCCGGGTAGGACTCGAACCTACAACAGCGCGGTTAACAGCCGCGTGCTCTACCATTGAGCTACCGAGGAATTTAAAAGCCCAACGGAAAGGGCTGGAAAATTCTGGCTCCCCGGGTAGGACTCGAACCTACAACAGCGCGGTTAACAGCCGCGTGCTCTACCATTGAGCTACCGAGGAATAGGTGCGTGCTCTCAAGCAACGAAGTTTATTATACGGACGAATCAGCTCAGGGCAAGAACTTTTTTAAGAAATTTTCCGACCTAGTCATTGGGAACGTTCTTAAACGACCAGTCATTCAAGAACGTCCCCAACAACTACATGAAAGCGCCCTCAAGCGGATGTGCTTGAGGGCGCTTCTTGCTTGCGAGGTTAAGACTCAATATAGTCTTTCAGCTTGCTCGAACGGCTCGGGTGACGGAGCTTGGCCAGGGTCTTGGACTCGATCTGGCGGATGCGCTCGCGCGTGACGCCAAACTCGCGGCCAACTTCCTCGAGCGTACGGGGATGTCCGTCGACAAGGCCAAAGCGCAGCTCAATAACCTTGCGCTCACGATCGGCAAGCGAGTCGAGCACCTGGGTGAGCTGCTCCTGCAGCATGGAGAAGCTGGCGGCATCGGGCGGAACGATGGCCTGGGAGTCCTCGATAAAGTCGCCCAGTTGGGAATCCTCTTCCTCGCCAATGGGGGTCTCGAGCGACACGGGCTCCTGCGAGATCTTCTGGATCTCGCGGACGCGGTCGGCGCTCATGTCCATCTCGGCACCGATCTCCTCGGGGGTCGGGTCGCGGCCCAGGTCCTGAAGGAGCTGACGCTGCACGCGGACGAGCTTGTTGATGGTCTCGACCATGTGCACGGGAATACGGATGGTACGGGCCTGGTCGGCGATAGCGCGCGTGATGGCCTGACGGATCCACCACGTGGCGTACGTGGAGAACTTAAAGCCCTTCTGGTAGTCGAACTTCTCGACGGCGCGGATCAGACCGAGGTTGCCCTCCTGGATCAGGTCCAGGAACAGCATGCCGCGACCGACGTAGCGCTTGGCGATGGAGACGACCAGACGCAGGTTGGCGCTGATGAGCGCCTGCTTGGCCTCGAGACCCACGTTCTCGATACGGGTCAGGCGACGCATCTCGGCGCGGGTAAGCTCGATCTCGCCCGCCTCGGCGGCCTCGAGCTTCTCGGTGGCATCGAGACCGGCCTCGATCTTCATGGCCAGATCGACCTCTTCGGAGGCGGTCAGCAGGTCGACCTTACCGATCTCCTTAAGGTACATACGAACCGGGTCGCCGGTCAGCATCACCGTGGAGGCATCGATGCCGCGCACGCGCGAGCGCGAACGGGACGTACGCACGGTGCGCTTCTTCTTGCTCTTGGAAGAACCCATCTCGGCGTCGGCCTGACGGGCCATCTTAAGCTCGTGATCGTCGAGTGAACCGGAATCGCGCTCGTCGTCATCGAAATCATCGGTATCGCTATCGTTATCGTCATCTTCGACGCCCATGGGAGCGTCGTCGTTTCCGCTCGCGGAGATAATCTGGATGCCGCTGTTGCGCAGCGCGGAATACACCGCGTTGAGTTGCTCGTCAGATACATCGATATCCTTCAGGGCGACCTGAATCTCGTCCTCGGTTACCGAAGTCCTGTTTGAGCCGTTGCCCATGAGCTTTGCAACGTAGGATTCCAGCCCAGTACCCGTGCTCTCACTCTTATTTGGCACAGATTCTCCCTTCATAGTCCACAGGACTCATTACTTTAGCACACACCTACACGTTTATACCCAAAATTCAGACTGGATATAGGCGCAAATACGCTGGTTGACCACAACATCTAGGCCTACTCGGCGCCCGCAGTCTCCAAACCGATCAAACGGAACGGATCCGCCACGCCGCCGATCGACTTTTGGAGCTCACGCTGGCGCTGAGAATCTTGCATCGCCTGCATCGTCAACACACGGCGTGCCTCATCGTCGAGCGACCGGTCCTGGCGAAGCTTGGCCTGTGCGGCGCGCATGCGGCGCTTGATGGTGTAGAGCTCGAGGGTGTCGAGCATAAACACGATGTTCGTCTCGGTGGGGTGCTTACTCGTCGACGAAATGCGCCCGGCACTAACAAGCGACGCTGCCTCGGGACACACGGCGCGCGCCGCATCCATGCACGCCGTGGGGTCGGTGCCCGGCGGCGTCGCGAGCACGGCCCACGCGATGGACTCGTGACGCGGATCCACCCACTCGATCGAGCAGATGCGATCGGCATACGTGCGGAACAGGTCGGGGTAGCTCGTGAGCATCGTCAGCAGCTCGCGCTCACCCGCCAAAGACTTTCGCTCTAGGTCGGTCAGCACGATCGGCATCGTCGGCGACGCGGGCGCGCCCATTATATCGGCGACCGGTGCCGCGCCATCCATACCAACCGGCACATCAATCGGCGGCATATCGTCGACAGCCTCGACCGGCGCGGCCCCGTAGGCCTCGAGCGGCACATAGTCGTACGGTTCTTCCTCGACCGGTGCGGACACCGGCGGCGTCGCCCCCGACGCCCAAGCGCCGCGAGGCGCCCCCTGCGAACCAGACGCCCGACCGCCCGCGCTGCCTGCACGCTCGGCCTGCGCCCGCTGGCGCTCGTAGTTCTGCTCGCGACGGCGCTCGGCGTCCTCGCGCTTGGCAACATCGCGAAACACACGGCCCGAGCTCGAGCGCACCGTCTCCAGATCCAAACCCAGCAGGTCGGCAATCTGGATAAAGTACGTATCGATCATGTAGCTATCGCGCAGCGGATAGATGAGCGTCAGTGCATCCTCGAGCGCCTTGGCACGACCGCCCGGCGTGGTAATGTCGCTCGACTCCTGCAGTGAGCGGTACACAAAGTCCATGAGGGGCTCGGCGGCATCGATGCGCGCCTGCAGAGCCTCGCCACCATGCGCGGTGATGAACTCCATGGGGTCGTTGCCGTCGGGAAGCACCACGCAGCGCAGGTCCATCGAATCCTGCTCGATAAACTGAATCGCGCGGCGTGCGGCCTTTTGACCGGCGGCGTCGCCATCGAACATATATACAATGCGCTTGGCAAAGCGGGTGAGCGTCTTTACATGATGTTCCGTCAGCGCCGTGCCCAGCGTGGCGACGACGTTTTTAATCCCCGCCTCCCAGCAGGCGATACAGTCGGTATATCCCTCCACCACGATGGCGGTATCCTGCGCGACGATAAACTCCTTGGCCCAGTTAAAGCCATAGAGGTTTCGCTTTTTATGGAACACGCTCGTCTCGGCGGTGTTGAGGTACTTAGGCTGGCCGTCGCCCATAATGCGCCCGCCAAAGGCGATGTTATGACCCTGCTCGTCAAAAATGGGAAACATCACGCGGTCGTAAAAACGGTCGGCAAGCTGCCCGCGACCACGGCTCACGGCCACATTGGCGTCGATCATCTCCTGCGGGGTAAAGCCCGCCTGCGACAGATGCGACACCAGCGCATTGCGACCCGGTGCAAAGCCCAGGCAGTAGCGGCGGCAGACATCGCCGCCCATACCGCGACTGGCGAAGTACTCGCGCGGACGGCTGTCCTTACCGCGCATAAGCATGGTGTGATAGAACTGGGCGGTTTCCGCACATAGGTCGTAGATGCGGGCGCGCTTGGTGCCGCGCTCGCGATAAGCGCCGGTATCGTGCAGCTCAATGCCGGCACGGTCGGCCAGGTAGCGAATCGACTCGGGAAAGCTCAGGTTCTCGCGCTTCATGATGTAGGTGAAGACGTCGCCGCCCTCGCCACAGCCAAAGCAGTGCCACACCTGCGTGGCAGGGATAATGTGAAACGACGGGGTCTTTTCGCCATGGAAGGGGCAGCAACCCCAAAACTCATGGCCGCGGGGCTTGAGCTCAACCGTTTCCTGCACGATGGCAACCAGATCGGACGCAGCGCGTACCTGGTCTTTTTCCTCATCGCTAATCACGGATGCTCACCCCCTGCTCGCCCAAATGATGACGGATATCGTCAATGTTACCCTCGACGGTCGCGATAAGCTCGTCCAACGAATCGAACACGCGCGACGGGCGCAGCCAGCGCGTAAACGCCAGCGAAACCGAGGCGCCGTACAGGTCGCCCGCATACCCGATTAAGTTGGCCTCGAGATGAGCCGAGGCGGCATCGTCGGCATACGTCGGCGGCAAGCCCACATTGACGGCAGCAGGCCACACGGTATCGTCGACCAGCACCAGGCCCTCGTAGACACCATCGGCAGGAACCTGGATGCCCTCGGGCACCTGGATGTTTGCCGTGGGAAAACCCATGCCGGAGCCCTGGTGACGACCTCCGGCAACAACACCTCGCAGCATGTACGGGCGGCCGAGCAGCTCGGCGGCAAGCTCAACATGTCCCTGGCGAAGCTCCTGGCGAATACGGGTGGCGCAGACCGTCTGTCCATCGACGCACAGCAACTCGTGACCATAGACGTCAACGTCGCGCTCGGCTCCCCATTCTTTCATCTCGGCAACGCCCGAGGCACCGCCGCGGCCCAGCCTAAAGTCGCTGCCCACGCGAATCGAGCGGATATCGACCACATGCGACAGCAGTTTAAGAAAGCCCGCGTGGTCGAGTGCCGCCACCGAAGGCGTAAAGGGAACAGCCACGACCGCATCGACCCCGGTGAGAGCCAGGGCATGCAGACGGTCGGCCGTCGTCATCAGTTTTTGAGCAGGCGAGGGGCTCACCACCACGTCCGGGTCGGGATCAAAAGTGACCACGACCGCCTTGCAGTCATGGTCACGCGCATCGCGAACGACCGCGTCGATCAGTTCGCGATGCCCCCGATGCACGCCATCGAACACGCCGATGGCGATCGACGCAGCGCCCAGGCAAGCGCAATCATCAAACGCATCGGCGGCGACGATGCGGGCCTCATCCGACTCGCCCGCGAAAAAAATACGCGCGAGCTCGTGGGAGGCCAGCATCATCGAACACCGCCGATCGCCTGCGGAAAGACATGCTCCATAACAAAGCGACCGCCCTCGATACGGGAGAGTGCCTTGAGCCCGCCATCGAGCACGAGCGCAAACGGCGCCTTCGACGCATCGAAGCCCACAAGCGCGCGCTCAATAGGAATACGGCGTCCGCACAGCAGATCATCGGCAAGGTCGCCCGGCAAGTCGACGCGTGTGGCGCCCAGTGCCGCAATGGGATCCAGGGCAAAGCCGGCAGCGGACTCGGCAGAAAGTTCCTCGACCGCATGGCAGGCACCGATGGAAACAACACCGGAGGCCGTACGACGCAGCGCGGAAATATGTGCCGCGTTGTCGCAGGCACGACCTAGGTCGCGAGCGAGCGCACGGATATAGGTGCCCTTGCTCACGGAAAACGCCGCGGTCCAAACGCAAGCGTCGCCCTCGCCGCTCACGGCAATCAGGTCGGCGGAATATACCTCGACCGGACGCGGGGGCAACTCAACGGCATTGCCCTCGCGCGCAGCCTTATAGGCGCGCACGCCGTTGACAGAAATGGCCGAAAACGCCGGCGGCACCTGCATCTGAGGGCCCAACATAGCGCACAGGCGCTCGCGGGCATAGGCCGGATCGCACAGGTCGGCGGCAATGGGCACTGTGCGGACGGCCTCGCCTTCCGCATCATCGGTATTGGTCTCGACGCCAAACGAAATGTCGGCGACGTAGCTTTTGGTATCGAGCGTGAGCATGCCCAGCAGACGCGTGGCCTGGCCCACGCCCACCACCATGACACCCGATGCCATGGGGTCGAGCGTTCCGGCATGACCGACGCGCCGCTCATGGAGGGCGCGTCGGCATTGCGAAACAACGTCATGAGACGTGCAGCCCACCGGCTTATCGACGGCGAGCAGCATATTAAGTTGAGAAGGTGTACGACGAGCCATGTACCATCCAAAAAGTTAGAGCTCGACGGTCACCGAAGCGGGATCCTCCCCTACCAGCTCGGCCAGCATGGGAAGTGCCGTGGTGAGCGTCTCGGAAATCGTTCCGGCGTTGGTAAAGCCGGCGGCAGCGTGGTGCCCACCTCCGCCAAAGTTGGCCGCAATCTCGGAAACATCAAGATCGCCCTTGGAGCGCAGGTTGCCTCGTACCTTGGTATCGTCCTCGATGCCCTTAAGAAACAGGCAGACCTCGACACCCATCACCGAGCGCACCACATCGACCAGGCCGTCGCACTCATCAGAGGTGACGCCGCATTCCTTAAGGTCACTTTCGTACGCGTAGCTATACGCCACGCGCCCGTGCGCGACCGTCTTGATGCGACCCATGACGATGGACTTGAGGTGCAAGAACTCGACGCGCTGGCTCTGGTAGACCTCGAGCGCGACGCGTGCCGGATCGGCACCGTGCGCCACCAGACGCGAGGCGGCATGAAACGCTGCGGCATCGGCGTTCTGATACTGAAAACGACCGGTGTCGGTGACCAGGCCGCACAGCAGGCAGGTAGCGATACTATCGCTTGCGGTAATGCCGCAATCGGCCAAAAAGCGGTCAATAATCATGGCGCAAGCAGCGGCATTGACACACCTAAGGCTGACCTCGGCAAACTCCTCGCGCGCCGGGTGATGGTCAAAGCACGCCACGTGGGCCGAACGACGCAGCACCTCGGCAGAATTATTGAGGCGCTCGACGACCGGCACGTCCACCGAGATGAACAGGTCCGGGTTACCGGTGTAGGCAGATGCCGGCACCAGCAGATCGGCACCCTCCATAAAACGGTAGATGCGCGGAACGGGATCGTCGTCTGCCAGCAGCAGGGCGATGTCCTTGTCGGGGAACACCTTCATGAGCGAAAGGCCCAGGCCCAACACGGAGCCCAGGGCATCGCCGTCGGGAGAGGTGTGACCCGAGATCGCAATGGAGGACGCACCCTCGATAAGCTCGAGGATGCGTCGTTTAATATCTGCAGACTCGCACAAGGCGAGATCGGCGGAATTAGTCATCTAAAGCTGCCTCCAGCGCGGCATCCGCTATCGGGTAGCCGTCCTCGTCCTTTTCGATCGCAAGCGTGGCCGGAACGTTTTCCAGCGCACGCGTAATGCGCTCGGCCTCATCGGTCGAGCGATCGATGCGAAAATCGAGCTCGGGCGTAACGCGCCAATCGAGCGAGCGAGCCAACAGGCTGCGAATACGGCCCTTGGCGCTGGCAAGCGCCTCCATGACCTCATCGTAGCGGCTCGCATCGCACGACACGTACACGCGCGCGAACGAACGGTCCACCGCGACCTCGACCGCGGTCAGGGTGACCAGGTCGAGACGCGGATCGGAAACCTCAAAGAGCAGGATATAACCGAGCTTCTCGCGAAGCTGCTCGCCCAAACGGCGGGTTGCCTGCGTTTGCTTCATAGCGCTACCCCCTACTCGGTACGGGCAACCTGGTCGATACGGTAACCCTCAATCTGGTCGCCAGGCTTGATGTCCTGGAAGTTCTCCAGGCCAATGCCACCCTCGGAACCGCTCTTGAGGCTCTTGGCCTCGTCCTTGTAGTGGCGCATCGAGGCGATCTTGCCGTTAAAGACCACAATGCCGTCACGTACCAGGCGCACGGAATCGGTCGCGGCGATCTCGCCCTCTTCGACGCGGACACCGGCGGCGATACCGACTTTGGGCACCTTGAAGGTGTCCAGGACGGTCGCGGTACCCGTGGAGACCTCGACCTCGGTGGGCTTGAGCATGCCGATGCGGGCAGCGTCGAGCTCCTCGAGGCACTTGTAGATAACGTCGTAGCAACGGATCTCGACACCCTCGCGCTCGGCAGCGGAGCGGGCCTTGCCGTCGGGACGCACGCCAAAGCCGATGATGATGGCGTTGGAGGCGTCGGCCAGGACGACGTCGGTCTCATTGATGGCACCGACGGCGGAGTGAATCGTGTTGATACGGACCTCGGACTGATCCATCTTGTCGAGCGAGTCCTGAAGGGCCTCGATGGAACCCTGGACGTCGGCCTTGATGATCAGGTTGAGCTCCTTAACCTCGGCGTCGGCGATGGTCTCGAAGAGGTTCTCGAGCGTGACGTGCTTCACGCGGCTCTGCTCCTCAATACGTGCCTTGAGCGAACGCTCATCGGCCAGAGCGCGAGCCTCGCGCTCGTCCTCGAACACGCGGAACTCGTCGCCGGCGTTGGGCACGGACTGCAGACCCAGGATCTCGACGGCGTCGGAGGGGCCGGCCTCGGTGACGGCGTTGCCCTTTGGATCGAGCATGGCGCGAACGCGGCCGTAGGTAAGGCCGGCGACCAACGTATCGCCCACGTGCAGGGTACCGCGGGTCACCAGCACGGTAGCGACCGAGCCGCGACCCTTGTCGAGCTTGGCCTCAAGGACGTTGCCAGAGGCAAAGGTATCCGGGTTGGCCTTGAGCTCGAGCACGTCGGCCTGGAGCAGCACGGTCTCGAGCAGGTCGTCGATACCGATCTTCTGCTTGGCCGAGATGTTGACGAACATGTTTTGTCCGCCCCACTCCTCGGGGATGATGCCGTACTCGGTGAGCTCCTGGCGCACGCGGTCGGGGTTGGCGCCCGGCTTATCAATCTTGTTGACGGCAACGACGATGGGTACGCCGGCGGCCTTGGCGTGGTTAATCGACTCGATGGTCTGAGGCATGACGCCGTCGTCGGCAGCCACGATCAGGATGACGATGTCGGTCACCTTGGCGCCGCGGGCACGCATAGCCGTAAAGGTCGCGTGACCAGGGGTATCGATGAAGGTGATCTTGCGATCGTTGATCATGACCTGCGAAGCGCCGATGGCCTGGGTGATGCCGCCCGCCTCGCCGGCAGCGACACCGGTGTGACGGATGGCGTCGAGCAGGCTCGTCTTGCCGTGGTCGACGTGACCCATGACGGTAACGACCGGGGCGCGGGGCTTAAGGTCGGCGGGATCGTCGTAGAACGAGAAGGTGTTTTCCTCCTCGGGGGTGATGATCTTGATCTGACGGCCCAGGTCGTCGGCGACGAGCTCGACGAGGTCGTCGGACATGGACTGCGTCATCGTGAGCGGCGTGCCCAGCAGGAACAGGCGTTTGATGATGTCGTTGGCCGGAACGTCGAGCGCCTCGGCGAGCTCCTGGACGGTAACTCCCTGGGAGACCTTGATGGCGTCGAGCTCCTCGGGGTTCACGCCCTGGGCCAGCGCCTCCTCAATCTTGCGCTCCTCCTGAGCCTTAGCAGCCTCGCGCTCGCGCTTCTCCTTGCGCTTCTTGCGGCGACCGGTGGACTCGCGAGAGGCCTCCTCGACGGCGGCGCGGGCCTCCTCGAGCACCTTCTCGCGGCTGTACTCCTCGGCCTCACGAGCCATGCGGCTGTAGTGGTCCTCATCGTTGCCGTGACCGCCCTTGCGCTTCTTGCCCTTGCCCTGCTTGTCGGGGTTGGGGAAGTCCATGCCGGCAGCGACGTTGTTGCTGGCGTTGGTGCGATGGCTGTGCGGACGGCTCTCGGAGGCGTTGCGATCGGAGTTGTTGTCGGAGGCGTTGCGATCGTTACGACGGCCACCGCGACGGTCGTTGTTGCCGCTACGACGGTTGCCGCGCTCGGAGGCGCGCTCGGCCTTGGCCTTCTCCTCGGCGTCCTTCTTCTCCTTGAGCACGGTCTCCTGTGCGGCGATCTGGTCGAGCAGCGAACGGAAGCGCGAACCGGAGTCGGAAGCGGGAACGGCGCGGCGCTGGGCCTCGCGGGCAGCCTCCTCCTTCTCGCGGGCAAGGCGCTCCTGCTCGGCCTTCTTCTTGGCCTCGGCCTCGGCGCGGGCGGCCTCCTCGGCAGCCTGGGCGGCGGCGAACTGGCGGCGCTCCTCCTCGCGTGCCTTCTCGGCGGCGATGCGCTCACGCTCGGCCTCGGCAGCGCGCGCTGCCTCCTCGGCGGCGGCTGCCTCCTCCTCGGCCTGCTTGGCGGCCTCGACTTCCTTGGCGCGGGCCTCGATCACCGAGGCGAGCTGCTTGCGGACCATGGCGACGTAAGCGTCCTCCAGGGCGGAGGAAGCGGACTTAGCGGGAATCTTCATTTCGGCGAGATGACCCATCAGTTCCTTGGAGGTCATGCCGAACTCTTTGGCCAGGGTGGACACACGGACTTTTGCCATATGACTTCACCTACCCTTTCTGGCACCTTGGGTGCCTAGAGACTGAACGAGCGTGGGAGATGCGCCGGGACCTGCCCGGCGCGACCGCGCGCTAGATCAGGTCCTCCGCATCATCGAAGGCGTCGGTGTCGTGGACACCGCAGAAACGGGAGCCGGGGCGGGCTTGGTTGCGGCACTGGACGCCGTCCTCGGACACGTACTCGCAGCGACGGACATCATCGTCCTCCTCGTCACCGATCAGGTCGGCAGCGGGCTCCTCGTGAACGGGGACGTTCTTGAGGATGTCGGCGGCAAGGGTCTCGGACTTGATGTCGATGTGCCAGCCGGTCAGGCGAGCGGCGAGGCGGGCGTTCTGGCCCTCCTTTCCGATGGCGAGCGAAAGCTGGTCGTCGGGCACGATGACGCCGGCGTAGGCCTTCTCCTCGTCGATGAGGACGCGGGTGACCTTGGCGGGCGACAGGGCGTTGGCGACGTAGACGGCCGGATCGGCATCCCACAGGATGACGTCGACGCGCTCGCCGCGGAGCTCGCCCACGACGGCGCGGACGCGGCTGCCCTTGGGGCCGACGCAGGCGCCCACGGGATCCAGGCGGTCGTCGAGCGAGTGGACGGCGACCTTGGAGCGCTGGCCGGGCTCGCGGGCGATCGACTTGATCTGGACAGTGCCCTCATAGATCTCGGGCACCTCCTGCTCAAACAGACGACGCATGAGCTCGGGGTGGGTGCGGGAGATGACAATCGGCGGACGGCTGTGCTCGCCGCGAACGGGCTGCAGGTTGGAGTTGGGATCGCGGACGTCGATGATCACGGCTTTGATGTGCTGGTTGTGCAGGTAGCGCTCGCCCATCGGACGCTCGTTGCGCTCGTTCTCGTAACGGCGCTGGTCAAAATGCGGCAGCTCGGCCTCGACGCCATCGCGGATCTTGACGATGGTGAAGTCGGGCGTGGACTGCAGCACGGTACCGCTGATGAGGTCACCGATACGGCCGGAGAACTCCTCGTAGATCTGCTCACGAGCGGAGTTGCGCACGATGGCGTTGATCTCGGCCTTGGCGTGCTGGGCGGCGATGCGGCTCGTGTTCTTGGGGGTGACGTCGATCTCCTCGAACTCGGTGAAGTTGCCCTCCTCGTCCATGGAATCGTCGATCGGCTCCAGGCGGTAGACGTAAATCTTGCCCGTGGTGCGGTCGATGGTCACCTTGGCGCCCCACTCAAGATGCAGGATCTCGGCATAGCTCTTGGCGAGCGACTGCTCCAGGCGGTCGATCAGGTAGAGCTGGTCGATGTGCCTCTCCTGGCAAAGCTCCATCAGGGCGGACATCATGTCGGATGCTGCCATGTTAGTTTCCTTCCTTCGCGGGCTTGAAGTCATAGGTGGGCTTCAACTTGCACTTTTTAACATCACAGAAATCGAGGGTGACGGACTCGCCGTCCTCGAGCTCGAGGGTCACGTTCGTCTCGGTCGCGGCGGCAATCTTGCCGGAGTACTTGCGACGGCCCTCGGTGGCAGTGGAGGTGAGCTCACAGTCCTCGCCCACAAAGCGGGCAAAGTCGCGCGGGCGGCGCAGCGGGCGCGCCATACCCGGGCTCGACACCTCGAGCGTATAGCTCGAAGAAATGGGGTCGAGCTCCTCGATCACGTCGCCGACCCACTTGGTATTGGCCGTGACGTCGTTGAGCGACAGGCTCTGACCCTCGGCACCCTCGATACGCACACGCACGCAGGGGGCCTTGGTGGCGCCCACGAGCTCAACGTCGACAATGTCGACATCGTACTGGGGAGCGACGGCCTCGAGCGCGTCGATGATCGCCTGCTCGGTCTTGGTCTTGACCATTGCGGCACCTCCATCCATACAAAAAAGAAGCGGGGCCGAAACCCCACTTCTTTCAATTACTACTTCATTTGCAAGCAAACTATACCAATACCTGCGAAAACGTGCAAGCGTCAAAGAAATTCGCAGGTCAGCGCGCCCACAGCTTCTCCACAAGAATAGGACAATTAGGCGAGGACTCCTGTGCGGTGCTCCCCAAAAGCCCCAAAACGGGCCATGCGTCCCAGCGCGCCGACCGAATCGGGCCCTATGGGCATTCCATCCCTGGGCACACATCGGCCAGACTAGAGCTGAGAGGCATTCTGTAGCGAGAAAGCCTGCCGCACGCATCGACCGCACAACCTTCCAGATCCTCTACGGCAAGGAGGCACCATGAAACGCCTAGGCACCCTCTGCGCGACCGCGCTCGTCGTCACTGCCTGCTCGTTAGCGCTGGCGGGCTGCAGCAACGTCGATGGTAAAACCGGACCATGCGAGCCGGATCTCGGCAGCACCAAGGCCATCGAGAAAACGACGCCTTCGGAGCGTTTCGACAAAATAGACGAAGATATAGTCGATCCCCAGGGTTTAGATCCCGACCCTCAAGAACAGTTCCCCATCGACCTTGAGGCAGACGAGAACGTCCATGTTACCTGCGTGGGCAAGGACACGGATGGCTACGGCGACGCCGTGCTGGTCTTTGCGATAACAAACAACACCGATGTCGACATGATGTTTGGCGATGTCGATGCTTATGCCTACGTCAACGGTATCGTCCGCGACGTGCGCATGCGCCAGCCCGTCGCCGCAGGCGAAGAAACGACCGCGATGCTCACCTTTGTAGGCACCTTCGACGATCCGGACTTTAACGTGAACAACGACCTCAACGACATCTACCTCAACATCTGGATGTTCGAGGAGCAGACGGGCAACGTCTACTTTAGGGACCTGGTGCACATTCCGTAGAGGATGACGCTCGGCACAAGCCAAGCATGGCAAATAACGCAAAACGAGGGGCGACCCAGCCGGATCGCCCCTCGTCTTTTGTGCGTCAACTATGTGCGCGAGGTTTACTTAACCACCAGGTTGACCAGCTTGCCGGGCACGCAGATGGCCTTGACGACCGTCTTGCCCTCGGTCCACTTGGTGACAGCAGCCTCGGCGGCAGCCTGCATTTCCTCGTTGGAGGCATCGCGGGCCACGTCAATGCGGCCGCGGACCTTGCCGAGCACCTGGACGACGATCTGCACCGTGTCCTCAACGGACTCGGCCAGGTCGAACTCGGGCCAGGCGGCGGTGTAGGCGTTGCCCTCGCAGCCGAGTGCCTCGTGCCACAGCTCGTCGGCCCAGAACGGACAGATGGGGGCAAGGACGCTCACGATATCCTTAGCCACGCCGTAGCACAGCGCCTTGTCGCGGGCGGTACCCTCGGTGGCGTTGAGGTAGGCGCTCGCCGCGTTGACGAGCTCCATGACGGCCGAGATGGCGGTGTTGAACTGGCCGCGATCGAAGTCCTCGGTGCACTTGGCGATGGTGCGGTGACGCTCGCGATAGAGCTTCATCGCAACCTCGTCGAGCGCGGACTTGTCGAAGGCCACGTTGGCGTCACCGGACTGGACGAGCTGCCAAACGATACGCCAGGCGCGCTTGATAAAGCGGTTAGCGCCCTCGACAGCCTTGGGATCCCAGTCGAAGTCCTTCTCGGGCGGGGCGATAAACAGGATCGCCAAACGCATGGTGTCGGCGCCGTAGGGCTCGATGACCGAGCTCGGGGGCACGACATTGCCCTTGGACTTGGACATGGTGTCGCCGTTCTCGTCCTTGACCATGCCCTGGCACAGCAGGTTGGTGAAGGGCTCGTCCACACTCAGCAGGCCCAGGTCGCGCAGTGCCTTGGTAAAGAAGCGGCTGTAGAGCAGGTGCAGAATGGCGTGCTCGATGCCGCCGATGTAGTTATCGACGGGCATCCAACGGTCGGCGGCTTCCTTGGAGAAGGGCAGCTCGGTGTTGTGCGGGTCGGTATAGCGCAGGTAATACCAGCTGGAGCAGGTGAAGGTGTCCATGGTATCGGTCTCGCGTTTGGCCGGGCGACCGCAGACCGGGCAGGTGGTCTCGTAGAACTCCTTGCACTCGGCGAGGGTCTCGCCGGCGCCCAGGTCCAGGTTCTCGGGCAGCGTCACAGGCAGCTGATCCTCGGGCACGGGCACGATGCCGCAGTGCTCGCAGTGGATGGCCGGGATGGGGTTGCCCCAATAGCGCTGGCGGCTGATGAGCCAGTCGCGCAGACGGAACTCGACCTTGCGACGACCACAGCCCATGGCCTCGAGGTCGGCCACGATTGCAGCCTCGCCCTCGGAGTGCTTACCGCCGCGCATGCCGGTGTACTTGCCGGACTGGACGAGCGTGCCCTCGGCAGCGTGAGCGCAATCCCAGTCGACGGTCTCGGCATGGAAGGTATCGATGGTCTCGCCGCTGGCCTCGACGGCAGCGCGATCGTCATCGTCCAGGATGATCGGCACGATCGGCAGGTCGTACTTGCGGGCAAACTCAAAGTCGCGCTGGTCGCCACAGGGAACGGCCATGACGGCGCCGGTGCCGTAGTCGGCCACGACGTAGTCGGCAACCCACACAGGGACCTTCTCGCCGTTGACGGGGTTTACCACATAGCGGCCCGTGAAGGCACCATGCTTCTCGAGGGTGCCCTGGGCACGCTCGACGGCAGAGATATGCTTGGAGTCCTCGACGATCTTTGTCACGGCCTCCTCGTACTCCGTGCCCTCGACGAGCTCGTGCAAGCCGGCGTACTCGGGAGCCAGGACAAAGAAGGAGACGCCAAAAAGGGTATCGGCACGCGTGGTGAAGACGGTGATCTTACCCTCGTCGCCCTCGATGGGCTCGCCGTCCTTGTCGCACAGGGTAAAGTCGACCTCGGCGCCCTCGGAGCGACCGATCCAGTTGGCCTGCATCTGCTTGACGCGCTCGGGCCAGCCGGGGAGCTTCTCCAGGTCGTCGAGCAGCTCCTGAGAGTACTCGGTAATCTTGTAGTACCACTGCTCCAGGTCGCGTTTCTCGGGCTCGGTGCCGCAGCGCCAGCACTTGCCCTCGGTAACCTGCTCGTTGGCCAGAACGGTCTTGCAGGTGGGGCACCAGTTAACCGGGTTCTTCTTACGGTAGACCAGGCCCTTTTCCCACATCTTCTCAAAGATCCACTGGCCCCAGCGGTAGTAGTCGGGGCTGCAGGTCTTGACCATGCGATCCAGATCGTAGGAGAAGCCCATGCGCTTCATCGTGGCGAGCGCCTGGTCCATGTTCTTATACGTCCAGGCGGCAGCCTGCGTGTTGTGCTTGATGGCGGCGTTCTCGGCGGGCAGGCCAAAGGCGTCAAAGCCGATGGGGTGCAGCACGTCAAAGCCGCGCATACGAGCCTGACGGGCCATGGCATCGCCGATGGTGTAGTTGCGCGCGTGGCCCATGTGCAGGTCGCCCGACGGATACGGGAACATCTCGAGCACATACTTTTTGGGCTTGCTGTCGTCGGTGTCGACGGCAAAGAGGTTGGAGTCCTCCCAGGCCTTCATCCACTTGGACTCAATGGCCTGCGCGTCGTAGGCAGGGATCTCGTCCTTATGATCTGTGCAATCGCACATATCAGCTCCTTTGTTAGCTGGGTTGGGGCGGGGCGTTCTTACCTTTACTCGCTGCTGCGGACAGTCCTGCGCAAGACGAAGAGCACATTTAGTGCTCTTCTTTGCGTGCGGAACTTGCAGCGAGCAAAGGTAAGAACGCCCCGCCACATCGTTAACTCGCATGATGATAGCAAATACGACAAGCGAGATGCCTGCGACTTGCGGGCATCTCGCTTTATCTAAATAACGTGGTTGATGCTCAACCTTTGATATGCAGCTCTTACCTTATCGATAGGAAACGCTCTGCTGGGAGTCCTTGACGACTACGTCGTGGGCGCCGCCTTCGACGATGGAGGTAGAGCTGACCAGCGTTAGGCGTGCCTTTTCCTTGAGCTCGGGGATCGAGAGAGCACCGCAGTTGCACATCGTGGACTTGACCTTGTAGAGCGTGCCGCCCACGCCGTCCTTGAGGGAGCCGGCATAGGGAACGTAGGAGTCGACGCCCTCGACGAAGCTGAGCTTCGCGGCACCACCCAGGTCGTAGCGCTGCCAGTTGCGGGCACGCGCAGAACCCTCGCCCCAGTACTCCTTCATGTACTGGCCGTTGACGTTGACGCGCTCGGTCGGGCTCTCGTCGAAGCGGGCGAAGTAGCGGCCCAGCATCATAAAGTCGGCACCCATGGCAAGGGCGAGCGTCATGTGGTAGTCGTAGACGATGCCACCGTCGGAGCACACGGGCACGTAGACACCGGTCTCCTCGTAGTACTCGTCACGGGCGCGGCAGACGTCGATCAGCGCGGTGGCCTGGCCACGACCGATACCCTTGGTCTCGCGGGTGATGCAGATGGAACCGCCACCGATACCGACCTTGATGAAGTCAGCGCCGCAGTCTGCCAGGAAGCGGAAGCCCTCGGCGTCGACGACGTTACCGGCACCGACCTTGACGTCCTCGCCGTAGTTGGCGCGAATCCACTCGATGGTGCGCTTCTGCCACTCGCTGAAGCCCTCGGAGGAGTCGATGCACAGGACATCGGCGCCGGCCTCGATGAGCAGCGGCACGCGCTCGGCATAGTCGCGGGTGTTGATACCGGCGCCGACCATGTAGCGCTTGTCGCCGTCGAGCAGCTCGTTGGGGTTGGTCTTGTGGCTGTCGTAGTCCTTGCGGAAGACAATGCCCATGAGGTGATCGTTATCGTCGACGATGGGCAGAGCGTTGAGCTTGTTGTCCCAGATGACGTCGTTGGCAACCTTGAGGCTGATGTTCTTATCGCCCACGATGAGCTGCCCACGCGGAGTCATGAACTCGGAGACCTTCGTCTGGTGGTCATCGCGACTGGGGCGATAGTCACGGCTGGTGACGATGCCCAGGAGCTTACCCTTGGGAGTGCCGTCGTCGGTAACCGGCATGGTGGAGTGACCGGTCTTCTCCTTGAGCTCGATGACCTGCTCCATGGTCATGTCGGGGGTCAGCGTGGAATCGGACTGAACGAAGCCAGCCTTGTGATCCTTGACGGCCTTGACCATAGCGGCCTCGGACTCGGCGCTCTGGGAACCGTAAATGAAGGACAGGCCACCCTCGGTAGCGAGCGCGACACCCATGTCGACGCCCGAGACGGACTGCATGATAGCGGAAACCATGGGGATGTTCAGGGTGATTGCCGGCTTCTCACCGCGCTTAAAGCGGGTCAGCGGCGTCTTAAGAGAGACGTTGTTGGGGATGCACTGCGAGGACGAGTAACCAGGGACCAGCAGATACTCCGAAAACGTGTGGGACTCACCGGGAAAGAACGTAGCCATGTTTCTCCTTTTTCCATGCGACCGGTCGGCTGCAGGCCTCGTAGGACCCAGCCCAACCTTGGGCGCCCAATACTGGGGAAGTATCTTAACGCACTTTGACTGCTACAATGCATGGTTTAGAAAGAGCACACGAGGGTTTGACGCAGGCTTTGCGTTTGCCCAGCAAACACTTTAGCGGAGAGACGTGAAGCACATGGAGTACAAGACGACGGCAAAACTGGTCATTCAGTCGTGCGACAAAGATCTGCCGGGCGTGTTCGGCCATGGCTGCGTCTTGCTGCTGCAGGGTATTGCCCGTGAGCACTCGCTCAACCGCGCCGCCAAGAGCATGGGCATGGCGTATTCCAAGGCCTGGCGCATTGTGAACGAGGCCGAAGGTCAGCTGGGTTGCAAGCTCATCGAGCGCGACGGAGCCCGCGGATCATCGCTCACCCAAGCCGGCGAGCGAGCCATCAAGGCCTATGAAACCCTGCAAGCCGAAATTAACAACGTCATCGCCGCCAGGGCAAACGACTTGATCGCCAGCATCAATGCAGAGTAGCTAATTAGCTACTTTCGGAGGGCGTTGTCTAGGGTGGCGGCTACCTGCAGGGGGTCGTCGGTGCCGGCGAAGAGGCGGATGGTGGTTGCCTGCTTGCCACGCGGGGCCGAGAGGCGCGTTGTTGGGCCGCCGGCGGGTGATGTGCGGAACTCCCCCGGCAGCATGCTGAACAATTCGACCGCGGTGCGGCCGATCAGGTCGAACTCCACTGTCGGACCAAAGCCGTGCTCGAGGATGCCCGTCGCGACAGTGTGATCGGGATGCGAGGTCAGCCCGGGATAGCGCACGTTGTGTACCATCTCATTGGCGGCCAGATACTCCGCCAGCGCACGGGCGCGATCGAAGTGAGCCTGCATGCGGGCATCGAGCGTGTCGAGCCCGCGCTCTAGCACCTCGGCCTCATCGGCGGACAGATCGAGTGCGGCCATTCCGCACCCCTCAAGCAGCGTATGCGCGCACTCGGCCGCAGCATCCACGCGATGGCGCTTGAGCTGCGAGCGCGCGACCGACACCGCCACGAGCTTGCGCGGTGCCTCGCCAGCGCACACGCGATCGAGCGCCTCGAGCGACAGCACGGCACCCAGGCGCAAAGGATCGCACCCAAAGACGCTAGCCACGGTGTTATCCACCACGAGCAGCGCGTGTGCCCCACGGGCCGCGCGACCCAGAGCGCGCAGGTCGGACACGCGCAGGCCAAAACCACCGATGGAGTTGACGAACCACCACAGATGCGGGGCCTCAGGGTCGAGTGAACCGGCAAAACCCTCGGACGCAGCCTCGAACGCCGCAACGGACGGCAACCCCACCAGCACTACATCGTGGACCTCAAAACCGCACGAAAACGCAGCGGCGAAGTCATCCGCGAAAGCCACCAGACGGTCACCGGGACGCACGATGCCCAGCAACGATAATGCCGCCGGCACATGCGGTGCCGCCAGCAACCGAGCCTCACGCGCACGGGCACGCGCACTCCAAGCCTCTTCGAATCCCTGCACGTCCATACGGCACCGTCCCTTCAAAAGCAAAACCCATGACACGGGTGTTCCCCGCATCATGGGTAACGGCTGCAGTATAGCGCCAGAGTGCCGCCAAGCGCCTTAGCGTCCCGCGCCTAGGCGCCTAGAAGCTAAGCTTGTGATAGGTCACGCTCGCGCCAGGCACATCAACCGACACACCGTAGGACTGTGGGTACATGCGCGTCGAGAACACGAGCGCGCCGTCGTTGACGAACACCTCGACCGACGAAACGTCGCCCACAATGCGCACGTTACGCACCTCGTCAACGGGCTCCCAGCGCACGGTGCGCCCGCAGCCGGCAGAGGCACGCGACTCATCGGCAAAGCGCATCTCAAAGCGCGCGGGCAACTCGCCTTCGGCTGGCAGATACGACAGCAACAGCTCACCATCAACGGTCGCGGCAAACGCCCCGTCAACGTCATCGACCCTAACATCAAAGCAGGTATCGCCAGCAACCTCAAGCGATCCCGCGCCCACGAGCACCGAGGCATAATGATGCTCGATCTCGCGCGCCGGCTGCTGCAGCACCACACCATCGGCACCAACCGTAAGCTCACGCGGCACCGTCAAGCAGTGCTGCCAGCCCGCCACCAGCGTAGGCGCATTGCCATAGGTCGGCTCATCGGGCATGCCCATCCAACCGATCAGAATGTGGCGACCGTCCTCGGCCGTGAACTCTTGCGGCGCGTAGAAATCAAAGCCGGCATCCCACAGGCGGAACTCGCCCAGCTCATAAGCGTCATTGCCACCCGTAATGTCGCCCGTTACAGGCATGTAGCCCGCTGCATACACATTGCCGCGGTCCCAACGACCGCCCTCAAGACCCTGGGGAGAGAAGGACAGCCACTTCGCCTGCACACCGCCATCCGCATCAAGCTCAAGGTATCCCGGACATTCCCACATAAAGCCAAAACGTTCGGGCGTAGACACACGACTCTCGAGCTCCCAGCTCAGCATATCGACCGAGCCATACACCAAGATCTCGCCCACATCGCGACCGGCACCCTCGCCGTGCATAGCGCAAAATCGACTATCGACATGCGGCCCATCCACGCGACGACGCGCACCCAGCACCATGTGATAACGCCCGTCCGCGTCACGCCACACCTTGGGATCGCGCACGTGGCAGGTCAAATCCTCGGGATAATCCTCGGACGCCAGCACCACGCGCTTTTGGTTGAACTCCCGACCGGCAAGGCCATCAACGCTCTCCACATAGACGGTATCGGCGCGGCGGCCAGTATTGACGTAGTCGTACGTACCGTCAGCATCGGAAAGCTTAACGTTGCCCGTATAGAGCACGCGAATGCAACCGTCTTCGGCAAGCGCGGAGCCCGAATACACACCGTGGCAATCGAACGGCTCGTCGGGCAGCAGTGGGGCGCCAACGTAATCCCACGTCATAAGATCGCGACTCGTCGCATGGCCCCAGACCTTAACGCCGCCCTCGACATCAAACGGCGCATACTGAAAGTACGCGTGAAATATGCCGCCCGCTTGGCAAAGACCGTTGGGGTCGTTGAGCCAACCCGCCGGCGGCATAATATGGAAGTGCTGGCCATACGCACCATGACCGCACTCAGAGGCAGCGATGTCAACAGCGGCAACCAGCTTTGCAAGGTCGCGGCCAAGTGCATTAGACATATCAAAGTCCTAACGAATCGAAAGTAACAAGGCGCCAGAGATCGGCACCAGATACGGGAAACGCCCGCGAGCATACAACCCGCGGGCACCCCCTCAATCAAAAGCTCTTAGGCCTGCTCGGAAGCCTTGGGCTCGTCCTTGTACAGGACAAACGAGACGGCAAAGGAAACCAGCGCGGCGACCGCAAACATGATCGCGTACTGCACGGGCTGGGCCAGGCACAGCAGGATACCAAAGATACCCGTAACACCCGTGCCGGAGGCAGCCAGCGAAGTGAGCGCGCAGACCAGGGCACCGCAACCGCCGCCGATGCAGCCGGCGATGAAGGGCTTAAAGAAGCGCAGGTTCACACCAAAGATGGCAGGCTCGGTAATGCCCATGAAGGCGGACAGGGCCGAAGGAAGCGCCAGACCCTTGATCTTGGCATCGCGGGTCTTAAAGGCAACGGCGAGTGCGGCGCCACCCTGAGCGATGTTGGCAGCACTGGCGATGGGCAGCCAGTAGGTCACGCCGTACTGGGCAAGCTGGCCCAGGTCGATGGCGGTGTACATCTGGTGGATACCGGTAACGACCGTGGGGGCATAGAACAGGCCGACGATAAAGGAACCGATGCCGAAGGGCAGGGTCAGAAGGGCCTGAATCAGACCGAGGATGGCGTTCTCGGCCCAGACAAAGATGGGGCCGACGGCAACGAGCGTCACGAGCACGGTCACGAACACCGAGACAAGCGGAGTCACAAAGAGATCGAACATCTCGGGAACGATCTTGTGCAGGCGCTTCTCGAGGAAGGCGAGAATGGCACAGGCGATGACGATGGGGATCACATGACCCTGATAGCCGACCCACTCAAAGCTGTACACGCCGGGGATGACGGTGACCATGGTCTGCACGCCCTCGAAGGCAACCGTATAGGCGCTCTGCAGCGAGGAGTTGATAAACGCACCGCCGACGACGGCGCCCAGATACGGGTTGGCGCCAAAGGCCTTAGCGGCAGAGTAACCGATCAGGATCTGCAGAATGCCAAAAGACGTGCCCGAGACCAGGTCGGCAATCTTATAAATAAAGTTATTGGTGTCGAGCGCGATAAAGCCGTTGGAGGCCATAAAGTTGAGGGCGCTCATAATGCCCAGCAGCAGGCCCGAAGCCACGATGGCGGGGATGATGGGGACAAAGACGTCGCCGAGCACCTTAATGGCACGCATAAAGATGTTCTGCTGCTGCGCCGCTGCCTCCTTGACCTCGGCCTTGGTGGCAGCCTCGACGCCGCTGAGCGCAATGAACTCGTCGTAGACCTTGTTGACGGTGCCAGTGCCAAAAATAATCTGGAGCTGGCCCTGGGCCTCAAAGACGCCCTTGGCGCCGTCGATATTCTCAAGGGCCTCCTTGTCGACCTTGGCGTTATCGGCAATCACAAGGCGCAGACGCGTGGCGCAGTGTGCGGCAGAGACGACGTTGCCGGCGCCACCGATGTTGTCGAGCACCTCTTGGGCTGATTTGCGGTAGTCCATGACTTCCCTTTCCTCCAACGGGCGCATCTGCACCCGGCCATCTTTGACACTTACACTGTAATCGTTTTCAGTTTCATATGGCTGTAATCGTTTTCACAGTAGGGTGAACGGTAGGAATAAGCCGGCGAAAGGTAGTTTTAAAGTAAAAAGAGGCGGCTCAGAGGCAGGCAGACGCGCCAAAGGCCTAGACATTCATAAGCTGATGGCCGAGCTTGAGCGTCTTTAGACCGCTCTCCCCCTCCACGCCATCGAGCGTGTTGATCAGCATATTGGTCGCCTCGACGCCACTGGTCAGGTAGCCATAATGCACGGTGGGAATGCCGCCCGTCAGCGCGCGCAAAAACGCGTTGTCGCCAAAACCGCTCACGCGGTGTATGCCCTCGCCCATACCGCGAACCTCATCGATGGCACGCAGTGCGCCCGCCGCCATGGTGTCGGTTGCGCATGCGATAAACGAAACATCGGGAGCGACGGAAAGCAGCTCACGCGCCGCACCATAACCCGAGTCGAGCGTAAACGAGCCGAGGCGAATCAAGGCGGCATCGAGCGGGTTACCCGCGGCGCGCAAGCCGGCCTCAAAACCGCGACGGCGGTCATAACCGGCCGCGCGGTCCTCTTCGGTAACTCCAATGTAGGCGATCTTGCCGTCCACGCGGCCTGCAAGCGCATGGCCCAGCTCAAAAGCGGCCTCGTAATCGTCGTGATAGACGCACGCCGCGCCCTCAACATTCTGGCCGATCAGCACGATGGGCACGCGGCACGACTCAATCGCCCGGCGATGCTCGTCGGTAATCATAGTTGCCACCAGCACAATGCCATCGACCGGGTGGTTTTGGAATAAATCGAGGTACTCGAGCTCGCGATCGGCCGCGTTGTCGGTATTGGCAAGCAGCATCTGGTAGCCACGGCGACCGAGCACCTGGCCAATACCGGCGGTAATGCGGCTTACGGATTCCGAGTTAATCTTAGGTACGATGACGCCGATGAGCTTAGTGGAACCGGTGCGCAGCGCGCGAGCCTGGCTGGACCGCACGTATCCTGTCAGCTTAATCGCCTTCTTAATGCGCTCGGCCTTGTCCGTCGATATGTAGCCACCGTTGAGGTAGCGCGAGACGGCGGCGCTCGAAACGCCCGCCAACTCGGCCACATCTTTCATCTTTACCACGAGCACCCCTGTCATTGAAATCGCTTTCACCATGATACCCGCGAACGCGCTCAATGAATCAACTCGCCCATCCAGGTCGAGCAAACGTCAGCGAGCGGGCAGCTGCCGTGGCGAGGTGCCGCGAAAGAGGAGCGAAGCGTACTTTATGTACGCGAGCGACGGTTTGAGCGGCAGATCGTCCGGCAGATGCCCGCGCAGCGTCGAGCGGTCCGGCGTTCGGCAGAACGCCGGAACATAAGAGCCCGGCAGATGCCCGCGCAGCGTCGAGCGGTCCGGCGTTTGTTAAAACGCCGGAACATAGTTAGCCGTGATATTCGCCGTTGTACTGGATGAGCGTCAGGTCTTCAACGCCGTCGAGCGCGCGAATGGCATCCACATAGGGCATGTCAACGCCGTCCGAGAACACCTCCACGGCCATCTCGACCTTGTCACCGCGCATCGTCGTGGACTTGACGGTGAACTTGGTGCGCCCAAATGCACGCACGATATCATCGCCAGTGGTCTGACCCGTGTAGTGGATGACCATCATGTAAACGCGCGCCTTGTCCTGGTGGCTCGCAAAGCCGACGATCATCACCACGATCACAACTGCCGTGAGCCCCACGAGCGCATACATGCCGGCACCTGCCGTAATACCCGTGGTAATGGCCCAAAACAGATAGAGCAGGTCGAGCGGGTCCTTGACCGCCGTACGATAGCGGACGATTGACAGAGCACCGACCATACCGAGTGAGATGACCACGTTCGTCGAGATCGCGAGCGTGACCATGCAGGTAAGCACGCACATGCCTACAAGCGTCACGGCAAAGCTGCGCGAATACACCACGCCGGTAAAAAAGCGCTTGTACACGTGATAGATCAGGATGCCCATGGCGAGCGCCACGAGCAGCGAAAGGCCAATCTTGGCAGGGTCGACCTGGCCAAACGCCTCCAAAACGGAGTTCTTAAAAAAGTCCCTGGTGCTCATGGTCTAAATATCCCCTCGGTTCTCAAAATCCGATTCCCAGTAATTAAATCCGCGCAGGTAGGCGGTCTTTTCGTAACACAGGCAGTACTTGGAGACCGCCGTGAGTTCGGCCGCGCCCGGCGGCACCATATCGCGCACGAGCTGCGGGCAAAACTCCGTAAACTTGACCTCCATCACCAGCTTGCCGGGTTCTAGCACGGGCAGCGCGGGCAGCGTCGCATCAAAGATGTCGAAGCTACCCACCGCGGCACGCACGTTCATGTCAAACGTGATGCGCACGGTGCCCTCGTCCATCACCCACGGCTCGCGCTCGTAGTCCACGATGGTCCGCGAGCGCATCATGTTGCAGATGCACTCGATGTAGAACTCGCGACAGAGCGGATAAGGGCTCCTCAGCAAAAAGTCGTAGTCGCCAGCCAGAATCTGCTCAAACTCACCGCGCGTAAGCGGCGCGTCCTCCTTGTAGATCCAGCTGCCGTACTTCTTTTTGCGCTCAAGCTTAATCACCTTGTCGCTGCCGTTATAGATGCGCACGCGATACTTTTTGCGCATGAGAATGCCGGCGTCTTTTTCCTCGTAGGCCGAGTTGCAGTAGTCGTCAAAGTACAGGCTGCGAATGGTGTAACCGCCCGAGCGCGCATGCTTGTCCAGCTTAAACACCGGCGCCATGCGACAGGCAAGCGCGGCGTGCTCGCCCTCGTTAATGAGATATTTGAGCTCATGGCGGTAACGCTCCTGCGTGGCACGCACAGGCGGGGCCGCCAAGCGCTCAAGCAGCGCGCTAGCCCTCCTCATACGTGTCCTCCACGACCTTACCGCCGTCTTGCACGTAAAAACACTTCATGCCGTAGTGCTTACCGTCGTCAGTCACATAGTAGTCAAACGCATCTTGCGTAAAGCCGTCGGAGTTGGCGGCACGCACGCGCACAAAATACTGGCCGGCATCGGGCGCATCGCAGGTCACCTCGGGAAGCAGCACGTCCTCGGCCTTAAAGAACACGTCGCTTATGGCATAGTCGCGCGCAAGCTCCACGGTGTAGCGAATGTCGCGCGCCTCAAAGTCGTAGGACGCATCCCAGTTAATGCGCAGCTTACCGTTATCGATCTGCGGCACGCCGATGTAGAACGGCATGGGCTTTTTAAAACTCTCGCGAAAGCTCTTGTAGTTCTCCTCGATCTCGGAGGGAATCGACGCGGCGATCTGCTCGTATTGGTCCTTGGTGACAGGCAGATTGTCGATATCGGGCGAAGCAAAGACCAGGGATTCAGTCACCTCGCGGTAGTGCTTGATCATCTTGGTCAGGCGTGCCTCGGTCATATACGAGCGCAAGTCCTTGACGGCGCGATCGAGCTCACCGCGGAACGCCTTGCTGCGCAGCGCACGATTGAATAGCACGTTGCCCCAGTAGTTGCTTACGCCGCGCTCCCAGCTCGCATAATCCGAGAACCCCGTCAGGCTCAGCTCAAGCTTACGCAGCATGCCGTCGTTATCCCAATCCAGGATGTACCAGACCTTGGAGTTAAGCGGGCTGTACAGATAGCAGTTGCGGTTCTGCGTATCGCAGTTGCCCGTCAGGATCTGAAACGCCAACCAATAGACCAGATTCTCGGTATCAAAGTAGGTGTCGAGCACGTCATCGATCTTTTGCGATTCGTCGTTGAGCGCATCGAGCATCTCGATGAGCTTGGTGTGGTCCGAATCGCCCTTAATCTCGAGCATGCCCTCAAAGCTTGCCTGGTTGTAGTCGGGGTCGTCAGCAAGCTTAATGGTATCCTCGTAGCGATGGAAATCAAAGCTGTTCACCTTGTACAGATGCCCGCTCTTATCCAGGCCATGTGCCTTAAGCGCCGTCTTGTTGAGCTGTTCAACCTGCGTAAACAGGCCGTAGTCCTCAAAGGTGTCGTTGGACTTTTCGGTCTGGTCGCACACCCACAGATGCACAAACTGCGTGCGCAGGCCCATCATCTGGGGAATCCCGCGGATAAGGTCGTAGGCCATCTTGTTGCGAAAACGCATACCCTCGCCCATGTGCTTGTTGAGCGCAATCGCGCGCTGTTGGCGCCAGCTACCCTTGCCCTTTTTGAGCTCAACCTTGTAATTCTTTTGCGAGTTCATGCTCGACGTCTGGCCACGCACCTGCACGGTAGCATTGGGCGCTTCCTCGCCATAGCCAACCTCACCGGCCACCGGGCCGTCTTCGTCGCCCGCCTGCAAAAGCCCCATTACCTGATAGCGCGTCACGCCCATGTCGGCGTAGTCATACACCGAGTACGTATTGATCTCGGCCCAGCTATGATCGGTGTTCTCGGAGCTGTTACCGCGCGAGACCGTCAGGTACATGGTCACAATGCCCGAGTCGTCGTAGACCTCGTACAGCTCGTCCTTATCGCGCAGGTGCTTGGACTGGTCGGAGGCCTCGGCCTTTTTAATCTTGCCCTGCTTTTTGACCTTTTTAGTCGAGGATTCGTCCTGAGACGAGCAGCCCGAAAGCAACAGCGCGCCGGCAGCCGCCTCGATCAGGCAGCGGCGAGACATCAACTTATCGATCATCAGAACCTCCCCAATGTTTTTGGAACAGGCGAACCACCATACGTTCAAACGCACTGCGCGGATCACCGCCCACGCGCTTGTCCTCGTAGCGTTGCTCAACACGGTCGAGCACCCGGCCAAGTTCGGTAAACCAGCCCGTCTTGTCAGTAGCCACAATGGGCTGCTGGCTCAGGATACGATACGGCAAGTTGGCGGTATAGGTATCGAGTCGCAGCAGCGCCACGATAAAAAACACCGCCGCACCCAACAAAAAGCCAAAGCCGTAAAACTGCTGCGGCAAAAGCAACGACACCGCAGTCGCCAGCCCAGCCACACCGGCAAACAGACCCGAAGCCAGCACGGCCCCCTTATAGTCGGTAAAGTACAGCAAGATAAGCATCACCGTATTGCCCACGGCATACAGGCCATAGCCCACGCACAGCGTACGAAAATAACCGTGCATCAGGTTGTTAAAGCCCAACGGCAGGGCCGACAGCACCGTGGTCTCGAGCGAAATGACCGCAGCAGTCACAAACAGCTGCTTGAGCGCACAAAAGCGCAGTTCTCGATTGAGCGTGGCAAGCATTTCCTCCTCGGCCACCACAATGTCGCCCACCACGCCACCGTCGTTGAACAGGCTGTAGTAGTCGCGATAGCGCGGATAAAAGTTGACCTCGACCGAGACCACAAAGTTGACGGACGTGACCAGGATCGTCAAAAACGCGATGAGCGCCGGCACATCGTGGTAGGGCGCACCATAAAACAAGCCCTTGACCTGCACGCCAATGGGACCGGCCCAAATTATCACCAAGTGCGCAAAGAGACCCAGGTTGGTAAACAAGCCCGTGAGCGCCAGCGGAATAAACTGATCGAGCCACTGCAAAAAGAGCCAGGGGCTGCGTTCGCTCTGCGGAAAATATCGGTACAGCAGCACCACGTCCCAGGCGAGCATGACGCCGTAGCCCAGAGCAATTGACGTCAACAGGCCCTCGACCGGCGGCAGTCCCAGCGCCAGCGCGGCCAGGGCGCACAGGCACGCCACGCCAATGGCAACCGCAAAGCTGCATAGGATACCGCGGTAATCCTTGATGGCCGTGAGGTAACTCATGCCGTTCCAGTTGACGATCATAATGTTAAACAGCCACAGGCACAGCAGTCCCTGCAGCAGCGTGGCGACCGAGAACAGCAAAAAGACGCCGTAGAGCACGGTGCCCGCAACGAGCATGATGGCATTAGACCCCCAAAACGAAGGCAGGATCTCATCCTCGCGCTCGGCAAAGAGCATGTCGGCCAAAAAGCGCGTGACCGGCATAGAGAAAAAACTCGTGAACGTGAGCGACGCCAGCAGCGTATAGGTCACCATGCACACCAGCAAGTCCTGGTTGGCTCGGCCCACGCCCCACAGACCGCACAGCACCAAGATACCCACCTGGAGCAGCACGCCCAACAGCATGGGGCCCGTGCACACAATGCCGGCGTAGCCGTAAGCGCGCATCGTGGCAAACAGACCCTTACGCCTAAACAGGCGCTTGAGCTCAAAACCGATTCCGGCCACCGGCTACTCCCCCTCTCTGGGCAGGTTAAACGCACGCGCCGTCTCGTCGTACAGCGCGCGATAGTTGGCGAGCATCTGCTCGTGCAAGAAGTACGTGGCAACGCGACGCTGGCCGCGCTCCCCCATCTCAATGCGACGAGCGCGGCTTGTGCACATGCGCTCCATGGCATCGGCCAAGCCCTTGCGATACATGGGCGGCGTCACAAAACCCGCCACGCCAAAGTCGTCGCCCGGGGCGCCTTCGAGCAGCTCGCGACAGCAGCCCACCTCGGTCGTCACGCAGGGACGGCGCGCTGCAAGCGACTCCAGTACGCTGAGCGGCTGGCCCTCGGAGATGCTCGTCAAAATGGTAAAGTCGAGCTTTTCCATGTACTCGACCACGTTGACGCGACCGGTAAAGATCAGGTCGCGCACGCCCAGGGTATCGACCAGCGCGTGGCACTCGGCGCCGTACTCTTCGTCGTCCACGCCGCCCATAATGTGCAGGCGCACCTTGGGCAGGCGCTCGTGCAGCTCAAAGAAGGCATAGATCATGGTCTTGACGTCCTTGATGGGCGCCAGGCGCACCGCAGCGCCAATGTCCACCCAGCCGTCATCGGGCTTTAAAGGAATGTCCTTAAAGCGGTTGAACTGGATACCGTTGGGGATGACCAGGCATTTGTCCGCATCGCAGCACATATCGATCTGCGCCTTGCGGGCGTTATGGAACAAACTCGTCACGCGGAAGGCACGGCGGTAGATTTCCTCCGAAAGCAGATAGAAAAAGCGAATCCAGCGGTCCTTAAACGACGGCACCACCCAATCGGCGCGAATGATCTCTTCCTCGCGCTCGCGGGTATAGATGCCATGCTCGGTCAGCAACACCGGCGCATGGTGAACGCTTGAGCCCAGGCAGGCGAGCAGGCCACCGTAGCCGGTCGAGATGGCATGGTACACATCGGCCACCGGTACCTCGCTGCCCAACAGGTAGAGCACGGGCAGCAGCATAGAGCGCATGGTGTGGAACGCGTCGGCAAAGGGCGTGTAGGGATACTCGGCCAGGCACACGTCGCGGAAGATGTCCATAAACGTGCGGCTCTGCAAAAACGAGAGCGGATGCACGCGACGGCGGTGGAAGATATCGAATAACACGTCCCAATCCGGATTGGAGAGCGACACCAGGCGGCGTAGCGCCTCGCGCTCGCGGTCGTTAAAACTGGCTTCGTGCTGCTCGCCCGAAAGCCGCAGGGCATCGTCTAGGAACACCTCGTGCACCTCAACCACGTTGCCGGGCAGCTCGTAGACAAACTTGCCGCGGTCGGCAGCATGTGCGCCGATCACCCATAGCACAAACTCATGCTCGGGCATGGCCTGGATATAGCCATGCATCCAGGTAGATACGCCACCGTGCACATAGGGGTAGCAACCCTCGAGTACCAAGCAGATTCTCATTTATCGCCACCCTCCTTGCGCTCGATCGTCACGGTCTTATCATTTGCCTTGAGCAGATACAGATTGCCCGTAAGGTGCGTCAGTTCGCCACCCGTCACCGCACCCGGCTCGCCATTATTGGCGCGGAACATGAGCCACGCCTCGTCGTGGAAATTGCCCAGGCTGAGCGTCCAGGCATCCGCGCTGGTATCCACGCTCACCGTCACGGACGAAAAGCGCTGGATGGCACCGGAGCACTCCGACGCCGTCTGGTGCCGCAGGTCGGGCGCGGATTTGGTAAGCCACTCCAGGTAGTCGTTCAGGCCGCCCTTGTAGACCTCCCAGCCCTCTTTGGCGCCGCGATCCGGATCGAGCAGGTCGTCCGGGTGCATAAAGTGCGTACTCACGTAGTGCATGTTGAGCTCGGACACGGCTGCCAGGCGCATATAGGAATCGTCGACCATGCCGCCCGAAACAATACGTGGCTGCTCCACAATGCCATCGCTCGCCACGCCAAACTCCTGCACGTACGGCAGGTCGGTGCCATCCCCAAAATACGTACTGGCGATGGTCTTAATGCGCGGAACGTCGGTGCCGATAAGCTTGCGCGCGCGGGCCGAAAGGATATTCGACGGCGGAACGTAGACCGAGCCGTGCGCGTTGGGCAGCACCTCGTCCTGAAAGGCGATAAGCTCGTTGAGCGATGCGACGAGCGTCTCCTTGTTCTTCCACTTCTTGTAGTCGTACAGCGTGCCATAGTCGGTGTCCCAGAGCGCCAGCGGCTGATGGTTGTAGCCGTGAAAGCCCAGCTCTCCGCCCATCTGCAGCAGCATGCCGCCAAAGTAGCGGAACTGCGTGGTATCGGCCTGGCGCGCGGGCTCGGTCTGGTTGACCGCGTCCTCATAGTTTTCGATCATCACGCCGGTAAAGCGAACGCCATATTTTTGCGCGAGCTTTTGCAGATCGGGCCACCAGACCTTGGCATAAAAGTCGGCGATGGAAAGCCCGTAGTCGCGCTTGATGTAGGTGCCGTCGCCCGAGGGCACGGGACTGGGAAAGTCGTCCAGATAGAAGACGGCGCTGTTGATGACGGGGTAGGCCGTGGCATCGCCCAGCAGGCTGATCGCCGCGGCGTAAAAACCGCGCATGACCTTGTCATAGATACCGATATTGCACACCACGGTGCGACCGCTACCGCAGTCATTCGACCAAATGAGCGGGGCGCCCGCATCGCCGGTCTTAGCCCACACACGAGCCGTCTCGCGCAGCGAAACCGAAAGCGACGAATCAAAGGGGTCCGAGAGCTCGTAGCGCTCTCCCCCGCCCAGCATAAAGTCCTCGCTCGGCACAATGCTTTCGGCTTTTACATAGTCATATCCGGCAGATTCAATGCCAAGCTTGGGAGCAATCACTTGCAGATAGTCCGAGTTATCCGGAGGCATGGCGAGCATAAGCGAACCGCCGGCACTCACCCAACTCATAATGTCGCTCAGGTGCGTACCGAGCCCATCGAGCGACGGCATGAGCAAAATCACGCGATCGTAGGAGGTCAGCGAGGGAATGGCATCCGCGCCGTCCAGGGCAAGGTCCACGTCGCGGTGCGCGATCTTCATGTCGAGCAGAATCTGGTCGAACTGCTCCTTTACGTCCTCGACGCCAGCTTGATCGGAATCGGTAATGACCAGGCACGTGGGCTTTTGGCCAAATATTGCCGAGGAAGCCGGCAGCGCATCGTTGGCAGCAAGCATCCCCAGCTTATGCTGGCCCGCACTGTACTGTACGCCGGCGCGCTCCACCAGCAGCACGGCCGCCATGGCAATAAAGACCGCCCACACCACAAGCAGCCCCATCCAACGAAAGCGGCCTGCACGGTCGCGGATATGTTGCACCACGCTCATCTGGCCTCCTCCCCGTCGCGCCAAAACGCCAACTGTTCGCGGTTGGCGGCACTCAAATACACATGCTGATTGTCGATCGCATCGATCACACGGTGGACCTCGTCACCGTCGCGGCGCATCACGGCCAGGCGCAGGCAAAGCATCCAAACCTCCTGCTCCTCGGGCACGTCGAGCACCAGCTGGTCGGTCACGGCCTGCGCCTCGTCGATCTGTCCGACATCGGCCAGCGCCGTCGCGTATCGAATGCGCAGCTCAAGGGTATCCTCGCGCTCGCAGCGACGCGCAAGCAGGCGCGCGTACTGTTGGCGCTGAATCTGAGCCACGCGCCCCTCGGCCAAGCCCGAGCCTAAGTATTCACCAAGAAAATCACAGTATTCGATGAGGTTTTGCGCGCTCGGGTCCGTCTTAAAGGTGCGCTCCAGCTGCTGCAGTTTAAGGTCGGACTCCTTGGAGATCTGCGCCACCGCCGTCGCGGCATAGTGCGCCACCTCAACGTCGTCGTTAAGCTTAGCCGCCTGCAGCTGCGCCAGGTAAGCGTCGGGCTCCTCGGTGAGCATGGAGAGCATTAGGCGGCGCCGGTATGCCGGGTCATTGACGATGAGCGCCTCCTCGAGCGGCACTACGCCCGCATCGTCCTCAGCACTCGGTACCGACATGCTACGATGCAGGTCGTCGTTGAAGCGCAGCGACTCCAGCGCAGACTCTTTCAGCCCCTCGCCAAACATCGCGCTGCAGACCGATAGCAGAACCACCAGCAACGGACCCCACAGCGGCACCAGCACTATCACAGCCAGCATGTGCCCGCGCACCGGCAGCAGGCCCAGCTTCATGAGCGTCCACAGCATCAGGCAAACCAGCGCATGAATCAGCAGCAAGACGGCAGCAACGACAAGCGAGATCAAGCGGCGCCCCCCTCACCGTCACCGGTGTAAGAGATGTGCTGCAACAGCGCCACGATGTCCTCGCCGTCGACGGGCTCCACAGCAATCTTTTTTGCGCTCAGGCGCTCACGGATAATGGGCAGATCGCACGTCTTTGCCTGGCGCATAAGCAGGTAGAGCACGTCGCCGTCGACCAAGCCCGCCGCGTCGCTCTCGCGGATTGCCGACCCAATTGCGCCCACCAGCTCGCCGACAGGCTCCATGCCCGGTACCACGCGCAGGAGCAAAAAACTCCCCATCTTGCTATCTGCGAGCGTCTGCGCCGCCGCGAGCTCTTGGCCAAAGGCAGCCTGCTTGAGCACGCAAGTGCCGTCAACGCAGCGTTTATCCTGCGCCACCGCCTCATAATCAAAGGCACGGCCCAACGCGCTTTCGACCAGGCCACACAAGATGCGGAACAAGTTTTGATAATAGAGGGTCATTTGGTTTTCGGCCGCACGGCGCACAAAGATCAACACAGCGGGTGCCCCGTCGCGCTCGATCGTGTATCCAAACATGGGAAGCCCCGGCGTCAGCTCGCGGTTCACCCACAGGTTCGAACGGCCCCCGTCTCCCAAAAGAGGTGCAAGCTGCTCAAGCGTGAGCGAACGTGCGGCATCTTCGGCAATCGCGGGACTTGCTGCCACCAGGCGAGCAAATGCCCCTCCCGAAACATGGTAAATCGCCACTGAATCGTTCTCGAGGATCTCGCCCAAAAGCTCGCAGCACTTGCGATAGATGTCGCGTGGGTTGAGCACGTCGAGCTCCTGCGTCACGGCAAAGATCTTGCCAAAGCTGTCGTGGCGACCTACAATCTGGCGCCTGTACGCGCGCTTGTCCTCGACCGCGTCGTGGTAAAGCTGTGCGAGGAACGTATTGCGATTACGCACGAGCTCGTTTTGATCGCGCTCCGCCCTAATGGCTTCGCTGTTGCGCAGCTGCACATAGCCGCACACGGCACCCACCACAAAGTACGCAATAAACGGCAGCCAGTTGGACGGCTCGTAAAAGAGACCCTGGAAGGTATAGCCATACTGGGTAAAGTAGCTCGACGCCAGGCCAATCGAAGCCAGCAGTGCTGCGACCAAGCCAAAGTCCAAGCCATACAGCGTGCCGATCAGCACCACATAGAGCAGGCGATAATCGAGCACGTTGAGCTGGGCCGATTGGGAGAACAGATGCTCCAGCACCTCGAACAGGACCCAGGCGGCTGCCGTCTCCAGGCATTTAATAGGCAGCGTGCGCATCTGGATGCGGTCGATGGCGGCGCGCAAGGGGTTGACCTTCTTTGCACGGCCAGCATCCCAACGCGCTTGAATGGTCGAAAGATCGCGCACCAAGTCGTAGCGCTGAAACCAGCCATAGCGCACGCGAGCGACGCCGCTGGCGGGCAGGGTGTAGCCGGCGGAATCGCCATAGGCAACGGCAAGGCCGGGGAACAACGCCTTGAGGGCGTCCCCCACCTCACCCGCCGTGTGATGGAAGGCATCGGCAGCGTCGAGCGTCTCAAAAGAGGCATCCCAGCTATCAAAGATGCGGCGAATCAGCACCGCGAGCTCCTCGGCGCACAGCAGGGGAAACGCCGCATCCTCCGCGCCCTGCAGAGCAACCGATCCAGTTGAGCACGCGTCGAACAGCGGCACCAAAAACGGGTCCTCCAGCGCGGCAGACGCGGTATACAGGAAGGGCACGCGCAGGATCTTGGTCTGAACGCCCTCGCGAGCAGCGTAGTAGCGGCACAGGTCGTTGGCTGCGCGCGCGATAATGCCCTTGCCCGTTCGCCCCGCGGCATCGGCGGCACCCTCGGCACCTGCGGGCCCTGCTATATACAACAGCTGGATCCGGCGACCCATGCACGCGCGAAAGACCGAACGCAGTAGCTCGATATCGCCCACGCTATCGATATGCGGGGTAAGGTAATTAGAAAGGTAGACCACGCGGTCGAACTCATAGGCCTGATCCAGGTGTTGCAGAAGCTCTTTCCACGAGGCATGGGGCGATGACTCGTCGCGGCGCGTGTCCTGCGCGGCTACGACCTGCACATGGTCCCCGGGGAACGCCTTGGCACAAAAGTCATCGTCAACATATGCGGTGTTGCCAACAACCAGCACCTCCATAGCGCACCCCTCCCCTAAAATCCACTCTGTTCATAGTCAAACATGCGTATTTTACGCTGTCAACGCGAGCTGGAAAGCCTTTAAGGCTGTTTTAAGAACTTTTTTGAGGATGTGGGAGTGGCAACTCGTCCGACCCAGGCTCATTGAGAGGCTACTATTCGCTCTGAAAAGGCACATCGCAATCTGCTGACAGCTCTGCAGGGAGAATGCCAGGCGATGGACATTGCTCTCGCACGGAATCATTGGATGAAAGAAACGGCAGTTCTTTGGAATAACTGACGATAACCTGCGGAACGATCTTAATGCCCAGAGCAAGTTCGAACTTTGCAATCGTCTTCAAAGTCATATTAGGTTGAGAATTCAAGAGCTTAGAAAGCGACTGAAGGCTTATGCCCATACGATTTGCCAGCTCACTTTTGCTCAATCCCAAATGTTTCATTTCACGATGAACAATAAACTCAATATCTAGTGCATGTTCATAAGCGCGCGTTTCGATACTTTCTGTTTCGGCATAAAAATCAGATAGATCTACTTTAATCATTGTATTCTCCGTTTCAGAAGCCAGGCATAAAAGTCAGCGCCCAGGCTCCAGAAGCTGACGCGCTATTACGTCCAGTCGCTTGGCCCGCTCGATTTCCCTGCTGATATTTCCCAATCCCTGATGCCCTTTAAACCAAAATAGAAGAACGATTTTGTCTACGCCTTAACATATGGCATAAATCATCTCTCGATTAACCCCGTTAACCCCTTAAGTTCATAGAGACCAATCTTAGAATCAATGCATCTTAGCTTTGAGGTCCCACTCGCAACCTTTAATCCATATTCATAGATTTTTGAAATCAGGTTGATCATTTTACGGGCGGCATTTTTACGATAGTGTCTGACATCATCTTCTGAAATTGAGAGTTGTCAGGAGAAGTTGAGTATTTGCTCGCTTGAGCACTGTTGAATATCGCGAAACAGCACCGCCGATATCGCGCTTGGGCACCGGGGCCGACACTGGCCCCGGTGCTTTTTTATTGCTACCGGTCTATCCGCGGCGCTGCCGCATGTTGGCCT
>JAXJHR010000032.1:0-9726 GCA_036299165.1 Collinsella aerofaciens | reverse complement strand
GTGGCGTGTACTTTTTCCATGCGCAGGGACGCTCCATGACGCAGGCTCCTTTCGGATCGATCGTGCTGGTTGATGTACCGTGAGCCATCGTATCACGCGCGGGCTCACGGTGGCGGGGGAGCTTGATGTGAGGTGGCCGCGGGGCGGGGAGCGTGTAAACTGGAGTGAGCAAACCGTGCCCAGCCCAAAGCGAGGTATTCAATATGTCTGACAAGCGCCGCACCTTTGCCGTTATCGACGGCAACTCGCTCATGCATCGCGCCTTCCACGCCGTGCCGCCGACCATGAACGCGCCGGACGGTCGCCCCACCAACGCGATCTTTGGCTTTCTGAACATGTTTCTCAAGATGATCGATGCCTTTAACCCCGACGGCGTCGTCGTGGCGTTTGACAAGGGTAAACCACGCGTGCGCATGGAGATGCTGCCGCAGTATAAGGCGCAACGCCCGCCCATGGACCCCGATCTGCATGCGCAGTTCCCTATGATTAAGGAGCTGCTCGCCGCGCTCAACGTGCCGATTCTGCAGTCCGAGGGCTGGGAAGGCGATGACATCCTGGGAACCATGGCGTGCCTGGGTGAAGAGGCCGGCTGCGACATGCTACTGGTGACCGGCGACCGCGACATGTATCAACTCGTGACCGAGCACGTCAACGTGGTCTCGACCCGCAAGGGCCTGTCCGACGTGGCGATTATGACGCCCGAGAGCGTGGACGACCTGTATCACGGCATTACGCCGGCGCTCGTGCCCGATTTTTACGGTCTAAAGGGCGATACGTCCGACAACATCCCCGGTGTACCGGGCATCGGTCCCAAAAAGGCGAGTGCGCTCATTGCGAAGTACGGTAGCCTGGACGAAGTCATCGCGCATGCCGATGAGGTCAAGGGCAAGATGGGCGAGAACCTGCGTGCACACATCGATGACGCACTACTGAGCCGCAAGGTTGCGACAATTCGCACCGATGCGCCCGTCGAGCTCGACTTTGAGGCGACGTCCTTCCCGGCGTTTTCTGCCGATGAGGTTTCCGCGGCGCTGGGTACGCTTGGTATCACCGCCATGCAGAACCGTTTCTTGGCGCTGATCGGCGGCGAGGGCGGGGCTGCTGCCTCCAGTGTGTTTGAGATACCTGCTATGGTTCGCGCAGCCGCCGGCGATGCCGACGCGCTTGGTGCCGTTGCGGCTGAGGTCTCCCGCGCGATTGATGCCGACGAGTGGGTCGCCGCCGTGGTGGACGACGACAAGGAAGAGGGCGCGCTCTTTGGACTGACGCGCACACTGTGGTTGGCGACGTCCAAGGGCCTCTTCGCGCTCGAGGAGGGCGACAGCTGCGCGGCGGCTGAGGTTGAGGGCTTCAACTTCGTCCACGGCGTGATCGCCGGCGTGCTCGCGCGTCTGTTTATGGAGGGTCGCGTGGCGAGCCCGGATATGAAGGTGCTGTTGCACGAGCTTTCGCCCATCGATTCTTCTGAGCCCGAGCTCATGGATCCGCTCGCTGCCGATTCCACGCGTATCTTCGATACCGTGGTCGCTGCCTATCTGCTGGATTCCGATCGCTCCGAGTTCGATGAGGCATATCTTGCCGATACCTATCTGCAGATGGCGCTGCCTGCGGCGCGCGGTGCAGAGGGTGCCGGCGAGGACGCTCCTGCACCCGCCGCTCGCACGGCAGCCTTGACGCTGGCGCTGGTCGCACCGTTGCGCGACCGCATGGCCCGTGAGAATGCCGCCAACGTGTTCGATGGCATCGAGATGCCGCTCGTGCCGGTGCTTGCCAAGATGGAGCGCGCGGGCATGCTCGTGGACCCCGATCGCCTGCGCAGTCTGTCCGAGGGTCTGGCGACCCAGATCACCGAGGTCGAGCGCAGTATTCGCGACCTGGCGGGTGACGAGACCTTTAATATTGGCAGTCCTATGCAGCTGTCGCACGTGCTCTTTGATGTGATGGGGCTTCCGACCAAGGGTCTCAAGAAGACTAAGCGCGGCTATTATTCGACCAACGCCAAGGTGCTGAGCGACCTTGCCCGCGACCACGAAATCGTGCGTCTGATCTTGGATTGGCGTGAGAAGTCTAAGATCAAGTCCACCTATCTGGACACCCTGGGCCCGCTGCGCCGTGGTGACGGTCGTGTGCACACCACGTATAACCAGACCATCACGGCAACGGGGCGTCTGTCCTCGAGCGACCCGAACCTGCAGAACATCCCGACGCGCTCGGAGCTGGGTCGTACCGTCAAGACGGCGTTTTCGGCAGGCGAGGGAAGCGTCTTTTTGGCGGTGGACTACTCGCAGATCGAGCTGCGTCTGCTGGCGCATCTTTCGGGTGACGAGCACTTGGTGCGCGCCTTTAACGAGGGCGAGGACTTCCATGCCGAGACGGCGGCACGCGTGTTTGGTGTGCCGGTGTCCGAGGTAACGCCCGACCTGCGCAGTCGCGCCAAGGCCGTGAACTTTGGCATCGTGTACGGCCAGCAGGCCTACGGTCTGTCGCAGTCGCTGCATATCTCGATGGCCGAGGCGCGCGATATGATCGATCGCTACTACGAGGCCTACCCGGGCGTGCGCACGTTCCTCGACAACGTGGTGGCACGCGCCAAGCAGACGGGCTACGCCGAGACCATGTACGGCCGCCGCCGCCATATTCCCGAGCTCAAGGCCAAAAACCCGCAACTCCGCGGCTTTGGCGAGCGCACGGCCATGAACCATCCCATGCAGGGAACCGCCGCCGACATCATCAAGATCGCGATGGCCCGCGTAAGTCGTCGCCTGGAAGAAGAAGGCTTTGCCGCCCACATGATCTTGCAGGTACACGACGAACTGGACTTTGAGTGCCCCGTCGACGAAGTCGAGCGCCTAACCACCATGGTCCGCGACGTCATGGAGCACGTAGTAGACCTCCGCGTCCCCCTAATCGCCGAAGCCAGCACCGGCATAACCTGGGCCGACGCCAAATAGGGAAGTGCCCACAACCCCAAAGTAACCAAAACAGAGGGGAGCCCCTTCCAAAAAGGGGCTCCCCTCTGTTCAAATAAATTCAGCCAAGTATCTAGACACTCAAGAGGCCATCTTGGCGGCAAGCAAAGTCAACATGGCCATGCCCGGGGCCGACCGCTTGATTTTTGTAGATTCCGCACGAGCCGAAGAGCACTAAATGTGCTCTTCGTGCGAGCCCAGGACTTGACCGAGCAAAAATCAAGCGGTCGGCCCCGGGCATGGCGACGGGATAGATTAACGAGCCGCCAAGATGGCGTCGATGAGCGTCAGTACGCCCCCGTCGTTGTTGCTCGGAATGCGCCACTTGGCGTGCGCGTTCATGTGCTCCTCGGCATTGTCCACGATAAAGCTGTGACCGACGCGCTCCAGCATGGGGATGTCGTTGTAGGTGTCGCCCACGGCGGCAGCATCGGCAATATCGATGCCCAGGTGCTCGCACAGGTGAGCGACGCCGGCGCCCTTGTCGACGCCCAGGTTCATAAAGTCGATCCACTCGCGCCCAGCGTTGGTGACGTAGAGTTTGTCCGAGAACTCGGGGCTATAGGTCTCGCGGAAAGCGGGTTCGGCGTCGTAGCCGGGGAAGAAGACCGAAATCTTGTTGGACTCGAAATCAATGCCATCAAAGCTGTCGACGTAGTTGATTGTGTTGTAGTAGACGCTGATCTCGTCGTGGTATTGATGGTCGCGGGCAAGCACGTAGAACTCGTCGAAGCAGCACAGGACGGGGACAGCGCGAGGATCCTCCGAGGCACGGTTCAAGACCTGCTGATACAGCTCCACGTCAATATTGCTCTTATAGATATAGCTGCCGCGATAGATCACGCAAGCTCCGTTGTCGGGACAAAAGGCGAGGCGGTTCTTGATGCCCTCGAACATCTCCTCGAGCTTGGGGGCGGGACGTCCGCTGGCGGGGCAGAATACGATGCCGGCGTCGGCGAGCTTGTCCAGGCGCTCATCAAGACCCTGGGGCAGCACACGCTCGTCGGTCAGCAGCGTCTTGTCCATATCGACGGCGAGAATCTTAATGTTGCCGATGTTGGCGTCCGATTCGTAAGTTTGCATGAAAATGCGCCTTTCGTTTCGAGATTGTTTCAGACGTTATAACCATCAACTAGTAGTCGAGCGTATTTTCGCAGGAATGGTGCGTATTTGCACCACGCTTCACAAAGTAATGAAAAAACTTTTCAGAAATTTGAGTTTGTCGCTTGTGCTGCGGGCACTTTAGCGTAATATAGCGACCATCGAAAACGGAGACGGAAAAACAACCGCTTACCGAGTAAAAGGTACCGTTTACGATATTTGAATTGCGCCCGGCGATACGTGAAAGGAGAGGCAGATGCAGTTCGTAAAGATCATCACCACTGCAGACAATGCCATCCGACGCCAGCGCGCAATTTCCCGACGACGATAACAATCGTCTCTGTCCGCATGGGGTGCAATGCCTCAACAGAGTCATTTTGAGGTCGTTGGGTTTTAAGCACGACATAGCCGCATGTTTCTAGGGCATGCCTGTGATGCATTCTGCTGAATAACCTGATATTGCACGGTTTTTGACCTCAAGGTGACTTGCAACTGACCGATGTTCTAACTAGCTACCAAGGGTGAAAGGAAACAGCCATGAGCAAGGAAAAAGTCGTTCTCGCATATTCCGGTGGTCTTGATACATCCGTATGTGTCAAGTGGCTCCAGGACGAGAAGAATCTCGATGTCGTTTGTGTCTGCGGCAACGTGGGCCAGGAAGAGACCGGACTGGATGCCAAGAAGCAGAAGGCGCTCGACCTGGGCGTTCTCGATTGCCAGGTGCTCGACCTGCGCGACGAGTTTTCTGATGAGTTCCTGACTAAGGCCATCGCAGCAAACTCCATGTACGAGAACAAGTACCCACTGCTCTCCGCCCTGTCTCGCCCGCTGCTTGCCAAGAAGCTTGTTGAGGTCGCCCACGAGTTTGGCGCGACCTACGTCGCCCACGGCTGTACCGGCAAGGGTAACGACCAGGTCCGTTTTGAGGCCGCCGTCAAGGCCCTCGACCCCGAGCTCAAGGTTATCGCCCCGGTTCGCGAGTGGGATCTGAAGTGCCGTCCCGACGAGGTCGCCTATGCCCACGCCCACAACGTGCCGGTTCCCGAGGGTGCCAACGACAACCCCTACTCCATCGACGACAACCTGTGGGGTCGTGCCATTGAGTGCGGTCACCTGGAGGATCCCTGGAACGAGCCGCTCGACGACGCTTGGGTTATGACCAAGAACCCCGAGGACACGCCGGACACCCCGACCTACACCGAGATTGAGTTTGAGGCCGGCAAGCCCGTCGCCGTCGACGGCAAGAAGATGAAGCTCTCCGAGATCGTCATCGCCCTCAACAAGATCTCCGGCGACAATGGCTTTGGCCGCCTCGATCTGGTCGAGGATCGTCTGGTGGGCCTCAAGAGCCGTGAGTGCTATGAGGTTCCCGGAGCCCTGACGCTCATCACCGCCCACAAGGCGCTCGAGGACATCTGCGTCGAGGGCGACCTGCTCAAGACCAAGATCAAGCTCGAGCAGGATTGGGCCACCGCCGTGTACAACGGCCAGTGGTACAGCCCGCTCAAAAACGCGCTTGATGCCTTTATGGCCGATACCCAGAAGTTCGTGACCGGCGCTGTCCGTCTGAAGTTCTTTAAGGGCAACTGCCATGTCGTCGGCCGCAAGAGCCCCTTCAGCCTCTACGACTACGGTCTGGCTACCTACGACCGCGACACCACGTTTGACGAGAAGGCCAGTGCCGGTTTTATCGAGATCGATACGCTGTCGCTCAAGACGTGGGCAAAGGTCCAGGGCCCCAGCTCTGCTGCCGCCCAGGCCTAGCGCCTCCTTCCCTTGGTATCCGCGCGGCCCATCCGCGTGATACATAACGGGCGCACGGGGTCCCTACCTTTCGTTATGCTTGCTGACACTTCTTAACATCGGTGGCCCCTACGTTCCGCCCGCATATATGATGCCGCGTCTGCGGCTGAGTCCGAGCCCCGCCGGGGTTGTCCGGCGGGGCTCCTTCTATCAATTTGGCGGCTCTGCGCCTATATATGAGGAGTATCCATTATGTTCAATGCTATCGCGCATGCTTTACTTGCCCTCGCGCCCGAGTTCGACGCTGCAAGGGTCGAGGACGTCCCTATGAGCCTGAAGGCCTGGATCGATGGTTCGCAGGGCAACATCCGGAGGGAGACGTTGGGCGCCAAGTGCATGGCGCGTCACTTCTTTGCAAATTAGCTACATGGCTCCGCACACGGTGGGGAATGTGTAAAACTAGCGGTTGAAAAATCGCTTTAGCGACATGGCGCATTGCTTTGGGCGCTTGTTTTGGTATTTGATGAAAGGGGACGGTTCCATGGCTCTTTGGGGCGGTCGTTTTGAGGCGGGCGTGGCCGAGGTCACGCAGGAGTTTGGTGCGTCGCTGCCGGTCGACAAGCATCTCTATAAGCAGGATATCGCCGGTTCTAAGGCACATGCCAAGATGCTGGCGGCCCAGGGCATCATCAGTGCCGAGGACGAGCAGGCGATTGCCAAGGGCCTGACCGGAATCGAGCAGGATATCGATGCCGGCAACTTCACCTTCGATATCAACGACGAGGACATTCATATGTCCATCGAGAGCGAGCTGACGCGCCGCATCGGCGAGGCCGGTAAGCGCTTGCATACCGGGCGTTCGCGCAACGACCAGGTGGCGACCGATACGCGCCTGGGCGTCAAGGCGCTAGCCAAAGAGCTCATGGAGGCCAATCTTGGGCTGCGTCATGTGCTGGTTGATGCGGCCAAGAAGTACGACAAGGTGATTCTGCCGGGCTACACGCACATGCAGCATGCTCAGCCCGTGCTGCTGTCGCATCATCTGCTGGCGTATTCCTGGATGTTCGCGCGCGACTTTACACGCCTGAAGGTCGCCTTTGATGCCGCCGACAACTGCCCGCTGGGTGCTGCCGCGCTTGCCGGTACGAGCTATCCGCTCGATCGTCAGATGACGGCTGCCGAACTTGGCTTTGCGGGTGTGATTCCCAACTCGCTCGATGCGGTTTCCGACCGCGATTTCCTGCTCGATCTGCATTACGCCGGCTCCGTCATGGCCATGCATCTGTCGCGTCTTTCCGAGGAGATTGTGCTGTGGTCGAGCTCCGAATTTGGCTTTATCACGCTTTCCGACTCGTACTCCACCGGCTCGTCCATCATGCCGCAGAAGAAGAATCCCGACTTTGCCGAGCTTATCCGCGGCAAGAGCGGCCGTGTGTATGGCAACCTGGTGCAGCTGCTCGTGACCATGAAGGGCCTGCCGCTTGCTTATAACAAGGACTTGCAGGAGGACAAGGAGGGTGCGCTCGATACCGCTCACACACTCATGCAATGCCTATCGGTTATGGCCGGTATGATTTCGACTTGGACTGTCAATGAGGATGCCATGGCGCGCGAGTGCGGCGTGGGACACCTTGCTGCCACCGATGTTGCCGATTACCTGGCTAAACGTGGTCTGCCGTTCCGCGAGGCACATGCCGTGGTGGGCCATCTGGTCCTGATGTGTGAGAAGCGCGGCTGCAATCTTGAGGACCTGCCGTTCGAGGTGTTCCAGGAGGCAAGCCCGCTCTTTGAGCACGACATTACCGAGGCGCTCGACATCCCCTCAATTGTCGCCGCGCGTACGACCGAGGGCGGGACCGCCCCTGCCGCCGTTGCCGTGCAGCTGCAGCGCGCCGAGGCACAGCTCGTGGCCGACGAGGGCGTGTTTGGATCGCTGACCAAGGTCGTCGAGATGGGCCACGGGGTAAAGTAGGGATTTGACTGAAGCGGCTTTGGCCATTTATCGATAAATCGTTTTTGCTTTTACGGGTGTCTGCTGATGCGGACGCCCGTATTTTGTTGCTATGGGGGAGGGGCTTGTCGAGAACTTCTGTAGGACCTTTGGGCAGGTTGTGAAGGGGTTACGTTCGCGGGCGGCAACCGACCGCCTGCTCTGTTCGATGCGGTTGATGGGCGGTCGGATGGTACTCTAATCGGGCTTCGAAACAGAAGTGACACATATGGAGCGCTTTAATAAATTGCAACGTTTCAATAAACAGCTTTTTGTTTAACTGCAGCTAAAACTCTGTTACGATGCAGTCCAGGCGGGTGCCGGAATGGGACTTGGGCACGCGCGAACCTACTTGAAAGGCTACTTTTATGGCTATCGAGAAGACCTTCATCATGATTAAGCCCGACGCGGTGCGCGATCGCAAGATCGGCGAGATTGTTGCTCGCATTGAGCGCAGCGGCCTTGTCATCGAGCGCATGGAGATGACCACGCTCGAGCGCGCTACCGTCGAGGAGCACTACGCCCATTTGGCCGACAAGCCCTTCTTTGGCGGTCTCTGTGACTTTATGACGAGCGGTCCGGTCGTCAAGATGGTCGTTTCCGGTCTCTCCGCTGTTGCTAAGATGCGCACCCTCATGGGCGCTACTAATCCGCTTGACGCTGCTCCTGGTACCATCCGCGGCGACTTTGCCGTCGATGTCAACGCCAACGTGATCCACGGCTCCGACTGCCTGGAGAACGCCGAGATTGAGATCAAGCGCTTCTTTGGCTAAACCAGCTTTGACTCCTTAAAGCTGTTAGCGTGTGGCTTGGGCGCCGCGGAACTCCATCCGCGGCGCCCTTTTATTCCAAAATCTATGAAGGGGCCCGCTCGGACATGTGTTCCGAGCGGGTCCCTGCTGTTAGCTTGTGGCACTGAATAGTTTAGGCTTCGTCGACGATCTTAAGGCCGCGCGTGTGGTCGATCTCGTTGAGGAGGTTAACGCGACGCTCGTGACGACCGCCCTCAAACTCGGCGTCGAGCCACTCGTCGACAATCATCTTGGCGAGCTCGGAGCCCACGACGCGGGCGCCAAAGGCGAGCACGTTGGTATTGTTGTGCATGCGGGAGAGCTTGGCACTGAAGGGCTCGGAGCACACGACGGCGCGTACGCCCTCGACCTTGTTGGCAGCCAGACTAATCCCGACGCCGGTGCCACAGATGAGGATGCCCAGGTCGACGTCGCCGTTGGCAACGGCCTTACCCACCTTGTAGCCGGCGATGGGGTAGTCAAAGCTCTCGGAGGTGTCGGTGCCAAAGTTCACGACCTCGCAGCCGCGCTCCTTCAGGTGCTCGGAAATGATGTTCTTGAGCTCGACGGCGGCGTGGTCGTTACCGATACCGATCTTCATGGATGGTTCCTCTCTGGTCTGTGCGGCGCAAATGCTAAAGGTGTTTACCGCGTTCGACTGCATAATAGCGCGACTTTTGCGTAAACGCTCGAGCGTTTTTTGGTCAAACGCTTTAGCAGGCAACGAGACTTGCTTCTCGTGAATGAATGTCGTCAGTTTGCGCTTGAGCGCCGTCTGCCGGAACCATGGTTGCGGTTTTTGATGCATTGTTATCAAATAAATAGAGTTAACTATTATCTAGAGTCCAGTTCGATATATATACAGGAGATACCTATGCCTACTGATTCCATCCGTGATGCCGCTTTTTGCGACGTTTTGAACCGCGAGCTTGTCTGTGCACTCGGCTGCACCGAGCCCATTGCCGTTGCCTATGCAGCGGCGTTGGCGAGTCAGACGCTCGGTTGCGAACCCGATCATATGGATGTTGCCTGCTCGGGCAACATCATCAAGAACGTCAAGAGCGTGACCGTGCCCAACTCGGGCGGTATGCACGGTATTGAGGCCGCGGCCGTGCTGGGTGCCGTGGGCGGC
>JAXJHR010000031.1:0-6130 GCA_036299165.1 Collinsella aerofaciens | reverse complement strand
TTCTGCGTCTCGCGCGATCTGACCATTAAGCTGCCCAAGGAGGTTCCGGGCGCCATCGCTCAGAACTTCCGCGACATCATCCCCTTTGGCGGCGCTGTCATCATCTGCGGCATCATCGATGTTGTCGTGCGCAACCTCATGGGCGTTCCGTTCTCCGAGCTGCTCATCAAGCTGCTCTCCCCGCTCTTCACTGCGGCAGAAACCTATCCTGGCCTTATCCTTATCCAGGCAGCCACCGCGTTCTTCTGGTTCATCGGTGTCCATGGTCCTTCGATTGTCCAGCCGGGCATCGACCCCATCCGTCTTGCCAACCAGGCCGAGAACCTGCAGGTTCTGCTGGCCGGCGGCCACCCCGCCCACTCCCTCACCTTTAACATGTCGCTCGTGGGTGAGTTCGGCGGCACCGGCGCCACGTTCATCGTGCCGCTTCTGCTGATTCTCTTTATGAAGTCCAAGCAGCTCAAAGCCGTCGGTAAGGCCTCGATCGTTCCTGTTGCCTTCGCCGTCAACGAACCGCTGCTCTTTGGCGCGCCGATGATCCTTAACCCCTACATGCTCATCCCCTTTGTTGCCGCCGGCTGCGTCAACGTAAGTGTTGCCAAGTTCTTTATCGACAACGTGGGCATGAACGGCTTCTCCTTCGTGGTGCCTTGGGCTACCCCTGCCCCCATCGGCATCTTCATCACCACGAACTTCCAGCTTATCGCCCTGGTATTTGTCGCGATCATCATCTTGCTGGACGCCATCATCTACCTGCCGTTCTTGAAGGCATACGATAAGCTGCTCTGCGACCAGGAGGCCGAGCGCGCCGCCGAGCTGGGTCTCGAGTCCGATGGTGCTGCCACCATCGCCGCCAGCACCTTTGCGCCCGCTGTCGAGCAGACCACCGCTTCCGTCGAGCCGACCGCCGCTGCCGCCGACAGCAAGCCTGTCGCCGATCAGCCCGAGCCCGCCGCCGACGCATCCGCTAAGAAGGACGTTGATGGTCTGAAGGTCCTCGTCCTGTGCGCCGGCGCCGGCACCTCTGCCATGCTCGCCAACGCCATCAAGGAAGGTGCTGCGCAGACCGGAGAGAACATCGCTTCCTCCGCAGGCGCCTATGGCCAGCACACTGCCATCATGGATCAGTACGACGTTATCGTGCTCGCCCCGCAGGTTCGTAGCTACTACAACGACATGAAGGCCGACACCGATCGCCTGGGCATTAAGCTGCTCGCTCCCCGCGGTAAGGAATATATCGACCTTACTCGCGACCCCGCTGGCGCCATCAAGTGGCTCCGCGAGAACCTCGACTAGTTCCTCCCTCTGTTGGTGCCCGGATTCCCGGTTCGGGCACCTCTCCCTATTCGTATCCCACAGAAAGGATGACTCATGACCAACCCCATGCAGTTCCCCGACGGCTTTGTGTTTGGCGGCGCCACCGCTGCTTACCAGGTTGAGGGCGAGACCCGTACGCACGGCAAGGGCAAAGTGCCCTGGGACGATTTCCTGGCTGCTCAGGGTCGCTTCTCCCCCGATCCCGCAAGCGATTTCTACAACAAGTACCCGGTCGATATCGACCTGTGCCAGCGCTTCGGCATCAACGGTATCCGCGTCTCCATCGCTTGGAGCCGCATCTTTCCCAACGGCACCGGTGAGATTAACCCCGAGGGTGTTGCCTTCTATCACGAGCTTTTTGCCACCTGCAACAAAGCTGGCGTTATCCCCTATGTCACGCTCGATCACTTTGATACGCCCGAGGCCTTTTACCAGAACGGCGGCGAGGGCTTCCTGACGCGCACGACGATCGACGCCTTTGTCGAGTACGCCAAGTTCTGCTTTGCCGAGTTCACCGAGGTCAAGCACTGGTTTACCTTTAACGAGATTCCCGCGACCGCCGAGGGCAGCTTTATCGTCGGCAACTGGCCGCACGGCGAGAAGTATCGCCTGGACAAGGCTTTCCAGCTCATGCACAACATGATGGTGGCCCACGCCAAGGCTGTCGTCGCCTTCCATGAAGGCGGCTTTGAGGGCGAGATCGGCATTGTCCAGAACCTGGAGCCCAAGTATCCCCTCGATCCCAACAGCGCTGCCGACTGCGAGGCCGCCCGCATGGCCGACGTCATCAACAACCGCTGGGTGCTCGACGCCACCTTCCGCGGCCACTATGCAGCCGACACCATGGAAGCCGCAACCAAGCTGGCCCATATCGCCGGCGGCGAGCTCGACGTCCGCGACGAGGACATCGCCGCGCTGACCGCCGCGCTCCCCTACAACGATTGCCTGGGCGTCAACACCTACAAGTGCCAGTTCCTGCGTGCCGCCGAGGGCGAAAACGACATCAACCACAATGGCACCGGCGACAAGGGCTCCTCGCGCTGGTTCCTCAAGGGCGTGGGCGAGTCATGCGTGCGCGAAGGCGTACCCACCACCGATTGGGACTGGATCATCTATCCCGAGGGCCTGTACGACCTGCTGCTGCGCATTAAGAACGATTACCCCAACTACAAGAAGATCTACATCACCGAGAACGGCATGGGCTATAAGGACGACTTTGAGGACGGCTTTATCGACGATGCCCCTCGTATCGACTATATGCGTCAGCATCTCGCGTGGATCCTCAAGGCAATCGACGGCGGCGTAAACGTCGACGGTTACTTTGTGTGGTCGCTGCAGGACCAGTTCTCCTGGACCAACGGCTATAACAAGCGCTACGGCCTGTTCTACATCGACTTTGAGACCCAGAAGCGCTATCCCAAGGCGAGCGCGTACTGGTACAAGAACGTCGCGGAGACCGGCCTGCTCATGGCCTAACTTTTGCCGCATACCCCCTGTCGGCCGCATGCGAATCCCTCCACGGGTTCGCATGCGGCCTTTTTGTTTTTGGTGAGCCCGTGTGGGCCGTTTATCTCGATCTGTAACATCTAGCAGGGATTTTCGGTCCCAACTGTTACAGATCGAGACAAACAGGACGTCCGGTCAGATAATCTCAATCTGTAACATCCAAGCTAGCAGATGACCTGCGTGTGCTCCTCGATGGCGGCGCGATCCTCGGCGGCAATACCCGGCTCGCACACCACGGCGTCCAAACTGTCCAGGCGGCAGAAGGTGTAGAAGTCGCGCTTGCCGATCTTGCTGGAGTCGGCGATCAGATAGCGCGAGTCGGCCTTGCTAAAGGCGAGCTGCTGGATGCGGCCCTCTTCCATGTTAGACGTAGACACGTCGCCGTCCAGAATGCCGTTTGCGCCGATAAAGGCTGCGTCGATCCCCAGTGCGCGCAAGGTATCCTCAGCCGTGGGGCCCACAAAGGCGGCAGTGCGGCGGCGGTACACGCCGCCCACCAGGCACAGTTCGCAGTCTTCGCGCGGCTCGAGCAGGTTAAAGACCGAAAGCGAGTTAGTCACGATGCGCAGGCGGCACGCCGGCAGCATTGAGGCCATCTGCTCCACCGTAGTGCCCGTACCCAAAAAGATGGTCGAGCCTTCCTCGATAAGCTCCACGGCGCGGCGCGCGATCTGCAGCTTTTCCTCGGAATGCTTGGTGCGCTTTTCGCTGTGCGAATACTCATGGCGCAACATAGCATGTGGACGGCCCTGCGCACTACGGGCGCCGCCGTGCACGCGTTCGATCTCGCCCAGGCTCGCAAGTTCCTCAAGATCGCGACGGATCGTCATATCCGAGACACCCAGTGCATCCGAAATCTCCTTGACCGAGACCGTGCCCTGCTCTTCGAGCAGCTGACGAACCTTATCCTGTCGCTCTGCCTTAATCACGATGAATCCTCGCCGTTCTTTGCGCGCATATCATTCAAACAGTAACGAACAAATTGTATCAGACTCGTACGCGTCACAAATGAACGCCCGCACAGCCCCAATCATCACTTTTTTGAGAAAAATACCCCCTGCTTTAGTGGGGTGTAGTGATAATCTCGCCTGTTCGCGCTAAAGTTTGTCCGAAATACCTCGATGTTAGGAACCAAATGATCACTTCCGAGCTTTACGGCACCGCGCCGTGCGGTACCCCCGTTCATCGCTACACCCTCAACGGGCCCGAGATCTGCGTTCGCATTATGGACTATGGCGCCACCGTACTGGGTATCGATGTGCCCGACATTCCCGGCAACATGCGAGATGTGGTGCTGGGCTTCGATAAGCTCGAGGATTACTTTGACAACCCCGCCTGCTTTGGCGCGACCATCGGCCCCGTGGCCAACCGCACTGCGGGTGCCACGATCACCATCGCCGGCACGGACTGGCATATGCCGGCCAACGAAGGCATCAACAACCTGCACAGCGATCTTGAGCACGGCCTGCACAAGCGCGTGTGGGACGTTGAGCTCGACGAGGTCCACAATGCCGTGCGCATGACCACCTCGCTTGAGGACGGCGAGCTGGGCCTTCCCGGTAACCGCACCTTTACGGCCGTGTTTACCGTGACGCGCACCGGCCGCTTCCGTATCGAATATGGCTGCGAGAGCGACCGCGCCACCTACGTGTCCATGACCAACCACATGTACCTTAACCTTGCCGGCCATAACGCCGACATGGACTGTGAGCACTTCTTTGTTGCTAACGCCGCTCACTACCTGCCCGTTAACGAGCAGAGCATCCCCACCGGCGAGATCGCTCCGGTCGAGGGCACGCCGTTTGACTTCCGCGAGCTGCGTCCTGTCGCGCCCGGCATGGAGGCCGACGACCCGCAGATTAAGCAGGCCCGTGGCTACGACCATTGCCTGTGCATCGATGGCTATCAGTACGGCCGCAACCTGCGTCGCGCCCTGCATGTTGAGGAAATGTGGACCGGCCGCGAGCTGGACTACTACACCACTGCCCCGGGCGTGCAGCTCTACACCGGTAACTGGCTGGGCGACGAGCACGCCAAGGACGATGCTAACTATGGCTGGGGCGCCGGCTTTGCCCTTGAGGCCGAGATGTACCCCGACACGCCGCACCAGCCGTTGTTCCCGCAGGGCATTGTGGGCCCGGGTCACCCCTACAGCAATGTTATCGAGTACCACTTTATGAGGCACTAAGCCCATAACGCAATATATCGCACAGCAGCGCCCGCCGGTACCACAGCCGACGGGCGCTGTTTCATGAATAAATCCTTCTTTTCGATGCCACCGAATTGGTAACATAACAAAACTATGCCGAATTACTACGATGAACCCACAATGTCCGACCACGCGCTGGTTTAAAAAAATTAGCAACTCGTCTACCTGCAGTTTTATTCTCTGCAAATTTGGCATGCTCGGCGATAGGCAATTCATCGTAGTAAACCGGCATAGTTTTGGCGGACAGCGCCACACAGATCCCCTACGAAGGCAAAATGATCCGTTTCCCTCCGTCCCCAAGGGATCAGTTGAACAGATTGCCGATGGGGTCGGGGACGGAACTGGGGAGATAGCGGATTTCCAGCTCTATGCCGAGCTCTTGCAGCTCTTTGAAGGCGGCGATGTCCGTATCGTCTACGGCAACGGCAGGCGTAACGGGACGTTTGCCCTCCCCTGCCTGCATATGGCCGATGCTGATCTTGTTGATCGGCACGCCGCCCTTAACCAGCGCGAGCGCATCGGCGGGTGAGGCCACCATGATCAGAATCAACTGGCGCGGCGTTGCGGTATGAACGATGTCGACGGTCCTTTGCACCGAGAAAAACCGCGTCCAGACACCCTCGGGTGTCGCCACCCTCATAGGGGCCCATATGCGAGCGTCCGCCGCGATCTCATCGTTGACGATTAGGACAAGGTTGGAACCTACGGCTTCGTTCCACAGCGCAACGTCTTGCCCGTAAATGAAACGGTCATCGATACGTGTAAGAAGGATCTTGGGTTGAGCCATGGCAGCCCCATTCTGTCTGAGACCCATACGAACGGGACGTCGGCCACCAACTCAACAGCAGGTCAAGCGCCAGATGGACGCCGCAGACATCACACCTCTAATATTAGTGCATTTAAAGTGAGAAAAGCCGTCAGAACCCTTGCGCGGATGTGCGATGTCCCGTATCATAAACAGCCGTTGACGCCTCAGTTGCGTCACCACATGGCCGCCAGCGTAGCTCAGTTGGTAGAGCACCGCTCTCGTAAAGCGGGGGTCACCGGTTCGAGCCCGGTCGCTGGCTCCATTGCACAAGATAGCCGCCTTCGGGCGGC
>JAXJHR010000030.1:0-104271 GCA_036299165.1 Collinsella aerofaciens | reverse complement strand
TCTTGGTCGCGGGGGCAGGATTTGAACCTACGACCTCCGGGTTATGAGCCCGGCGAGCTACCAGACTGCTCCACCCCGCAATGTCTGGGCGCCTCATGTGCGCAAGAAAGAATATTACGTGGGAGTTCGGTAAACGGCAAGGAAAATCTCGTAGAGCATAATTCCTTCATATTTAAACCCCTCAGCCCCTATCACCGTAAACGAATCGCAGCCGAGCGCCGTCGGCGGCGCGTATACAATGGTGCGCGTCCTTTTATGCCAACACTGGGAGTAGACATGCTGCTCGCTATCGATATGGGAAACACGCAGACGGCCATGGGCCTGTTTGACGGAGACGAGCTGGTGCAGTCGTGGCGCATGCCCACCGACCGCTCCTATACCGCCGACGAGATCCATGTGCGCCTGATGGGTTTCTTTAAGATGTACGGCCTTTCGCTCGACGCGGTCGACGCGATCGCCTTTGCGGGCGTGGTGCCGCAGCTCTCGCGCGAATGGCACGCCGTGGCCGACCGCATTGCCGCAGACGCCATCGTCATTGGGCCGCAGACGGCCGCGGTGACCAAGCTGCGCGCGGCGCGTCCCCAAGCCGTAGGCGCCGATCGCGTCGCCAACGCCGTTGCAGCCGAAACTTTCTACGGCGCGCCGGCAATCGTGGTGGACTTTGGCACCGCGACCAATATCGACGTCATCGATGAGGACGGTTATTACATTGGCGGAGCGATCGCGCCGGGCATCCGCATCTCCATGGACGCGCTTGCCGCCCGTGCCGCCAAGCTCGCCAGTGTGCCGCTCGAGGCGCCCGAGCATGCCATCGGCCGCGATACCGAGGAGTGCATCAAGGTCGGCGCCGTAACGGGCGCCGCCGCCATGGCTGAGGGCCTGGTCGCGCGCATGAAGCGCGAGCTGGGCCGCGAGGATGCCACCGTTATCGCCACAGGCGGTCTCGCCGGCATCGTCGCCGATTCGACCGATGCCTTCGACGTGGTCGACGGGCAGCTCACCATCAAGGGTATCTGCGAAATCTACCGCCGCATGCAGGAGCTGGGATAGAGTAAACGCCAGGTCGCAGCAACCAGCCTCCAATCCTATTCCTCAAAATCGAAAATTTTTCAGTTTTGAGGAATAGGATTTTTTGCTAAGCCTCGCCGCACAACCACCTCGCCAGGTCCACGATCTGCACCCCATCGCGATCCGTGGCCTCGTGATGCGTGCGGGCAAGAATCATCTTGGGATACGCATCGCCAATGCTCAGCAGTGGCGAAATCTCGCGTTCAAACGTCTTATCCGAGCTGATGTCGTCGCTCACCTGAATGTAGAGCTTCTCGCTTCGCTTGATTGCTACAAAGTCTATTTCCTTTTTATAGAGCACACCGACGTATACCTCGTATCCGCGGCGCAGCAGCTCGATGGCCACCATGTTCTCGTATACGCGTCCCCAATCCATATCACGTGTACCAAGCAGTGCGTATTTAAACGCATGGTCCGCCAGATAGTACTTCTCGCCGCTCTTAAGGTATTTTTTGCCGCGAATGTCGTATCGACGAACTTTATAGAAGGCAAACGCATCGCACAGGTACCCCATGTACGTGCCGACCGTCTTGTTCGTAATCTTTAGCCCATCCGCATTCAAAACATCTGTAATGTTGCGTGCCGACGTTATGTTGGAGACGTTGTCCATCATGTAATCGGCAATGCGCAGCAGTGCCGATTCGTTTCTCACGTTATGCCGCTGCACGATATCCCTCACGATGAGCGTTTTGAAGACATTGGAGAGATATTGGTAGCGCTGCTCCTGCAGTGGATAAGGGTAAGAGCCGGACATACCGCCGGTTCTCGCGTACTCATCGAAGTCGCGATCGACCTCGCCCTCGTCACTATAGAAGCGATACTCCTCAAACGAGAATGGGAAAACCTCGATCTCGAACGTGCGCCCCGTAAAGAGCGTCGACAGATCGCTCGACAGCAAAAAGGCGTTCGATCCGGTGATGAAGATGTCGTACTGCTCGGATGCATGGAGGCTGTTGATTGCGCGTTCAAAGCCGTCGCACATCTGAACCTCGTCGATAAGCAGGAAGTTTTGCTTGTCGGACACTCGATGCTCTTTCACATAGGCGAGCAGGGCATGATATTCGAGCAGGCCCTCGAACTCGTCGAGGTTGTAATTGATATGGATGACATTCGAATTGGACAGATTTGCCTCCACATAATCGCGGAGGGCCTCGAGCAATTTTGACTTACCGCTACGGCGAATGCCCGTTATGACCTTGATGTCCGGTACGCCAATAAGGCTCGTCAACGTGTCCATATATGACGTTCTATTGATGAGTTTCATTGGTGCCTCCCTGCGGTCTTCTATCGCTATTCCTCAAAAACGAAAATTATTCAGTTTTGAGGAATAGACTCTGCAACGAATATACCTCGTTAAAGGCAGAGCTGGCTTAATTCTATTCCTCAAAATCGAAAGATTTTCAGTTTTGAGGAATAGGGTGCTGACAACCCATTCCCCAGACAACAAGACCCTCCCCGGCACAGCCGAGGAGGGTCTTGTTGTCATCGCTATCTTTGAGCGCGGGCGCCTCGCGTTACAGTCCGCGAATCCGTACGGCCTCGGGCGGAAACTCCTGCTCGCCGGCATCGGTCTTGATGGTCGCGCGACCCCAGATGTCCAGGCCCGCAAACACACCGACCGCAAGCGGCAAACCGTTGGGCGACACCGCCGCGACCTGACGACCCAGCAGTGGCACCATGTCAAAGTACTCGCCCAGCACCGGAGCCAGCGGGCCGGCGGCGCCCTGCGGCGTGTTGGCGGCAACTGCCCAGGTGTCCACGCGGACCAGCACGGCGGCGGCCAATGCCTCGATCAGCGCCTCATCTGCCATATCCACGCCAAGCTCACCCAGCGCCGCACGCTCAATATCAACCGTCACCGCGGCAAACATGCCCGCAGCACCGGCACCGCCGTTCACGGTAACACGCGCGAGCGACGTCTCAAACGCAGGCGCACCGCACACGATATCGCTCGGCCACTGGATACCCACCTTGCCGGCAAGGCCCAGGCCCGGCGTCGACGCCGTGCCCACGAGCGCGTCCATCATGCCCATCGCCGCCACAAACGGCAGGCCGTGGAAGGCGTGCATATTCACATCGGGGCGCACAACCAGCGAAAACGTCAGCGAAGCATCGCCCGCGCTCCACGCGCACCAGCCCGCGGACACGCCCTCGCGGCCCGCGTCACGCGCCGCGTCGAGCTCGGTACCAGCGGCAACAGCATTCATCTCGATCATCTACATGCGCCCCAATTCGCCCACGATATGGCCCACGCGGTCCTCGGGCTCCTTGACCTCGACGCCGTTGTAGCGGAAGAACCGCGCCGGATCGTGCATCAGATCCTCGAGCGGCACCAGCACAAAGTCGCGCTCGCCGATCAGCGGATGCGGCAGGCGCAGCTTTTTGCCGCCGTGGGTCTCGCCGTCCATCCACAGCAGATCCAGGTCGATGGTGCGCGGACCGTTGGCCTTGGCCTTTTTGGAACGGTCGCGGCCCAGCTCGGCCTCGATCTTCATGAGCTCGTCGAGCAGCACCAACGGCGCCAGCTCGGTCTTAATCTCGATGACGGCGTTGGCAAACGCGTCCTGGCGCATCTCGTAGGCCGGCTCGCTCTCGTAGATCTTGGAGGAGTTGGACACGCAGGTGAGTGGAATCTCGGCGATCATGTCGCGTGCGGCGCGGATGTTGTCACAGCGGTGCCCCAGGTTGGAGCCCACGGCCACAAACGCGCGGCGCGGCTGCGGCTTGGCAACCGCCCAGTAGCCGTTCAGGAACTGCGCAAAACCCGCGGCTTCGTGCACGCGCACGATGTTGGCACCGGCCTGGATGGCGCCCAGGCACACGCCAAACGTAGCGGCATCGCGCTCGGCGGCCTCGGTCACGCCCGAGACAGCGCCCACAAAGCGCTTGCGCGATACGGCGCACATGAGCGGATAGCCCAGTGACGCCATCTTGGCAGTCTCGCGCTGGATGACGATGTCCTCGTTGGCCGTCTTGCCAAAGCCCGGACCGGGATCGATGCAGATGCGGTCGCGCGACACGCCGGCGTGGATGAGCGTGCGGGCCTGGTCGGACAGAAAGCCCATAACGCGGCGCATGATGGGCGCCGAATCGGGCAGGGTGAAGCGGCGGAGCTGCGAGGTGGGCACGTAGGCTTCCTCGCGGCGGGCGCTGCGGCGCATCATGGCGGCCAGGCGGTCATTGGACTCCGATGCGGCCTCGGTGGCTGCGGGCGCGGCCTCGGGCGCGGGCGCGACGGTCTCGGCGGCAGTAGCCTGCTCGGCGGCCGGCGCCTCCTGCTCGCTTGCGGGCTCAGACGTGGGCTCCGGTTCGCCAAACGGCAACGAGGGCTGCACCACGCCGCCCGGAAGCTTGGCCTCCGGCTTAGGCTCGCCTAGCAACTTGCCGCGACGGCGGCGAGCCGGCTTCTCGGCCTCACGCGCGGCCTCGGCAGCCGCCTCGCGCGCCTTCTCGGCAACAAACGCCGCTGCCGAGGTATCGAGCTGCACCGTTGCGTGCGTGCGTGCGGGCGCGGCGACCTCGCCGGCATGCATCACGATGACGCCGCAAGTGCTCGTCTTAACGAACTCGACCATCTTGGGATCGGTGAAGCCGGTCACGTCGTTGACGATCGAGGCGCCGCAGCGCACGGCCGCCTTGGCAACCGCCACATGACGCGTGTCGATCGAGACGATGGCGCCCTCCTTGGCCAGCGCGCGCACCACGGGCAGCACGCGGCGAGCCTCCTCGTCGGGGTTGACCGGGGTAAAGCCGGGGCCCGTGGACTCGCCGCCCACGTCGATGATGTCGGCGCCGGCGTCGAGCATCGCCAAGCCGTACTCGATGGCGGCATCGGGGTCGAAGTGCTCCCCGCCATCGCTAAACGAATCGGGCGTCACGTTGAGGACGCCCATGATGCGCGGACGGTCAAAGCTGAGCTCGTACTTTCCGCACCGCCATGTCTTGCTGTCGTTCGCCATGAACATCCTCCTAAAATGCCCACGCCGCCGAGCCTGGGGAGCTGGCGGCGGGGTCGCTTTGCACTCAGTCTTTCTATTGTATCCGCGCGCGCGGGCTAGAACGCAAACGCGGCCGCGATGTCGCAAGAAATCAGCAGGTCGGCATTTGCATCCTGATCGGTGGGAGCAAGGTTGCATATGGCCAGCGTATCGCCGGTAAAGTAACGCGTAAGGCCCGCCGCCGGATACACCACGAGCGAGGTCCCACCCACAATGAGGGCATCGGCCGCGGCGATGGCGGCAACGGCACCGGTCAGCACATGCTCATCGAGCGGCTCCTCGTAGAGCACCACATCGGGCTTGATGCGGCCGCCGCACGCGGGGCACGCAGGCACGCCCGCGGCGTCCTCGTGCTCGCGCGAGCAAATCCACTCGGCGCTATAGACCTCGCCACACGACTGGCAAATGTTGCGATGGACCGATCCGTGCAGCTCAAACACGCGCCGTGAGCCGGCCATCTGATGCAGGCCGTCGATATTTTGCGTCACCACGGCATTTAGCTTGCCGGCGCGCTCCAGCTCGGCCAGCTTGGTGTGGCAGCGATTGGGCTTGGCGCCAAGCGCGATCATCTTGGTGCGGTAGAAGTCGAAGAACTCGGCCGGATGCGCCTCGTAAAAGCTATGCGACAGCATGGTCTCGGGCGGATAGGCAAACTGCTGGTGATACAGGCCGTCCACGCTGCGGAAATCGGGGATGCCACTTGCCGTGGAAACACCAGCGCCGCCAAAGAAGACCACGCGCTTGTGGGTGTCAAACAGATCCGCCAGCGCGGCGGAGGCCTGCCTGGGGTCCGATATTGCCTGCGTCATATGAGTCCTCCGTCCTTGTTAGTCGGGCAGCGTTGAGCGACGTCCCAGCATGCGGCCTTTAAGTCAGCATGCGCGGATCCCACCCCGCCCCTGTTGCGCTAATCTTAAGCCTGCCAACCCCGTCGAAAGGACACCATGCCTCAGACTTACACTTTCGCCTCGTGGAACGTCAACGGCCTGCGCGCCGTGCTCAAAAAGGACCCGAGCTTTATCCAGATCGCGCAAGAACTCGACGTCGATATCCTGGCACTGCAAGAGACCAAGCTGCAGGAGGGCCAGGTCGATATTGACCTGCCCGGCTATCACCAAACCTGGAGCTACGCCGAGCGTAAAGGCTATTCGGGCACCGCGGTCTTTAGCCGCCAGGAGCCGCTGCGCGTACTGCGCGCCGATGCGCTGCTGCCCTACGCCGGCGGAGGCGAGGCGGCCGTGCTCGTCGCCCAAGCCGCAACCGAGGGCCGCGTCTGCGCGCTCGAGTTCGACAAATTCTGGTTTGTGGATGTCTACACGCCCAACGCACAAAATGAGCTCGCGCGCATCGACGTGCGTATGGCCTGGGACGATGCCTACCGCGGCTTTTTGAACGCGCTCGAGCGCGAGACCGGCAAACCCGTCGTAACCTGCGGCGACTTTAACGTGGCGCATGAGGAGATCGACCTTAAGAACCCCAAGTCCAACCGCGGCAACGCAGGCTTTTCGGACGAGGAACGCGGCAAGTTTACCGAGCTGCTCAACGCCGGCTTTACCGATACCTGGCGCGCGGCAAACCCCGACGTCGAGGGCGTCTACAGCTGGTGGAGCTATCGCTTTAATGCCCGCAAGAACAACGCCGGCTGGCGCATCGATTACTTTCTGGTAAGCGATTCGATCGCCGCCAACGTTCGCGACACCGGCATCCGCGGCGACATCTTTGGCAGCGACCACTGCCCCGTCACCCTCACGCTAGAGCTCTAGCCCCAAGTAATTCCTCTAGGGGACAGAGGAAAACAGATCATGTGACCCCTCTCCCCCTATAAGGTGCGGTGGAATAGTTCCTGTTTGGGCAGCAAATAGCCAAAAACGAGAACCATTCCACCGCAAGTTCGTGAGGGAACGCGAAATGCCTTACAGCCCGTATTTCACGACGACACGGTTAATGCGACGGCACCAAGGCTTGTACAAGGCAGCCAAGAACACGCAGGTCGCGAGGCCGTGTGTGATATCGAACGGCACTGCCGTGGCAAGACGTGCCATGGCACCCGCCCACGTGAGCGGTTGAACAAAACCGATAATGTCGTAGGCGTTGATCACAACGCCGTACAGCAAACCCGAAGCAAAGCCGTAGGTCAGCAGCGCCGGCATACGCACGGTGCCATCGGCGCGATCAAAAGCGCCGGCATGCGCCAGCGCACCGCCAACGTATCCCACGAGCCCCCAGGCATACATCTGCCACGGCGTCCACATGCCCTGCCCAAAAAAGAAATTGCTGGTCAGCGCCGCCAACGCACCGACCATAAAACCATTGCGGCGACCAAGCGTCGCCCCCGCGATAATGGCGATGGCACTCACGGGTTTAAAGTCGGGAATGGGGCCAAACAAGATGCGCCCCGCCGCGGCCAATGCTGCCAGAACCAGCGTGGGCATAATCTGGCGCAAACCCGGACGAGATGCCTCGTAACCCGCAAAGAACAGCGCGAGCACCAGCGCCACCACAACCAGCATGGCCAATGCTGCCTGCTCAACACCCGACAGCAACGCGGCAGCCATCACCGCCGGCACCGCCAACAACAGCGGGACCTCCAGTTTTGCAAGCAAGCGCGCGACGCGATAATCCGTCATCCCATCACGCCCTATAAAACACGTTATCGGCAAAGAAGTCGGCCGGCGGCTCCATGCAGGCAATCTCGCCGTCAAACATCATGACGACGTCGTCGGCTACCTGCTCGGCAAAGTCCAAATCGTGCGTAGCCATGATGACGGTGCCGCCAGCCTTCGCATGGTCACGCAGGGCGCGGGCGATGATGCGGCGGCTGAACAGGTCTAGACCCTTGGTGGGCTCATCGAGCAATAGCAGTTCGGGGCCGATTAGCAGCAGTTTTGCCAATGCAAGCAGTTGACGCTGCCCGCCCGAAAGATCGTACGGATGGCGTCCATCCAGACCCGACAACCCCAAGCTCGCCGCACGCTCCCGCGCCAAGTTCTCGTCATATCCGCAGGTCGAGGCCCATTCCATCAGCTCATCGCGAACCGTCTCGGCAACCAGCAATGCTTTGGGATTCTGAGGCAGCAGCGCCGCCGAGGCCGCTCCGCGCACCATGCGGCCGCGCTGCAGCTTGGCGGTCTTCGCCAGCACCGAGAGCATCGTCGACTTGCCGCAGCCGTTACCGCCAACAACCGCATGCACCGCACCGGCCGAAAACGACGCATCGAGCCCACGCAACACCCAGCCGGACGCTCGATCGTAGCGAAACCAGCCTTCCGACAGGGTGGTAGCCGACCCGCCGTGCATTTTTTGGAGTATTCTGCTTCCATCCGTGCGCGAGAAGGCTTCCGAGCCGTTCTCGAGCGACGTTTGCGCCACAAATTCGGACGATTTGTCCAATTCCGAACTTTTTTTCGCGCTCGATACGTCCCCGGGCGGCTCCAGAGAACCCAAATTGTTCTCACGCCTGCTGAATACTCCGTTTTTTGCACATCGGATGGCACCCCACCCCAACATGTCATCGGAAAACAGCGATTCTCGGCGTCCCAAAGAAGACATATCCGCCACCTCGCGCACGCGACCGCCCTCAATCCGGTACGTACACGTCGCATACTCGAGCATCGGCCGCGGCTGATGCGTCGCCACAACAACCGTGCAGCCCAGCTCGCGATTCACACGAAACAGCGCGTGCAGGAAATTCTTCTCCGCAACCGGATCAAGCTGAGACGTGGGCTCGTCGAGCAGCAGCACGCGCGGGCGCAACGCCAGAACGGCCGCCAACGACAGCAACTGTTTGCGACCACCCGAAAGCGTGTCAGTATCGCGGTGAAGCCAATCTTCCAGCCCAAAGAAATAGCTGGTCTCAGCTACGCGACGGCGCATCTCATCACGCGCTAGCCCCAAGTTTTCCAGGCCAAACGCCATCTCGTGCCACACGGTTTCGCACACGATCTGGTTCTCGGGATCCTGGAACACATAGCCCACGCGCTCCGCCGATGCCCGCACATCCATGTCGGCGACGTTCTCGCCCAGCACGCGCAGTTCGCCAGTGCGCTCGCCCGCCGGAGCGATCTCGGGTTTGAGCAGCGACAGCAGCGTCGACTTACCCGATCCGGTACCGCCAACAAGCAGCGCAAATGCACCTTGGGAAACAGACCAGTCGAGCCCCTCGAGCACCGCAGCATCAGCCCCGGGGCAGGTAAAGCTCAGGCCCCGTACCTCAATCGCAGGCACATCGGAGCCGCACGCCTCGCCCGTTACCGAGCAGCTATCCAACCGAGCCATCAGCCAAACCTCTTCTCATCACTCGCGTGCAACGCGCAAGGCAGCACCATCCAGGCAGCGTACACAACATAGCCCGGCCACGGCGCCGGCACCGAGAGCTGCGGATAAAACGAATACTGCATCGTCGCGGTCCACGCCACTGCCGCCGTGGCCACGCCAAACAGCGCAAGCCCAACCAGCGCAGCAACGTCGCTGTGCCCCAGTCGATACCGCGCATACGTCGTACGACGCGTCGCGGCACTCCACCCGCGCGAGCGCATCGTGTCCGCGCGCTCCAGCGAATCTTCCATGCCCCAGCCCATCAACACGCTCGATGCCCGTAGGCGCGAACGCACGGGATCGGCCGGCGCGCGACCCGGCACATCAATCGCATCCTGCACCGCCAGTACCGTACGACCGCGGCGCAAAAACTGTGGGATAAGCCGCATGCACATCGAAATCATGAGCGCGATCACCGGTGCGGCGTTACCCAGAAGCGCAAGCACCTTGTCGTAGCCAAGCATCGACGCCGCAGCCTCAAACCACAGCACGCTCGCCACAAACAACCCGCCCATGCACAGGCCGTATACCATACTCTCCAGATACACCGCACGCATGCCAATACGGAACAGCTCCGTCGAGCCCGAGGCGCTAAACAGCGGATTGAGCACCGCGATAATCAAAATCACCGGCAGCTGCCAGCGAAGCGCCCCCAACGTGCGCGCAGCACCGCGCGTCGCAAGCCCGTACGCCAGCCCGCCCGCAAGCGACAGCGCGATCAGCACCGGTTGCATCGAGAACATGGTGAGCCCCAGCGTCAGTACCATGTAGAGGGCCGGCACCGCCGGATGCGACATCGAGAATGCCGCGACGGGCTCGCCGCCAAACTCTTCTCGTATGTTGTCCACGGGCACCCCCGTCCCCTAGCTCAAACGACGGCTCCGTAGCACCGCCAACGCCGCACGCAAGCAGCGCAAACGCCACACCAGCGACGCAAGCCTCAACCGCCGCAAACCAATCGTTACGCGCTCATCATATGCCTGCGGTATCATATTGCGCCGTGTATCGTTTCCAAACACACGTCTCTATAACGTAACAGGAGATCACATGGACGCAACCGCAATTATCCTCGCCGCCGGCGAGGGCACCCGCATGAAGTCGAACCACTGCAAGGTTTCGCACAAGATCCTAGGCAAGCCCATGGTTCAGTGGATCGTCGACGCCACCATCAAGGCCGGCTGCAGCCGCGTCGTGGTCGTCATCGGCAGCCACGCCGACGAGATGCGCGCCCTCATCGATGGTGCCTACGACAACAGCGCCACCAAGGTCGAGTGCGTCGAGCAGACCGAGCGCCTGGGCACCGGCCATGCCGTCAAGGTCGCGCTCGAGGCCTGCGGCATCACGCAAGGCCCCGTCGTCGTGCTCAACGGCGACCTGCCGCTCATCACCGCCGACACCGTCGCCAAGTTCGCGCAGACCGTCGCTACCGGCGAGCTCGCCTGCACCGTCATGACCATGACCCCGCCCGACCCCTTCGGTTACGGCCGCATCAAGCTGGGCGCCGACGGCCAGATTGAGCGCATCATCGAGCAGAAGGACTGCACACCCGAGCAGGCCGCCACGCTGCTCGAGTGCAACGCCGGCTGCTACGCCTTCGACGGCGCGCAACTCGCCGCACACATCGACGAGATCGGCAACGACAACGCCCAGTCCGAGTACTACCTGCCCGACATGCTCGAAATCCTCAAGGGTCACGGCCAGGCGGTCTCCATCTTCCACTGCGACGACTACCGCGACGGCCTGGGCGTCAACAGCCGCATCCAGCTCGCACAGCTCACCGCCATCGCGCGCGACCGCATCAACGAGCACTGGATGGCCGAGGGCGTTACCTTCATCGACCCCACGCAGGCCTGGATCGGCCCCGATGCCACCATCGGCCGCGATACCGTCGTGTGGCCGCAGACGCACCTGATCGGCCACGTCACCGTGGGCGAGGAGTGCCAGCTCGGTCCCAACAGCCGCCTCACCGACACCACCGTCGGTAGCGGCTGCACCATCGATGAGACCATCGCCATTGAGGCCGTCATCGAGAACGGCGTCGACTGCGGCCCGCGCGCCTACCTGCGCCCCGGCACTCACATGCTCGACGGCTCCAAGGCCGGCACGCACGTGGAGATCAAGAAGTCCACGATCGGTGAGGGCTCCAAGGTGCCACACCTGTCCTACATCGGCGACACCACCATGGGCGCCGGCGTCAACGTGGGCGCGGGTTCCATCACCTGCAACTACGACGGCGTCCACAAGCACAAGACCGTCATCGGCAAGGACGCCTTCATTGGCTCCGACACCATGATGGTCGCACCCGCCCAGATCGGCGACGGCGCGCTCGTGGCCGCCGGCTCCGTCATCACCGATCCGGTCCCGGCTGACGCACTCGGCCTGGGCCGCGCCCGTCAGGTAAATATTGAGGGCTGGGCCGCCGATTATCGCCGCCGTCTGCACGAGGACGACGAGGTATAACGTTTTACCAAGCACAAAAGGAGCTGTTCCATGGGGGCGGCTCCTTTTTCTATCGTGACCTGCGCAACCGGATGAGTGGTCGGTTCGTGTCCGTTGGCGGTAAAGACGTTATCAGGACCCGATAAACCCCGCCGCGCGGTTACAATGCAACAAGGCATCTATATGGCATTCGATATAAAGGAGAAGGGTAATGCCGATTAATGATCCCGAGAAGTCGGAGAATATGCGCAAGTCCATCCGCGTGTATTCCGGTTCCTCCAACCGTCCCCTCGCTCAGAAGATCGCTGAGTACCTTGGGGTCGAGCTTTCGGGCCTTACGCTAAAGCAGTTCGCCAATGGTGAGATTTACGCCCGCTACGACGAGACCGTCCGCGGCGCCGACGTCTTCCTGATTCAGTCCGTGGCCGGCGGCAACGTCAACGACATGCTCATGGAGCTGCTCATCGCCACCGACGCTGCCAAGCGCGCATCCGCCCGCTCCATCACCGCCGTCATCACCCACTACGGCTATGCCCGCCAGGACCGCAAGGCCGGCCCGCGCGAGCCCATCACCGCCCGCCTCGTCGCCAACCTGCTCGAGCGCGCTGGCGTCAACCGCATCATCACCCTCGACCTGCACCAGGGCCAGATCCAGGGCTTCTTCGATATCCCGGTTAACCACCTGTCCGCGCTGCCGCTGTTTGGCCAGTACTACAACGACATGCACTTCGACACCGACAACCTGGTTGTCGTCTCCCCCGATGTGGGCCGCGCCAAGGCCGCCAAGAAGCTGTCCGACATGCTCGGCTGCGACCTGGCCATCGCCCACAAGGGCCGTCCGCGCCACAACGCCGCCGAGGTCATGGGCATCATCGGTGACATCAAGGGCAAGACCTGCATCATCAACGACGACATGATCGACACCGCTGGCACCCTGTGCGCCAACGTCAAGGAGCTCAAGGCTATGGGCGCTGGCGACATCTACGTCTGCGCCACCCACGGCATCTTCTCCGGTCCGGCCATCGAGCGCCTGAACGATGCCCCCATCGTCGAGTGCGTCGTCACCGATGCCATCCCCGTCGAGGTCGGCGGCAAGATCAAGACCATCTCGGTCGCCGAAGAGTTCGCTCAGGCCATCTCCGCCGTTTACCACGAGGAGCCCGTCTCCACGCTCGTCGGCGGCGACTTCGCGCTGTAGTCGCTTGACCCTCGCATCCCACCGGAAGCCCGGTAGGCCTGCGGGGTTATCACGCCGACGTCCTCGCCGCTTCGCGGCTGCGGGATGTCGGCTTAGATAACCCCTCCCGGCCTACCGGGCTTCCTGCTGTCTCGGGGCAGCTGTTTTCTGAAATGACTTTGCTGCAACCTTTCCTCGCCTTCAGCGGGCGTGGTAGCCTTTGTCGTTGATTGAACTTTTGTGTAACGAAAGGATGAACATGGCAGCTGCACAGCCGCTTAAGATTCGCATGGTTGCCGGACTTGGCAACCCCGGCGAGGAATATGCCGAGACCCGCCACAACGCTGGTTTCAAAGCAATCGACGAGCTGGCCCGTCAGGCCGGCGTCACATACTGGAAAAACCAGGCAGGCGCCGAGGTCGCGCTCATCAATATCAACGATGCAGAGGAAGAGAACGGCAAGCGCCAGATTGTGCTGGTCAAGCCGCAGTCGTATATGAATACCTCGGGTGGTCCCATCTCCAAGCTCTGCCGCGAGTACAAGATCAAGGCCGAGGAGCTGCTCGTGATTCACGATGAGCTCGACATTCCCGCCGGCGACGTACGCGTCAAGGTGGGCGGTGGCCACGCCGGCCACAACGGCCTGCGCTCCATCATCGACAAGATGGGCAGCCGCGACTTCAGTCGCATCCGCACCGGCATCGGCAACCCTCCCGGCAAGATGGCCGTGGCAGACTATGTGCTCAAGCAGCTGCGCGCCCGCGAGGCCGAGGACTTCCAGGACACCTGCGCCCGCGCCGCAGATGCCGCCGGTCTGGCCATCGTCCACGGCGTAATCTACGCCCGCGATCACGTAAACGGCGCTGCTTCCGCCAACGGCAAGCACTAAAACCTACCATTTAGGGACAGGTTTATTTTGGCAGGTTTTATCTGCGAAAACACCGCAGTCGGCACATCGCAATAAACACGCTGCCACCATACATGCATAACACCCCAAAGGGGGCCGGCCTCAACGAAGCGCGAGGCCGACCCCCTTTGCCGTTTTGCCTGATAAAACCGAACAAAATAAACCTGTCCCTATTAGGTAGGTCGAAGTGGGTAAACCCTTTTCCCACCTGCCAAAGATACACGTAAGCGACATTGCCATGAGGGTATAATTTGCACCGTATGTCTGCACATCGCCTGTGCGCGTACGGTTTTATTCGGGCTACCGTCCATTTCCGTGGAGGCACGGTTCGGCAGCCCTAACAAGAGAGGGGTTCTATGTATAAGATCCTGGAGAAGACGCAGTTCTCGGAGAAGGTGTTCAAGTTCCGCATCGAGGCGCCTGCAATCGCCAAGCATGCGCACGCTGGACAGTTCCTCATGGTCCGCGCCAACGAGACGGGCGAGCGCGTCCCGTTTACCCTGGCCGGCTGGAACGGTGACGAGGGCTGGGTCGAGTTCATCTTCATGGTGATCGGCAAGACCACCGAGATGCTATCCACCTACGAGGCCGGCGAGTCGCTGCGCGACGTCGTGGGCCCGCTGGGCGTTCCTACCGAGATGGCCGAGGGCCCCTGCGCCGTCATTGGCGGCGGCGTCGGCCTGGCAATTGCCTTCCCGGTCGCCAAGCACTTGGTCGAGACCGGTCACGAGGTCCACGCCATCATGGGCGCCCGCACCAAGGACCTCCTGCTCATGGAGGACCAGTTCCGCGAGCTCCTCGACGAGGACCACATCCACATCACCACCGACGACGGCTCCTACGGCGAGCAGGGCGTTGTTACCGCTCCGCTGGAGCGCCTGCTGCAGGACAAGGCCGTGAGCCAGGTCTTCTGCGTCGGCCCCGTTCCGATGATGAAGTTCTCGACCCTCACCGCCCAGAAGTACGACACCCCCATCACCGCGTCGCTCAACCCCATCATGGTTGACGGCACCGGCATGTGCGGCTGCTGCCGCGTCGAGGTGGGCGGCGTGACCAAGTTCGCTTGCGTCGACGGCCCCGACTTCGATGCCACCCTGGTCGACTGGGATGACCTTCGTGCCCGCCAGGCCGCTTACCGTTCCGAAGAGGGCGAGTCCCTCAAGGCCTATGAGGAAAAGAGCTGCGCATGCCACTAGTTAACGGTCGTTTCGTTGCCGATATGAAGTCGCCCCGCACCCCCGATAACGAGGAGCCGGCTGCCGAGCGCGCCTGCGACTTCCGCCCCGTCGACAAGGGCTTCACCGAGGAGATGGCGCTGGCCGAGGCCGAGCGCTGCCTCAACTGCAAGAAGCCGTTCTGTGTTGAGGGTTGCCCCGTCAACATCAACATCCCCCGCTTTATCGAGCAGATCCGCGCGAAGGACTTCGGCGGCGCTCTCGATACCATCCGCGAGGACTCCATGCTTCCCGCCATCTGCGGCCGTGTCTGCCCGCAGGAGAACCAGTGCGAGGGCAAGTGCATCCGTGGTAAGAAGTCCGAGCCCGTGGCCATCGGCCAGCTCGAGCGCTTCCTGGGTGACCGCCCCGAGCTCGCCTCCACGCCCAAGATGGCCCCCAAGAACGGCAAGAAGGTCGCCGTCGTCGGCTCCGGCCCGTCCGGCATCACCTGCGCCGGCGAGCTCGCCCGTAACGGCTTTGACGTCACCGTCTTTGAGGCCTTCTTCACCGGCGGCGGCGTGCTGGTCTACGGCATCCCCGAGTTCCGTCTGCCCAAGGCAGTCGTCAAGCGCGAGATCGACGGCCTGGAGGACATGGGCGTCAAGTTTGAGTACAACTCCGTCGTGGGCAACATGGCCACGGCCGAGGAGCTGTTCGAGCAGGGCTTCGACGCCATCTACGTGGCGACCGGCGCTGGCCTGCCCAAGTTCCTCAACGTCCCCGGCGAGAACCTGCCCAGCGTCTTCTTCGCCAACGAGTACCTCACCCGCGTGAACCTGATGAAGGCCAACAAGTTCCCCGAGTACGACACCCCCACCAAGCACGGCAAGAACGTCGTCGTCTTTGGCGGCGGCAACGTGGCCATGGACGCCGTCCGTACCGCCAAGCGCCTGGGCGCCGAGCATGCCATCATCGCCTACCGTCGTACCGAGGACGAGATGCCCTGCCGTCGCGCCGAGCTGCACCATGCTAAGGCCGAGGGCGTCGAGGTTCTGCCGCTCGTCTCCCCGCTCGAGTTTGTCGCTGGCGAGGACGGCTCCGTGTGCGCCGTCAAGGTCCAGAAGATGGAGCTCGGCGAGCCCGACGAGTCCGGCCGTCGTCGCCCGGTGCCCATCGAGGGCGCCATCGAGGAGATTCCCTGCGACGTCGCAATCTCGGCTATCGGTACCAACGCCAACCCCTTCGCAAAGAAGATCGGCGGCAAGATGGAGCTCAACAAGTGGGGCTACATCGTCGCCGACGAGGAGACCGGCCAGACCACCGATCCCCGCATCTGGGCCGGCGGCGACATCGTCACCGGTGCCGCTACGGTCATTCTGGCGATGGGCGCCGGCAAGAAGGCCGCCGCTTCCATCACCAAGAGCCTGCTGGGCGAGTAATCACCTACAGCGTTAGCCATCAAACGGCAAAGTCCCCGTCGAGCACGCGCCCGGCGGGGACTTTTTTATACCGGCCGCCCGACCACCATAAAGGGGCGGCGCCTTCGTGGTGGTCGGGGACTTGACCGACGAACCAATTCCGACGTTTGTCTCAATCTGTAACAGTTAGAGACCAAATTCCTCGCTACGTGTTACAGATCGAGACGTTAGGTTAGCGGCTGAACAGTTCGTCTCAATCTGTAACACCTAGAGCCCAACTATCAGGTTTGGTGTTACAGATTGAGATTTTGTAAAAGCCGAGAATGGGCGCTGCCACCAAAAGCCTAGCGCTTGCGGCACTTGGTTGCGACGATGCCGGCAGCGGCAACGGTTGCGCCGGCGATGCCAAGGGCGGCGGCCGCCGTCGCGGCGTTGTCGCCCGTGGCGGCCAGATGCCCACGGACTTCTGGGCAGCGGTGGCCTTCGCGGCCGGCTTGGAGGCAGCACCCGTGAAACTCGCCTGAGTCGGCGTCACGGACGGCACGGCGGTCCCGCTGCCGCCGCCCGGCTGTGGCGTGGGGGCCGGGGTGGGCTCAGGCTGCGGGGTGGGCTCGGGTTCGACCGCATCTCCGGAGCTGATTACCACGCTGCGGGCGACCTCGTCGGAAGTTCTAATGTCCTGGATGACAGACGACCCGGGAACACCGATGACGAGTCCGTTTCCCGTAGTTTCTCGCACAGTGCCGCCGGCGGGAGTCGTAACTACCGATCCGCCATCAATTGAGAGACAAGAGGCTGCATCACCTTGATTGACAGCGTAGATTGCCGCCGCATTACCCGACACCTCAACATTTGAATTAATGATGTCAATTCGAGGGATGGCGGACTGGGAGCCGGACTGGGAATATATTCCGTAGCCATGTTTACGACTGTGGCCAGTTCCGTCACCGCATCGAACTATAAGGCTCGAATTCTCGACGAGCACCCGCGACACGCCGTCCCCCGCGCGCATCCAAACACCATCCAAAACGTCGGCCCTATCACTCGCCACGAGCGTAACATCCGCTCCGTTGGTAACACTCAAATATGTATCCTTACCCCCGGACGAATACAGGGCGACCGACACACTGCATCCATTGCGCGCCGCCGCATCTAATTTTGCGTTATCCACCGCGATGCACCCTCCATACTCGGAGGAGATGTTTTCGGCATAGATTGCAACGGCGTTGAGCCCCCCATTCGCCTCCGCCTCGACGTGGACGTCGGCGCCCTCGTTAATGGTTATGTTGCCTGCCCGCGTGTGAATGCCGATGGTATGAGGCGCTTTGTTCGTTGCCGTCACGTTAACGTTGGCACCGCGGATGTCCATGTCGCCGCCGGTCTTGCCGTCCCCCGAAACCGCTATCGTATCGGTCCCGGCCGTCGCGTTGAGAGTCACGTCGCCCGAGATGGCGAGGCTACCGCACTCGACCTTAACAGCGCTCCTGCTCTTCTGTGGTTCGGCCGTCGCGTTGAGGGTTCCCTCCCCCGTGATGGCAAGGTTGCCGTCCTTGACCTCGATAGCGCTCCGCAAGGAATCGGCCGTTACGGTGTTGGTGCCCGTCACGCCGATATTGAGGTTGCCCTGAGCACTGATGCCGGCGCCGTCGTAGCCGTTGAGCTTCATGTCGTCGCCACCGTCCCAGGACCAGGTTCCCGCCTCGTCGCCGGCGGCCGTGCCCCTGTTGTACTGCGTGCCACCCACGTTGACCCAGTCGGCGGCGAGTGCCACGCTGGGTAGCAGCAGCTGGCCGACCATGAGCGCGCAAGCCCCCGCGCAGGCGAGCTTGGCGCCCACGCGACGCCACGTTCCGTGGGAGAGAGCGCACGCGCGGTCGTGGTCGATTGGGTTGTCATGGATTTGCTTTCGCATGTGAGCCTCCTTGTCGTAAGGGGTGCTTCTGTAACACCATGTTACGGGAAGATATCCGGATCCCGGGGCACAAATTCTCATGTGGCGCACCTGCCAGCGCAAAAGGCAACGAGCATGCGATTGCCAAGCGCCCCCCCGAAAGGCCTGCCATCAATCCCTTTATTGAGCCCTCTCATGCCCTCGCCAAACAGTCATGCTGGAGCATCGCGCTCGTCATGATTCTTGCCTGCTTGTTCTCGACCCTCGACAACGTGGTCACACTCTCCAACGCCCACGGCACCATTGCCGTGCAAACCTGGCCGCGCCTCTTTTTGGCGGCAAGCGGCCTTGCCGCCGGTCTTATCTTTGACCTTGCCGAGCGCCGCTACATGGGACTTGTCATGCTCGGCATCGCCGTGCTCTCGACCATTTCCATCCTGGCCGTGGAGGCCGGCGCCGATCCCAACCTGGGCCTTGTCGTCTTTTATCTGAGTTCGGGCTTTTTTGTCACGTTCTTTACCGCCACCTTTACACAGCTGGCACCGCGCATGCATGCGCCCGCCCTCTGGGCCGGCATGGGACGCGCCGCCAACAATGTATGCGCATTCACTACATCGGGCCTCTCGCTTGCTCTCGTAACCTCGGACAACGTTGCCCTCATTATGATCGGCGCGCTCGTTTTGCTCGTCGCCGCCTGCGCGGCATTCGTGGCAGCCGGCCTGTTTCGCCTGCCCCAAACCGAGCAGGAGCGCGAGCGCGAGCAACTGGCAAAAGAAGCACTCGCCGCCCCCACCATCGAAGAGCAACGCCAGGCCTTCATCGCCGACCACGCTCTCACCCCGCGCGAAGTCGACGTGCTCATAGCCGTGACCCAGGATGAACGCCCGCTCAAGCAGGTCGCCGAGGAACTCGGCATCTCGATGCGCATGGTACAGCGCCACCTGAGCTCTATCTACCAAAAGACCGACACGCAGACGCGCGCCGGTCTCGCCAAAGCCTTCCCCTCTGCCTAAAACAAAAACCACCACAAAGGCCCCCTTTGCGGTGGTTTGAGCGGAGCAGAAGGCCACTCTGCCAGTTTGTCTCAGTCTGTAACAGATAGGCCCCTAAAAGCAGGCTTATTGTTACAGATCGAGACAGTAAAGGGACACGAAGCGATCCTTCGCAGCAACGACCCTCTAGTAAAGCGATGCGACATATCGGCCAAAGCCTGGCAATGCAAACTCAAAACGTCCTTGTAGAGGCTCTTCAATTACCCCAGCCTCTACCAGACGCTTTTTATACGTTGAAATCGAACCGGAACTCTTCTTAAGCCTCGCTGCCAGCTCTTGCCTGGTCGTCGTCCCAACCGGATTCATTGCACGAAGAAATTCAAGGTCCCCTCGTGAAAGTTCCGCCGCTGTTGAAGCGAAAACTCGCGACTCCAGCTCCTCTTGCGCAAGTTTCGCGCCTCGTTCGACATCCTCAATAGAAACCTCGGAGGCTTGGCGCGAAGCATTCCATGCCCGATACCCCACCAACTGGAACATAAATGGAAAACCATCGATCGCCTTGGCAGCGAGGTCGATCGCCTCATCAGAAATCGTCTTGCCGCCGTCCTCAATCGTTAGTCGAAACGCTTCTTTTACCTCAGTCGGTGAAATTGATCCCAGCGAATGTTGAGCCGCGCGACGAAGAAACGATGTCGATTTCCCCGTCAGCAGCGCCAGCACGCGAAACGGCAGCCCCGCCATAAGCAAAGCTACCTTTTTATTCTCGCTTACAAAGTGCTGGTAGGTAGTAACAAGCTCCGTCATTTGCGCAAACGATGCATCCACTTCGTCAACGGCGATAAGCACCCCGGTGTCAGTCGCTTCAAGCTGAGCAAACAAAGCGTTCATCTTAGTACGCCAGTTAGCGCCCTCAAATTCAACATCGATGTTTTCCCAGCTCATGCTTCCTACGGGGGCAATGCCGACACTGTTCACACGCCTAGAAGCGGGCTTTTCGATCAGATGGGCGGCTGATTCGTTGAGGCGCTGCAAAATGTCTTCGAGCATCCCCTCCGAGGCCGTCACATTCGCTGTAATCCAGCCCTCTTGCTGGGCGCGGTACGACAGATATGCCAAAAGCGCCGTTTTACCTGTACCACGCGCACCATAGAAAACCGAGCAAAGATTGGGATCGGAGTCGTCATTTTCAAACGCCAGCACCATATCATCGATGATTTGCTCACGGCCGGCCATATACGCCGGTACACGTCCGAACATCGGCGTGAATGGATTTGCCTGCCTGTACGCCGTCGGTGCCGCCATAAAGCCTCCCTTTAACTCATATAACTTAATTATGCCCCTACTATCTATAATTTATTTGAGTATCTTTGAGTTTTTTGAGCATCCTTGAGTTCTTTGAGCGATCGGCCACGGCAGAACCAGTTGACTTTCTCTACCTAAAAAAACCACCACAAAGGTGCTGTCCCCTTTGCGGTGGTTTTGATCGGCTAGCCTTCGAGCTGCGCCACTTTGTAGCGGTAGGCAGCGGCGATAACGTCTTTGCAACCCTCGCGTCCCAACTTGGCGCGATTGACAACGATATCCTTGCCGCTCGTCATCTTCCACTTTCCGGCGCTGTAGCGCTTATAGAATGCCTCGCGCGCCTTCTGCTGCTGCTTGACCAGCTTGGCGCCCTTCTTTTTGTTAAGGCCGCGCTTCTTGCGCACGATTTCGACGCGGTCCTCAAAGGGTGCGGTCACCAACACGGCAATGTGGTTGGGGTTGTTACGCAGCAGGTAATCGGACAGACGGCCTTCGATAATGCAGCTCTCGGTCTCGCCCAGGTCCAAAATCACCTGGCTCATCTTTTGGAACAACTTATCCGAGTACGAGCGCGCGTCGTAGCGGTCGGGCAAAAACGCCATGTTCTCCACAGCCAGGCGCTCGTCGTAGGCGGCCATCTTATCGAGCGACTCGCCCGTGCGCAGCGACGCACGCACCAGCAGCTCGTTGTCATACAGCGGAATCCCCAACTCGTCGGCAAGCATGCGACCAATCTCGTGGCCCTCGGCGCCAAAGTCGCGCGCGATGGTAATGACCACAGGATTCTTCTTATTCTCCAGATCGCTCATCGCGATTCCTTTCTCTATGTGACAAAGGGGCTGTCCCTTTGCCACATTCTACGCTGCCACCATTCGCCTCTGATATGCGCGAACCAGCAGCGAGATACCAAAGTTGAGCACAAAGTACATCGCAAACACCAGGCCGTAGAGCATAAGCACCTGCGACAGGTCGATCGCGTGAGCCATCACAACGTTTGCCGTGTACATGAGCTCGGCCACGTTAATGCCCGAAAGATACGAGCTGTCCTTGATGACGGTCGTGCACTGGCTAAACAGCGCCGGGATGATCGTCTTAAACGTCTGCGGCAGAATGATGTAGCGCATGGTGGCAAAGAAGCCGAAGCCCTGGCTCTGCGCTGCCTCAAACTGGCCGCGCGGAATCGAGTTGAGGCCACCGCGCACAATCTCGGCCATAACAGCGCTGGTAAACAGCGTAAAGGCGATGGTCGAAATCACAATGTCCAAACCCTGCACCGTAAAGTAGATAAACAGGATCCACAGCAGGTTCGGCGTGCAACGGAACAGCTCGATATAGGCGCTCACCAAAATACGGAACGGGCGGGGCGCATAGCTTTTAACGAGCGCCAGCACCGTGCCAAAGATGAGCGAGCAAAAGATCGACAGCGCCGAGATCTCTATGGTCTTAACAAAGCCGCCCCAGATGTAGAGCAGGTTGGTCGCGTTGAAGATTTCCATGCGCTAGGCCTCCTCTACGTTGTCGAGCCCCAGCTCGGCCAGGCTCACACCGCGCGGACGCTCCTTGGAGCGGCGCTCGAGCCACTGCACCAGCATGGCGAGCGGAAAGCAGATGATGAAGTACATAAGGCAGCAGACGATGTACCCCTGCAGGTAGCCATACAGGCTTACGAAGTTGTCGGAGCGATACATAAGGTCGCCGCCGGCGACGAGCGCCAGCACCGACGTGTTCTTGACCAGGTTGAGCGCCTGGTTGCACAGCGGCGGCAGGATGATCTTGAACGTCTGGGGCAGCACGATGTACCAGTAGGCCTGTGCACGGGTGAAGCCTTGGCTCTGAGCCGCCTCCATCTGACCGCGCGGAACAGCCTCGATGCCGGTGCGGATGACCTCCGAGATGTAGGCCGCGTGATACAGGCCCACGCCCAGAAAGCCCAGCACGAACGGCGCGATACGCACCGGCTGGTCAGCAGCGGTTATGGCCTGCAAAAACTGCGGGCCGGCCATGTACATAAAAAGCACTTGCACGGGCAGCGGGGTGTTCTGGTAAAACTCCACGTACACGCGGCTGATGGCGCGCAGCACACGCGAGCGGGTGGTCGAGAACACGCCCAGCAGCGTGCCCAGCACCAGCGACAGCAGCAGGCCGGCAACAACCACCTGCAGCGTCACGCCAAAGCCCTCCCAGAAGGGCCCCATGTTTTGGAATGTCGTCGACCAGCGGTCGGCGTCAAACAATCCTTCGAGCATTTGATTCCTTCCTTGGACGAACGCTTACACAAGACCCCAGGTCTTGACCTCTTGATCGAGCCAGCCGTCGGCCAGGCGATCGCAAATCACCTGATCGACCACGGCCGAAAGGTCGCAACCCTTCTTGGTCGCCACGCCGTAGCCTTGCTCGCCAAACTTGACCTCGGGCTGCAGCAGCTCGACGGTCTCGTTCATGTAGCCTGCCAGCGTGGAGCGGTCCATGGCAAAGACGTCGATATTGCCGGCGTCGAGCGAACTCTTGATGATGGGATAGCCGCTAAAGGCCCTAAACTCCGGCTCGCAGTGAAAACCGTTGTCCTTAATCATCTGCTCGATCAGGCCCTGTGTGGTGGCACCCTGGCTCACGCCGATGACCTTGCCGTCCAGATCCTCGATCGAGGTAAAGCCCGAGCGCTTCTTGACCATGAGGCCCACGTAGTCGGTGCGATACGGGGTCGAGAAATCCCAGCTCTTCTTGCGCTCGTCGGTGATGGTGTAGGTCGCCGCGACCACGTCAAGCTGGCCGTTATCGATCAGCGGGCCGCGCGTCTTGGGCGTTACGTCGGTAAACTCGACAAGCTCCTGGGCGCGGGCATCCTTGTAGCTCACACCAAAGACGGCAGCGGCGATCTGGTAGCACAAATCGACTTCCATACCCTCAAAGCGGCCCTTAGCGGTGTCGTAATAGCCGTAACCGGGAACGTCCTTCTTAACGCCGGCATTCAGATGGCCACGCGACTTAATGGCCGCAAGCTTGGACCCCTTGTCGGAGCCCTCGCCGCTGGCGGAGTTGCCGCAACCGGTAAGCGCGGCCCCCGTCAGCGTAAGCATACCGGCGCCCGCCAGCTGCAAAAAGTGACGGCGCGACACGGCCGCCCTCGTCATATCCGTCATGTCCATCACCGCGCCTAGTGCAGAATCTTGGACAGGAACTCGCGGCAGCGCGGGTTCTCGGGGTTATCGAAGAAGTGCTCGGGCGTGCCCTCCTCCAGAATACGGCCGTCCTCCATAAAGATGACGCGGTCGGCCACCTGGCGCGCAAAGCCCATCTCGTGCGTCACGCAGATCATGGTGATGTCCTCCTGCGCGAGCTCAATCATAACGTCCAGAACCTCCTGGACCATCTCGGGGTCGAGCGCCGAGGTCGGTTCGTCAAACAGGATGATGGGCTGCTTGGTGCACAGGGCACGGGCGATGGCGATGCGCTGCTGCTGACCGCCCGAGAGATTCTGCGGATACTCGCCGGCCTTATGCGCCATGCCAACGCGCTTGAGCGCGGCGATGGCGATCTCGGTCGCCTCCTCCTTGCTCTTCTTTTGCAGCTTGATGGGCGCAAGCGTCAGGTTGCCGAGCACCGTCATGTTGGGATACAGGTTGAACTGCTGAAACACCATGGAACTGTACTTGCGAGCCATCTCCAGGTGGTTCTTTTTGGTGAGCGGCGTACCATCGATGACGACCTCGCCCGACGTGGGCTCCTCAAGATAATCGACACAGCGGATGAGCGTCGACTTACCCGAGCCGGAAGGCCCGATCATTACGAGCTTCTCGCCGCGCTTGACGGTGAGATTGATATCTTTGAGCACATGCAGGTCGCCAAAGTACTTGTTGAGATGCTTGATCTCGATCATGTCTGCCATGAATGTCCCTTCCCTGCGTTTACACGAGTTGAACTATTGTACGGAAAGAACCACGTTTCCGCAGCCCACACTACATTCCCGTAAAGAACCCGCAACCTTTAACCCACTCATTGGGGACAGACTTAAATGAGTGCCCGCTCATTGGGTACTCATTTAAGTCTGTCCCCAATGAGCACCCAACCCCCCCTGTTGAGCACAAGTCAGCGAAAACCCGTACACGCGAGCAAGGTGACGTGAAATGAAGGGGCGCGACCGCAATGGCCACGCCCCCTCAACATCAACTATGTACCGCTCGGCCCTTACGCAAGCTTTGCGCCAACAATCTTGGCAGCCGCAGGCTTATCGAAGTTGCCGCCGGTGGCCTTGCCCAGGGCACCCATGACCTGACCCATCTGCTTCTTGGACGTGGCACCCAGCTCGGCGATAACCTGCTCGATCAGGGCCTCGAGCTCCTCGCCCGAAACCTGCGCGGGCAGCAGGCTCTCCAGAATCTTGACCTGCTCGGTCAGGTTGTCGGTACGCTCCTGGTCGGTGCCGGCCTTGATGGACATCTCCAGCGTCTCGCTCGTCTGCTTGATCAGACGCTTGATCATGCTGTTGACGTCTTCCTCGGTCACATCGCGGCGCTCATTGACCTCGATATTCTTCACCTCGGCCTTAACCTGGCGAATGATGGACAGGCGAACCTTGTCCTTGGCCTTCATGGCCGCGATCATTTCCTTCTGCAGCTCTTCGTTGGTCATCTGCAAATCCTCTCTAATAGCGTGGGCGGCACTCGTGCGAGCACCGCCCCATGATTACTCAGTCGTCGACGAATCGTCGGTCGAGCTCTTGGTGACGCCCTTCAGACTCACGTTGTACGGCACGTCCTTGGGCATGGGGTTAACGGTGATGTCGGCGTCCTTCTTGTACTGCTCCAGCCACTCGCTGTACGCAGTGCTTGCCGCCTGCGTCTTCACCACGTTGGAGACGTACTTCTTGATGTCCTTGGGCACCTGCTTAATGTCATCGACCTGATTATCGACATGGAAGTAGTCGGTGCACTTGATGATGTGGTAACCATAGGTCGACTCGACGACGTCGCTCACATCGCCCTTGTTGAGCCCCTCGAGCGCCGCCTGGTAGCTGTCGACGAAGGTGGTGAGCTTGTCCCAGCCCACATCGCCCTTCTTATCCTTGGAGCCGGTATCGTCGGAGTACTGCTCCACGGCATCCTCAAAGCTCAGCTCACCGGAGTTGATCTTGTCCAGGCACTCCTGCGCCTTGGCCTTGGCGGCAGCCTTGTCCTCGTCGGAAGCGTCGGAATCAACCTTGATCAAGATGTTCGACGAGCGGCGGGCGTCGTTGTAGCTGGACAGGTTCTCGTTGATGTAATCGACAATCTCGCTGTCCTTGGGCTTGCTCGTGGGCGCGACGGCATCCTTGAGTTTCTGCTGCGCCAGACTCTCCTTGAGTGAGTCCTTGTAGGTGTCCTCGGTATAGCCGTAGGTCTTGAGGGTCTTCTTAAAGGTCTTGGCGCCGCCCGCACTCTTGCACGCGTCCTTCCAAGCCTTCTCGACCTCCTCGTCCGACACCGTCACGCCGTTCTCCTTCTGTGCCTGTTGAAGCAGAATCTGCTGCGTGTAGGAGTCGATGAGTTGCTTGCGGTACTTCTTGGGTGTGAGGTCGTTGTCGACCAGATACTGCGCCCAGTCCTTGTCCTTGGTGTAGCCGTAGGACGTGCACATGCTCATGATCTGCTTGGTCACGGTGTCCTCGGTGAGGTTGGTGCCGTTGATAGTAGCAGCAACACCGCCGGTCAGCTTGTAGCCCGAGGTGTCCTCGGCCTGCGACATAAGGCCGGAGCACGCCATCGCCGAGACAGAAAGCAGCATCGCCAGCACGCCGATGACCACCAGAACGATCTTGACGGTCTTGGACACGCGAGTCTTGCGCTGCTTCTTGCGAGAGCTGGAGGCGGCGCGAGCCTGCTGCTCGGGCGTCGGCTCGGGTGCGGGGTTCTTTTTCTTATTTGCCATAGTTGGCCTTTCGCATAACGAATCGAACAAACGCCATTGTGTCACAACGCGGCCCCCGCGACACGCTTGGTGCATTGGGGACAGGTTAATCTGCACCATTTTGGTGCAGAGGGGACAGCTCTGGCAGCCGACAGTTAGGGACAGTCCCCAAGTGCCGACTCAGCCCCACCTTAGAAGTGGCGGCGGATGGCGTCGACCATGCCCTGGGACGTGGTCTGGCCGAGCACGTCGGCTGCGGCATCGGCGTCCATAAAGATGTTCATGAGCGCCTGCAGGGCCTCGACCTGGCCGCCCGGCTCGGCGATGCCCAGATTGATGACGATCTGCGCCGGCACCGGAGCGCCCATGCCAGCCATAGCGTTAAATGTCACGGGCGCGGCGGGCTTCACCACCGCGATATAGGGCTTGGCCACAAACCCCGGATCGGTATGCGGAATGGCAATGTTTGCCGCCGGCATGGCAAGACCCGTGGGATAGGCATCCTCGCGCGTGCGAACAGCGTCGAGCCAACCGGATGCAATGTAGCCACGTGGTGCAAGCTCGCCCTCGAGCCGCGCGAACACCTCATCCGGCGTCGCACACTCCCAATCAAAAAACACCAGCTCAGGCGTAAACAGCGCTTCGTTATCCGCCATGCGCTCACCTCTCTCATCTAGTCACCTGCGACGTTCTTGAATGACCAGTCGTTAAAGCCCGTTCCCGATGACTACCCAAAACAAAAGGTGGCCACGCGCGCCTTGGCGCCAATGACCACCCTGACTACTCGGCTAAATTGTACTGTGCGCCGCTAGCCGCGAGGCGCGTCAATTGCGACCTTGCCGCTCTCCAGCACGTGGACGCGGCCGTCGGCGAGCATCTGCACGACCTCGGGATACAGCACGTGCTCAATCGCGTGGATGTGCTCCTCGAGCGTGTCGACATCCCAGCCCTCCTCAACAGCCAGCGCGCGCTGGGCGATGATGGGGCCGTTGTCGTAGATCTCGTTGGCAAAGTGCACGGTCACACCGGTCACCTTGACGCCGCGCGCAAAGGCATCGTCGATCGCATGCGCGCCGGTAAAGCTCGGCAGCAGTGCCGGATGCAAGTTGACCACGCGGTTGGGAAACGCCGCCAGCAGCGGCGTGTGCACCATGCGCATGTAACCGGCCATGACCACATATTCGCAGCCGCGCTCGAGCAGCTCGTGCGCGATGATCTCGTCGGCGGCAATAGGGTCGGCATAGACATCCTTGGACAGCGTAAGCGTCTGGATGCCCGCGCGCTCAGCGCGCTGCAAACCCTTAGCCGAAGGACGGCTCGACACCACAAGCTCAATCGAAGCGTTGAGTTTGCCGGCAGCGATCAGATCGATCAGCGCCTGCAGGTTGGTACCCGAACCGCTGATGAGCACACCGATCTTGAGCGGCTCGGCCGTATCGGTGCCGGTCGGACGGGTATAGGGCACAAAGCCCAGGCTCTCGGCAGCAGCCATCTGCTCGTTAGCGCTCATCGGAGTACACGACCTTACCGGAGCCCTCGACGCACTCGCCCACGCGGAACGGCTTCTCGCCCAGCGCGACCAGGGCCTCGGTCACCGCGGCCTCGTCCTCGGGAGCGACGATCAGGCACAGGCCGACGCCCATGTTGAAGGTCTTGCATGCCTCGTTGGGCGCGAGCTCGGCCTGGCGCGACACGTAGGTGATGACGGGCGGAACATCCCAGCCCATCTCGGCACCGTTACGGGTGACCACGGCGTCAACGTCGTCGGCAAGCGCGCGGTTGAGGTTCTCGGTGATGCCGCCACCGGTGATGTGGGCGATGGCGTGCACGTTGGCGCCGCCGCGCAGCAGCTCCAGAATCGGCTTGACGTAGATGCGCGTGGGAGCCAGCAGGGCGTCTGCCAGCGAAGCACCGCCGAGCTCCTCGAGCGGGCGGCTCAGCTCCTCGGCCTTAGCGGCGGCCTCGGGCGTGCCCGGCTTAATGCCGTCGACGCCGATGACCTTGCGCACGAGCGAGTAGCCGTTGGAGTGCACGCCAGTGGAAGGCAGGCCCAGGATAACGTCGCCGGGGCGGACGTTTGCGGGGTCGAGCATCTTGGGACGGTCGACGACGCCCACGGTAAAGCCGGCAAGGTCGTAGTCGGCCGGAGCCATGACGCCGGGGTGCTCGGCCATCTCACCGCCCACGAGCGCGCAGCCCGCGAGCTTACAGCCGTCGGCCACACCCTTGATGATCTTTGCCATGTGCTCGGCCTCGATGTGACCGATGGCAACGTAGTCCAGGAAGAACAGCGGCTCGGCGCCCGAAGCCAAAATGTCGTTGACGCACATAGCAACCAGGTCCTGGCCCACCGTCTCGTGACGGTCCATAATCTGGGCGAGCACGAGCTTGGTGCCCACGCCGTCGGTACCGCTAATCAGAATCGGGTCTTCCATATCCTTAAGCGCGGCGGCCGAGAACAGGCCGCCAAAGCCACCGATACCGCCGATGACCTCGGGACGGTTGGTGTCCTTAACCATCTGCTTAATAGCGTCAACGGCGCGGCCGCCCTCGGCGGTATCGACGCCGGCATCCTCATATGTCACATGCTTGCTGTCGCTCATCTGAGCCTTCCTCTCCCACTACCGTGGCGCCGCGCGGGCGCCAAACGGTGCTCATAGTTCTCCTCGATTCGGTGCATGCCATAACAGCACACACCGTTCAATCAACAAAACAGCAGGTAAAACCTACCAAAATAAACCTGTCCCTACATGGCAGGTTTTAGGCCTCGCCGTGCTCCTCTTCCCAACTGCGGTCGTCGTATTTCTCGACCACGGCGTCGTCATCAAAGTGCAGCGGCTTATCCAGGTTGCGGGGCTTAAAGCCCTCCATGAACTTGTCGCGGCCAAAGCTCTCGGGAATCGCCACGGGGTAGCGGCCGGTAAAGCACGCATCGCAGTAACCGCCTTTGGGCATGACCTTAAGCAGGCCCTCGACCGAAAGGAAGGCCAGCGAATCGGCGCCGATATACTCGCAAATCTCGTCGACCGTCTTGTTGGCGCTGATCAGCTGCGACTGCACGTCGGTATCGATACCGTAGAAGCACGGCCAGATGACCTCGGGCGAGTTGATGCGGATATGAATCTCCTTGGCGCCGGCGTTGCGCAGCATCTTGACGAGCTGCACCATGGTGGTGCCGCGCACGATGGAGTCGTCGATGACGACCAGGCGCTTGCCCTCGATGTTGTCGCGCAGCGGGTTGAGTTTCATACGCACGCCCATGGCACGCAACTCCTGCGTAGGCTCGATAAACGTACGGCCCACGTAGCGGTTCTTGATAAGGCCCTCGCCAAAGGGAATACCGCTCTCGTGCGAATACCCCTCCGCGGGCGGCAGGCCGGAGTCGGGCACGCCGATGACCAGGTCGGCCTCGACAGGCTCCTCATGTGCCAGCTGACGACCCATGTCGTAACGGCAGGCATAGACGCTCTTGCCGTTCATGATGGAGTCGGGGCGGGCAAAGTAGACCTGCTCAAAGATGCAGTTGGCGGGCTCTTCGGCTGCAGGCACGCCCTGCTCGGATACCAGGCCCTCGGCGCTGATGCGCAAAATCTCGCCGGGACGGACGTCACGGACGTACTCGGCACCCACGATGTCGAGTGCGCAGGTCTCGGACGCAACGACCCAGCCGCCGGCGCGCGTGACACGGACGGCGGAGTCGACCGTCGCGGCGCCGTCCTGCGAGGGCAGCTGCGAAACGGCTGCGGTATCGGCCTGGTCCAGGCCCTCGTCCACCAGCTTGCCCAGCACGAGCGGGCGAATGCCGTGCGGATCGCGGAATGCGTAGAGCGCCTGCTCGTTGATGAGCGTCATGGCGTAGCCGCCGCGCACGAGCTCCATGGTCTTGCGAATGCCCTCGCGCAGATGGCCTGTACGCTGGGTAAAGTAGCCGATGAGTTTGGTCGCAACCTCGGAATCCGAATTGGAGAGGAACGGCACACCCAGCTCGATCAGCTGACGGCGCAGCTCGTCGGTGTTGACGAGGGTGCCGTTGTGCGCGAGCGCGATGATGACACTATTGATGGTAGAGAGGTGCGGCTGAGAGGCTTCCCAGCTCTTGGCACCGGCGGTGCCATAGCGCACATGACCCACGGCCAGCTGGCCGGAGAGCGTCGACAGGTCGGCGTTGGAGAACACGCGGTCGAGCAGGCCCAGATCCTTGCGGACCATAACCGTGCCGCCGTCACCCACGGCGATTCCAGCCGATTCCTGGCCACGGTGCTGCAGCGCACGCAGACCAAAGTACGTCAGTCGAGCCACATCGCGATCGGGCGCCCACACACCAAAAATGCCGCATTCCTCATGCAGCTGGTCGGAGTCCGGATCATACGTCGACATGGTCTTCACCTGTCCCGCGGCACGCTCGGCCGCGTGGATGGTTTCTTGAGACATGGCATCCCCTCAGAGCCTCGTTATTTGGCGTTACCTGCCCTATTATACGCACGGCAAGACAAGCACTCCCGCGCATGAACAGCGCTTTTTAAAAGCCCACCGAGCTTATAATCCGTTTTGCAGCCAAACATTTTATTGGGTAGTCCACTCTCAGGGGCAACGGCCTCGAAGACTTCCCGTGCGCCGTGTCTCGCCCGCGCTAGGGGCTACATTGTTGCAATTGGGACGTTCGTCCTGTCTTTTAGCTGGTCGTCGGCGTATCCTTGTAGGCTACTACAAGACGAGAAAGGTAGCGTATGGATCGAAATCAACTCGACCCCAGTGTCCCCAGCACCACGGAGGCCAAGAAGATCCCCCTTATCATCAAGGTCTACGCAGTCCTGTGCACCCTATCTGGCGTGGGCACGCTCCCGTCAGTCGCCGTCTTTATGTGGCAGGTCATCACCGCACTCATTAACGGCAACGTCGCCGCTAAGCTCGGTGATAACACCCTAGTCGCGGTTGGCCTTATCGTCGCCGGCATTATGCTCTCGGCGGCAAGCGCGATCATCTTGATCGTCTTTGGCCTGGACCTCATCAAGGACCAGCGGCGCAATGCCGCCCGCCTGTCTTACGTCCTCATCGCATTTACCGTCGTGGAGCTTTTAGTTGACGTGATGCTCCAGGGCATCGGACCCTTCCTGCTGCGCCCCGCCGTCCAGCTTGTCATCCTCATTGCGCTGTCGGCCACCGTCGACCCCACGCTACGCCAGGAGCGCGAACTGCAGCGCCGTCTGCAAGAGATGCTCGACCGCGATGCCGCCGCCGAGGGGATGCTCGGCCGCGACGAAACCGGCGAGGGCTACATCAAGCTCAACTACTTCAACCTGTTCTGGGTATTCTTCGTCTGCAGCGTGTTAGGTCTCATTCTCGAGGAAGTCTGGCATATGGTCGTCGTCGATCCCGGCGTCTATCAGGACCGTGCCGGTATGCTATTTGGCCCCTTTAGCCCCATCTACGGATTTGGCGCGGTGCTCATGACCATGGCGCTCAACCGCTTCTATAAAAAGAATCCTCTGATCATTTTCCTGGTAAGTGCCCTGATCGGCGGCGCTTTCGAGGTGTTTGTAGGCTGGTTTATGCAGACCTCATTTGGCGTGGTGTCGTGGAGCTATTCACACATTAGGCTATTCGGCATGCCCGATCCCATCGCGGTATTGACCGGGGGACGCACATGCACGCCGTTTGCCTGCATGTGGGGCCTGGGTGGCCTCATCTGGATCAAGGTCTTGCTGCCGCGCCTGCTTAAGCTCATCAATATGATTCCATGGAAACGCCGCTACTCTGCTACCGTCATCCTGACCGCCGTCATGTTGATCGACGGCGTCATGACGTTGCAATCGCTCGACTATTGGTATCAGCGCGTCAACGGAACCGTTCGAAATATTCCCGTCGCACAGTTCTATGACAAGCATTTCGATAACGAATATATGGAGAACCGTTTTCAGAGTATGACCATGAGCCCCAAGGACGCCACACGCGTGTAGCAAACGCCAGAGCAAAATAGCTCCAACACATCAAAGCCCGCTGGCAGATCTACATGAACTGCCGGCGGGCTTTCGCTATAGACAGACTCGGATTGCCGACGAGGCCTTACGCCTCGCGCTCGACCTCGCTCACGCACTCGTTCTTGATGGTGCCGACGAGCGACTGCAGCGCATCGACCACATGCGGGCGAATGTCTCCGCCAATGAGCACGAGCATGATGTCGTCGCCCACGGTAAGCTCGCCGCTCGCCAGCCACACGCGCACATAGCCGATACCCGGCATCGTGCGCGTCGCCTCGATAGCGGCCTGCACCTTTTCGGCATCGAAGCCAAACACCATGCCGCCCACCTTGTGGCCTGGCGCCACGCCATCGGTCTCGACTCCGCGCACTTCGGCCTTGGGCGTCGCGCGCACCACGCCGTTGTGTGTCAGGTACATCCCACAATCAGCCGCCGAAACATCGGCCTTGGCTTCGCGCAGCCAAGCATCAACCGAAGGCATCGATTTGCCGTTCTCAAGCATCATTTCTCCTTTCACCGTCATTGAGTAGCCCATAATCTATTCCTCGACCGGCGTGAGCACCATGACGGCACGTGTGTTGCTCAGCGATAACGAACGACAGGTCACAAGCGTTACGACCTTGGTTGCCGAAGCGGCAAGATCGATGGCATCGCTCGCCACGGCAGAGGCACCGTCGAGCATCTCGGACAGGTAGTTCTTGAGCCCGTCGTCGCCCTCAAAATTGGTCGTGCGCGCCTTGGCATACGTGTCCTCGACAACTTTGGTCGCCAGTGGTCGCAGTTTATACGTAGCATCCCGTGTGATGTAATACACGAACTCGATGCTATCGAACGTTGCCTGATCAGTGGTGTCCGAAATCACGTTGAACATCGACCCGTCATTCATGTGGTGGCCGTAGATCGTGGTCTGCTGATCCACCATGCCCGGCGCGGTGTCATTGCTATCCAGGAAAATGGCCCCGGATGCATTGGCCGTACCGTCGAACAGCGTGTTGAGGTATTTGGAGTTGTTGTTGGTCTGCACCACGGGATAGTTGATGTTGGTTCCCGGCGCGTAAATCCAACCCACAACCTCGGGATTTGTCTGGGCAAGTGCATCGAAGTCGATAATCGGCACGCCGCTGGCGTCCTTATCGCTTACATATTGCTTCTCGATTTTCTGGTACGAATCGCTTGCCTGTTTATAGCCAATCTGAGCATTGATAAAGATAGCGGCGGCGGCGACAATCAGGCCGATGCCGATGATGATGAGCAGAATGGGAATAATGGAGCGGCGCTTTTTGCGCGGCGGCTCGGTGTAATCCGACGGCGCGGCATGCGATGAAGACCGGGGCGGCTTCTTAGCGTTGCTATAAGATGAAGGTCGATATGCGGCTGGCGCGTCCTGTCGACGATGCGTCGCCGGCATCACGGGGCGCGGCGCGCGCGGCTGCTGAGGAGAGGATGTCCGACCCTGCTGTGCCGCATGGGCAGCACCCGGCTTCGACGGATCGGGAATCTGAGAAGCCTTGAATCGTTTTCCCTGATAGTCGGACATGGCTCTCCTTATACTGCGGTGAAACGGCGGAACGCCTAGGCGTCGGCCATCTCCTGCTTCATCTTCTCGATAACCTTGCGGTACTCGGGGTCGCAAGCGCCTAGAATCTGCGTGGCGTAGATGGCGGCGTTCTTGGCGCCGTTGATGGCAACGCAGGCCACAGGCACACCCGAAGGCATCTGCACCATCGACAGCAGCGAATCCATACCGCCCAGGTCACTCGTCTTCATAGGCACGCCGATAACCGGCAGCGGCGTGAAGGCAGCCACGACACCACCCAGGTGAGCGGCCTTGCCGGCGGCGGCAATAATCACTTTGATACCGCGATCGGAAGCAGTCGAGGCCCACTCATGGACCTTCGCCGGCGTGCGGTGTGCGCTCGCAATGACGAGCTCATAGGGCACGCCGAGCGCCTCGAGCTCGGCGGTGCAACCTTCCATAACGCCCAGATCGGACTTGGAGCCCATGATGATCCCGACAACCGGCTTCTGACCTGCCATAAACAAAGACCTCCTGTTGAGAGCGGCGACGCGGCGGATCCGCGACCCTTAACTACTGAGAGTAGTATAGCTGCTCCCGTCCCTGCGGTCTTTGTGGCGGCGGCTGAGCCTTTCCCTCGGGAACTGGGCTTCGCGAAGTTTCCCGAGGGAAAGGCTCAGCCGCCGCCCTGCGACCTACCGGGGATTGCCATGACGTACGTTGGCTGAAATATTAACGTGGAATCCGCCGTTCGAACGAACGGCGGATCCCACACTCACTTTTTATTCAGCCCTAGTCATCGCGCAAAGCCCCTTCGGAAGCACACGGTGCAACCGAGTCACCGCAGGCCGGGGCGGGAGGCGGACCTTTCTCTCGGAAAACTTCGCGAAGCCCAGTTTCCGAGAGAAAGTGTCCGGCTGCCGCCCCGGCCGGGCAGCTCGACCTAAACCGTGTGCTGCGGCAGGTCCTGCAGGGCGATGACGTCCATGCCCATGTCGTTGGCGCTGCCGTGACCCTGCTGGTCCTCGCGCACGGCCTCGATGGCACTCACGTACGTGTTGGCCGCAGACATCGCCGTCACGCAGGTCACGCCGCGGCGCACCGCCTCGGTACGCAACAGATAGCCGTCGCCACGCGAACCCGGGCCGTACGGCGTGTTGATGATTACCGCAATCTTGCCATCGGCGATGAGGTCGCCGATGTTGGGACGCTCGCCGTCGTGCGGGCCGCTGATCTTCTCCACGACCTCACACGTCACGTTGCCTCCACGCAGCACGCGCGCCGTGCCCTCGGTAGAGCAGATGTCAAAGCCCAGGTAGCGCAGGATGCGCGCGACCGAAAGGATATGACGCTTGTCGCGGTCGCACACGCTGATGAACACCTTGCCGCTGCTCGGATCGGGCAGGTTGTAGTCGATCGCCAGCTGCGTCTTGGCGTATGCCTCGGGGTAGCTCTTGGCGATACCCATGACCTCGCCCGTCGACTTCATCTCGGGCCCCAGGATAACGTCGGCGCCCGGGAAACGGCCCCAGGGCATGACGGCCTCCTTCATGCAGAACCAATCGAGCTGACGCTCGTCGCTCGGCAGGCCCAAGCTCGCGATGGAATCGCCTGCCATGATACGTGCGGCACACTTGGCTAGCGGCACACCGGTGGCCTTGGAGATAAACGGCACGGTACGGCTTGCGCGTGGGTTGGCCTCGATCACGTAGACGGTCTCGCCCTTAATGGCGTACTGCACGTTAACCAGGCCGCGGACGCCCAGCGCCATCGCGATGCGGCGCGTGGTCTCGCGGAGCTTCGCCTGCAGGCTCTCGCTAAAGCTAAACGGCGGGATGCAGGTCGCGGAGTCGCCGGAGTGAATACCGGCTTCCTCGATATGCTCCAAGATACCGCCGATGTAGACCTCCTCGCCGTCGCACAGGGCGTCGACGTCGGACTCGATTGCGCCCTCCAGGAAGCGGTCCAGATACACCGGGTAGTCGGGGCTAATGCGCGCGGCCTCGGCCATGTAATCGCGCAGATGCTCGGCATCGTAGGCGATCATCATGCCGCGGCCGCCCAGCACGTAGCTCGGACGTACCAGCAGCGGGTAGCCGATGTGCGCGGCCACGGCCTCGGCCTCCTCAAACGAGGTTGCCTGGCCCGCCGGCGGATACATAATGCCCAGCTTGTCGAGCAGGGCGGCAAAGCGCTCGCGGTCCTCGGCAAAGTCGATGGCGTCGGGCTTGGTGCCCATGATGTTGACGCCACTCTCCTCGAGCATGCGCGCCAGCTTAAGCGGGGTCTGGCCGCCGAGCGTTACCACGACGCCGTCGGGACGCTCAACGTCGATGACGTCCATGACGTCCTCGTAGGTGAGCGGCTCAAAGTAAAGGCGGTCGGACGTGTCGTAGTCGGTCGAGACGGTCTCGGGATTGCAGTTGACCATGATGGTCTCGAAGCCGCGGGCCGCCAGCGCGTAGCTCGCGTGCACGCAGCAGTAATCGAACTCGATACCCTGGCCAATGCGGTTGGGGCCGGCGCCCAGGATCATCGCCTTGGGCTTGTCCGCCGGCGTGGTCTCGTCGGGAGCCACGCACTTCTTGGCATCCGGGCTCGTGCGGTAGATGTTCTCGTACGTCTTGTAGTGATATTCCGTGGCGCTCGAGAACTCCGCAGCGCAGGTATCGACCGTCTTCATGCTGGGAACCACGCCCAGACCCTTGCGATAGGCGCGCACAAAGCGCTCGTCCGAGCCGGTCAGTGCGGCGATCTCGGCATCGCTCGTGCCGTACTGCTTGAGCAGGCGCATCGCGTCGGCGTCGATATCCTCCACACGCAGGCCGCGGATGCTCTCCTGGACCTGCACCATGTCGTTGATACGGTTGAGGTACCACGGATCGATACCGCAAATAGCATGGATGCGAGCGATGTCCCAGCCGCGGCGCAGGGCCTCGACCACAAAGAAGATGCGATGCTCGGTCGGGGTTGCCACGGCCTGAGCAAGCTCGTCGTCGCTCAGCTTATCGGCACCCTCTTTGCCACCGGCGCAGATGCCCTGGTGACCGTCCTCCAGCGAGCGCATGGCCTTGCCAAAGGCCTCCTCAAAGGTGCGGCCGATCGCCATGATCTCGCCCACGGCCTTCATGCGCGTGGTGAGTGTGGGGTCGGTACCCTTGAACTTCTCGAAGGCAAAGCGCGGCACCTTGACGACGCAGTAGTCAATCGTGGGCTCAAAGCAGGCGGGCGTAGCCTTGGTGATGTCGTTGACGATCTCGTCGAGCGTGTAGCCCACAGCCAGGCGCGCGGCGGCCTTGGCAATGGGGAAACCCGTGGCCTTGGAGGCCAGCGCGGACGAACGGCTCACGCGCGGGTTCATCTCGATGACGATCAGGCGGCCGGTCTGGGGGTTCACGGCAAACTGCACGTTGGAGCCGCCGGTCTCGACGCCGATCTTCTCCAGAATGGCGAGCGAGGCCACGCGCATGCGCTGATACTCAAGGTCGGAGAGGGTCTGCGCAGGCGCCACGGTGATGGAGTCGCCGGTATGCACGCCCATGGGGTCGAGATTCTCGATGGAGCACACGATGATGCCGTTGCCGGCGTGGTCACGCATGACCTCCATCTCATACTCTTTCCAGCCCTCGATGGACTCCTCGACCAGCACCTCGTGGGCAGGCGAGAGCTCCAGGCCCTGGCTCACGATGGAGACGAGCTCCTCGTGGGTGTGAGCGATGCCACCGCCGGCGCCGCCGAGGGTAAAGCTCGGGCGCAGTACGCAGGGATAGCCCACGCGCTCGGCGATGGCCTCGGCGTCGGCCACGCTGTAGGCATAGCCCGAGCGCGCGACCTCCAGGCCGATCTCGGCCATGGCCTCGTTAAAGAGCTTGCGGTCCTCGCCGCGCTCGATGGCGGCAAGGTCGCAGCCGATCATCTCGACGCCATACTTGTCGAGCGTACCGTCCTTTGCCAGCTCGACGGCGGCGTTCAGGCCGGTCTGGCCGCCCAGCGTGGGCAGCAGCGCGTCCGGGCGCTCTTTCTTGATTACGCGCTCGATAAACTCGGCGGTGATGGGCTCGACATAGGTGCGGTCGGCAAGACCCGGGTCGGTCATGATGGTCGCCGGGTTGGAGTTGACCAAGATGACCTCAAAGCCATCCTCCTTGAGCACCTTGCAGGCCTGGGCGCCAGAGTAGTCGAACTCGCAGGCCTGGCCAATGACGATGGGGCCCGAACCAATAACGAGGATACGCTTGATGTCAGTACGTTTCGGCATGTTAGTTCTCCTCGGTCTCAGTCGCGGCGGTCTCGGCGAAATTCCAGCCAGCCAGGCGGTCCTTCGCGGTGTCGATGTCCAGGTAGTTCTCCTCGCCGTCCATGAGTCGCGTAAAGGCGGTAAAGAGATAGTGGGCATCGGTGGGGCCAGGCGAGGCCTCGGGGTGATACTGGACCGAGAAGCACGGGGCGTCGAGCAGCTGGATGCCCTCGGCGGTGCCGTCGTTGAGGTTCACATGTGTTAGGCGAATGCGGCCAAAGCGCTCGTTCATCACGACCGGCGCGATTCCGCGGCGCACCCAGACGCGCAGATCTCCATCGGCCGCATGCTCGGTCTCGCCGCCGGAAAGCTCGGGGACAAGCTTGCCCAAGCTGGGGAACAGCAGGCCAAAGCCATGGTTTTGCGCGGTGATCTCCACGCGACGGCTTACCAGGTTCATGACCGGCTGGTTGCCACCGCGGTGACCAAACTTAAGCTTTTCCATCTGGGCACCGCAGGCCAGGCTGATCATCTGGTGACCAAGACAAATGCCAAAGACCGGCACCTTGCCGATCAGCTGCTGCACCTGCTCGTAGGTCTCCACCACGGCGTCGGGGTCGCCGGGGCCATTGGACAAAAAGACGCCGTCGGGATTCATGTCGAGCACCTCACTCGCGGGCGTATCCCACGGCACGACGGTGAGGTCGCAACCAGCACGGACCAGGCCCTCCAGAATGCCGCGCTTGACGCCGCAGTCGTAGGCGACCACTTTGTGACGGGCAGGAGCGGCAGGGGCAAGCGCAAAGTCATGCGTGGCAGGCAGGTCGGCGGCCACAAACTCGTGAGGCGCGGGGCAACTTACGGTCTTGACCAGGTTCTCGCCCACCAGTGTGGGCGCTGCGGCCAGACGTTCGGCAAGCTCGTCGACGTCGAAGATCTCGGTCGAGATAATGCCCATCTTGGAACCATTGTCGCGCAGATGGCGCACCAGGGCGCGGGTGTCGACACCTTCGATAGCGACGATGCCGTGAGCGCGCAGGTACTCCGGCACGCTGACGGCCGAGCGCCAGTTAGAAGGCGTGGCGCACATGTCGCGAACGATCATGCCGCGCATGGCCGGAGCGCTCGCAGGGCGCACGGCGTCGCCGGGGAAGGCCGACTGGACGTCGGTCTCGTCGATACCGTAGTTGCCGATCTGCGGATAGGTCATGGTTGCGATTTGGCCGGCATAACTCGGGTCGGTCATGACCTCAAAGTAGCCCTCGAGCGAGGTGTTGAAGCAGACTTCGCCGGTCGCGGTGCCCTCGGCGCCGCATGCACGTCCATAAAAAATGGTCCCATCCTCAAGATAAAGGATGCAGGGACCGCAGGTGCCCTTGCTGGTTTTGGCCAGCATACGCTGGCAAAGCTCGCTGGGCGCGAAGGTGCGGGCGGCAGCGCCCGCGGTATGGTTGTTCGCCATAATTCTCCTTCCCGGTCTCACAGGACCGGCTTAAAGGTGTGTAGTTAGGCCTCGCGGTATTGTAACCGCAAGCATGCCTCATGGCGTTAATTTCATCGAAATGTTTACGAAATGATAATTATGACTTTCTATGCATAATGTTATTTAATCCCCGTCCCAGAAAAATCATCCCGCGGGGCTTGTGGCTCACGCGGGATGATGGCGTCTTACTTTTTCTTGTCCTGCTCCAGCAGTTCGGACGGCGTTCGGTCGGGCTTACCGCCGCGGAAAATCTCGCGGCCATGCAGACGATGCTCCAGGTCACGTTCGGCCTTTTCCTCGTCAATCTTGGTCTGGCTCACCACCGGGTCCTCAATCAACGACGACACCGAGTTCACCTGCTTCTGAATGCGCTCGGCGATGGTGTCATCCATACTCACGATGCGCATCTTCCAGTCGATATTCGTGGCGTTGGATGAGCTCTTGGTCCACACGAACGTCAAAATGGCGCTCTGGTGGCCCCGCGCGGGGAACATGCCAAAGAAGGAATCGTGCTGAATGTTGCTATCCTCGTCGATATAGGCGTGAACGTTATACACCACGCGGTCGATCTTGTCGTTGAGCAGCGCGTTGGTCGCAAGCGCCGCGGCCTGGATCTGCCCGTTGGACAGCAGCTCGAGCTCGTTGGCAGACGATGTGTCCAACACCGTCACCTCGACCGTGCCCGTACGCTCATCGGCTTCATCGACGGTAAAGTCGAGCGGGAACTGCGTAAAGCCGTTGCCCCACTCGAGTCCACCCTTGAGTGCTGTAGAAACGGTATCAACCGAAACGCTCTCGGACAGGTTGGCGGTATTCAGACGGCGCATCACGCCGTAGCCGATCTGCATGCCCACGATCAGCACCAAAATACCGATGACCACGGCCATCGCGGTCTTCGTAATGGTATGGCTCACCTGCGAGCCCGAAGGATCGTCCTCGGACAGCGGGTCGATATGTTTTGCCTGGCTCGCGCGGTCCTCGCTGCGCAGCTGTGCTAGCGCCGCTTTGTCACCGCGCTTGGCCGCAGCCTCCTTCTCACGCATGCGCTCGGTACGCTTTTTGGCAAGCGTAGGATCCAAGACGCCGGATGCATCGATTTCGGAGAATAACTCCGTCACTTCTTCCGGAGTCAAAGGGTTCTTGTCAGCCATAAACTTCCTGTCATATCAATCAGTCGAGCTCGTGCGCACGCGCACCTTCGAACTGCATTCGATAGTAACGGGCATAGGTGCCGCCACGGGCGAGAAGCTGTTCATGCGTGCCACGTTCCACAACGCGACCATGCTCAACGGTCGCAATCTCATCGGCGTGTTTAATGGTCGAGAGACGGTGGGCGATGATGATTGTGGTACGGCCGCGTGCCAGCTCTTCGAGCGACTCCTGCACCGCCTCCTCGCTCTCGTTATCCAAAGCACTCGTCGCCTCGTCCAAGATCAGGATCTTGGGGTTCTTGAGAAACACGCGCGCGATGGCAACGCGCTGCTTCTGTCCGCCCGAAAGACGGCTGCCGCGCTCGCCCACCACGGTGTCGTAGCCCTGTGGAAGCGATTCGATAAAGGTATCGATATTGGCGCGACGGGCGGCGTCGGCGATCTCTTCCGCCGTAGCGCTCGGCTTGCCGTAGGCGATGTTCTCGCCAATCGTACCGTCAAACAGATAGACATCCTGCTGCACCAGGCCGATGGCGCGACGCAGGCTCTGCTGCGTCACATCACGCACGTCCTGGCCGTCGATGCTAATGGATCCGGTAGCCACGTCATAAAAGCGCGGCAGCAGCGAACAGGTCGTGGACTTGCCGCCGCCCGAAGGGCCAACCAAAGCGATGGTCTGCCCGGGCTTGATGGACAGGTCCATATGGTCGATAACGGGACGCTCGTCGGCATCGCCCTCGCCCAGCTCGACATCCTCGTAGTTAAAGCACACGTCGTGATACTCCACGGCGCCGGCAGTCACCTGCAGATCCGTAGCGCCCGGCTTGTCCTGGATATCCGGCGCGGTCGAGAGCACCTCGTCCATACGCTTAAAGCCGGCGATAGCCTTCTGATACGTTTCGGCCGAATTAACGAGTGTCTCGAGCGGCGTGCAGAACAGCGAAATATAGAGAGCGAAGGTCGCCATATCGACCGCTTGCAGCTGCCCCTGGGCGACCAGCCAGCCGCCCAGCAGCACCACGATCACATAGAGCACGCCCGAGAGCAGGCCATACGTCGCAGTATAGACGCCCATGGCGTGATACATGTTCTCCTTGGACGAAAGATAGCGATTGTTGGAGGCGCGGAACTTGAAGCGTTCGGTCTCCTCATTGGCAAAGCTCTTGACCACGCGCATGCCCGCCAGCGAATCCTGCAGCTGTGCATTGATGCCGCTGATCTTTTTGCGGTTGTCGCTAAAGACCTCGCGCATGCGCATGTTCTGCCAAAACATGATGACCGCAAACGCCGCCGTCACCACGGCCATGGCAAGCGCCAGCACCGGGGCGATGGTAAAGAGGATCACAAACGAGCCGATGATCTCGATGCCGCAGATGATGATCCACTCGGGCACGTGGTGCGCCGCCTCGCAGATATCGAACAGGTCGTTGACCACGCGGCTCATCATGTCACCCGAGCTGTTGCGGTCGAAGTACGCAAAGCTAAAGCGCTCATACTGGTCGAACAGGTCCTCGCGCATTTTGGACTCCATACGCGCGCCCATCACGTGACCCCAATAGCTCACAAAATAACGGCAGGCGCAGCGGGCGGCATACATCAGCACCAAGCCCACCGCGATCATGCCGAGCGCCTGCATAATGGCAGCCTGACCCTGAGTAAACAGCCCACCGGTCAAATTGCGCAGGATAATGGGGAACGCCAGGTCAATGGCGGCAAGCACCAGAGCACAAACAGTATCAGCAACAAAAAGCCCCATCTGGGGCTCGTAATACGAAAGAAACCTCTTAAACATGCAGTCCTCGGAGATAAAACAATAACGTAAGACCCTGGGGCAAATAATCAGTAGCGTTTGCCCCAGGGTCGCCCTCGCTTTTAAAGCTCAGTTCCGCCCAGCCTGTGTGCGATGCTGTCACAGGCCAAGGCGCCTACGACGGTCTTGGCGTCTTCGATCTTGCCGTCGAGTACGGCGTCGATCAGCTCGTGCAGCGGCACCAGGTCCACGTTGACAAACTCGTCATCATCGGGGTTGGGCGCATCAAACTCGAGCTTGGTAGCCAAGTAGATATGGATGATCTCATCGCAAAAACCGCAGGACGTGACAATCGACGTCAAAAAGCGAATACGACCAGCCCTAAAGCCCGTCTCCTCATGCAGTTCGCGCTTGGCGCAATCGAGCGGGTCCTCGCCCGGGTCGAGCTTGCCGGCAGGAATCTCGACCGTCACGCGGTCGATGGCGGTGCGGTACTGACGCACCAGTACGATCTTGCCGCTCTCGGTCAGTGCCACAACGGCCGCCGCACCCGGATGGCGAACGATATCGCGGGCGCTGCGGTGACCGTTGGGCAGCTCAACCTCAAGCCGGTGGACGTCGAGAATCTTGCCCTTCCAGGCGCACTCCTCCGAAAGAATCTTCTCGTGCAGCTCGGCATCGTGCGGGTCGTCATCGCCCAACACCAGCGCCGGCTCGTCAGCGACCTCACCACCAGGCTCGCCCTCGGCGTGCCCATACATGCGGCTGTCCTCTTCGACGATCTGCGCGTCCACGAGCTCTTCGTTCTTCTCGTCCATCCGTCTCATTCCTCTCGGATTTTAGGCATCCCAGGCGTCGCGACCGCGCAGCGCGCGCAGGCCGATGTCGTGACGCAGGGTCTTGCCCTCAAAATCAATCTTCTCGCAGGCCTCGTAGGCAAGGTTGCGAGCGTTCTCGAACGTGTCGCCCAGAGCGGTCACGGCAAGCACGCGGCCACCATTGGTCACGAGCTGACCGTCCACCACGGCAGTGCCCGCGTGGTATACGGTCACGTTCTCCATGGCCTCGGCATCGGCGATACCGGTGATGACCTTGCCCTTCTCGTAGCTGCCGGGGTAGCCCGCGCTCGTCAGGACAACGGCCACGGCCCACTCGTCACGCCAGTCGAGCTCAATCTGATCGAGCTCGCAGTTGGCACAAGCCAGCATGACCTCGACCAGGTCGTTCTTAAGGCGCGGCAGCACGACCTGCGTCTCGGGATCACCAAAGCGGGCGTTGAACTCCAGCACCTTGGGGCCGGCGGGAGTGAGCATAAAGCCGCCATACAGGCAGCCGCGGTAGTCGATGCCCTCGGCAGCGAGCTCGGCCACGGTCTGCTCCATGACCTTCACCATGGTGGCGTGCTCCTCGTCAGTCACGATGGGCACCGGGCTGTAGACGCCCATGCCACCGGTGTTGGGACCCTTGTCGCCCTCGAGCGCGCGCTTGTGGTCCTGCGAGGTGGCCATGGGGCGCACGGTCTTGCCGTCGGTAAAGGCCAGCAGCGAGCACTCGGGGCCGGTCAGCATCTCCTCGATAACCACGGTGTTGCCGGCATCGCCAAAGGTGCCGCCAAAGCACTCGCGTACGGCTTCCTCGGCCTGCTCAAGTTCGGTCGCCACGATAACGCCCTTGCCCGCGGCAAGGCCGTCGGCCTTGACGACCAGCGGGGCGCCCTGCTCGCGCACGTAGGCGAGAGCCGAAGCCTCGTCGGTAAACGAACCATAGGCTGCCGTCGGAATGCCCGCACGCTCCATGAGCTGCTTGGAGAACAGCTTAGAGCCCTCCATCTGGGCGCCCTCGGCACCCGGGCCAAAGCAGGGAATACCCGCCGCGCGCACGGCGTCGGCCACGCCCGCCACGAGCGGAGCCTCGGGGCCAATTACCACGAGTCCGCATCCGTGGCTCTGAGCAAACGCCGCCACGGCCGCAGGATCGCAGTCGTCGAGAACCACGTTCTCGCCGCAGCTCGCGGTGCCGCCGTTACCCGGCGCGATGTAGAGCTTGCCGGCGCGCGGTGATGCTGCGAGCTTGGCTGCCAGAGCATGCTCGCGGCCGCCGCTGCCCAACAACAGGATGTCGATGGTTTGAGTGTCCGCCTTCAAGGGTGCCTCCTCTATGGATGAATGGCCCGCTCCGCGCGAGCCCTTTGCAAGCAAATATACCCCTCGGCCGCCCGTCTGGGCTGCAAAGGGGTATATCGCAATAACCGTATAAACCGATTACTTCCAGAATCGGTTGATGATCTGCTCGCGACCGGCGCCAACGCCAATGAACGTCACGCGGGTGTGTGCCAGATCCTCGATAAACGCCACGTAGTCCTGAGCCTCTTGCGGCAGCTCATCAAAGCTGCGGCAACCGGTGATGTCGCACTTCCAGCCGGGGAGCTCCTCGTAGATGGGCTTGGCATGCTCAAAGCGCACCTGATGCTCGGGCACGCTCGTGTAGCGCTCGCCATCGACGTCGTAGGCCACGCACACCTTGATGGTGTCGAAGGCCGAAAGCACGTCGAGCTTGGTCACGGCGATGTCGGTGAGGCCGTTGACGCGCGAGGCATAGTTGGCGATAGGGCCGTCAAACCAGCCGCAACGACGACGGCGACCGGTGGTCACGCCGTACTCATAGCCCTCCTCGGTCAGCGTGTGGCCAGCCTCGGACTCATAGGAAAGCTCGGTGGGCATGGGGCCCGAACCGACGCGGGTGATATAGGCCTTCATGACGCCCAGCACGCGGTCGACGTTCTTCATGCCCACGCCAGAGCCGGTGATGGCGCCGCCGGCGGTGCAGTTGGAAGACGTCACGTACGGATAGGTTCCGTGGTCGATGTCGAGCAGCGTCGCCTGGGCGCCTTCAAACAGCAGGTTCTTGCCCTCATCGATCATGTTGTTGAGCAGCAGGCTCGTCTCGGTGATGTAGGGACGCAGGCGCTCGGCCATCGGCAGGTACTCGTCGCAAATCTGGTCCACGGTGTAGGTGGGCAGGTTGTAGATGAGCTCGAGCTCGGGGTTCACGCGGGCGAGAGCGGTCTCCAACTTGTCGCGGAACAGCGTCTCGTCCAGCATGTCCTGCATGCGCAGGCCAATGCGGGCCATCTTGTCCTGATAGCACGGACCAATGCCGCGCTTGGTGGTACCGATGTTCTTCTTGCCGAGCTTCTGCTCAAAGGCGCCATCCAGATCGATGTGGTACGGCATGATGACATGCGCGTTGCCGCTAATCTTGAGGTTCTTGGTGGTGATGCCGTCGGCCTCGAACATGTCGATCTCCTCAAGGACAACCTTGGGGTTGACGACGCAGCCGTTACCGATCACCGACACGTGGTCGGAATACATGATGCCGGAGGGCACCTGGTGCAGGCCGTACTTTTTGCCGTTGACGACGATGGTGTGGCCGGCGTTGTTGCCGCCCGAATAGCGCACGACGGCATCAAAGTCGCCGGCGACCAGGTCGCAGATCTTACCCTTGCCCTCATCGCCCCACTGGGCACCGACCAAAACGGTTGACGGCATGTTTACTCCTCACATTCATGGACTGTCTACGCGCCATGCCGGCACGCAGAAGCACAAAACATTCCCAGTATACCCGTGCAACGGGCGCCTGTCCTACTCCTCGGCATGTGCCCCATCAAGCTCATAGAACTTGGTGGATGCCGGCAGGAACATCAGGTCGACGTCGCCGATCGGGCCCGAACGGTTCTTGGCCACGACGATACGCGTAACGCCCTCGTCGGGTCGATCGTCGCGCGAGGCTTCGGCCTCGTCGGCGGAGCGGTCCAAGAACATGACGATATCGGCGTCCTGCTCGATGGAGCCCGATTCACGAAGGTCGGAAAGCTGCGGGCGCTTGCCGGTACGGGATTCGACCTGACGCGAGAGCTGCGACAGCGCGATGAGCGGGATCTTGAGCTCCTTGGCCATGATCTTCAGACCACGCGACATCTCCGAAACCTCGACGGTACGGCTCTCGGAGCGGCGTCCCGGCGGAGGACTCACCAGCTGCAGGTAGTCCAGGATGATGATTGCCTTCTCCTTGTTATGGAGCATACGGCGGCTCTTGGCGCGAATCTCGGTCACTGTGGTGCCGGGCGTATCGTCAATCAGAATATCGAGCTTGGACAAGGTCTGCGTGGCCTCGTTGATATTGGCCCACTGTTCGGGGCTAATACGGCCCATGCGGAAGTCACTGATCGAGATCATGGCGTAGGCGCAAATCAGACGCTGGGCAATTTCCTTGCCCGACATCTCCAGCGAGAAGAAGCCGACGGTATAACCAGCAGCGGCAGCGTTAAGTGCCAGGTTCAGAGCGAACGACGTCTTACCTACAGCAGGACGGGCGCCGATAATGATGAGCTGACCCTCGCGGAAGCCCATGAGCATGCGGTCGAGCGACGGGAAGCCCGTGGGCACGCCCGCAGCCTGGCCACCGGCCTGGCACACTTCCTCGGCCTCGTTATAGGCCTCGACCATAAACTCGGTCAACGTCTTGTAACTCGACTTGACCTCGCGCGCCGTAACCTTGAGCAGCTTGCTCTCGGCCAGCTCGACAACCTCTTTGGTGTCGGTGGGGGCATTATATGCCAGCGCGTTGATCTCGTTGGTGGCGCCGATCAGCTCACGCAGCATCGAATCGCGGCGAACGATGGCGGCATGATGCTGCCAGTTGACGAGCGACAGGGTCTGACCCATCAACTCCAAAATGTACGCTTCGCCGCCCACGGCATCGAGCTTGTTGATGCTTCGCAGGTAATCGATCAGCGAGATGGAGTCGATGGGAATGCGGCTGTTGTACATATCGACCATCGCGGTATAGATGGTCTTATGAATGGGCCGGTAGAAGTCATCGGGCTGTAGCTCGACCTGGGCTTCTTCGACCACCTCGGGCGATAGCAGCATAGCGGCCAGCACATTGGCCTCTGCATCTTGGTTTTGGGGAAGACCCAACTTTGAGCCGCGGTCCTCGACCGTCAGCCCGGTCTCCCTATCGTCATATGCCATGAGCATCCTTATTCATATCGCTTGCGAGCATCCATAGTATCAGCTACGGTCCCAAAACGCGCCGCGCGCCGCCAATCATCACCGAACCAAACGGATGAACGGTCCTGTATATAGGACTTCGACGCAACGTTCACCATGACACTCACTCAGCGCAAAAAACAAAAGGGCGCCCTGGTTTCCCAGAGCGCCCTTCTTAGAACAAGATTGTTGCGTTGCAGCAAATGCTACTCGGCAGCAGCCTCAGTCTCGACCTCGGCGGTCTCGGCCTCGGCGACCTCAGCGGCCTCCTCGACCTCAGCCTCGGCAGCGAGCTCCTCGGCGGTAACGCCGACGAGAACGACAACCTCGGCCTTGATCTCGCGGTACAGCGAGATGGCAACGGTGTGGGCACCGGCAACCTTGATGGGCTTACCGAGCTCGACGCGCTTGCGGTCGATGTCCATACCGAGCTGAGCCTTGATGGCGTCAGCGATCATAGCGGCGGTAACGGAGCCAAAGAGGATGCCCTCGTCGCCGACCTTGACGTCAACGGTGACCGTCTTGCCCTCGAAGGCAGCCTTGGTCTCGTTGGCGGTAGCCAGACGGACGGCCTCGCGCTTGGCGATGTTGTTGCGACGCTCGTCAAGCTGCTTGAGGTTGCCCTTGGTGGCGGCAACAGCGAGCTTCTTGGGGAACAGGAAGTTCTCAGCGTAACCCTGAGCGACCTCTACGACGTCACCCTCGCCGCCCTTGCCCTTGATCTCATCGAGAAGAATAACCTTCATGATGCGTCTCCCTTCTTAGCCGCGGTCGCGGTTGCCACGAGAGGAAACCACGGGGACGGTGTACGGCAGGAGAGCCATCTCGCGGGCGCGCTTGATGGCGTTGGCGATGTCATGCTGATGCTGCGTGCAAGCGCCAGTGACGCGACGGGGCTTGATCTTGCCACGGTCGGTCATGTACTTACGGAGAAGCTGAGTGTCCTTATAGTCGATGAACTCAGTGTTCTCCTTGCAGAACTGGCAGTACTTACGACGCGGCTGACGTGCAGAAAAATCATTAGCCATGTCAAAATACCTTTCATTTGGCAACTTCGGCGAACCGAAGCCGCCTCTCACTCAAAAATAGGTGAACAACCCTTAGAACGGGATGTCCTCATCGTAGACGTCGACCGCGGGCGGCGTAGCCACCGGCGCGGCAGGACGTGCTGCGGGCGCGGAAGCTGCGGGGGCGTAACCGCCCTGGTCGTAGCCACCCTGGCCACCACGGGAGCTCATAAACTCGATCTCATCGACGATGACCTCAAGCTTGCTCCGGCGCTGGCCGTCGCGCTCCCAAGAGCTGTAGCGCAGCTTGCCCTCGATCGCGACCTTGTTTCCCTTTGCCAGGAAACGGCTCACGGCCTCGGCGCGGGTGCCGAACATGGTGCAGTCGACAAAGTTGGGATAGTCCTCCCACTCGCCAGTCTGCGCGTTGCGGCGACGATCGTTCACGGCGACGCCAAAGGACAGAACCTGGGTTCCGCCGGCGGTGGCGCGCAGCTCGGGATCGCGGGTGAGGTTACCGGTGATGTTCACTCGATTGATGCTCATAACTCACTACTTCCTCTTGGGGCACAAGCCCAGTCCAAAACGACAGTCTTACTCCTGGTCGTCGCGACGGACGATCATGTGGCGGACCACAGCGTCGGTGATGCGCAGGACGCGATCAAGCTCGGCGATCTGGGTAGGATCTGCGTGGAAGTTGATGAGGGTGTAGTCACCATCGGTGAGGTCGTTGATCTCGTAGGCGAGCTTGCGCTTGCCCCACTCGTCAACGGAGTCGACCTTGCCAGCGCCCTCAGCGATCGTGGTATCGATACGCTTCATAACAGCGAGACGAGTCTCGGGGTCGAGCGACGGGTCAACAAAGAACAGCAGTTCATAAGCCTTCATATTGTCACCTCCTCTGGGCAAATGTGGCTTCAGGTCGTGAAGGTGCGCCTGAAGCAGGAAAAGACTTGGTAATAATATCTTTCAACCTCCTAGGCTGCAAGAATATGCAGCTACAACCTCATGACCTCCACATATGCCCATACTCGCACGGTGTTTCATGCGCATTCCAACCAAATGCCGACCAAATGCTTGACGGATTTGTGGACAAGATACGGTGCCGCGGGGACAAGCTGAGCCAAGCCGCAGGTCAACGGGCACAAGGCTGTGGTCGCAAAATGCATACCAGTGGCCCACAGCACCAATCAAAGATTTTTAAATTCATTGCCAAGTCGCTTATGAATACCCTTTTTGAACAATTGAGTTGATCAACCACGCTGGTCGGAAGCCGTTTTTTGGCACCTCAAACCCCACTGCAACGCCAAGTGCGGCCAAGCGTTTTAAAAAATGCTAAGTTTTCGGCTTGCACCTTGCGATTCCTCGTGTATACTAACTTTCGCATTTAACGGAGAGTTGTCCGAGTGGCCGAAGGAGCACGATTGGAAATCGTGTAGGCGTCAAAAGCGTCTCCAGGGTTCAAATCCCTGACTCTCCGCCAGTTAATTCCAAAGCAGGCCTTTGAGCCTGCTTTGTTTTTACCCCACGCGGAGGGGTGGCAGAGTGGTTGAATGCGGCGGTCTCGAAAACCGTTTGGCCTGTATAAGGTCACGAGGGTTCGAATCCCTCCTCCTCCGCCATTTTGGTTGAGAAAGCTCCCAAGAATGGGAGCTTTTTTGTTATCGAAATACGTCTCGATCCCACGCTTCCCCAAACATGTACGTCAGCCTCAAAAAACGACATTTTTCGACATCTTTGGAGGCTGACGTACACGTTTGGATTGAGCTCACGGGAGCGGCGCTATTCGGAAGGTGCCTCCTCGTCTCGTATGCTTTTCCAGTTGCGGATAAGTGCCTTGCGTAGTTCGTTTTGTTTTCTCTGGTACCCGGTGTCGGTACAGCGAGGCATGCCGAGTGCTTCGCGAATGTTGTTCATGGCGCGGTGAAAGGCGAGCTGGCTGCCGAACTGAGCCGAAGTGAGCGTAACGATTCGATATCCCATTTGGGAGAGAACGGCCTCTCGCTCCGCATCTGCTCCCTTGCGCTCGAGCTCATCGTGAAAACCGCCCTTATATTCGATACCGAGCGCCCTGCGCTTATAGGTCACGAGCGCATCGATTTTGAGCGTTCGAGCTTTGGCGCAATGCCAGAGACGTTGAGGGATCTCGAGCGGTTTGTTGAGTTCGACACCTCGGATGCCAACGCCGCCTTCGCTTGTTGGGAGCGAGAGGGCGATTGCCGAAGCGGTCTCCATAGGCGAGGCCGAGCGATCGTAGATGTGCCTGAGCGCGAGCCGTGCACGTGTGGCACCGGGTTTGCCGGGGTGCCGATCGAGCAGTTCGGTTATTTCATCCTTGGAGGTGGTGGCTGGTTGCTCGGTATAAGGGTCGGCGGGATTGAGCCTCATGCGATAATCGCCGCAAACTTCATAGCCATATTCGAGATATTCGATCCTATCCATCCACTCGGCAGCGAGCACGAAGGCGAAGGCTTCGTCGGTGATGAAGATTCCGGGCGTCAACTCGTTAATATGCTCGTAGGGAAGATTTTGTCCAAGAATGTGGCAAACGACGCCTTTGGTACGAATTCGCTCAAATTCGAATACAACCGCGATATCGATAGTCTTAAGCATATCGGACGGAATGCCGCAGTCGGTAAGGGCCTGTCGTATGCGCGCAACACGTTGCTGGGTGGAGATGCCTTGTGCGCCTATCTGGTAGTCGTGCCGCGCAAGAGACTGAACCAAATTCTGGGGTGCATGATGGACAAGCCATGCGGTTTTATGCGAAATGAGAACAGGGGTATCCATTGAGGGCCTCTCGCTCTGAGCCGGTATCCAACTCTTATGTCCGTTGAAGTGGGGAAATATACCGGATGTGAGTAAATCAACTCACTCATGCTGTGAGCTCAATCCAAACATGTACGTCAGCCTCCAAAGATGTCGGAAAATGTCGTTTTTGGAGGCTGACGTACATGTTTTGGACCCTTGGCATTCCAGTAACGCCACGCCCCCACCCAGTCCCGACCGTTTGCCGAGCAATAGGGTCGCAATCGGCGCTGAACATGTACTATGTACGGGCATTGTCCAAATCCGTAATCCAAAGGACCCCATCTTGCCCGTCGTCGCCGCTATGACCATTACCTCACATGCCTCGGATGCCATGGTCGCTATTCCGTTTTGGCTCGAGATGTTCGCCGTTGTCGCTGCATCGATCTCGGGTGTACTGGTTGCGCGCGAGCACAAGCTCGACCTGGTGGGCGCGGTCGCGCTCGCGGTGGTCTGCGGTCTGGGCGGCGGTCTCTTGCGCGACATGACGTTGCAGGTGGGCAACGTCTACATCCTCAACCAGCCGATGGCACTCCCGCTTTCCATTGCCACGGCAGCCATCATCTACATATTCCCGGCAATCGTCGATAAACCCGAGAAACTCATCCCATTGCTCGACATCATCTCGGTCGGCATCTACGCCGCCACTGGAGCGGACAAAGCACTGGTTTATGGCTTTGCGCCGGCGGTGTGCATCATGATGGGCTTTTTCACCGCGGTGGGCGGCGGCATGTTGCGCGACGGCTTTATGGGCGTGGTTCCGGGCATTTTCCAACGTACTAACTTTTATGCCATCGCCGCCATCGCCGGATCGACAAGCTATGTGTGTCTCGTTATGAGCGGCATCATGAGCAATGTCGCCGCGCTGGTCGTATGCGTTGTCGTGACCATGGGTCTGCGCTGGCTCTCGCTGCGCTTTGACATCAAAAGCCCCACCGAAGAAGATATCGCACGCTTCTTGCACCGTAAAAAGTAGACAGCACGGCACGACCCTTCGAAATGCAACCGAGAGGTTCTTTTAGAGCGCCCCCGCGTTGGGTACCCTGTTAGGTATATGCCGAACACCTAACAAAAGGATCAACCATGGCTTTCAATCAAACCGCGACGACGCCGTCACACAAGATGCGTCGCTGCCTGCTTATGGCATTCGCGCTCATCGCGCTCGCGCTCACCGCACTTCCCACGGCGTCGTTCGCCGGCACGGACACCGCAGGAAACATACTTGCGACCGACAATGACGTCGATCCGTCTGGCGTCGAGGGTGACCTGTACTGGACAGGTCAGGCCCTCAACTTGGACGATGCGTCCATCGGCCGCGATATCATCGCCGCGGGCGATACCCTCTCAATTCGCGACTGCACGGTGGGCGGCGCCATTCGTCTTGCGGCGCGCACCATCGACGTTGCCAAGACCACGGTTGATGGCAGCGTCACGGTCGTCGGTCAGCATGTCGTGCTCAATTCCGACAGCACCGCCAACTGTTTTTACGCGATAGGCGAGACGGTTGCCCTGCGCGGCTCTACCAAGTCGGCAGCGCTTGCGGGCGACACGGTGACCATCGATGGCACCGTCGAGGGCGATGTCGAGGTTTGGGCCGACAGGCTCATCCTGGGCAAGAACGCCCACATCACCGGCACCGTGAACGCGCACGTCTCCGAGGACCCCGAGCGCACCGCGGGAGCCGAGGTCGGCGCGCTCAAGATCGACCGCACCGAGAACGAGGATACTTCCACCGTTAACGATGTCATCGGCGGTATCGTCGCCGCGGCACTCTCGACCTGCTTTGTCGCTCTGCTGCTCGAGCTCATCTTTCCGCGCGCGACCGCCAGCGCCGCCGGCATGCTCCACCAGCGCTCCATGCCCCTGTGGGTGAGCGGTCTTCTGGGCACGATTGCTATCGTCCCCGCCGTCCTACTGCTGATTATCTCTATCGCTGGTCTGTCGCTTGCCGGAGCCCTCTTGTGCGGCGTTATCGGCATCGCGTTGGTGTCGAGTGCCTTTGCGGGGTGCGCGATTGCCCGCATGGTCGGACACAGCCAGAACCGCTACGCCATGGCAGCCGTGGGTGGCATCGCCGCGGGCACGCTTACGGCAATCCCCCTCGTAGGCGATTTCATCAGCGGTGTGGCCTTTGTCTTTATGCTCGGCTACATCATCCAAATCATCTGGCGCAACGCCCACCTCAAGCCGCAGCAGCCGGCTAACATGCCAGGACTCCCCACCGCTTAGCCACCAACCATCACAAAGGGGACAAGCACCTTTGTGATGATGCAGAGGGGTCGGGTTACTTTGCACCAACAAACGAAGCGGGGCACCCGATCGCATCGACCGAGTGCCCCGCTTTTCTTGGAGGGTTCTCTAGTAACTTTTTCAAAACCAATGATCATCAGGCCGATGGACCTGCGCGTCACTCGCTACGGAGGCAGTACGCCATTGAACAAAAAAGGGGGGACAATTATTTTTCACGGCGACCTCCTCCCCGCTTGATGACGAGCGCGACAACAATAGCCGCCACTCCGATGGCAGCCAAAACCGCCACCAGCACCAACGTTCTATCTCCCGTCGAGGGCATAAAGCCTCGACTTGCTTCTTTACTTGGGGTGTTGAGCACCAACAGTTCAATCAAACCCGTCCCGGCATCGGCGGCATCATCCCGTAGGGGGCTTTCGACCGATACGGTCACCTTGGGCTTCGCGGCCGCCACCTGTTTAACGTCCAGGCCCTCGGCCGTAACCGTCACCGTACGTTTACCCTCAAAGGCGGTGTAGCCCTTGGGAGCCGCGACCTCCTCGACGGTGTAGACACCCGCGTCCACACCGCTCAATTCCACATGGCCATCCGCGCCCGTGGTGACGCATGCGTCGGCATCCGTCGACCACGAGCCGTCAGTCGTTAGGATGCGCCCGCGGTCATCGATGATGCGCAGTTTGGCACCCGCGAGCGGTTTATCGTCCGAGCTTGAGCGCTTGATCAGACTGAGTCCCCAGGTGTAGGCGCACGCGTCATCGCTCGGCGTGCGGGTGAAGCCGGCGTCGCCGGACTGGTCGGCAAAGGGAGAGCGCGGGTAGCGCAGGTAGACCTCGTTGGGGTTGCCCTTGGCAGCGCCTCGATTGCAGTTGGCCCCCAACGGCGCATTGTAGACAGCGACCACGCGGGCGCCGGAGGTAAAGGCGTCTGCCCCGCCGAGCGCGGCAATGAGGTCGCCGGTACGCACGGTGAAGGCATCGCCCTCGATCGAGACCTTGCACTGTGAAGTAATGTCTGTCCACCCTTTAGCCGGCGTCGAGTTGGCGTTACCGCCCTCACATGCGACGGCGTCGAAGCTGCCGTCCGCGCCCGCCGCCACGTACACGCGCATGCTCGCGGCCACCTTGGAGGGGTTGAGCCCCGAGCTCATGGTGTCGACGAACTTCACCGTATAGGTGTCGTAGGCGGTAAGACCCGCCGGGACCGTGGCAGAGAGGCGCCAGTACAGGTCGTCGGCGACCGTGGCGTCGGCGGCCTTCTGCCAGGCAGCGATGCCGTCCTCCAGCACGTGCTTGGCCACCTTGGGGGTCGCCGCCTTGGGCTTGACGGCGACGGCGCTGCCGCCCACCAGGGCCATGATCGGCGCGGTGCCGGCCTCGCCCTGGTCGATGGCGTCGTCGTCGGCGACGATGAGCCAGTAGCCGCAGGGCAGCTCGGCCGCCGTACCCGCGTTAAGGGCCACAGAAGCGGCACCGGCATTGCGTATCGCGCGGGCCAGCCTTGCCGTCAGCACGGTCGTCATGTGCCCGTCGGCATTCATCCATTCGGCAGCCGCTTGCGCCGTCGAGGCCGTGCTGTCGAGCCCCGCATCATGAAGCACAGGGAGAACGGCCTGGCGAACGGCGTCATTCGCCCACGTTACATCGGTTGCTACCTCTTGGTCGGCATCGTCATCGTCGGCAACGGTCGCTGAAAAGAGCTGGTACGCGTCATACCGAGTCGCGACTGTACCGTCCACTGTGATGGCACCGGTATCGGCAGCATGAGCCGTCCCGGGCAGCATCGCAAAAGAGAGCATAGCGACCGTAACTATCGTCGTCACGGCCAACAAGCGGCGCCAAAGCCTACTCACGGCGACCACCTCGATCTTGATCGCGATGGCGACGAGCATGCATCCATGTCGCAGCAAAACACAGCATCGAAGCGCCGGCCAGATACGTCATAGTCAAGCCAGCACCGCCCGCCTCAGGAAGCGTGGTCGAGTACCTGTTGGTAAAAGTCGGCGGGGTCGAGGGGTCGGTGCCGTCGTAGGTGACGATGGATTCAAGCTTTCTGTCGCCTTTCCCCACGTCAACCTCAACCCTATGCTCGATTACGTCATAGGTGATGTGATCCTTGACGTTGTTCTCGGCGCCCTCGGGGACGACCTCGGAGATAAAGTACGTATAGGTTCCCGTCTTTGTGTAATCCAGGACAAAGTTGATGTCACCATCTGCGCCATTTTTCGTGGTCTGAAGAACCTTGCCACTAGCATCCTTGAGCACAAATTTGAACTGGCCTTCCTGCAGCGTCGAGCCTTGGAGCACCTTCTTGGCGGAAATCGTAGCTTGGCCACTGTAGGGCGAATCATAGACCGTGATATTGGTATTCGGCGTTGGGGCGTCAATGTCGACGCCCTTTGCCCTCAGCTCCCCCACCTTAGTAAGGGCCTCCTGATAGTTGCCCTCATTGCTGCCCTTGAGCATAATCCACACCGGCTTAGCGATGGCGTTATAGCCGCTAGGTGCACTGGTCTCCTCAAGACAATACAGCTTACAAGCTTCCATCCTTTTTGCAGCGGTGCCGAAAGTCGCCGTGCCGCTGTCGCCTGTCGTTGCTCTTTGGAATTCACTTTTCGCAGAAGCGAGGTCCGAAGTCAAAGCCAAATCCATATCAACCTCACAGAGCGTGAACTCAGCACCGGACAGCTTCTTTGTGATATAGCTCGAGTCAACCTTGGTCACTGTGACACCGTAACCACTACCACCAGCCGAACCATTCAGCTCTTGAATTTCCCAGTCCCCTGTATAGCCGGTATCGCCCTCGGAAACGCCCTCAAGAGACGCTTGATTAGTCAAAGAAACATGCTCGCCCGTATTGCCAGCAGGAATAACCTCGTATTCAACCTTGAGATACTCCTTATCGGGCACCGTAAGCGTCATCTTTGTACAAGTCGAGCCCGATTGATCGGGAATAGTCTCGGCGCCGACACTGTATTGATTCGAGCTAAGCAAACTCCAGCCCGCTCCGTTGTGTTGGGACACTTTGACCGAATCTGACACCAACGTGCATTTGGCGTCCATAATATCGAAGAGCTCGAGATAGTCGCTGTCACTCTTAAGGTTAACCGCCGATTCGTTAACATAGATGGTGTACTTGATGCGGTTGCTGTTAGCGACTTGCGCGCCGGTCTTTTGCAGCACGTTGTTCTTAATGGTGACGGTGCCGCTACCGGATTTGAAATCCTTATTGCCCGACTCGGCACGGGCAGAATTGGTGAACTTCACCTCATTTGTGGAGGTGTCAAGCTCGCCGCGCTTGACCGCCGTCTGATACGTAAGTTTGGCGTAACCAGCATAGTTGCCAAGCGCCGTCGTGGGGATGGAAAAGGTAACGGTGCCTTTGTTATCACTGACGCCACCACTCGCAAAAGGTAAATTGTCGGCGACGGTCTTCGCTCGCTGAGCGGTACCGTTATACTCTTTCTGGTCATACGGATTCTGGATCAGTGAGTATTTTGCAGACCCCGGCACATAGCTCATACCGCTCGGCAGCGTGTCCACGACGTTCAGTGGTTGGTTATTTAGCTTGCCGGCGCCGTAATATTCAAACTCGCCATTTGCGCCCTTATTGCCCTTCTGGCGATTCGCGTATACCGTCCAGTCGACAATCCAGGCGCCTTTCTCATTAGACCCGTCGATTTTGTTCCAGTCGAAATCCCCATTCCAAGAGACAGCGGTTTCCGCAGAGGGTTTCTCAACCCCAGGAGTCGAGTTTGCATCGACATAGTAATAGATATAGTCCGTGAAATATTTAGTACCACTTACTTCCACTGATGCAAAATTGGAGTACCAGCCAGGAAGCGCATCAGATTTTGTCTTATAAGTAATTATCGCATCCGGGTTATCTTTGAGCGCGTTCTTCACCTCGTCGCTTATCCGAATGAACAGGTTGAAGTTTTTCTTGGTTCCAAACGACGTTGAACCACTACCGTCTTCGAACCACCAATCGACGCCCTTCTCCAAAGGGACATCGCCGATTTTAATAGAATAGCTGTCGACGTCTGGGCCGATATTTTGGTTCCAGGCCGTCTGAAACGTATCGTAAACCTTGACCGTTGATGGATTCATTGCATTAACAATGGAACCCAGTGCTATCTGGAGCTTCCAGGTTGCCTGACCTGTTGTCGCCGCATCGGATGCTTTCACAAGTCTCTTTATAATCTGCGTCCCCACCAACTTCGGCGTAAACGTGCCGGTGCCCGTGCCGGAAACGGAATTGTCGCGCGAGATACTCGCACTGTTGCTCACCGTGTCATACGAGTCTTGATCTTTCATTTGGGTGTGATAAACAATGCGATAGGGCTGGTACTTATCCGCGTCAGATAGACCTGAGAACGTATAGCTGAACGTCTTGTCGGTAGAACCATCGAGATTGCCGCCGCCAATCTTATTCTCGCCGTAAAGCCCCTTATAAACAACGTATTCACCCGTATAAGTCTGTTTGTCATCCAGCGTATCGGTAAATTTATAGCCATTCATGTCGGCCTTGATATCGCCGTTGTTGAGCGTAACGGTCCATTTAATATCGGACGGCGTTCCTTCGCCGCCATCCTTCTTGATCATGTCATAGCGGAAATCATTTGCTGAGACTGGATTCTCTAATTTGCCGTCACGGTTTTGGTCCCATGTCCAGGAGGCATTGTTTTTTGAACCGTCGAGGCGATTGATCCACTCTTTGTCGCTCACAGATACGTTCGGATTCAACACCGAATCATAGGTAATCGTATGGGTCCCCCTGGACAAGTCGCCAAGTTTCAGACGCGCGGTCTGTCCGCCGGTCTGTCCGCTAATGCTCACTTGCTGGTCGAGCGCATCACCGTTCAACTTAAACGACCCAGGCACAAATGTAAAATTGCTACCCAGCTCATCTGTGATCCAGACGTCGTGAGCATATGACTCAACCTTGAGCGTGAGAGTCCAGGTAACTTTTCCCTCGCCGCCGGATTGCTTGAACTGCCCTGCTTTCGTTCCCGTCACATCGCCATCTTTTGTCACAATGTCGATTTCGCCCTTTCCGGGAAAATTGACTTTCGTTGTGTCACCGGAGCCAACATTCTCGTCTGCCAGCTTGAATGAAAAATTAGCGGCAACGTGAACTTCGGATGGATACTCATTAATCCAATTTTGGTCGAAAGTGAAAATCAGCTTATTGTTCTCGCACTTCCAAGTGCCAGCCACTTTGTCCCGACCGTCATAGAGCGGCCCGCCTTCATCCTTCAATAACTTAACATTGCTCGGGAGAGAGTACTCCGCAACATTTTGCGTCGCGCTCGGGTTATGGTCCGGCTTAAAGTCCGCATTAAACGAACCGTAGAGCGTGTCGGTCGAAAGCACGGCAGTATTGCCCAAAGGCACTTTACGGTTCTCGACAATGGTATAAAGCTCAACTGCAACGTCCGCCGTCGTCTCATCAATCGCAATCGGCGTCGGCGTCGTCACGTCCTCGGCGCGCACGGGGGCGGCGCCGTGAAAAACGGCGACGGTAAGGCTAATCAAAATGAAAATCAGGGCCGCCATACCCAGCGACCGTGAGCGGTGTGCGTCCATAGTTGTCCCCTAATTCCTACAACACAGTGTGGAATACGGCGAATCGTCGGATCGAACACAAACCCCAACATCTACGTGAACCTACCTAGCGCATTGCAAGAACCCATTGGGGGCAACTTCTAAGACGGTTCGTCTATGCCACATGCATAAAATACAATATAGATACCAGTCATGTAAACCGCAGGTAAAGAGGTATTTTAATTTAATACCAGTTGATATTTACCTGTTAACGGTTTTGTATCAAAGCGGTTATATCCTGTGGAATTATGTATATGTTTAAACAACTTAACTTTGACCAGAAAGCCGATCGGAGGGGATAGCCGCCCCCACCGTGGTGCAAGCGAACCTGTCCCCCTTGCACCAAAAAGGGCGCCGACCATCGCGGTCGACACCCTTTCTCGTTAGACGCTATAAAGCCCAGCGCTTATTTGTTGACCTGGCCGGCGCGGACGGCAGCCTTCTTGCGGTCGGTGGCGTTGAGCAGACGCTTGCGCAGGCGGATGTTCTTGGGAGTGATCTCCACCAGCTCATCGTCGGCGATGTACTCCAGCGCCTCCTCCAGCGAGAAGGTGCGGGGCGGCACCAGCTGGACGGAGATATCGGAGGTCGAGGAACGCTGGTTGCCCAGGTTCTTGGTACGGGCGATGTTGACGACCATGTCGCCGGCCTTGCTGCGCTCGCCCACGATCATGCCCTCGTAGCACTCGGTGCCCGGCTCAACGAACAGCTGGCCGCGCTCCTGCAGCGTACCCAGAGCGTAGGCAACGGCCTTCTCGGTGGTCATGGAGATCATGGCGCCGTTCTGACGGTTGCCGATCTCGCCGGCATAGGGGCCGTACTCCAGGAAGGTGTGGTAGAACACGCCCTCGCCGTGGGTGACGTTCATGATGCGGTTCTTAAGGCCCATGATGCCACGCGTCGGAATCTTGAACTCAAGGTGCGTCACGATGCCCGAGGTATCCATGCTCGTCATGATGCCACCGGAAGTGCCAAAGACCTCAACGACCTTGCCCGAGTACTCGTCCGGGCACTCGACGACGGCCTGCTCGACAGGCTCCATCTTGTTGCCGTTCTCGTCCTTCTTAAACAGAACGCGGGGGCGGCCGACCTGGAACTCAAAGCCCTCGCGGCGCATGGACTCCATCAGAACGGACAGGTGCAGAATGCCGCGGCCCGAGACCTCGACGCCGCTCTTGTCCTCGAGTTCCTCGATCTTCATGGTCACGTTGTTCTCGGCCTCGTTGAACAGGCGCTCCTTGAGCTGACGGGCACCCACGATGTCGCCGTCGCGACCGACGAGCGGGGAGGTCGAAGCCTCAAAGACGATGGACAGGGTCGGCGGGTCGATCTCGATGGGCTCGAGCTCGACGGGGTTCTCGGGGTCGGTGTAGACATCGCCGATATCGGTTCGGTCGATGCCCACGACAGCGGCGATGTCGCCGGCGCCGACTTCCTGGCACTCGGTGCGGCCCAGGTAGTCGAAGGTAAAGAGCTGCTTGACGGTAGCGGTGGCGCTGGAGCCGTCGTTCTTGACAACCAGGATCTGGTCGCCTTGGTGGATGGTGCCGGAATACACGCGGCCGATGCCGATACGACCAACGAAGTTGGAGTGGTCGATAGTCACACACTGCATGGCCAGAGGGGCGTTCTCGTCAACCTCGGGCGCGGGCATGTCGTCGATGATCATGTCGAGCAGCGGATACATGTCCATGTTGCCGTCGTTGGGGTCAAGGCGGGCAAAGCCATTCATGGCGCTGGCGTAGACCACGTGCTCCATGGCGAACTCAAGTTGGTCGTCGGTGGCGCCCAGGTCGGCCATGAGGTCCAGGCAGTCGTTGTAGGCCTTCTCGGGGTTGGCGCCCGGACGATCGATCTTGTTGATGACGATCATGATCTTGAGGCCGGTGTCGATAGCGTGACGCAGCACGAAGCGGGTCTGGGGCATGGGGCCCTCAAAAGCGTCGACCAGCAGCAGGGCGCCATCAGCCATACGCAGCACGCGCTCGACCTCGCCGCCAAAGTCAGCGTGGCCCGGGGTGTCGATGACGTTGATCTTAACGTCTTTGTACTCGATAGAGATGTTCTTGGCGAGAATCGTAATGCCGCGCTCGCGCTCCTGGTCGTTAGAGTCCAGGACGCGGTCCTCGACCTGCTGGTTGGCACGGAAGGCGTCCGTGGCACGCAGGAGCTTGTCGACCATCGTCGTCTTGCCGTGGTCGACGTGAGCGATGATGGCGATGTTCCTCAGATTGTCTACGCGCATGTAGTTCCCCTATCTTCTATCCATATACAAACGGCACGCGTATGCGACCCGCCCAGCAACACAACGCTCAGCGGGAATATTGAGCCTTTTACCGAAAACTCGTTTATTTTAGCGATTTTAGATAAGAGGGGTTTCCTCACCTGCAGGTTCAGGGTCGCTCCACATAAAACCATCGCCGGCACCCATGCCCTCATACAGCACGTATGCCGAAAAACCGCTCTCGAGCGTGGTTTCGAAGAAGCTTACGAGCAGGGCATCGTGGTAGCCGCCGTCAATCTCGACACAACCGGTGTAGCCGATGGCATAGCGGGCAATGCGGCCCAGGCCCTCGTCCTTAAGACCCATCTTGTGCTCGGAAATAAAGTTGGTGGCCGCCTCCAGGCACGCCTCTTCGCCGTCCTCGTCGAGCGCCGCCAGATATCGGTTGGAAGCAGCGTCCTCAATCGCCACAACTACGCCCGGATTCTCGCCGGCGGCAAGGTCGTCCAAGAACGCACCAATCAGGTCACACACCATGGCGTCGAGCTCGGCGGAGACGTTACCGGCGTCCTGCATATCCTGTGCCATCTTTAGACCTTCCCATCGAGTCTGGCGTCGTTACAGTTCTTGTGCCTCGGCGGCGATCTTGGCGGCAGCGTCGCGGGCGCGCATCATGTCCGCCGCGCGCTTGTCGAGCACCTTGATCTGACTGGTCAGCATTACCGCATCGACCACACCCCAGATCACGAGGCCCGTAGAGATCGAAAACCCAAGCGCACCAACTGTACCACGAAGGCGCGAGCAGATTGCCGCGACAAGGGCAGAGACGACAACCATCTTGATAAACGAGCCGCGGCGCTCGCGAAGCGTGCGGGCCTGCGTCACATAGGCAATGCGAGCCGCCTCAGAAGCCTCCGAGCGCATCTGGGCCTCACGCGCAATGGTCGCCGCCTCAGCCGACATACCGCCGGCCATCAGCGAACGCTCCGCAACCTGGACGTCACGCATTTAGAAGTCATCGGGGGAGAGCGTATGGACGAACTCGTCGAACTTCTCGAACTCCTGCTCGTCGTCAACTTCCTCGGCATGGGCAGAAACGGTGCCCAGGCGATTCATGATGTCGTCCTCCACGAACATGGGGGCATTGCTGCGCACGGCAAGGGCAATGGCATCACTGGGACGGGCATCGATCTTGCGCTCGTCACCATCGACCAGTACGACGATCGTCGCGTAGAACACCGGCGGCTCGGCGCGAACGATCTCGATGCGCTCGAGCTTGGCGCCCAGGGCGTCAACGGTATCGAGCAACAGGTCATGGGTAATCGGGCGCTCGGCGCGGCCGCTATCGATGCCACGGCTAATGGCAGCAGCTTCAAACGAACCAGTCTGAATGGAAAGGGAACGCAGCGGCGCGGGCGAGTCCGATTTGCTGCTGCGCTCACGAAGCACAATAAGCGATGGCACGGGACCGGCGGCCATGACGATGGTCTCTATGTCGACACGAACCATGGAACACCTCCGGTACGTAGCGGTTAACACGCGGCAGCCCGCCGCATTGAATAGCTATACTACCCAATCTTTCGCACAGCACACAAAACCAAAATGAGATTTATCGCAGACAAGAAAAAAGCCCCGAGGCAACGCCCCAGGGCTCTTCACAGTTTTGATGGTGGACCTGACAAGATTCGAACTTGTGACCTCCCGGTTATCAGCCGGACGCTCTAACCAACTGAGCTACAGGTCCATCATGGTGGAGGTTAGGGGGATCGAACCCCTGACCTCAGGCTTGCAAAGCCCGCGCTCTCCCAGCTGAGCTAAACCCCCACGGAGACAGTAATAAACACCCCAGCGGCGACTCGGCTCTCGCTGGGGTGTTTATTGCGAAAGAAAGTGGTGGACCTGACAAGATTCGAACTTGTGACCTCCCGGTTATCAGCCGGACGCTCTAACCAACTGAGCTACAGGTCCATCGCGCAAGGGATATATTAGACGAGTCGTTACGCGCGCGTCAACAACTTTTTTTGAAAATCTTTGAAGGGTGTTCGCCCCGGTCGCACGGCGGCATGTGAAGTCGCCTACTCGGACAGTCCTGACTCGCACAGAGAGCACATTAAGTGCTCTCTGGCTCGTGCGGAACTCGCGATCGACTTCACATGCCGCCGTGCGACCGGGGCGAACACGAGTCCCAAGGTTTTCAAAAAAGCGGTCGGCGCGCAGTGCGCCGACCGCCGATATATGGGGTCTGATATTTTCTACCAGCCAGGGCCTCTTACTCGTCGAGGAGATCTTCTGGCATGTCGTTGCCGTCGCCTAGATCGACAGGGGTTTCTTCGGAAGCAGAGCCGTTTTCTGTGGCTTCGCCTTCGGGCTTTTCCTTGGCTGCCGTCATGCGGGCGACAGCGCATACGCGGTCGTTGTCGTCGACGGTCATCATCTTGACGCCCTGGGTGGCGCGGCCAGTCTGGCTGATTTCGTCGGTCTTGACGCGAATGACCGTCGCGCCCTCCGTCACGATGAACAGCTCGTGCTGCGGGCCCACCGTCTTCATGGCCGCGAGGTTACCCTTACGCTCGGTCATTTGGATGGTGTAGACGCCCTGGCCGCCGCGATTCTGCTCCGGGTAGTCCGCAACCGGCGTGCGCTTGCCGTAGCCGCGCTCGGTGATGACGAACAGATCACCGTTGCCGTTAGTGACTTCCATGCCCAGAACGCTCACGCCGTCCTTCATACCGATACCGCGAACGCCGCTGGTATCGCGGCCGGTGGCGCGCACCTGCTCCTCGGAGAACATGATCGCCTTGCCCGCGGTGGTGGCCAGGATAATCTTGTCGCCCTCGCGCACGCGGCGCACGTTCAACAGCGCGTCGTCGTCGCGCAGGTTGATAGCGATTAGGCCGTCGCGACGGCTGCGGTCATATGCGCTCATCACGGTCTTCTTGACCATACCGCTCTTGGTGGCAAACATCAGGTACTCGTCGGCCGGGAACTCGCGGCAGCTGATGACGCTCGCGATCTTCTCGCCCTCCTCGAAGGGCAGCAGGTTGACGATCGCGGTACCGCGTGCCTGGCGCGTACCTACCGGCAGCTCGTGCACCTTCAGGCGATAGACCTTGCCCTTGCTCGAGAAGAACAGCACGTACTCGTGCGTGGACGCGATGAACATCTCATCGATGACATCGTCCTCTTTGAGGTTGACGCCCGACACGCCCTTGCCGCCGCGCTTTTGGGCGCGGTAGGCGGCAACCGGGATACGCTTAACGTAGCCGGTGTGGGTGATGGTCACGACCATATCCTCGTCGGCGATGAGGTCCTCGACATCCAGGTCCTTCTCGACCTGGCTGATCTCGGTGCGGCGCTTATCGCCGAACTTCTTGGAGATCTCGCGCATCTCTTCCTTGATGACGCCCAGGATCTTCTCCTCATGCGCCAGCAGGTCCTCGTAGTAGGCGATGGCGCGGCGCAGGCCGTCCAACTCTTCCTGAATCTTGTCGCGCTCCAGGCCGGTCAGGCGGCGCAACTTCATCTCGAGGATGGCCGTGGTCTGCTCGGGCGTAAAGCCAAAGCGCTCGATCAAGCGACTGCTGGCCTCGGAGTCGGTCTGCGAGGAGCGGATGATGCTAATGACCTCGTCGATATGGTCGAGAGCCATCAAGTAGCCCTCAAGGATATGCGCGCGGGCCTGGGCCTTCTTGAGGTCAAAGCGGGTGCGGCGAGTGACGACGTCGACCTGGTGGTCGATGTAGTGCTGCAGCATCTCGCGCAGGCTCAGGCATTTGGGAACGCCGTTGACGAGTGCCAGGTTGTTGGCGCCAAAGGTCGTCTGCAGCGAGGTGTACTTATACAGATTGTTGAGCACGACCTGCGGAATGACGCCCTTCTTGAGCTCGATGACCAGACGGATGCCCTTCTGGTTGGACTCATCGCGCATATCCGAGATGCCCTCGATGCGCTTGTCGTTGACGAGCTGGGCAATCTTCTCCTGCAGGGTGCCCTTGTTGACCATGTAGGGAATCTCGGTGAAGACCAGGCGGCTGCGACCGGTCTTGGTGGACTCAACGTGTGCCTTGGCGCGCACGGTAATGGAGCCGCGGCCGGTCTCGTAGCTCTGCTTAATGCCGGCGCTGCCCATGATGATGGCGCCGGTGGGGAAGTCCGGACCGGGCATGATCTGCATGAGCTCGTCGACGGTGGCGTCGGGGTTGTCGATCAGGTAGCAGGTGGCCTCGATCGCCTCGGTGAGGTTATGCGGAGCGATGTTGGTGGCCATGCCGACGGCGATGCCCTGGCTGCCGTTGACCAGCAGGTTGGGGAAGCGCGCAGGCAGCGCCACGGGCTCGGCGAGTGATTCGTCGTAGTTGGGCTGCCAGTCGACGGTATCCTTCTGCAAGTCACGCAGCAGTTCCATGGCGGGCTTTGCCAGGCGGCTCTCGGTGTAACGCATGGCTGCCGCGCCGTCGCCGTCGATGTTACCGAAGTTGCCGTGACCGTCGATGAGCGGCGTGCGCATGGAGAACCACTGTGCCAGGCGGACCATGGCCTCGTAGACCGCGGAGTCACCGTGCGGATGGTACTTACCGATAACTTCGCCGACCGTCCAAGCTGACTTCTTGTGCGGGCGGTTGGGGTAGATGCCGCTCTCGTTCATCGCGTACAGAATGCGGCGGTGCACCGGCTTTAAGCCGTCGCGCACGTCCGGCAGGGCGCGCGCTGTGATAACCGACATCGAATACTCAATGAACGACTGCTTCATCTCGCGACCGAACTCCGAAATCTGGAGCTGGCCGCCGTTGATATCCTCGCCGGCCGAGGCGCCGCGATCGACTTCGCCAAAGCTCTCCTCGAGCTCGGCGTCGTCTTCTTCCTCATCATCATCGGCATCGGGGTTATAGGCGTCCGGATCGCCGTCCTCGCCCTGCTCAGCACGGGCAAGCAGGCGCTTCAGATCATCGGGCATACCGGCATCGCCGGCCTCGTCCATACCCTCGTTATTGTTGATATCGTCTGCCACGTTACCTCCTCTTAAGCGTCAAGGAAACGCGCATCATGCGCATGTTTTTCAATGTACTCGCGGCGATAGCCGACCTCGGAACCCATCAGCTCGCGCACGGCGCGGTCTGCCACCACGGCGTCCTCGATCGACACGCGCTGCAGGATGCGGGTCTTGGGGTCCATCGTCGTCGAGGCAAGCTGCTTGGGGTCCATCTCGCCCAGGCCCTTGTAGCGCTGGACGGTATAGCCCTTGCGCTTTTTGGTGATCTTGCCGTCCTTGGCCTTGCCGTCCTCGTCGTTATCGTCGGGGTTCAGGCCCAGGCTCTGGATGGTGTCGCGCAGGATCTCGTCTTCGGGCTGGCGGCCGTTGGGATACACGTAGTGGATCTTGTTGCGCACCTTAATGCCAAAGATGGGCGGGCAGGCAACATAGACGTAGCCGGCATCGATCAGCGGACGCATGTACTTGTAGAAGAACGTCAGCAGCAGGATGCGGATATGCGCGCCGTCGACGTCTGCATCGGTCATGATGATGATCTTGTGGTAGCGCGCCTTGGTGATATCGAAGTCGCCGCCGTCGCCGGCACTCGTCGTGACGCCGCAGCCGATCGCGGTAATCAATGACTGGATGGTGTCACTCGAGAACGCGCGATGGTCACCAACGCGTTCGACGTTCAAAATCTTGCCGCGCAGGGGCAGAATCGCCTGGATGTCTCGGCGACGGCCGTCCTTGGCTGAACCGCCTGCCGAGTCACCCTCTACGATGAAGAGCTCGGTCAGCTCGGCATCGCGCACCGAGCAGTCGGCGAGCTTACCGGGCAGGGACGCCGTCTCGAGCAGGCTCTTGCGACGGGTCGCTTCGCGCGCCTTGCGGGCGGCGTTGCGGGCCTTGCATGCCTGCTGGGCCTTCTTGACGATCTCGCGAGCGGGCTTGGGATGCTCCTCGAGGTAATCGGCGAGGCCGTCGGTCACGATCTTGAGCGTCAGCGCGCGCATATAGGAGCTGCCGAGCTTGGCCTTGGTCTGGCCCTCAAATTGCGGGTCGGGCAGCTTGACCGAGATAACGGCCGAAAGGCCCTCGCGCACATCGTCGCCGGTCAGGTTGGCGTCTTTTTCCTTGAGCAGGTTCTGTTTGCGCGCGTAGTCGTTGATCACACGGGTGAGCGCGGTGCGGAAGCCCTCAAGGTGCATGCCGCCCTCGGGGGTGTAGATGTCGTTGGCAAACGACATGACGTTCTCGCCGTAACCGCTATTCCACTGCAGGGAAACCTCGACCTCGCCCATCTTGGTCACAGGCGCGTCCGGGTCCGATTTGCCCTCGATGTAGATGGGCTCCTTAAAGGCCTCGGGGACGTCCTTGCCCTCGTTGAGGAACTTGACGAAGTCGATGATGCCGCCCTCGTAGCAAAACTCCTCCACATGGGGAGTCGCCTCGCGCTCGTCGGTCAGCACGATTTTGAGGTTCTTATTGAGGAACGCCGTCTCCTGCAGACGGTTGTGCAGCGTATCGAAATCGTAGATGCAGGTCTCGAAGATCTCGTCGTCGGGCCAGAAGGTGACGGTGGTGCCCGTCGAATCCGAGGTGCCCACGACCTCCATCTTCTTAACGGTCTTGCCGCGCGAGAACTCCATCTCGTAGGTGTTGCCGTCGCGACGAACCTGAACGACCACGCGCTTGGACAGTGCGTTGACGACGGAGATACCAACGCCGTGCAGGCCGCCCGAAACCTTATAGGCCGAGTTATCGAACTTACCGCCGGCGTGCAAGATCGTCATGACGACCTCGAGCGTCGGGATCTTTTTAACAGGGTGCTCGTCGACGGGGATGCCGCGCCCGTTGTCGACGACCGTGATGGAGTTGTCGGCGTGGACCGTCACCTGGATCTCGGTGCAGAAACCGGCCATGGCCTCGTCGACGGAGTTGTCAACGATCTCCCACACCAGGTGATGCAGACCGCTGGCGCTCGTCGAGCCGATATACATGCCCGGGCGCTTACGAACGGCCTCGAGACCTTCGAGAATCTTAATCTCGCCGCCATCGTAATCGTTTTCGTTTGCCACACGTCCTCCTTCAGTCAAGAAAATGTGTACAGCCTTACTAGTTTATCGTAAAAAAATACCCTCGGGAACGAGGGTATTTGGCTCTACAAGGCCACCAGATGCGATTTAAGGCTCTTTTTTGCTTTGCACGCCCTTGGCCCACTCGGCACTGGCTCTCATGGCGTTCTCGAGGGCCTCGCGCAGTTTTTGGTCTTCGATGGGCGCCACTTGGCACTCAATCTCGGTGCGCTCGGCATCGCTGAGGTCGGCATGCGGGGCCGGCGGGCGCTCTGTCGTCGGCGGGCGCAGGCGCTCCTTGGCGGCGGGCGGCGTGTGACCGGGTGCGGTGGTTTTGAACACCAGGCCGTCCACATGCGCACCGGCGCGCTCCATGCGCGCGCGGATGATCTCGCGCAACAGCGTCATTTCCTGCGTCCACGAGGGCGAGTCGAGATACACCAGCAGTTCATTGGACTCGGGCAGGTAACGCAGCCCCGTCACATGCCGCCCCTCGCGCGTGCCCGAGCACACCGCGTTCCACGCGCGATAGACCGCGCGCGACTCCTCGGCAGCCTCCATCTGCGCACGGCGCTCAGGGGTCGCAGCCGCCAGGATGCGTTGGCGCTCTGCGTTCAAAAAGCCACTGAAGGCGACCGTTTCGCTCTCGCGCTCGTAATTAGCACGTCTCACCCATGCTCACCACCTTGGCTCGATCAAGCAGGTCATCGGTAAAGTACCCCAGGTTGGTCGTGGTTATGACCGTCTGGATATCATCGCCGATCAGCCGCAGAAAAGCACCGCGGCGCTCGCCGTCGAGTTCGCTCATCACGTCGTCCAAAAGCAGCAGTGGGGCGGTGCCCAGGACATCGCGAGCCACGGCCACCTCCGCCACCTTCCAGGCCAGAACCAACGTTCGCTGCTGACCTTGGCTGGCAAATGAACGGGCGGAGCGACCCGCCACGGTAAACTCAATCTCATCGCGATGCGGTCCCACCAACGTCACGCCGCGGCGAATTTCCTCGTCGGCGTGCTCATCAAGGGCAGCCAGCATGCGCTCGTACGCCCAGCCCTTCAGTTCTTCGCGATCCTCGACCTGGGGCAAATCCCCCAGCGTGGACGTATAGGTCACGTTGGCAGCCTCACCGGATGCCACTTGCCCGTAGGCAGTGTGCACATGGCCCGCCAGCCGGTCGAGCAGGGCCAACCGGTGCACAAGCAGAGCCGAGCCCGCGCGGGCAATCGAATCGTTCCACGCGCCGAGCATCTCGCGGCAGCACCAGGTCTCCTTGAGCAAGGCGTTACGCTGGGTCACGCAGCGCCCATAGGTGCTCGCAAGATCGGCATAGCGTGCGCTCAGTTGCATGCCAAAGTCATCGAGGGCAGCGCGGCGCACACTGGCGCCTCGTTTAACCATGTCCAGATGGTCGGGGCAAAACAGCACGCTCGGCAGAACCCCGCGCACACCGGCGGCAGAACATCTCTTGCCGTTGCGGCTAAACGAGCGCTTACCGTCCTCCGCGTTCAATCCCATATCAAGCACGCGGCCGTCGCCCTCGAGCCTCAGCTCGACCTTGCACGATCCCACGCCGTCACGGACGAGCTCGGCTGCGGTCGGATGCCTAAACGAGGCGCCGCTCGTCAGCAGCTGCAGCGCCTCTATGAGATTGGTCTTTCCCGCCGCGTTGGGTCCCGCAAGTATCGTCACGCCCTCGTCCAAGGCAAGGCGATAGCTATCGAAGCTGCGGTAGTGCGCGACGGAAAGATCGCGGGCGAACATGGTCATAGCGCAGCGCTAGATGCGGACCGGCATGACCAGGTACAGGTAGTTGATCTTGTCGTAGGACTTGAAGATGCCCGCTTGCGAGTAGCTCTTGAGCTCCAGCGTGATCTCCTTCTCCTTGGACAGGGCATTGAGGCAGCCGAAGATGTAGTGGTAGTTGAAGGCGATGGTACCCGACTCGCCCTCGGCCTCGACATCGATCGTCTCCTGCGCAAGGTCCTGGTCATTGGAAATGGAGGACAGGCCCATCTGCCCGTTCTCGACATCAATCTCGAACTTGACGGCGGGGTTGGCGCTCGCGATAACGGCCACGCGCTTGAGGGCGGCGTTAAAGGCGGCGACGTCGATCTTGACGCTCGTCACGCACGAATCGGGGATGAGCTGCTTGTAGTTGGGGTACACGCCCTCGATGCGGCGCGACACGTAGGTGGTGTTGCCGGCCTCAAAGACGACCTGGGTGTCGGTAGCCCCGATCATGATGGTCGCCTGGCTGGCCATGATGTTCAGCGCGTCGTTAAAGGCGTCGGCCGGAACGTTGAGTTCAAAGGAGCCCTCGAGGGTTGAGGTCTCGACCTGCGTATCGCACACGGCCAAGCGGAAGGAATCGGTCGCCACCAGGCGCACGGTGTTGTTCTCGACCTTCATGTGCACGCCACCCAGGATGGGGCGGGCCTTGTCAGTCGAGGTGACGCGCCACACGCGGCCGACCATTTCGGACAAGATATCGGTCGGCAGTTCCACGGCGCTCTCGATGGCATAGGCCGGAAACTCGGGGAAGTCATTGGCATCGAGCGTGTTCAGGCGGAAAGAGCTCTTCTCACAACCAATCAGCACCTGGCGCTCGGACAGCTCAAAGGTGACCGGGGCATCGGGGAGGGTCTTGGTGATATTGGAGAGCATCTTACAAGGGATAACCATCTCGCCCCCTTCTTCGACATGTGCCGCGATGCGATGACGGATCGAGATGGTGTAGTTAGAGGTCTGGAATTCCAAGATGCCGTCTTGCGCCTTGACGAGCACGCCCGACAGGATGGGAAGGGTGGATGCCGAAGCGACGCCCTTCATAACGACGCCGATGGCTTGTGTAAGCGAGCTCTGGCTGACGGTGAACTTCATCTTTTAATACCTTTCTATAGATATAAATATCTTAATAATAGTAATAGCACTGACGAAACTGTTGATTACTCCCAAAGACGCAGGTCAGACCCAGAAAGAGAATCGACAGCAACCTGTGTGCAACGGGGGTGGTTTTCCACGTTCAAAACCTGCGCAAAACTTTTCATCACCGCGGGTTGGGTTTTAAACACCTTATGCCCGTGGTTTCGACAAGTTTTCAACAGGTGTCTCTATTTCCCTACGAGCGCAGTGTAATTTTATCGCGCAGTGACTTGAGGTCTTCGGTGACGGTGCGGTCTTCCTGGATCATCTTCTGGACCTTTTTGTAGCTCGTGCTGACGGTCGAGTGGTTGCGGTTGCCAAATTCGGCGCCCACCGCCGTGGTCGTCATTTCGCACATCTCGATGGCCAGGTAGATAGCGATATGGCGCGCTTTGGCGATATTGGCGTTGCGACGCGGGCCGATGAGCTCCTCGTGTGTCACGCCGTACTGCTCTTCGATGACGGACTGAACCGTCTGGACGTTGATCTTTTTGGCCGATGTGTCGAAGTACTGGCTGGCGATGGCGTCGATATCGTCAAAGGTGAGCTCCCCGCCCTCGCGCTCGCGGTCACCCGCCTCGCCGGCGCAGCGCTCGCAAAAGCTCTCGAGTTCGCGGATGTTGGTGCCCGAGACCTCGGCCATGTGTTTAAAGTGTTCGTCGGTCAGGTGCCCGCCGTCGCCCCCATAGGCCGCCAGCAGCGAGTCGTCGCCTGCCTCGGGGGCGGCGACGATGGTGTTCTCGTAATAGCGCTGCAAGATCTTGTATTTCATCTCGTAGCTGGGCTCTGCAACCAGGCAGAGCATGCCGGCGTTGAAGCGGCTGGTCAGACGCTCGTCCATGCTTAGGTCCTTGGGGGCGCGGTCTGCCGCGATGACGACCTTCTTGTTGTTGCGGATGAACTCGTCCATGAGCTGGAAAAAGTAGTCCACGCTCGCGCGCTTGCCGATGATGTTTTGGATGTCATCGATGATGAGCACGTCCACGCCGTGGTACGCCTGCATGATGGGGGCGTTGCTCTTCTTTTGGCGGTCGAACTCGGTCATCAGGTCGTCCAGATATGCCTGGGAGTTGGCATACTTGACCTTGATCTCGGGCGACTTCTCGGCGAGCTCGTTTTTGATGGCAAGCAGCAGGTGCGTCTTGCCCAGGCCCGATTTGCCGTAGATGAACAGTGATGTGCATGTGCCGCGCTCGTCCGCGAGGGCGGCAAACTTGAGTGCCGAGCGATAGGCATGGCTGTTTTCGGGGCCGTAGACAAAGTTCTCAAAGGTAAATTTTGAGTTCGCGGCGAGCGGGGCTCCATCCGTATTCTGCTCGGCCGGCACGGTCGGCGCCGGTATGGGTGAAGCGGGGGTCGCAGCTTGCGTGGATTTAGTCGGCACTCCGCCCTTCATCTGGTTCATCATGCGACGAAAATCATCGGCCGAGAGCGTGTTCTTGATTGCAATGCCCGAATCCGCGCCCGCCGCTGCGTCGTGAGCGATAGGCATGTGCGTGACGGGTGCGTTCGTTGACGTCGCCGCCGCGGTCGGCAACGGTGCCATGGTTTCACGGGAAACATCGCTGTGCTGGTGCTCGATTGTCGGCACGTCGCCTGCGGAGGTCGGTGCCGCCGGGGAAGCGGCGGGAGCCGTGGCGGGCGCCGTCGCGGCAGCGGATTCCGTTGCGGCGCCTTGCGGTGCCACGATGTCGAGCGCGATCGGTGCAAAGGCGATTTCTTCCAGATAGGCCTCAATAGTCGGCTGATGCTTTTTGAGCTGCGCGATGGCAAAGCGCGAGGGGGCCTCGATCGTGAGCGTATCTTCGGTCAGGCTTATGGCCCGCGATTGCCCCAGCATGTTGATGAGGCGTGCATCTTGGCCGTCGCGCTGGCAAAAGGCGATGGCATCCCCCAGGATGATGCTTGCTTCCTCGTCCACTGTCTCTCCCGTTCTTTAGCTCTGAGCTCGCACGCGAGCGGCGCCGAGTTCGGTCAGATGGTATTTCTGGCCATGCTTGATGACCAAGCCGGCCTGCGCCAAGTCATTGAGCGTGCGTGACCAAGTGGGGGCCGAGTTTCCAAACGCCCTCGCCAGATCGGTTGCACCGCACGCTTGATTTTGCGCCAGATAGCCCAGCGCGGCGTTGCCGCGATCGCTTACGAACACGTCCGGTTGTGGCTGCGCATACTGATTTGCTGCATTAGGATACATCATTTGAGCTGCTGGTTGTTGAGAACTCTGCATCGGCGGCATTTGCTGTTGAAAACTTTGAGGCCACTGTTGGTAAGGCTGCAGAGGCATCTGTTGGGCCCAGGGGTTGTACTGCTGCTGCGGCATCTGCTGGTACGGCTGCTGATATCCCTGCTGGTACTGCTGCGGGAACTGCTGGCCATACCCCAGTGGCGGCATCTGCTGATATGGATATCCCCGTTGGTACGGCTGATAGCCCATTTGCTGGCCACCCGGTGCCCCCGTCGCCTGCTGCATTGCTGCTGCATCCTGATCTGCCAGCGGCATGGCCTCTAGCATGTTTGGCGTCATCGACATAGATGCCGCCTGGGGCTCTTGTGTGGGAAGCATTCCGGGCTGCTGCATCTGCCCCACGGGGGGCTGCATCTGCTGCGTTGCCATGGGCTGCTGCGCAAAAGCTCCCGGCAGGGGATATGTGGGCTGCTCCGTCTCGGGCCGCACGGCAGCACCGCGTCCGCCGGCACGCTCGATTTCCTGCACGCGTTTAGGGTTCAGGCTTACCGTAACCACGGTGCCGTTGCCCATGTTGTCCTCGATGGATACGGCACCGCCGGCGTTTTCCAAATACTCCTGCACCATGGGAAACCCTGCTCCGGTTCCACGGATATAGCGCTTCATCTTGCTGTTTGCGCTGGTAACGCCAAAGTCGAAAGCGCGTTCCTTGTCGTCGATGCCGGGTCCTTGGTCAGCAAAGCGGATGGTGTCTCCGCCGTCCAGAATCGAGATGATGGGCTCTGCAAAGTGTGCGTGGATAAAGTTTTCGACAATCTCGCGGATGACCATGAGCGAGATATGGCCACCTTGTTCTTTCATGCACTGGTAGACGGTGTTGGTCGTCTCTTCCAAATACGTGCGGACATCTTGCGGATCGATGACGATCACACGCGGTGTCGACAGCATGTCGTCATAGACGGCGATGCGCGCGGCGTACATGGCTTTTGGCGCCTGCGTTGTCGTCTGTTCACCTTCGTCACGCTCTTCGCGCACGCCGGTGATGTGCTCGTTGTCGGGTGCCGGGTCTCCGGAATCGACCATGGTGTAAAAGTCGTCAGACATGCCGCTCGCAATCTTCCAAAAGGTTTCGAACAAATAGTAGCTCACCGTGCAATGTTTCTCATCTTTCGACAAACTTTCAAAACCTGTTGAAAACTTTGGAAAACGGACGAAAAGTTCTCAACATTGCCAACATGACCTGTTGAAAACTCGATGAAATATCATGAAAAGTTGCCATGCACCGCTAAATCGAGCTTGGCTTATGGGGGAACCGTGTGAACTGCGCAACCTTTTACCTTTGATTTCTTGACATTTGAACATTGATTTCCCTACAATCTTCAAGCTCACGTGTCTATATCTGCGTCCGCGTCCCCGCGGACACTCGAAATGCAGCAGGAGGAACTTAAGATGAAGCGTACGTATCAGCCTAATAAGCGTAAGCGTGCCAAGACCCATGGCTTCCGTGCCCGTATGGCCACTAAGGGTGGTCGTGCCGTGCTCGCCCGTCGTCGCGCCAAGGGCCGCAAGCGTCTCACTGTCTAGCAGCGATACACACATCTCGCATGAAGACTATTAAGTCTCGGCAAGATTTCGAGCATGTGTTCAGTCAGGGGCGTCGTTTCAATCACCCTCTGATTCGAATGACCATATGTGAATCGGTTGGCGAAGGCGACTCCGGAAGGGTCGCCTTCGTTGGTGCTAAGCGACTCGGTTGTGCCGTCGTGCGCAACCGATCTAAGCGTGTGATGCGCGAGGCCGCCCGCAGCTGCGGATTTCCCGTTGCGGGTTATGACATCATCTTGTTTGCAACTCCCAAGACGAGGGTTTCCTCGCCGCAGGAGATGGACAAGGCGTTGCGTTCGCTTATGAAGCGCGCCGGCGTTGCCGGGGAGGAGCGATGAGCAATCACGTTTTGCGACGTGTTGCCATCGCTCCTATTCGCATATATCAACAGGTTATTTCGCCCTTATTGCCTGACGCCTGCATTTATTACCCAACGTGCTCGCAATACGCCATCCAGGCGATTGAGAAGCACGGTGTTTTGAGAGGCTGCTGGCTTGCCGTGAGGCGCATCGCTCGCTGCAATCCCCTGCACGTCGGCGGTTATGACCCTGTGCCCTAGCGGGCACTCGCTATCGGAGGAAAACTTACATGTGGGATTGGATCGTTAACATCCTTTTCGAGCTGCTCAAGCTCATCCAGACCTTTGCGGTCGACTGGGGCCTGTCCATCATCATCCTGGTGGTCATCATCCGTCTGCTGCTGACGCCGCTTATGCTCAAGTCGACCAAGTCGACGGCTCGCATGCAGGTGCTGCAGCCCAAGATGCTCGAGATCCAGGAGCGCTATGCCGACGATCCCCAGCGTCAGGCCGAGGAGATGCAGAAGTTCTACAGCGAGAACAAGTTCAACCCCATGGCTGGCTGTCTGCCGCTGCTGATTCAGATGCCTATCCTGTTCGCCCTGTTTACATTGCTGCGCAACCTGCCGCAGTACTTTAACAACGGCACGTTCTCGTTCTTCAACATCCTGCCCGACCTGACCACCACGCCGAGCGCTTCCTTTGCCGATGGCTTTATGGTTGCACTGCCTGCGCTGGTTTGCCTGATCCTGTTTGCCGTCCTGACCCTGATTCCGCAGCTCTATATGTCGCGCAACCAGACCGGCCAGCAGGCTCAGAGCATGCGTATGATGGCCGTTGTCATGACGGTCATGATGCTTTGGATGGGCTGGAGCCTTCCCGTTGGTGTTCTGCTGTACTACGACGTCTCGTCTGCTTGGCAGGTTATCCAGCAGATTTTTGTGACGCAGAAGGTCATCGACAAGGCGAAGGCCGATGAGGAGGAGCGTCTTAAGAACGCTCCGCTGCAGGTTGAGGTCACTCGTCGCGAGAAGAAGCCGCGCCCGCACAAGAAGAAGTAGTGGGATATCAATCTTATTTAGGTACCTAACTTTTGGAGTACGTTATGTCTGAAGAGATCATCGAGGATATGCTTGAGGAGGTTGCCCCGCAGGTCGCGGGCGATTATCCCGAGATTGCACAGCGCTACAAGGCTGGTGAAGAGCTGACCGATGAGGAGCTCGACACCATTGCCGATGTTGCGATTTCCATCCTGCGTTCCATCCTTTCGCACTTCGATGCCGTCAACTCTCCTATCGATGAGTATGAGGGCGACGAGGGTGAGCTGATTTTGGATGTAACGGCTCCCGACCTTGCTGTTCTCATTGGCCGTCATGGTCGCACTCTTGATGCTCTTCAGGTTATGTTCTCTTTGCTGGTGAGCCGCAAGCTTGGCTTTAGGTATCCGGTTGTAGTGGACGTCGAGGGATACAAGAGTCGCCGTCAGGATAAGGTCGCCTCCATGGCTCAGTCTGCTGCCGAGCGTGCCATCCGCACTCATAAGAGTGTTTCGCTTCCGCCCATGAATGCCTACGAGCGCCGACTGGTTCACATTGCACTTCGTGGCAACGATGCAGTCGATACTCATTCTGAGGGTTCTGACCCTGATCGCCATGTGGTGATTGTTGCTCGATAATCTACTCGAGCTTATGCTAGGGGGACGTGGTTTCCACGTCCCCTTTTTTTGTCAAAAGTTCTCGATACGCTGATTTTTGTCAGAAAGGAGCTTCAGTTGTTTGTACTTACCGATCAGCTGGCTGACGAGATGTTGAGTCGCCTAACTTCCTATTGCAAAGAATATTCCTTGAGCGTAACTGATATTGAGCTGAGGAAATGTATCCAGCATTTGGATTTGGTTCTAGAAACAAATAAGACAACCAATCTCACCCGTATTCTTAACCTAGAAGATGCTGCCGTACTTCATATCCTCGACTCACTTGTTTTGCTCCCCTATATCAATAAGGCTCCTGAGGGAGCTTTGCTCGATATGGGAACAGGTGCGGGCTTCCCTGGTATTCCATTAACCATAACCACGCATCGTAAAGCTACTTATATTGACTCTGTTGGCAAGAAGGTTGATGCGGTTAATTCCTTTGTCCATGCTCTTGGATTGAAACATGCTCATGCGGTTCATGATCGTCTTGAAGAATATGCTCGAAGCCATAAGAAGCAGTTCTCCGTTGTAACCGCCCGCGCACTGGCCCCTCTACCGATTCTTGTTGAGTATGCGGCTCCGTACCTGAAGGATGGAGGGCTATTTGTTATCACCAAGGGCAATCCTTCGGATGAGGAGCTTGCTTCCGGCATGTCAGCAGCTAAGATTTGCGGCTTCACTTTGCTTCTGAATGACGCAATTGATTTGCCTGAAGGCTTGGGTCACAGGGAGTTCATTGTTCTTAAGAAGAGTCATTCAGCATCCGTTTCATTGCCTCGTGCAAATGGCATGGCAAAGAAGAATCCGCTTGCCTAGATGTTTCACGTGAAACATAATGGTTACTAACAGCTTGCAGTGTTTCACGTGAAACATAGCAGTTGCTATCGATTCGGAATGTTTCACGTGAAACATCCTCCGTTTGACAGCTTTAATACACACCAGGAGGGACCGTGGGATTTCGCGACGTTAAGCGTTCTAAGAGCGCAAAAGACACGCGTATCATTGCAATCATCAATCAAAAAGGCGGCGTCGGTAAGTCAACGACGGCTGTAAACCTTGCAGCAGCACTGGGTGAGCAGGGTCGTAAGACACTGATTGTTGATTTTGATCCGCAGGGAAACAGCACCAGTGGATTCGGAATTGAAAAAGAAGACCTTGATCACTGCATCTATGATGCATTGCTGAATGATGTGCCGGCAGAATCGCTTGTTCTTGATACAAATTGCAAAAAGGTATTCGTAATTCCGGCTACAATTCAGCTTGCAGGCGCGGAAATTGAACTCGTAAGCGCAATTGCTCGTGAAACCCGTCTCAAAGATTTGCTTGAGCCGATTCAGGACGAGTTCGATTTTATTTTCATTGACTGCCCTCCTTCGCTCGGCCTGCTTACTATCAACGCTTTGACCGCAGCAGACAGCGTTTTGATTCCGATCCAGTGCGAGTATTACGCACTCGAGGGCGTTACGAAGCTGCTTGAGTCAATGAAGATGGTCAAATCTCGTCTGAACAAGGGCTTAGACACCTACGGTGTGCTTATGACCATGTATGACTCGCGTACTTCTCTATCGAATCAGGTTGTTGAGGAGGTTCAATCGTACTTTGGTGATAAGGCATTTAAGACGTTGATCCCCCGTACGGTTAAAATCTCCGAAGCTCCGTCTTTTGGGGAACCGGTAATTACCTATGCACCTCAAAATAAGGGTGCAAAAGCATATATGAACCTTGCAAAAGAGGTGATCAAGCGTGCCTAGTGTAAAGAAACGTGGCGGATTGGGACGTGGACTCAATGCTTTGGTCTCAGAGGCCGAGTATGAGACCGGTGGTTCGGCTGCATCGGCTTCGAATGCCGCATCTGAAACAAAACTACCTATTGAGGATATCGTTCCCAACCCTAATCAGCCGCGAATTCACTTTAACGAAACTGAACTTCGTGAGTTGAGCGAATCAATCCAAGAACATGGCGTCTTGCAGCCGCTTTTGGTTCGCAAGCATGGAAACGGCTATGAGATCATCGCTGGTGAGCGTCGTTACCAAGCGTCAAAGCTTGCTGGTCTTGAGGAGCTGCCCGTCATCATTAAAGATGTTAATGATGAAGAGATGCTGGCTCTTGCTCTGATCGAAAACCTTCAGCGTTCTGATCTGAATCCCGTCGAAGAGGCTAAGGGCTATCGCCAGCTTATCGATGCCAGCGGTATGACCCAGGAGGCATTGTCGAAGGCAGTCAGCAAGTCACGCTCTGCAATTACAAACTCGCTGCGCCTTCTCGATCTCCCTGAAGTTGTTCAGCAGATGATTTTTGAGGGCAAACTTACTGCTGGTCATGCACGTGCGATTCTTGCAGTTCCCTATGAGGACGCTCGAATTCGACTTGCAGAGAAGGTTGTTGCAGAGGGCCTTTCCGTAAGAGCGACAGAAAATCTTGCTCCGTTGTTTTCTGCCGGAGAGACACCTAAGACGCCGAGGCCTGCAACGCCTCAGTCTTTTAAAAAGGCTGCCCGCGTGCTTCGTCAGGTTTTTAATACCAACGTGCGTGTTAAGAGCTCGCGTGGAAAGAATAAGATTGAGATTGAGTTTAAAGACGAGGAAGAGCTCTCTCGTATTCTTGGCGAAATGATTCAGTTTGATCAAGGAGGCCAAGATGAGGAATAGGATTTTAACTGCGATTGCATTGGCGACGACTGTCGCGGCTGGTGCCTTTGCTGGCTATAAGATCGCGACAGACGATGAACTTCGAGGTCGTTTGCTTCGTAGTGCGCAAGATATTGTCGATACATCCAAGAAGAAAATGGATGTTATGACAGAAGATGTTGCCATGCGTACGGCTCAGGTAACGAAGAATCCCAAGATTAATCAAGGTTGGGTTAGTAACCAATGGGAAAATGTAGGCTATTAGGTACCTAACAATTACTTAGCATATTTTGAGGGGTCCTTGTCTGATTCACGAGGCAAGGACCCCTTATTTTGGCCGTAAAAAATGGGACAGGTAGCAGCTGATTCAAAATTAAGGTCAATAAATAAAACGGCCCCGGTTGCATCTCCTGTAACCGGGGCCGTTCGATGTTTCACATGAAACGTTTTGGGGTGCGACTCCCCTATGCGTTCTTCTGAACTTTGAAGCGCTGCTTCAGCTGTCCGCAAGCGGCGTCAATATCGTTACCACGGGAGTTACGAATCGTGGTCTCGATGCCACGGGACTCAAGACGACGCTGAAGATCCTCAACCTTATGAATCGGCGACGGCTTGAGCGGGCTGCCCTCGATGTCGTTAAGCTGAATCAGGTTAACGTGGCACAACGTTCCCTCGCAGAAGTCGCAGAGCGCCTGCATCTCGGGATTCGTATCGTTGACGCCTTCGATCATGGCATACTCATAGGTCGGGCGGCGGCCAGTCTTCTCGGTGTAGAGTTGAAGCGCCTCGTGAAGGCGAAGTAGCGTGTACTTCTTAACACCGGGCATTAGCTTATTGCGTGCCGACTGGATGGCGGAATGCAGGGAAACGGCAAGCGTGAACTGCTCGGGGATGTCGGCAAATTTGCGAATACCGGGAATAACGCCGCTGGTAGAGACGGTGAGGTGACGAGCACCGATACCGATGCCATCGGGGTCGTTGAGGATTCGCAACGCCTTGAGAACCTCGTCGTAGTTGGCAAACGGCTCGCCCTGGCCCATGAAGACAACGCTCGTGACGCGCTCGCCAAAGTCGTTGGATACATGAAGTACCTGGTCGACGATCTCTTGAGCGGTCAGAGAGCGCTTGAGGCCGTTGAGGCCGGTAGCGCAAAAGGCACAGCCCATGCCGCAGCCTGCCTGGGTGGAAACGCAGACGGAAAGCTTGTTGCGACGGGGCATACCGACAGTTTCGACGGAAATGCCGTCGTGGTACTCGAGCAGATACTTGCGCGAGCCATCTTTGGAAACCTGCTTGGTGAGTTCAGTCGGCGTATCAAAGGCAAAAGCCTCTTTAAGCTGCTCGCGGAAAGCCTTGGGAAGGTTGGTCATGTCGTCGAACGAACAAACGTTCTTCTCAAAGACCCATTCGATGAGCTGCTTCGCGCGGAAGGCGGGCTGGCCAAGCTCGGCCACGAGCTCGCGAATATCGTTTTGGCTCAAGTCGCGAATGTCCTGAGATTTAGTCCTGGGATTCATGGAAGCCTTTCGATTTTGGGGAAACGTAGAGGGTATCGCTACAATATGGTATCAGCTGCAGAAATTATAGAGGAGGAGTCTGCCCATGCCGGGTAAAAGCCTAGAGAACATGCACGTAGCGGTCTTGGCGGGCGGTCATTCCGCTGAGCGCGAGATCTCGCTTAATTCGGGAAAGAACGTTGTGGTGGCACTGAAGGAAGCCGGCTACACCTCGGTGGAGCTGCTCGATACGGCCGCTGATGACTTTATGGTAACCATGGCAACCGGCGGCTTTGACGTGGCGTTTATCGCCATGCACGGTGCCGGCGGCGAGGATGGCGCCATGCAAGGCGCCATGGAGACCCTGGGTATCCCCTACACGGCTTCGGGCGTGCTTGCCAGCGCCTGCGGTGCCGACAAGGAGGTCTCTAAGCTCCTGTACGCCAAGGCGGGCATTCCCATTGCCCCCGGCCTTGCGCTCGAGGTGGGCGATGAAGTCGATATCGATCATATCGTCGAGGTTTGTGGCGAGCGCTGCTTTGTGAAGCCGGCCGTCAACGGTTCCAGCTATGGCATTTCCCTGGTCCATGAGCCCTCCGAGCTGCCCGCGGCAATCGCCAAGGCGTTTGAGTACGGCGACAAAGTACTGGTCGAGAAGTGCATCGAGGGTACCGAGATCACCGTCGGCGTATACGGCGAAGATGACGTGCGCGCTCTGCCGATTGTCGAGATTCGTAAGCCCGAGGACTGTGAGTTCTACGATCTGGACGTGAAGTATGTCGACCCTACGGACATCCATCGCATTCCGGCGCAGATTTCACCCGAGAATTACGCTCGTGCCCAGGAGCTTGCCTGTGCTGCTCACAAGGCCCTCGGTTGCCTGGGTATCTCGCGCAGCGACTTTATCGTGAGTGAGGACGGCCCCGTTATCCTCGAGACCAATACCATTCCCGGCATGACCGATACGTCGCTGTATCCGGACGAGATCCGCCACACCGACGACATGACGTTCCCGCAGGTCTGTGACAGCCTGATCCGTATGGGCCTTCGTCGAGCGGGCATTGCATGCTAATCGAGGACGCGGTTTCGTCAGGAACGCCGCAGTTTGTCATCGACTCCTATGCCACGCTTGCCGAACGCGCCAAAACGCAGTCCTTTGGTCTTATCGAGGAAGATGTGATTGTCCTCGATACCGAGACCACAGGTCTTTCGGTGCAGGACAATGAACTGATCGAGATCTCGGCGGCCCGTCTTTCGGGCCGCGAGATCGTCGACCGTTTCGATACCTTCGTGCATCCCAAGCAACTGATTCCCGCCGAGATTACCGAGCTCACGAGCATTACAAATGCCGATGTGGCAGATGCCCCGTCGGCCGTTGAGGCCGTCGCCGCTCTCGCCGATTTTGTCGGTGGTTGCCCGGTGATCGCACATAACGCCACGTTCGACCGCTCGTTTATCGAGTCGGTCAAAGGCGGCGTCAACGTGAGCGATATTTGGATCGATTCGCTGGCGCTGTCGCGAATCGCGCTTCCGCGCCTGGCCTCGCACAAGCTGTCTTTTATGGCCGATCTGTTTGGCTGTGACTCGGTATCACACCGTGCCAATGCCGACGTCGACGCCCTGTGTGGCGTATGGCGCGTGTTGCTCGTGGCGCTCACCGACTTGCCCCAGGGCCTCATGGCGCGCCTAGCCGACATGCATCCGGATGTGCCTTGGTCCTATCGTCCTATCTTCTCATTCTTGGCAGGGCAGAACCCTGGTTCTATCTTCTCTCTCAGCGCCGCTCGTGCTGACGTTCTCAAGGCCGATCGCGCCGACGATCGGGTGGACGCCGACGAACTGCCGGTCCTCAAGATGCCGAGTCGTGAGGAGATTGAGGCAGACTATGCGCCGGGTGGCCTGGTCAATCGCATGTATCCCACCTACGAGCCGCGTGATGAGCAGATCGCGATGGCGCTCGAGGTCCGCGATGCGCTGGTCACGGGCACTCATCGTGTAATTGAGGCGGGCACGGGCGTCGGCAAATCGATGGCCTATCTGGTGCCTTTTGCCGAGGCAGCGCGCCGTAACAACATCACGGTTGGTATTGCGACCAAATCGAACAATCTTGCCGACCAGCTCATGTACCATGAGCTGCCAAAACTTGCCGAGCAACTGGACGGTGGTCTGTCATTTTGCGCTCTCAAGGGCTATGACCACTATCCGTGCCTGCGCAAGCTTGAGCGCATGAGCCGAGGCCAGGTCGAGATTACCACCAAGCGCGACCCGGCGGACACGCTCACGGCGGTCGCGGTCATTATGGCGTACGTCTGCCAATCAGCCGATGGCGACCTCGACTCGCTCGGCATTCGGTGGCGCAGCGTCAACCGCCCCGACTTTACGACGGCCTCGCGCGAGTGTGCTCGTCGCCTCTGCCCGTTTTTCCCTGATAAATGTTTGGTCCACGGCGCTCGCCGTCGTGCGGCGCATGCCGATGTGGTGGTCACCAACCATTCCCTGCTGTTCCGCAATGTCGCGGCCGAGGGCAGGATTTTACCTCCGATTCGTCATTGGGTAATCGACGAGGCCCATTCCATCGAGCGCGAGGCGCGCCGTCAGTGGGCGCGCGTGGTGTCGGCGGACGAATCACGCGTTCTGTTTGAGCGCCTGGGTGGCTCGAGCACCGGCGCGCTAAGCCAGGTTTCCCGTGATTTGGCAACCTCCGAGGGCTCTACGCTCTACCTGGGCCTTACTGCCAAGGCGACGTCGACGGTTGCGCGCGCGAGCATGGCAATCGCCGACGTGTTCGATGGCGTTCGCGAGCTCGGTCGCCGTGCCCGTGGGGGTTATGACAATGCCAATCTATGGATTGGCCCCGAGTTGCGCGAATCTGACGACTGGCATGATTTCTTACAGTCGGCCTACACTGCCATCGACGCATTGGAACAGGCTGACAAGAGAGTCGACGCGCTGGTGCAAGCCGTCGCCGCCGACAAGCCCGAGGTTGTTGTCGACCTGGGCGATATCTCACGCCGCCTGCACGAGCTGGCCGAGAACCTCAAACTCATCATTGATGGCACCGATGAACACTACGTGTATTCGCTGCAGGTCAATCGCAGGTTGCGTGCCGGCGGAGAGTCGATGACCGCAGAGCGCATCGACATTGGCGAGGCCTTGGCAACCGAGTGGCTGCCCGAGGTTCACACGGCTATCTTTGCCTCGGCGACCATGACGGTGTCCAAAAGCTTTGAACACTTTAACCATGCGGTCGGCCTCGATCGCATCGGTGCTTCAACATCCTCATCGCTGCACTTGGACTCGAGCTACGACTTCGATTCGAACATGGCTGTAGTCGTTGCGGGCGATATCCCCGATCCGCGCGATCGTGAGAGCTATCTTACGGCGCTCGAGCGCGTGCTGGTCGACGCCCATCTTGCCATGGGCGGATCGGTGCTCACGTTGTTCACCAATCGGCGCGACATGGAAGACCTGTACGCCCGCGTTGAGCCCAAGATGGCCCGTGCGGGTCTGGAGCTCAACTGCCAGCAGCGCAACTCATCTCCTCGTCGCCTGCGCGACCGGTTTATCAACGAGCCGACCTCGTCGCTTTTTGCGCTTAAGGCCTTCTGGGAGGGGTTTGACGCCAGCGGCGAGACGCTGCGCTGCGTCATCATTCCCAAACTGCCGTTCTCGAGCCCTACGGACCCGCTCTCGTGCGAGCGCAACCTGCGCGAAGACCGCGCTTGGGCGCGCTATTCGCTGCCCGAGGCGGTGCTTGAGGTCAAGCAGGCGGCCGGCCGCCTTATCCGCTCGTCGACCGATTGCGGCGTGCTGATTCTGGCCGACCCGCGCCTGGTGACGAAGGGCTACGGAAAGAAGTTCTTAACGTCGCTGCCCACGAGCTCCTACCAGCGCATCGAATCGGCGCAGATCGGGCACTATCTGCAACTGTGGCGCGCACGCCACGAGCGGCGGCGCTAAAGCGGACAGACGAGGGTTTTTGCCATATCGCACAGACGCTTTGACAGGGCGGGGTCATCCAAGATGCGGATGGCTCCGCCCGCTGCGATTACCTGGCTCAGTAGCCAACGCTCGGAGTCGTAATGCACAGTTACCGTTGCCATGTCTGCCCCGCCGCGCTCGATTAGGGTGATGCCGGCCCAGTCCAGATGCTCCGCCATATCGAATGGCATCAAGAGCTTTGCGCTGCGCTGCGTCCGGGCAAGGGAATCGTGGAGGGATGCGACGTCCGGTGCGTGAGGCACGACGGAGTCTTCCGTCAAGGCGAGTCCCTCGATTTTATCCATGCGATAGGTGCGCTGCTCATCGACTGCGATGTCCCAGGCAATCAGGTATGTTTGGTCGCCGTTTGCCGTAATGCGCAAGGGGTCGACCAGACGCTCACGTGGCCGTGCATCGTCCATCGAGCGATACGAGATGCGGCAGCGAACACCGTCCTGAATGGCGCAGCTCAGCTGCTGCCAGTGCGACCCGTGGTTGACGGTGTCAAAGACGCGCTGGTTATAGCCGAGCTCTTCGGGTAGAAGGGCATGTCGAATCCGAGCTGCCGTATGCGGCTCGATCCCCAACGATTCAAGTTCATGGTTGAGCACAGCGCCCTCGGCGGCACTCAAGCGCAGCGGTAGCACACGCCCGGCGTCACCGGTGAGGACCACACGCTCGCCGCGGCATTCGCAGATGATGCGCGCGCCCGATTCTCGGTCCGCGAGCGTCGAGACGATCTCGAGAATCTCGTCGAGCGATACCCCCGTGATGTCAAAGCGACTGCAAATCTCGGTCCGTGTCATGCCGCTCTCGCCGGCGGCGTAGAGGGCCTCCATGATGTCGATGGCGCGCGAGAGTCTCTGCTCGCTGGTGAGTTTACGCACGGGCATACTCGTGCACCGTCCTTTCGATGAGGTGGTTCCACGCCTGCTTGAGCGATTTGGGGGCCATGGGCCTCATGCCGTCCATGGCGTGGGCCATGCAAAATGAGGCGGCGGCTTCAAGATCGCGCACGTCAACGGTCCAGGTCCATCCCACATCGGTGTGTGCGAGCTCACCTCGCCCGCGCGTGAGGCCGTTGATCATATCGATCTGCGTCTGAGGGGCGAACGAGAACGTGGCTGCAACGGGCGGTCGGTCGGCAAAATCGAATTCAAAGAACAGATAGTCGTTGAGATTGAAGTTCGCGGGGATGACGTAGGCCTTCGAAGGACGCCAAGCGCGTACGATACGGTCGCAGCGGAATGTCCTGATGTCGTCGGTGACGTTGTCGAGGCCACAGAAGTACGCCACGCCCTCGCGCTCGAACATGCCGTAGACGCAGACGGTACGTTCTTTCTGCTCGCCGCGTCCGTTCTGATATAAAAATCGCAGCGCACAACGCTCGGCAAAGGCGCTCCAAACCGCATCGACGGTGGGAGAGCGGCTGATCGGCGCCTCGTCTACCGTCGTCCTGCCGGTGAGATAGGCAATCTTGGAGCGAATATCGGCAAGCGGTGCGGCAAAAGTGGATGAGCCGGCCGCTAGTGTCTGGTCGATGGCGTTGAGCAGGATATCGGCGTCGTCTGCGGTAATGAGGCCGCCTGCCGCAAACGTGTGCTCGCGGTCGATTGTCCACGAGCTTTCCTCGGTCTCCTGCGCGCCGGTGGGGCGAACCTCCTTGATTAAGATGCCGCGTTCGAGCAGTTTGTCACGATCGCGTCGAAACTTGCGCTTATCCGAGTCGATATTGCCCGAGCCATATCCCAGGTCAGAATCCAAGACGATCTGCTCGGTCGTCAGCGGTTCGGGGGAGCTATTGAGCACAAAGAAAAGATTGAGGATGCGCTGAGCCGTTTTATCGAAACTGGGCTCCGAATTTCCCTTTTTAATTGTCTCGGTCGTGTCGCTTGCCGTCATAGAGTCCTCGCATGAGAAGGTGGTTTGCTGCCATGATTTTAGTCCGATATGGAGATTAGGCTATATCCTTGTCCGCTCAGGGCGTTAAGATGGCCCGAATTCGGTCGTTTGCGCTCGCTCGGGGTATACTTTCGACTATATACGGTTCTAATGTGCATGCATTGGGCCTATTTGTCGGATTATGGATGTGGAGCGCACATGGCGAACACCCAGAACTATATTAACCACCTGCTGCAGAACACCGGCATTACGCCGGCATGCAGCGAAGAAGAGCGCTTGGCTGCCGAGGATATCGCTCAGATCTTCCGCGACCACGGCTTTGACCCCGAGGTTCAGGAGTTCAATGCCCCGGCGCCCAGTAGGTTGGCATTTGCCGTTACCGGTATTCTTGCGTTTGCCGGCGCCCTGCTGATGGGCATCGGCGGCGGTATCGGCTTGGTCGGCACCTTGCTGGCCATTGTCGGTGCCGTGCTCTACGTGCTCGAGCGCACAGGGCATCCCGTGGTTTCGCGCCTGGGCAAGACGGGCGTGAGCCAAAATGTCATCGCCTACCACAAGGCCTCGGGCCCGCTCGCGTCTCCGCGCAACCGCCCGGTGGTCGTTGTCGCACACTACGACTCTCCCCGTGCTGAGCTGCTCGCCCGCGAGCCCTATGCTTCGTATCGTGCGCTCATTGCCAAGCTGTTGCCCGTTGCCACGGTTGCCCCTGCTGCCGTTGCCATCCTGCGTATCCTGCCGCTCCCCGGCGCGCTCAAGGTTCTGCTGTGGATTGTCGCGATCCTCGCTTCCCTCGTTGCACTTGCCAACGCGGCAAACATCATCTCTAACCGCCACATTCTTCCCTATACGTCCGGCGCGGTGTGCAACAAATCTTCTGTCGCCGCTATGCTCGGCGTTATGGACAACGTTGCTCCCTTCCAGGGTGAAAACGAGTTTCCCGACGATGTTCCGTTCGATACCTATTTTGGGGAGCAAAAGCGCCGTGCCGAGGAAATGGCGCGCGCAGCGGCGGAATATGCCGCGGCCCAGCAGCAAAACGACTACGGCAACACCATCGAGTATGAAGAGCCTACCTGCGCCGAGGACGAGTTCGGTCAGCCGATTGCTCCCGACGCTCAAACCGAGCCCGAACAGGGTGAGGCTTTCGACGAGCAGATCGAGGGCTTTGAGGGTGCGTCTGCCGACGAGACGCTGATCGGCGCCATCGTGCCCGAGGATCAGAATCAGGCTGTCCAGGCCGAAGAGTTCAATGACGAGGTTTCCGCTGCCGAGCCGGTGGAGGAGCCTGTCGCGGCCGAGCCCGAGCCCAAGCTCTATCGCAATGCCGCCGGCAACATCCGCTTTGGTTCGGATGCCATCCGTGCGCTCGGAATGCTTCCCGAGTCCTGCACGCTCGATTACGAGGAGGGCGAGGAGCCGACGTTTGAGCCCGAGCCTGCCCCCGTCGTGACTGCACCTGCGCCCGCTGTCACCGTGGATGATGAGTCTGCCGCGGTTGCCGCTGCCGTTGCCGAGCCCGAGGCGGTGTCCGCGATCGATCCCGCGGCAGGACTGGACGTTTTGGCTCCCGCCGCGCCGGCGCAAGACGTTGCGGACGAGTCTGACGACGATTACGTTGAACAGCCGAGGCGCGTGTCTTACGAGAGCGATACTGATTTCTCGGCCGAGATTCCCGCGGCAACGCCCCATGCCGACATTGCATCCGCGTTCTCGTCGATTGGCGCCAGCGCTTCCAACTTCTTTAAGGGTGCGCTTGCAAAGGGCAAGAAATTTGTCGACGATTTCGAGGAGAAGCGCGCTGCCGCACGCGAGGCTGCCGAGCAGGAGGCTATCGCTCAGCAGCAGGCAGCCGAGGCGGCACGTGAGCACGCGGCGCAAGAGTTCGAGCAGAACGAGGCTATGCAGTCCGCGCCCGTCGATGCCGCCGAAGCTACAACGTCCTTTGAGTCCCAGCAACCGACGTCCGCGGATGTTGTTGAGGCAACAACGTCTTTCGAGGCTCAGCAGCACGTCGATAGCACCATGTCGTTTGATGCCGCGAAGTTCGATTCCACGATAACGTTTGAAAAGCAGGGCACCGCGATTGCTGAGCCCCTTCCTATTTCCGATGAACAGGGCGACGCGGTGGACGATGACGAGCCCATTGATGCTGCCGAAATTCAGGATGCTGCCGAGGACGAGTCCGTCGAGGCCAACTCTGACGAAGAGCAATACGCGGCAGCCGATCAGGGTGATTCGACCGAGGTCGAGCAGGAGGAAGTGCCTGCGGTTTCCGAGACTCCCGAGACGGATGAGTCGAGGCCTTATTCCACGCAGATTTTCACCATGCCGACCCCGAGTGGTTCCGGTGCCACGGTTGCCAATGTCGCTCCCACCCAGGACGAAACGGTCGATTCCCTTATGGCCCAGATTTCCTCCCAGGCATCGCCGCGTCCGCAGATGAATGTTCCCGATCCGGCGTCGGCACCGTCGCCTGCACCTTCCTCGTCTCCGCTGGCTTCAGTCCCCGATCCGTCGCTGCCGTCTATGAAGCAGGCAAACGTTGCGTCTCGCACGTCGCTGTTCGACCTTCCCGATCCCTCTGCCCAAGTCAACGACCCCTTTGCTACCGCCCAAGGTCCCGAACCCACATCGGCACCCGTTGCGCCTCCTATGCCCGTTGCGTCGGGCGCGCAGCCGATCGAGACCATTTCGGCTCCCGCCCCGGCGGCACCCAAGTCTCGTAAGCGCGGCCTGGGTGGCCTGTTCGGTCGTAAAAAGAAAAACGAGCAGGACAGCATGAGTGACTGGCTGGGCGTCGAAGACGATTACGATGCCAAGAAATCCGGTCGCGGTATCGGTTCGTGGGATAACTTCGAGGACGATAACGATGGCTGGAAGGGCGGCGCTACGTCTTCCGATGGCGCTTCTTCCGAAGATATGCTCTCGGCTGTCGCCTCTATGGGCGATGATGAGCTGCTCGGTCACGATATCTGGTTTGTGGCAACGGGTGCCTCGGATTGTGATGGCGCCGGCATGAAGGCCTTCTTGGCTTCGCATCGCGATAAGCTCCGCGGCGTATTCTTTATCAATCTTGAATCCGTCGGCGCCGGTAGGCTTTCGGTTGTGACGGTCGAGGGCGAACAACAACTGCTCAAGGGCGATCGCCGCATCATGAACCTGGTCAGCAAGGTCTGCAAGTCGTTCCATGTCGATTGTGGCGCGCTCGAGATGCCCTATGCCAAGACCGATGCCTACGCCGCGCTCGAGGCGAGCCGCCGAGCCCTCACCATCGCCGGTGTGGACGGCACACGTCTGGCTTGCGCTCGTACCGAGGACGACCTGCCCCACAATGTCAACCCGACGAACATTGCTACGGTATCCGAGGTCGTGACCGAGGTTATCCGCCGTTCGTAGACGGAGCTCTAAGGAGTCAACGTGTTTTCGTATATTAAGCGCCATTGGCCTGTCTACGTGATTTTGACCTTGATTGCCATTGCGTTAGGATTTGGGGCTGCCTACATCGTGGGTGCAAAGGGCTCGACCCCCGCCTCCGCAATCAGCGAAGAGGTGGAGCAAGAACAGAGCACGGGCGCCGATGGGATTCCTGAGTCCGAGCAAGCCATCGTTGATGGTGGATCTTCGTCTGCAGAGTAGATACGGCGATTTACATGATTGAAAGCGGGCGAGCCAGGGGACTGGCTCGCCCGCTTTTTCATCGCGCTAGCGCTTCTTTGGGATCGACCTAAGGCGAGCGAACCATAGGGCTGCGGCACCCGAGGTCAGGAGCGCGGTGATGCAAGCGGCGATGGGAACTGGTCCTGTTGCCGGTAGGTCCTGCGGTAGGGTACAGCGTTGAATGACATAGTCCTCGTCATGTGACTCAAGTTTATCGCCGCCGCCGTTGCGACAAAGATCGACGCGTGCGCTGTTGGTGAGTGCGGTTTGGGGCGTATAAGCCGATGTTGCCTGCATGTGCACGACTGCGCCCCGAGCGTCTGCACCAAGGATTGCTTTGGCATCGTCAAGGTCGTCGTGCTCATCTTTGAGATCATCGCGGGTCCAAGAATCCGCATCGCTTCGAGTCGTAAAGTCGGCGGCTACCGCACCGTATTCAATTCGAATGGCCGTTACGACGGTATTGGATGCAAGGTCGAGTTCTTTCGCCTCGAGTGTGGTGGATTCCGTGGTCGAGATATCCGCCTTCCAGAGGTGCCAACCGTCGTAATCGACGAGGCGACAGTCCTCACCCAGGCTCTCTTTTACTTCGTCGGACTCAAGCCAAGGATTTTCGTGCCCATCGTCAAGTGTCGCGTTTGCCGGCTCATCGACGTCTGTCGAGTCCAACGGCGTCGTGCGATACCATACGTTGCACAGACCGTTGAGGTCGCCGATGGCGACGGGGGTTTCGATTGAGATGAATCTCGCCGTGCCGTCTTTGGCGCACTCAAGATCATCGGTAATCGTAAACTCATCAACCCAAGTAGCGGAATCGTTTCGAGCATCGATGGTATAGGAGAAAAGCCCATCACTATTGGTTTGCGTCGTGGCGCGGTTTTTACCATCGCCGTTAGCCAACAGGCCTTTTTCGATAGGTTGGACAAGTTCCTGACGCTTGTCGACCTGTCCCTTGATCTCGATGGGCGCATCCTTCATCGCGACGGGTTGGACATCTCCCGTATCCTTTATTTCAAACGTTATCTCCTCGGCAAGGTCATAGGTCCGCGGAGACATCATTTCGCGCAACGAGTAGGTGCCGGGTGCAAGATGTTCGACGCGGTGCGGCTTGTCGGATGAGGTCCAGGAGTCTATTTCGGTTTTATCGGGACCATATAAGGTGAGTTGTGCGCCTTCCACTTCCTGCTCACCGCTTGCATCGACCTTGGAGATATCAACCTTGGTGTAATCGTCGGATACGTTAAGCCGTGCTTCTACAACGGGCGTTTTCTGGTCGGCATAAGCGAGGTCTACGATATGGGGCGTCCGGTCGAGTAAGAAGCCGGTCGGCGCTTGAGTCTCGACAACCTCGTAGCGCGCGGTACCAGATCCCAGCGGCAGGTTGTCTGCGCGTGCTTCGCCAGTTTCATCCGTCGCGACGGTCGCGACGGTCTCACCGTCGATCGCGGCAATGCTACCATCGGGGCGCACGATATCACCCGAGGCACGGATCTCAAAGATGGCGCCCGCGAGCCTGCTGCCGTCTACGGCATCGGTTTTAACGATCCTGATGTTTCCGGTCGCGGCGTGGTCATAATACGAGGCGATTGCAACGGGCGTTAGGTTCATGTCGGCGGGTATGTTTACCTCGATCTCTTCGCCGACAAGATAGGGCTCTTTGGCCGAGGTTTCGCGTACATAATACGTGCCCGGCACGAGCGATTCGGGCAGTGTGACGGTCCCGGTCGCGTCAGTCGTAAAGGTGTCCATTACGTTATGTGCTGGATACCAGCAAGTTTGTGAGACAGGTTCGTGATTGCTGTCGAGGAGTTGGAAGGTGAATCCGGCTAGTGGAACAGAAGCGCCTGTTTGGGCGTCGCGTTTTACAATCTGGAGATGCGTCGACAGAGCGTGGTTATCCACGATATATTGAAGCTCGGCGCCGTTGGAAATCTGATTGGCCCCGACGGTCCATTCCCCTGCACGTTTAAAACCCTCGGGGACGGTTTCCGGAACCTCGCGAACCGTGTAGCCGGCACGGTCGTATGGGACGGCTCCGTGGACACCGGCGGGTCGCTTGCCTGTGCCGAACCATGCTTCGGGCTGATCTTTGGTGGAGGCAAAGCCATAGATGTTTGTGGTCAGTGTGCCAACAACCTGCTGAGAGCTGTTGCTGACAACCTCAAAGACAACACCACCCGCCGGCTGCTCCAGGCCGGATTGGTCGCTATTGCCGTAATCCTTGAATTTGGAAATCTCAAGGTTAAACGCAATGGGGATATCGGAAACGCGAGATTCGATCTCGACCACGCCTGAATCGCCGAGTTGGTCGGCTCCAACGGTATAGGTCCAGCTGTCGTTGGATGGCAGGTAGCCCTCGGGGGCTTTTGATTCGTAGATGGTAAAGGTTCCTAAGGGGACATCGGCGAGGGTGGCCCGACCGCTTTCGTCGGTCGTGAGGATTTGTGCCCATCCAGGGGTTGATTGCGACACACACGTGAACTTTGCTCCTGCGAGCGAAGCTCCAACTTGGGGGCCTGCATTCGTCGCGGCATCGAGCTTTGCGATGCGCAAGGTAATGGTGCCGGGCTGTTCATCAATGGCGACCTGTCCACCGTCATTCCCCGTGGTAAAGGCGATGCGATCACGACGGGGGACATAGCCGGCCGGCGCCTTCGTTTCAACTAGGTAGTATGCCGTGTTGGGCAGAAGTGTTGCTTGCGCCCGACCGTTGCTGTCCATCTGGATGGTGCCGACATGCGCGCCGCTGGCGCTCTCAAAAATATCGAATGTTGCCCCGTCAAACTGATAAGTATTGTTTCCGCTGGTAATGGCGGCGTTTGCAGACTGTTTTTTGAAGGAAACAGAGACCGCCGGCAGTACATAGAGCATGTCTTGACGTTTGCTGCCGCCCGATACGGCTCCTAGATAGCGTCGCGCGCGGTGCGGAGCGGCTTTGATGCTTCCTGATTTTGCGCTGTCGTGGAGCCACCGCGCCGCCGCCACGACTTCATTGTCAGTGGTAAAGTGCCCACTCTTGGTTTTGCCCTGAGCGGTCGTGTAAGAGTAAGTACCGTCGACATGGGTAGTGCCGTTGAGCATCCATACGGCAAGCTGGGTTGCGGCGCGGGCGCGATCGGGTGAAAGATGGTAACCGCCAAACGACGTGGCGGTAGGATATCCGTGACAAACGATTGCCGCGAACTCGTCGTCGAGCCACACCCAGCCTTGATCAAAGTTGAGCCATGGGCCGCCCGGCTTGGTGGGGCCGGGGCGCTCCTGGTTCATGCAGTAGGCAATCGAGGCGTCTTGAGCTTCATACTTGCCGACGAAGAAGGGCCCACAATCATCGCTAATAGTGCGGAAGCCGAGCTGGTCGTAGCCATCGACGGCAAATGCGGCTCCCGGTGCCAGGCAGCCGAAAAGCAGGAAGAGGAGCAGGAGCAGCGGACCTGTTGCGATTGCGCTGTGGACAGAGTGCGTGGGTGCGTTGGACATGGCTGCTCCTTATCCCTCGTGCGCCGCACGGGGAGGCTGCGACGCGTAGGATGAGGCTACCCCCGAGGTTCATGCGGGTAAGTACCGGAGCCTGACCAAAAGCTTGCCCAATTCCTGACAAATTGAGCTCAAATTCAACAATCAAGCAAAAGTGCAGGTAGAAGATAGGGAGAACAGGAGGTTGAAGGTCCTCGTCTCCACAATTGACGCGATTTTCAAACGAATCTTCACAGCTAAAACAAGCATCGCCACCCTTGTATCGAACAAGACAACCGCGTTATACTATCCCCCACATATGCGGGCATCGCCAAGTGGTAAGGCATCAGCTTCCCAAGCTGACACTCGCGGGTTCGAGTCCCGTTGCCCGCTCCAGTAAAAAGCACAAGCACGGCAGCGTTACGTTGCCGTGCTTTTTACTACCAAGCGCCGGGACTCGAACCCGCCAGGGTGCGAGCGTTAAGCAAACGCGAAGCGTTTGCAGCGAGCAGGCGAAGGCGCCGACGGGCGCCTGAAGCCGGTGCGTATTTGCGAAGCAAATACGCGGATGTCCCGTTGCCCGCTCCATCGAGTACGGGGGACCTCGGGAACGTCGGGTCCAACCCGCTGTGCCCGTGCGTGTGCGCGGACCGGGTCTGCCGACCGCAGCCGGTGCGGATTTGCAAAGCAAATGCGCAGACGTCCCGTTGCTCGCTCCAATTCCAAAATGTTAGGTTAATGCCTGCTGCCCATACTTGCACCTGCGCACGGTACAATGGTTGGGTTACGACCAACGTGCCAATAACCAAAAAGGAGCCGCTATGATCGATCGCTATACCCGCCCGGAGATGGGACACATCTTCTCCCTCGAGAACAAGTACGCCATTTGGCAGGAGATCGAGGTTCTGGCCTGCGAGGCCCAGGCGGAGCTCGGCAAGATCGGTATTTCCAAAGACGAGGCCCAGTGGATCCGCGACCATGCCAACTTTGAGAAGGCGAAGGTCGATGAGATCGAGGAAGTCACGCGCCACGACGTCATTGCCTTCCTGACCAACATGAAGGAGTACATCGATGCCGATGTTCCCGAGGGCGACCCCAAGCCCAGCCGCTGGGTTCACTATGGCATGACCAGCTCCGATCTGGGCGACACGGCCCTGTGCTACCAGCTCACCCAGGCCTGCGACCTGATCATCGAGGACGTCAAAAAACTCGGCGAGATCTGCAAGCGTCGCGCCTTTGAGGAGCGCAACACGCTCTGCGCCGGCCGTACTCATGGCATCCATGCCGAGCCGATGACCTTCGGCATGAAGTTTGGCTCTTGGGCCTGGGAGCTCAAGCGCGATCTGGATCGTCTTGAGGACGCCCGCAAGAATGTTGCCTTCGGTGCTATCTCGGGCGCTGTCGGCACGTACAGCTCCATCGAGCCGTTCGTCGAGGAGTACGTCTGCGAGCACCTGGGCCTGGTCCACGATCCCCTGTCCACGCAGGTCATCAGCCGCGATCACCATGCCTACCTTGCCGGCGTGCTTGCCACTACAGCGGCCACCTGTGAGCGCATCGCTACCGAGGTTCGCAATCTACAGAAGACCGATACGCTCGAGGCCGAGGAGCCGTTCCGTAAGGGCCAAAAGGGCAGCTCAGCCATGCCGCACAAGCGCAACCCCATCACCATGGAGAAAGTCTGCGGTCTGTCGCGCGTCGTGAAGTCCAACGCCCAGGTTGCCTTCGATAACGTCGCCCTGTGGCACGAGCGTGACATTTCGCACTCCTCTGCCGAGCGCGTCGCCCAGGCCGATAGCTTCATCGCCCTCGACCACATGTTCCAGTGCCTCATCCGCGTTATCGACGGCCTGCAGCTGTATCCCGCCCGCATGATGGCCAACCTCAATAAGACCCGCGGCCTCATCTTCTCTTCCAAGGTACTGCTCGCCCTCGTCGACACGGGCATCACCCGCGAGGACGCGTACGCCATTGTGCAGGAGAACGCTATGGCAACCTGGCACGAGGTACAGGATTGTGTCTCCGGCCCCACCTTTAAGGAGCGTCTCGAGGCCGACCCGCGCTGCACCGTCAGTCAGGAGAAGCTCGACGAGATCTTTGATCCGTGGGACTTCCTCACCCGTATCGACACGGTCTTTGATCGTCTGGAGCAGCTGAGCTTCGAGTAGGTTCGGGCATAACGTTAGCTTTTTAGGGCGCTTTGCTGGTAATGTGTGTTGCCGGCAAAGCGCCTCGTTGCATTTAGGGAAAGACGGGGATAATAGTCGTCTCGAATAACATTCTGAGAGGGGATCGCATGATTTCGTTTGATTACAAGCCTCAGGGCGTGTGTGCTCGCAATATTCACCTTGACCTTTCCGATGACGGCAACAAGGTGGTGGGCGTTGAGTTTACCGGCGGCTGCGACGGCAATCTCAAGGCTATCTCCAAGCTGGTCGAGGGCGCTCCCGCCGATCGCGTAATCGAGGTTCTCGCCGGTAATACCTGCGGTATGAAAAAGACCTCCTGCGCCGACCAGCTTACGCGCGCTATCGAGGCCGCTCGCGCCGAGATCGCCTAATGGGTATCGCCGATCACATCAAGAACGGAATATCGCGTCGCGGCTTTGTACTCGGTGGGGCTGCCGCGGGCGCTGCCACGGTGCTTGCCGGATGCTCGAAAAAAACGGGTACCAGCGATGATGCCGCCGGCGAGCCGCAGGTTATCAAGGACGATTCCAAAATCATCTCGATTACGGATGAGTATGAGGCTGTCGACATCGATCTTGAGCCGGCGTCATCGTGGACGCTGCCTCTGGGTACGCTGCTGTACTACTGCGACGGCGATTACGCCGCGGCGATGATGGCGCCCGCATCGGCACTGCACGCCAACACACTCGGCGTGCTCAACCTGGGCGATGGCTCGCTTACCACATTAATCGAGGATCCTATCGAGGGCACGGGATACGCATTCTACGATGTCCGTGCCGGCGACGGCGTATTCGCGTGGGTTGAGATGAACTTTGCCAATTCATCGTGGAAGCTCTACGCTCAAAATCTGTCGGGCGCTTCGCTCTCTGGCGACGTGGTTGAGCTCGATCGAGGTGGCAAGGACTATGATCCGCCCCTGTTCACGGCGTTCGGGTCATCAGTCATCTGGTATAAAATGCCTTCGGCAGGCGGCAATAAAACGAGTAGTGATTCGTTTTGCTATCGTCGCTCGCTTGATGAATCCAAGGCCGAGGTAATTTGGAAATCGACGGGCCGCTTTGCATCGGCCCCGCGCGCGAGCGACGGCATTTTGACCATCTCGCCGCGTGTCCGCAACGACGAGGGCGTCTACTACGGCATAACGGCAATCGATCTGACCGACGGCAACAACACCAAACGTGCCCAGCTAGTTCTTCCCTCGTCAGTCTCGCCTTTCGAGGCCGTATATATGGGCGATACCTTCGTGTTTTCTATCGAGGCGACCTATAGTGGCGTGGGCAGCCTGGGCAACATGGGCACGTATATCGGTAATGAGGGAGGGCCGTATCTCTTCCTGTCCCGCGAGCCGCTTGCATGTGCGGCTGGCAAGAAGAATAAATACCTTGTTAAGGTACAGGCGTCGCATTTCCTGATCGACACCTCTGCCAAGACCTATGGCTCGCTGCTGTCGCCCGACCGCGCTTTGGAGTATGGCGATTATCCAGCTACGGCGGGAAAGTCGGACTCATTCCTTACGTACGCCACGGTGCGCAACAGCCAGGGTATACCAGAGACGGTCACTGCACGCCTATTCCCTCTTTAAGCTTAGAGGGGTTAAAAAGGCGCCAACAGGGGAATAAACGCGTTGTAATTGTGAGTACCGCCCGCCGAGCTGCCGCGTCATAGCGGCATCTGGCGGGCTCAGGTGCGTTAAAATGGGCTTGTTCTTAGCTAATTGAGACAGGGGGGCCGTGTTATGGCTTCAGATGCAAAAAAGATTCTGCTGGTCGAGGATGAGAAGGCAATCCGTGACGCCGTCGCTGCCTATCTCGAGCGCGAAGGCTACTGGGTTGTGGGCGTCGGCGATGGCCAGTCCGCGATCGAGGAGTTCGAGAAGCATCAGTTCGACCTGGTCGTGCTCGACCTTATGCTCCCCAAGATCCCCGGCGAGCGCGTTTGCCGCACCATTCGCGATACCTCGGATGTCCCCATCATCATGCTGACGGCTAAGGGCGAGATCGAGGACCGTATTATCGGTCTTGAGCTCGGCGCCGACGACTATCTGATTAAGCCGTTCTCGCCGCGCGAGCTCGTCGCCCGCGTTCGCGCTCTGTTCCGCCGTGCCCATCAGGCCGACGAGCCCGCCGTCGAGGTACTCGACTTCGGCGATCTGGTCATCGATATCTCGGGCCACAAGATCTTGGTCGAGGGCAAGGAAGTCGATCTGACGGCTTCCGAGTTCAAGCTGCTCACCACGCTTGCCCGCCATCCCGGCCGTGTGTATAACCGCATGGAGCTGGTCGAGAAAGTGCTCGGGTATGACTTTGAGGGCTATGAGCGCACCATCGATAGCCACGTGAAGAATCTTCGCGCCAAGCTGGGCGATGATCCCAAGAAGCCCAAGTGGCTCTACACCGTCCATGGTGTCGGCTATCGCTTCGAGGCTCCGGCCAAGACCGATAAGTCGGACGAGAAATAGGGAAATCACATATGACACCTGCGCGCTTTGAAATCGGACAAAAGCACAAGCAGGAGAGCGAGGCGGGTTCCAAGGCTAGTTGGAACACGCCTCGTTCCGATTCACGGCCAACGATGAGCTATCCCTCGCGCATGGCACTTGCTTTTGCTCTGACATCGCTCATGACGGTATTGGTGCTGGTGGGCGTTGTCTCTGTTGTGTGGGGCACGGTCTTTTCGGATTACACACGCTCCAATATCGTCGAAATCGCAAATTCCGCTGCCGAGAAGTTGGCGACCTCATATGAGGAAAACGGCTCTTGGACCGCGGGAGAACTGCGCACGGTCGCAACGTCGAGTTTGGTTTCCGACGATCTGGGCATGCAGGTCGTCAATAAAAAGGGTGTGATCGTTTATGACGATTCCTGGCCCTCGGCAAGCGCCACCGCCGATGTACGCGAAAACCAGGCTACGACCGACGACACGAGCGGCAAGAGGGCATCGCATAGCCCGGTCTCGTCTGCTCCAACCGACTCCGATAGCGTTGCTAACGTCGAGATTGTAACGTCTTCCGGCGAGCATGTCGGACAGGTAAAGCTGTGGGCCATCGGCTCCGACGCTCTGCTCACCAAGGCGGACTCTGCGTTTAGGGAGAAGACCTTTAACGCCATGGCCCTCGCCGCGGTTGTTGCAATCTGCATTTCGGTCGTTATCGGATCGCTCGTGTCGCGCATGCTCACCAAACCGATTCATCGCATCACCAGTACCGCAAAGCAAATCCGTGACGGCGACCTGTCGGCTCGCACGGGGCTGCGCGGTGATGACGAGATCGATCAGCTGGGTGAGACCTTCGATGAGATGGCCACCTCGCTCGAGAAGGATATGAAACACGAGAAGCGCCTGACCTCAGACGTTGCACACGAGCTTCGCACGCCGCTTATGGCCATGCTCGCAACGGTCGAGGCCATGCAGGATGGCGTGTATCCCACCGACGATGAGCATTTGGAGACCGTTGCTTCCGAGACGCGTCGCCTGGCTCGTCTGGTGCAGCAGATGCTCGACCTATCGCGTATGGAAAACAGCACGGCTCCGCTCAATCTAGAACCGGTGGACATGGTTCCGTTCGTGCGATCGATTGTGAACGGCCAGGAGCGTCTGTTTGCCGACCGTGACCTTCGTCTTCGCTTTGCAGATGAAACCCAAGGGCACGACGATGTCGTCGAGGCCGATCCCGACATGATCACGCAATGTGTTATCAACCTCATGAGCAACGCCATGCGCTACACCCCCGAGGGCGGTTGGGTCGTGGTGTCGGTGCTCAGTGACCGCAGGCACGTCAGCATTGCCGTTTCTGATACCGGCATCGGTATTGCCAAGGACGATCTGTCGCGCATTTTCGGGCGGTTTTGGCGCGCCGATGCCAGCCGCGCCCGCGAAGCTGGCGGCCTGGGCGTCGGCCTCGCCGTGACCAAGCAGATCGTCGAGCGTCACCATGGCTACATATCCGTGGAGTCGGAGCTTGGAAAGGGTACGACTTTTACAATTCATCTGCCCCGCGAGCACACGGCGGACGCGGCATCTACTACAATGGAGCACTAGCTTTTCGCTATTCGGTGAAGGAGGGGCCGCGTCCCTGCCGCTCCGAGTTTGCGAAAACATGCGGGAAAGAACCCGCATTTCTGTCGTATTTAGGTAAGGAGTGACTCACGTGACAACGATGGAGCGTCGTCCGGATTCCCGTGGCAAGGTTCGTGATATTTACGATGCCGGTGAAAACCTGCTGATGGTCGCCACCGACCGCATTTCTGCGTTCGACTTCATTCTTCCCGACGAGATTCCGTTTAAGGGAGAGGTGCTCAATCGCATCTCGGCATTCTGGTTCGATAAGTTTGCCGACATCGTTCCCAACCATCTCGTTTCCATCGACCCGGCGGATTTCCCCGAGGAGTTTGCTGAGTATCGTGACTACCTCGCTGGCCGCGCCATGCTGGTTAAGAAGGCCCAGACGATTCCTATCGAGTGCATCGTCCGCGGCTATCTGACCGGTTCGGGCAAGAAGACCTACGACGAGAACGGCACCGTCTGCGGCATCCAGCTGCCTGAGGGCCTGACCGAGGCTTCCAAGCTTCCCGAGCCGTTGTTCACGCCGTCCACGAAGGCCGAGATCGGTGGCCACGACGAGAACATCTCGTTCGAGCGTTGCTGCGAGATCGTGGGCGAGGACATCGCCACGCAGATTCGTGACCTTTCCCTCAAGATCTACAAGGCCGCTGCCGAGTACGCCGCGACCCGTGGCATCATCATTGCCGACACCAAGTTCGAGTTTGGTGTCATCGATGGCAAGGTCACGCTGATCGACGAGTGCCTCACGCCCGACTCCAGCCGTTTCTGGCCTGCTGCCAGCTACGAGGAGGGCAAGATCCAGCCTAGCTACGACAAGCAATTCGTCCGCAATTGGCTCAAGGCCAACTGGGATATGACGGGGGAGACCCCGCACCTGCCCGCCGAGGTCATCGATGGCACGTCCGAGCGCTATCGCGAGGCCTTCCAGATCATCACGGGCTCCCAGTTCACAAGCATGAAGGAGAACGCATAAGTGAGTACCCGTAGCGCCACGAACAAGCGCACGCAATCCCACGAAGTTACCGGGGTTGCGCGCAAGTCTGCCGCATCTGCTAAGCCCGCCCGCCAAGCAGCGAGCTCCGTTCGCGTCGTGCCGGCTTCGTCTAAGGCACGCCGCAAAGAGCTCGAGAAGGGCGAGAACCTCGAGGGCCTCTCTAAAGAGGAGAAGCGCGCCCGCAAGGCTAAGCAGCGCGCCAAGGAGGACCGCATCTATACGGTGTCGAATATCCTCCTCAAGCAGGACGAGGACTACACCAAGCGCCGTCGCATCTGGTGGATTGTGCTCGCCATTGGCATGGTGCTCGTCGTGGCAATTTGGGCCTCGCTGTACTTCGCTCCCGCTGGCATGGTGTCCAGCCCTGTCCAGATGGTCGGCATCGTTTTGTCCTATGTCATCATCCTAGGTGACTTTATCTACGACTTCGCTCGTATTCGTCCCTTGCGCAACATGTACCGCGCGCAGGCCGAGGGCATGTCCGAGAACAAGCTCAACGCTCTTATCGAGCGCGCAGCTGCCGAGGAGGACAAGAAGGACTCCAAGAAGAAGTAGCGTTTGCATACATACTTATCGCTAAGATATAAGGCGCGTCGTTTTTGCGGCGCGCCTTTTTACTGTTCTATAGATAGATGGAGTGGCACATGATTCGAGCTGCCCTGACGGTCGAAGAGGCCCTGGAGGGTATGAAGTCCCTGGAGCCCAAGATTAAAAACTATGCGCGCCTGGTTGTCCGCAAGGGCGTAAACGTTAAGCCCGGCCAGGAAGTCGTCGTTCAGTCTCCGGTTGAGTGCGTGCCGTTTGCGCGCGTGGTGGTCGCGGAGGCCTATGCTGCCGGCGCCGGCCACGTGACGGTCATCTGGGCCGATGATGCCGTGACGAGGCTCACGTACGAGCATGTCGAGAAAAGCTATTTTGAGCAGACGCCCGAGTGGAAGCGCCTGCAGCTGGATTCCCTGGCCCAGGACGGTGCCTGCTTTATCTTTATCGAGGGTGCGGACCCCGCCGCCCTTAAGGGCATCGATCCCGCTAAGCCCGCTGCAGCTTCTAAGGCAAAGAACACGCAGTGCAAAGTTTTCCGCCGTGGACTGGATTACAACATCAATCCGTGGTGCATCGCCGGCGCTCCGGTCGTGGCTTGGGCGCGCGAGGTGTTCCCGGGAGACGCCGATGAGGTTGCAATCTATAAGCTGTGGAATGCGATTCTGCACACCGCTCGCGCCGATGGCCAGGACCCAGAGAGCGACTGGGAGCTCCATGACGCCGCATTCGAAAAGAATCTGCGTTTCCTGAACGACAATCGTTTCGACTGCCTGCATTACACCGCGGCAAATGGAACCGATCTGATGATTGGCATGACGAAGGGTCACGAGTGGGCCGGTGGCAAGGGCAAGACGCCCGATGGGCACCCCTTCTTCCCCAACATTCCCACCGAGGAAGTCTTTACTTCGCCCGATCGCATGCGCGCCGACGGTATCGTGTACTCGGCCATGCCGCTCATCCACCACGGCAATAAGGTCGACGATTTTTGGATTAAATTCGAGGGCGGCCGCGTGGTGGACTACGACGCCCGCGTGGGCAAGGCAACGCTCGCAAGTATCATCGATACTGACGAGGGCGCTGCTCACCTGGGAGAGGTCGCGCTCATTTCCAAGAACACGCCGATCCGCGAAAGTGGTGTTCTGTTCTACGATACGCTCTATGACGAGAACGCTAGCTGCCATCTCGCGCTAGGTGTCGGTTTCCCCGAATGCATCGAGGGTGGGTATGACATGTCCAAGGAGGAGCTCCTGGAGCATGGTGTTAACGTCTCGAGCACGCACGTCGATTTTATGATCGGCACGGACGACATCGATATTACGGGCATTACGCCTGATGGACGTGAAGTTGTGATTTTCCAGAACGGCCAATGGAGTTGGGAATAGTCCCAGACCGTGGTACAATGCCACCCGCGGGCCGTTAGCTCAGCTGGCAGAGCAGGGGACTTTTAATCCCAAGGTCCAGGGTTCGAACCCCTGACGGCCCACCCAAAGATTGTTGAGACGGTCAATTTCGGTTGGCCGTCTTTTTTGTCGCCCTTTCATGGGTTCGAACCCGTCGGGGCGCGGAGCTGAGTAAACGCGTGAGCGTTTGCCAGCGCAGCGCGCAAGGCGCGAAAGCGCCGCAGCGTTCGCGTGCGAAGCAGGCTGAACCCCTGACGGCCCACCATAGAATAGAAAAGCGACTGGCGGATGCCGGCCGCTTTTTTGTTGCCGGTGCAAGGGTTCGAACCCGTATCTATCTATATATAAGAACGCTTGGCGAACAAAACCTGCCTTTTACCGACGGGAAACAAATAGCTGATGCTTTTGGAGTAAAGTGGCGCACCAGAGATGACCGATGCCTTAACACCTATAAACCAGCTGGTCATCGCCAATATCAGAAGCTGCTGCTTCGAATACGGCCTCAGTGAAGCAACTGAGGGTTCTATTCATTTGTGAACAAAATATGGAGTGCGTGATTCCCGCCCGCGGGGGCCCTCCGGTCTGGCAATATATCTCCTTGCCGCGCGGCCCGGTCG
>JAXJHR010000029.1:0-6541 GCA_036299165.1 Collinsella aerofaciens | reverse complement strand
GTCGCGGTCGCCGAACTTGTTCATGAGGTACTCGAGCTGCATGAGCTCGTCCCAGGTGCCGCCGACGCCCATCAGGAACACGGCGTCGTAGCCCTCGTCGGCGACCTTGTCGGCGAGCGCGGTCATCTTCTTGCCGGTCTCGTAGAGCGCCTTGCCGTCCTCGAGATAGCCCTCCTGGTCGAAATGCATGATCTCGATCTTCTCGGTTTCCTTCATTTGTCTCTCCTTTCTGGGGTTGTTTCCACATCCCCCATGCCAACGGGCTTCAAAACCCGCTTACATTCCGTAACACTCGGCCGCTTTGGCCTTAAGCGCATTGACTGATTCTTCGTAGCCCTCTGCCTTGACCTCCATTTGCTTGGAGACGGCATCAAGATACGGGTGCACGTCCCATGACTTCAGACGCTCGGCGATTATGGCCGCAATCGTCTGGAAGAACACAAGATTGGGAATTGCGCTGAGCAGCGGAGCCACCTGAGGCACCGCAACCTCGTGAGCCCTACCCTTGGGATGGACCGTGAGCAGCACCGTTTTTGTCGTAACGTTCGATAGCGCATCAGCGATATTCGCAAGACGCTCCGACCCCTGCGGATCGTCGACGATAAACACCAGATAGCCCGGAACGATCTGCATCTCGGGACCGTGGACGAACTCCTCGCCTTCGTGATGCATGGCAGGAATCTTGATGGTCTCGCTCAGCTTGAGGGCCGCCTCTTCGGCAACGCCATAGTTGGGGCCGTTGCCGACGACCATGGCGGGCGTGTGCTCAGAAAGCTCGAGCATGTGGTCTTGGACATATGCCTCGGCGGTCTTGCACATTACGGCATTGGCCTGGATGGCCTCGCGCAGGTCGTCAAGACGCTGGGCAACGCCCTTGGCGTCAATCGTTCCGCGCGCCTGACCGCCGTAAATACCAAAGAGCACCAGGTACTCAACGAGCACCTCGACGCCCAGAGTCACAAAGTCCACCGACTCGACGCCCACACCGTAGTCAAGAACGATGTCAGTGTGCTCCTTGATGGGCGCCTCGACGTTTGCCGTGAGCGCAACTGCAGCCATATCGTGTGCGCGCATGTAATCGAGCGCCGCAATCGTATTGGTCGAATAGCCACTCTGCGAAACGGCAATGTTGAGCGCATGCTGCGGATAGGTGTGTTCAAAATCAACGAAGGCCTCGGGCGTCACAACGGACACCTGCATTTGCAGGGCATCTTGCAGGTAATCGCGGGCGCAATCGGCGGCATGACGCGACGAACCCGAAGCAACGATGCGCAGCGCGTCAAAAGAACCGGACTGGAAAATATCAACGAGCTGCGCTACCAGCTCAGACGAACGCTCGAGGTTCTCCCCCATACGCACATGGGCAAGCTGAACGTAATCGAGCATCTTCATCGTCTCACCTCGTTACAAATCATTAGTATTTGATACCAATCACAGTTACAGGTTACGGCTTTTTGATACCTCTCTGTCGATTAATTTATCCCCTTCGGCGAACGGTCGATTTTGGGCCCTGTAAGGTTGTATATACAGCTGACCCAACGATCAAAACTAGTTAGTTTCCCAGGCGTTATTCACAAAACACCAGCTAGTACGTATAGGTATATCCACCCGCATCACCGCGGTTAAACGACTTGACGTACTCGATCGCTTGGCCGCTCGCATCGAAACTTACGCACTCCAGCGTCAAGGCAAGATCGCCCTGCTCCAGTCCAAGCAGGCCGGCATCTCGAGCGCCCAGCGCTTCGATATCGAGCTTTTCCTGTGCCATAACTGGCTTTCGGCCCAGCATCTCATAGGTCTCGTACAAGCTGAAGACCGACACGTCAATATCTTCGATTGTGGGAAACAGAAGGCACGGGATGAACGCCATCTCAATCGATACAGGGTCGCCGTTGACGCAGTTCAAACGCCGAATCGAATATAGCAAATCGTCCTCGGCGATGCCAAACAGGTCGGCGTAGTATGGCCCCGCATAACGCTTGGAACGCGCGAGAATACGGACGGACGGCTCGCCGCCCGAAGCACGGACCGATTCACGGAAACCGCCCGTGCGTTCAAAAAAAGCAGGTACTTTCTGCGCCACAAAGGCACCTTTTCCCCGAACACGGCGAATCTGCCCGCGCCGAACCAGCTCATCGACAGCGCTTCGGATGGTCAAGCGTGTCGTACCAAATTCCTCGGCGAGGTCTTTTTCGGACGGAATCATGGAACCCGTGGGATATATACCGCGCTCGATACGCTCCTCGATGCGGCGTCGAATGCGCATATAGACCGGGGTGGCATCTACTGTTTCAGCCATTGTTCACCTGCCACGCTCCTCATGCCGTTCTCTTCGCCGTTATCGGCAAAGCGGAACTTTGTGGGCAAAATCACCGATTTGCAATGCTCCACAAAACGCATGTCCTTATCCAATTCGATCGTGCTCTCATAGAACACCGGCGTTCCCTCTTCTTGCTGGAGCAGCTCGGCCTCTTCGGCGTTCAAACGCGAGATGGAGATATGCTCACGTCCATGCTCAACACGCACGCCACCTTCTTTGAGCAAGACATCGTAAAGGCTCTCGCACTCAAAATCGTGCTCGATAAGCGATGGGCACAGGGACAGGTTAACGTGAGCCGTCTCGATTGACGCCGGCTCGCCCTCAATAAGTCGAACGCGCTGCATGCGGAGCAAAGGGGCGCCTACAGCCACCCTAAGCTTGTCGGCAAGCGCCTCATCCGCCTCGATGGTCCCGGTGGAAACCAGACGAGAAGAGGAGTGCAGGCCGGCAGTCCGCACAGCATCGGAAAAGTTATACGTTTCCTGGAAGATGTTCAGCGGCTTGGGAGGGCACACATACGTACCCGATCCGCGACGGCTCTCGAGCGTTCCACACGAGATGAGCCGCGTGATACCGGCGCGCAACGCCGTACGCGAAACGCCGATCTCTTCGCACAGCACGCGCTCGGCCGGCAGGCGATCGCCGCCGGCAAGCTGGTGGTGCTGGATATACCAAAGAATTCCCTCAACAGCACGATCTTTGGGGGGAATTGCATAAGATTCGCCTGCCATTGCACAGACTCCTCATTCAGAAACGTATGCCGCCAAAATTAGGCCAGCCCTCCCATGGCATCAAATTCGGCCTTGATCTTCTCGGCAACATTCCGATACGACTTATATAGACTTGAATCGCGTTTGACTTCGTCGGTCATAACGGGAATCTCTAATTTGGAAACCTCGTCTTTTCCCGTCTGAACCGCCACAACAACGCCCATACCAAGACACATATTACGCTTGGCAGCGTTTATTTTCGCCGCCTTGGCAGGATTTGCCAGGATACGCTGGGCAAATTCCTGTTTTGAGACCACTTCCTCGGCCTCCGGATCGCCCGCCTCGGCCACTTCGCACTGCAACACGTCCGCATAGTCAAAAATCTTAGGCTCTGCACCACGCTGATGCACGGCCCACTTGCGGCGCGTGGCATCCTGGTAGATAGCCGGCAAAAATGTAAACCGCGGCGGGTCCAAAATCGTATCCGTGATGGTAAACACATCGGGATCAAAGGCATCCTGCGGGTTTTTCTTCTTGAACAGCCCCATATCAGCCTCCCGTACTAGCATTAAACAACTTAAGCTGAATATAGCACCAATTTCAAGCCACTGCCTTACCCTATCGGTGCGCGGCGTCTATGGCTCGCCCAGCGGAAGAGTTAACGGACGAGGGCCGGGGTGCCTGCCGGCAAATAGCGGACACTCCGCATGCAATCTATGCAAACAAACAAGTACGCTTAGCTACATTCGGTAAGTTCGAGCACGCTGCCCTTAACGATAAGTGCCGGCTCCAGGACGACCTCTTCGGCACGCCTACCGCCCCTACCGGCAAGACGCTTGGACATGCAGCCAAAAGCATGCTCCGCAAGGACACCAGGATCCTGCTCAATCGCGGTCAGCGCCGGCTCAAAGAGAACGTCGGCCGCCGAGTTGTCATAGCTTACGACCGAAATATCGCCCGGGATGCTCTTCCCCATCTCGTGCAGGCGCTTGAGCAGACCGAGGGCAATGTTATCCGAGCTTGCGAACACTGCGGTGGCATCAGTTGCGAGCACCGCCTCTGAGGCCTCGTAGGCACTCGGAATGTAGTACTCGCTCTCAAGCTCCAAACGCGCGTCGATAGGCAGGCCAACCTCGCGCAGTGCGCGCTCATAGCCGGCAAGTCGTTTGCGACCCGTATTGGAGCGGCGTGCGTTAACCAGACAGGCAATACGGCGGTGGCCCTGCTCAATCAGATAGCGGGTGGCCATGTAGCCACCCATCTCGTGGTCGAACATCACCTTGTCGCACTCGAGCCCCTCAATGGCACGGTCGACCATCACGGCAGGGATGGGCAGATGGCTCACCTCCTCGCGCAGGGCACGATCGTCGGAGAACTCGTCACCCACTACCAGAAAGACGCCGTCGACGCCGCGCGTCACCAGCTGGCGCAGCAGTTCCAAATCGTCATCGGCGCTTCCACCCGAGCTGGTAATGAAGAGCGCATAGCCATCCTCCCGGCAGCGCTTTTCCAGGCTACCGGCGAGCGAGGCAAAAAAGCGGCTCTCGATGTTAGGGACGATAAGGCCCAGCGTGCGCGACTCGCGCATGACCAGACTACGCGCAATCTGGTTGGGGACATAGTGGTTGCGCGCCGCGACCTCCTTGATGAGTTTGCGGTTTTCTTCCGAGATGCGACAGGGCCGATTATTGAGAACAAGCGAGACCGACGAGGGGGAAAGCCCCACCTCCTGGGCGATCTGCTTGAGGGTGACTTTGTTGGCCATCTCGCTCCTTCCGGGTTTACGCGCAATCTCTTGAAAGTATAGCGACTACCCCTCTACCTCGGTGATAAACACTTTACCAATCCGGTAGACGGCTGTTTTATCGCCGCCAGCGCACCAAATCCGTCCAGGTGGGGTATATTGCAATCGATTGATGACAACGACCACCAAAAGGCGGATATTCGTATGCACGAGAACGACTTTTTTAACGAGGACCTGCTGTGCGCGCTTGCTGGCGTTGCCGGCGAGGACAACGTACTGATGAGCGAGCCCATGCGCGAGCACACCACGTTTAAGATCGGCGGCCCGGCCGACGTCTTTGTCACGCCCGATACCGAGCAGGGCCTCGTCGCCACGCTCGATACCTGCTATCGCTGCGATCTGCCCCTCACCATTGTGGGCAACGGCTCCGACCTACTCGTCGGCGACAAGGGCATCCGCGGCGTCGTCGTGGCGCTGGGCGAAGGCCTCTCCGACATTACGATCGACGGCACGCACGTCACGGCGACAGCCGGCGCGCTGCTTTCCGATGTCGCCGCGGCGGCAGCCGAGGCCGGTCTCACCGGCATGGAGCCCATCTCGGGCATCCCCGGATCGGTCGGCGGCGCCTGCTACATGAACGCCGGCGCCTACGGTGCCTGCATGGCAGACGTGCTGGAGTCTGTGCGCGTCTACAAGCCCGCCCGCACGCTCGACGACGGCACCCGCGGCAGCGGCAACATCATCGAGTTCGATGTCGATGAGCTCAACCTGGGCTATCGCAAGAGCCGCATCGCCGACGACGGCTTTATCGTTCTTTCTGCCACCTTCAACCTCGCACCGGGCAACGCCGCGATGATCAAGGCCGACATGGACGACTACCGCCAGCGTCGCGAGGACAAGCAACCGCTCGACATGCCGAGCGCCGGCTCCACCTTCAAGCGCCCCGAGGGCTACTTTGCCGGCAAGCTCATCATGGACGCCGGCCTGCGAGGACACGCCGTTGGCGGCGCGCAGGTGAGCGAGAAGCACTGCGGCTTCATCGTCAACGCCGACCACGCCACCGCCGCCGATGTCGACGAACTCATCCGCCACATCCAGGCAACCGTCAAAGACCAATTCAACGTAGACCTAGAACCCGAAGTCCACCGAGTAGGCGAATTCCTTTAACAAAGAAGGCCCCGAAAGGGGCCTTCGCCATATTTATTCAGATAACCCAGTCCGGTGTGTCGCGCCCCGAATCCGAGAGGGCCGGGACAGTCCGAGAGGCATAAGGTTGATCGCGAGTTCCGCACGAGCCGGAGAGCACTTAATGTGCTCTCCGTGCGAGCAGGACTGCCCGAGCAGGCAACCTTATGCCTCTCGGACTGTCCTGGACCAAGCCGCAGCTACGACAGCGCAATACCGCCAAGCCAGCCCCAGCGCACGCCAGAGCCAGTGCCGTAGAACCCAATGAACGAGTCAAGCGACCTCGACGTGATGGCGCCCTCGTTACTCATAACGATGCCGCCGCCAACGTAGATGCCCACGTGGCCATAGATCAGGCCCGGTATGCCGGTGCCGCTATGCGATGAGTCGGCAACAATCATACCCACCTGCAGCGCCGAGCGGTCGGAGCTATAGCACCAGGCGTTAAACATATCGCACGCGTTACCGCCAAAGTAGCCAACGCCGGCGTTACGGAAGACATTGGTAACCCACGCCGCGCACCAGTTCTGACCCGGCGAAGGCGTGGAGTAGCACGCGTTGACGACGGCCTGCTGCTTGCCC
>JAXJHR010000028.1:0-63833 GCA_036299165.1 Collinsella aerofaciens | reverse complement strand
CGAAGGCGTCGACGACATGCCGGGGGCGGACCGGGACGGGTTCAACGGCAGGCCCCGCCGACCGATTGCAAGCGGTCGGCGGGGCCATTGTGGCTCTTGACAGCGGATTGGGTCATATGAGCGAAAACCCGCCAGAGCGAGCAAGGTGACGTGAAACGAAAGGGCGCTGACCTTCTGGTCGCGCCCTTGAAGTTGAACGTCAGATTGCCGCTCTGGCGGGTTTGCAGCGTCAACTGGTTACGCGGTTTGGTAAAACGCCGTAACCCCTAAGGCCGCTGGCCCATGCCACCCTCGAGGGTGACGGTCTCGCCGTTCATGTACTTAAAGTCGGGACCGCAGAGCTGAACGACCACGCGGCCGATTTCCTTCTCGACGTCGCCGTAGTGACCAGCCGGCGGCATGTGGACGTTGGCCTTGAACGCCTCGGGGTAGGCATCCTGGAAGTTCTCGAGCGCAGCGGTCCAAGCAAGCGGGCACACGATGTTGACGTTGATGCCGTCCTTGCCCCACTCGTTGGCGGCAACGCGGGTCAGGCCGCGGATGCCCTCCTTGGCGGCAGCATAGCTGCACTGGCCATAGTTGCCAAACAGGCCGGCGCCCGAGGCAAAGTTGACCACGGAGCCCTTGGTCTCCTTCAGGTGCGGATAGGCCTTCTGCATGTACAGATAGGTAGCATACAGACCGGAGTAAATGGCCAGGTTAAACTGGTCCATGGTGTGATCGGCGATGGTCACGCCCGAGGCGCTGGCCTGAGCATTGTTGACGACGGCGTCGATGCGGCCGAACTCCTCAATGGCCTTGTCGATGACGTTCTGGACGACGGCCTCGTTGTCCTGACCAGCTGAGACATCGGCCTGAACAGGCAGAACCTTGACGCCGTACTCGGCCTCGAGGGACTCCTTGGCAGCCTCGAGCTTGGCAACGTTGCGGCCGGTAATAACGAGGTTTGCGCCCTCCTTGGCAAAAGCGATATCGATGCCGTAACCGATGGAGCCAGCGGAACCGTCCTTGAGCGTGGCCTTGCCGCCGCCGGTGACGATCACGGTCTTACCAGTGAAAAGTCCCATACAAAGTCCTTTCGAATCGCGACGGGCACGCCCGCCGACTGCGCGTATCCAACTTCACGCGCCAAAAGCTGAAATGCAACTTTAGCGTGTTCAAGTGAAAAATAAAGACCGCAGCAGGCGAACGGCGCAACGTCATTCGGCGAAGGGATTGTCAAGTACAAACTGGATAAAGCGGCCGAGTTGTTGTTATCAGATCGAGCCATCGAACACGTTTTGAAACTTTGCTGCGGCGCGCGGGATGTCGGCGCGAGACTTTATCATAGGGTGACAAACAACGATGAGGAGCACATGCCTATGACAGACGAGCTGGACCCCCAGACTCAACAGCATATTGATGATCCCGCAGACGTCACCGCAGATACTGACGCTGTGACCTGCGATGGTATCGACATCGACGACCCCATCTTGGACGAAAGCGCTACGGCGGAAACCCCCGAAACAGAAAACGCCGATGAGCAAAACGACGATGCGCCCGCTCAGGACGACGCCCCTGTACAGGACGACGCCCCGCAAGCTGCGGGCCCCATCGAGGTGTCTTCGGAAGAAGAGCTCGATGCCGTCATGGACTCCATGATGGACGCCGTCAAAGCGATGAAAGACGCCGTGTCCGATGCCGATATTGATGCCGAGGAAGAGGAGGCTGCCGAGGCCGCCTCGACCTTTGTGCCCGGCGAGACTCCGGTTGCCGACCAGGGCAGCACCATGCCCTCGTTTCTGCAGCTCGAGCACCCCACGATTGGCGCCGATGCGGTCGATCCGCACGCAGCAGGCTTTTCTGTGGTCGAGGGCGGTACCGGCAATATCGCCGCGCCGCAGGCTGCCGATGCGGACGCTGCCGACACCGCTCGCCCGACCGCCCCGCACTACCCCGCCGCGAGCCACGATCTGGGGACCGCTGTCTCGAACACTGCGAACGCCGTGGGCACCTTTATCGCCCAGGGTGCCTCGGCCATGCGCGAGATGAACGCCGCGAAAAAGGCACTTGCCGATGCCCGCGCCCACCTGGCCGAACTTGAGCAGCGCATTACCGATCAGACCGAGGAACTCGAGACGCGCCAGGATATCGCAGGCCGCTACGACCAGATCGTCGCCGACCAGCGTCAGGCGATCGCCACAGCGCAAAAGACCGCTGCGGCAGCCGAGATTGACCGTGATGCCCACGCCGCCAAAGCGACAGAGCTCAAGAGTCAGTTCGAACAAATGAAGACAGAGGATGACGCGACTGAGCTCCGCCTGAAGGCCGCGCTCGACGCCGTGGAGGCCCGCGAGGCGAGCTCGCGCGAGACCGGCAACCGCCTCGTTCGACGTCTTGAGGATTCCAAGCGTATCCGCGACAAGGTGAAGGCCGAGCGAGACGCCGGCATTGCGGCCGCACAACAAACCGTCGACGCCACGCGCGCCCAGCTCGAGACGCTGCGTCATGAGTATGCCGAGCTGCAACGCAATCCCTCGGCAAATCCCGCCAGCTATACGGTGCGCACCAGCGAGCTCTCGATGCAGATCTCCGACACGGCAGATGCCCTGCGTAAAGCCGAAGAAGATGTCCCGCGCATCACCGCCGACCTTGAGCACTCGCTTGCCGCAGCCGAGCAGGCCGTCGAGCAGGCTCAAGCCCCCATTGCCGAAGCCAAACGCGCACACCAAGCCGTGACGACTGAGGCCGATGCCGCGCGCGACGAGCTGCAGACGGCGAAAACTGCCGCCACGACGCGCCAGCGCGAACTGCGCGAGAAGATCGCCGCCGAGGACAAGGCACGCCGCGACCAAGAGCAAAGCATCGCCAACGCCCAAGCAGATGCCGCACATGCACAGTCGATCATCGAGCAGGCGACCGAGGTACATGACCATCCAGAGATCACTGAGTCGCTTGCAGGATCCTTGGCCCGAGACAAAGCCGAACACGCCGAGACCGAGCGAGAAGTCGCCCAGCTCGAGGCCACCGAGGACGCGGTGCGCGAGCGTACCCGCGACTCACGCATCAAATTCACCGGCGCCATCGTCTGCATCGTCGCCGCAATCCTGGTGATCATCGCAATCTGGCTGTTCGCAAGCAAGTAGTCGTTTAAGAACGTCCCCAACGACTATAAGAACGTCCCCAACGACTACTTTTCGCCAGCAACGCAAACGCCGATGTTATGGCAGAGTCAGCGAGCGGGTCGCATTTGAGACAAGGTGACGTGAAACGAAAGGGCGCTGACCTTCTGGTCGCGCCCTTGAAGTTGAACGTCAGATTGTCCAAATGCGGCCCGCGCAGCGTCGGCCGGTTACGGCGTTTGTAAAACGCCGTAACCTACTGAATGAGCATCGCGTCGCCGAAGCTGAAGAAGCGGTAACGTTCTTCGATAGCAGCAGCGTAGGCATCCATGATCTGGTCGCGGGTGGCAAGTGCGCTCACGAGCATCATGAGCGTGGAGCGCGGCACGTGGAAGTTCGTGATCAGCGCGTCTACCACGTGATAGGTCGAGCCGGGCATGAGGTAGAGCTGCGTCGTGGCGTTCTCGCGCACCACGATGTCACCGCGGCCAAGTGTATCGGCCCCGTCCTCGCGGCCCTCAAAATAGCGCGCCGTCACGGCCGGATCGGACACCGGCGCGTCCGCGTCAAAGGCGCTTTCGAGCGAGCGCACTGCGGTGGTACCGACAGCAATCACGCGGTGCCCCTCGGCCTTCGCCTTATGCACGGCGTCGACAACCTCCTGCGACACGTGATAGCGCTCCGTGTGCATCACGTGCTGCGTGGGATCGTCCTCCTCCACCAGACGGAAGGTATCGATACCCACCTCGAGCTCGACGGCGGCAAACTTGGCACCCTTGGCCTCGATAGCGGCCATGAGCTCGGGAGTAAAATGCAGACCCGCCGTGGGAGCAGCGGCCGAGTGCTCCTCCTTCATGGCGTACACGGTCTGGTACTTCTCGGGATCGCCTTCGTAATCGGTAATGTAGGGCGGCAGCGGCACGTGGCCAGCCGCATGGATGGCCTCGTCGAGCGTGCGCGGCTCGCCGGCAGCATTGCAACCGGCCGGCTCAAAGCGCACCAGACGGCCACCGCGGCTATCGGTGACAAAGTCGATGACCTCGGCCGTCAGCACCACGGGCGCGCCCTCGGGCGCATGGGCGCCACCGGCGCGATACTCAATCTGAGCACCGGGCTTCAGACGCTTGCCCGGCTTGACCAGACACTCCCAAACATGGCCCAGCGGGTCAACATCCTCGCGGCGCTTGAGCAGCAGCGTCTCGACCACGCCACCCGAGCCCGTTTTGCGACCGATCAGACGAGCCGGCATCACGCGCGTCTGGTTGATGACGAGTACGTCGCCCGGCTCGATATAGTCGATGATGTCGCGGAAGATGCGGTGTTCAACGGTACCGCCGTGCTCCAGCGGCGTTCCCGTCTCGGAGCCTTTGCGATCAACCACCAGCAGGCGGCAGGAGTCGCGCGGCTCGGCAGGAGCCTGGGCAATCAGTTCCTCAGGAAGGTTGTAGTCAAAATCATCGGTACGCATAGACACGTCGGATTCTCCTTATATAGCTAAAGTCCGCTCTACATCCTAGCAGGCTGACGTCCCAAGTGAACTACTTTTTGGCGGCTTTGCGCTCGTCGCGGATGCGGGCGCGGTCCATGGCCGCCTCGACAGCCGAGAAGCGGCAACCACAGTAGTTCTGCCGATACATGCCAAGCTCGCGCGAACGACGCATGGCCTCGGGATAATACGGGCGAAAATCGCGAATGACCGGGGTGAGACCGCGGGCGGCAGCCAGACGCTCCAACACGTCATTACAGGTTTCGAACAACTGATACGGCGAGACGGCGAGCGTCGTACCCACATATTCGAACCCGCGCTCCTGGGCCACGCGGCACGCCTCGGCCAAGCGCAGGGCATAGCACGCGCGACAGCGACGAGGCCGATCGGCACCCAGCGGTGCCACGCCGGTCTCCCAGCGATCGCGGTCCTCCCCTGCCTCGATGAGCTCGATGTCGCCATCGGCACACCACCGGCGCAGCTCGTCCAAGCGGCGCTGCCATTCATCGCGCGGTTGAATATTGGGGTTGGTCCAGCAAATCGTGGGCTCAAACCCCTCCTCGCGCAGCAGGCGAACCGGCTCAAGCGAGCATGGTGCACAGCACGCATGCAGCAACAACGACTTCATCGACATCTCCTCACCCAAAAAAGCGCACGCCAAAGGACGTATCCTCGCAGGCGACAATGCGGCGGTCGCGCAAAATGATCCGCACGTAATACCAGTCGCCTACACAGCCCGACAAATGCAAGCCGGCAGCCAGATAGCACAGCAGCGGATAGCCCGAAAACGCAAACCCCAGGGCAAACGCTGTCGTCACAACAACCGTCGGCGCCAGGCAAACCGCCACGTATCGCATGCGCGAATACACCACGCCTTCGGCGCAGGCGTAAATCATGCAGGTTTCGAGATTTGCCCCAAAGGTCACCTGCGCGCCCGCAGGCGCCAGCAGCTTAAAAAACACACCGTGCACCAACTCATGCACGGCAAATGACGCCGCCGAAACCGCAGCCAAGCCGACTATCCAGCCCAAAACGGCCGTCCAACCGCCCGCATCCGCCGCATCCAGGTCCGCGGGCCCGCCCAGCAGCATAAACACCGGCACCAGGCACACGGCAAATGCGCCAAGCACCGCCATCCCCCACACAAAGCAGGCGTGCAGAAAATCCTCGTCCTCAAACGCATGTATGTTGGAAATCTCATTCATAGCATCTTAGGATAGCGCCCCTGCCACGTACCCGTCCTCGTGTGCGATAATGTCGAACGATATGCACGAATTGACCACCGCGCAGCCAGGCCCTGTGCCCGGGTGCGCTCTCACCATATGCGAAGGAGTCCCATGGCATCCAAATACTCCATGAACGACCGTCCCAGTTGGCCTCGCCGCGCCATCGTTACCGCCGGCGAGCCCTACGGCAACAAGGGCCTTCACTTTGGCCACGTCGGTGGCGTCTTTGTCCCGGCCGACTTCTTCGCCCGCTTCCTGCGCGACCGTCTGGGCCGCGAGAATGTCATCTTCACCTCGGGCACCGACTGCTACGGATCGCCCATCATGGAGAGCTACCGCAAGCTCAAGGAGAACGAAGGCTACGACAAGTCCATCGGCGAGTACGTCGAGTCCAATCACTCTCGCCAGGCCGCGACCCTCAACAACTACAACATCAGCTGCGATATCTACGGCGGCTCAGGCCTAGAGCCGGCTGCGCAGATTCACAACGAGGTTACCGCCGAGATCATCGAGCGCCTGCACGAGCAGGGCACCATCTCCAAGCGCTCCACGCTGCAGTTCTACGACGCTAAGGCCGGCACGTTCCTCAATGGCCGCCAGGTGATCGGCCGCTGCCCCATCCAGGGCTGCAAGTCCGAGAAAGCCTACGCCGACGAGTGCGACCTGGGTCACCAGTTTGAGCCCGAGGAGCTCATCGCGCCCAAGAGCCAGCTCACCGGCGAGGTGCCCGAGCTGCGCCCGGTCGACAACCTCTACTTTGACCTGCCAGCCTACCTCGACTTTATGAAGACGTACACCGCCAAGCTCGCCCAGAACCCGCAGGTTCGTTCCGTGGTCTCCAAGACCATGGAAGAGTGGCTGCTGCCGGCGCAGCTCTACATCCAGAACAAGTTCCGCGAGGCCTTCGACGCCGTCGAGGACCAGCTCCCCGAGCACACCGTGCTGGAGCCCGAGGGCAACAAGAGCAGCTTTACCGTCACCTTCCCCAGCTGGAAGGAGCGCGACGACGCCCATGCGGTGCTCGCCAACGGCGGCGTGCGCTTCCGCAGCGGCAAGGCGCTCGTGCCCTTCCGCATCACCGGTAACATCGACTGGGGCGTTCCGGTACCCGAGGTCGACGGTGTGAACGACGTCACCTGCTGGTGCTGGCCCGAGAGCCTGTGGGCGCCCATCAGCTATACGCGTACCGTTCTCGCCCGCGATGCCCGCGCCGCCGGCGTAACTGAGGGTGTCGCCGCCCAGGACGCCGCCCTCATGGGCGAGCCCGCCGCCGATTCCACGCAGGTACCCGCACCCACCTACCAGCACAGCTCGCTCGACTGGCGCGACTGGTGGTGCTCTGACGACGCACAGATCTACCAGTTCATCGGTCAGGACAACATCTACTTCTACTGCATCGCGCAGACCGCCATGTGGGAGGCCCTGGGCTGGGACCTTACGCAGAGCACCGTCAGCGCCTGCTACCACCTGCTCTACATGGGCAAAAAGGCCAGCTCCTCCTCGCAGACGCCTCCCCCACCGGCAGACGACCTGCTCAACCACTACACCTGCGAGCAGATGCGCGCGCATTGGCTGTCGCTCGGCCTGTCCGAGAAGCCGGTGAGCTTTAGCCCCAAGGCATACGACACCCGCGTGACCGGCAAGGACAAGGACGGCAACGAGGTGCGCGTCTGCGATGACAAGCGCGTTATCGACCCGGCCCTTAAGGAGAGCGCGCTGCTGACTGGCGTGTTCAACCGCTTGGCCCGCAGCTGCTTCTACGGCGTCGCCGTCAAGGAGGGTGACGAGAGCCCCTATCGCAACGGCTGCATTCCCGCCGGTGCCGCCTCTGCTGCCGTGGTCGAAGCTGCCGAGCAGGCCGCCCTTGCCTTTGAGCAGGCCATGTACAAGTTCGAGACGCACCGCGCGCTCGCCGTGTGCGACGACTACCTGCGCGCCGCAAACAAGCGCTGGAGCGATGCCTCCAAGGCCGCCAACAAGCTCGAGGGCGAGCCAGCCAACGCCGCCATGAAGCAGGCCCTGGTCGACGCCTTTACCGAGCTGCGTGTGGCGACCGTCCTGATGCACGGCATCGTCCCGACCGGCTGCGAGCTCATCTGCGAGTACTTCGACGTCGACCCGGTCGCCTTCTTTAGCTGGGACAACATCTTTGCCTCCACGGACGAGTTTGTGGAGAGCCTGGGCGAGAAGCCCGGCGAGCACCGCGTAAAGCCGCTGCCCCCGCGCTTCGACTTCTTTAGCAAGCACGAGAGCCAGTACTAAAGCACGCCAGCAGCAGCGTGCCCGGAAAGTAGTCAAATTGGGACGGGAAGGAAAGACGGATGTCCAAGCCGCGTCGTCGTAAGCAGAAAAAGCAGGTTAAGCCCGAGCTCAGGCTCAGGCAATTTGCCGCTACCGAGCTTTCCGACCAGCTTGCCGCCCTTCCCTGCGCCGCCGACCTGCCGCGCTTTATGGTCGACACGGTCGCCGGCGCCTATGCCCCCACCGATGCCGAGCTCATGATCGAAGGCTTTGGCGCCGCGGCCACACGCCCAGTCACACTGCGCGCCAACACGCTCAAGGCGACCGCCGAGGGCATCGCCGCCGCTCTCGACGAGGCCGGCATCGCGCACCGCCCCGTCGCATGGTATCCGGACGCCTTCATCCTGCCCGAGGCCCAAGTTTCCGACCTATGGGACCTCGACATCTACCGTGACGGCAAGATCTACCTGCAGAGCCTGTCGTCGATGATGCCGCCGCTCGTGCTGGGCGCTCAGGCCGGCGAGGACATCCTGGACATGTGTGCGGCCCCCGGCGGAAAGACGACGCAAATCGCCGCCCTCACCCAGGGACAGGCGCACCTCACTGCCTGCGAGATGAGCATTCCCCGTGCCGAAAAGCTCGAGGCCAACTTGGGCCGCCAGGGCGCCAAAAACGTGCCCGTCATGCGTATTGACGCACGCGAGCTTGACGAGTTCTTCCGCTTTGACCGCATCCTGCTCGACGCTCCCTGCACCGGCACGGGCACCGTCATCAGCGGCAACGAAAAGAGCTTGCGCGGCCTCACCGAGCAGCTGCTCGTCAAGTGCGCCCGCTCTCAGCGCGCGCTTCTGGATCGCGCCATGGGGGCACTCAAACCGGGCGGCACGCTCGTCTATTCGACGTGTTCGATCTTGCCGCAGGAAAACGAGGATGCCCTGCAAGAGGCCCTCGACAAGCACATGGACTGCGAGCTCATCCCCCTCGACGGCACGCCGAGCGAAAGCGAAGCGCGTCGCGCCCAGGAAGCTGGTGAGGAACCCCGCATCGAGTCCAACGCTCTCACCGAGGCAATCGCCGCTGGCCACATCTCGGCCATTGCCAACGGCATGCCCGGCACGCTGACCATTCCGCCCAGTCGCGACTTTGAGGGCTTCTATATCGCCCTGGTCCGAAAACGCAGCTAGCGCACGGATTCAAAACTCAACAAGCTATCGCCGTGCGCGCCTGTCCTGCTGGTCCTTATGCCGCGCAAGCGCTTCACGCTCCTTGCGCTCGGCCTTTTTGCCCTTAATGGCCGTGACCACAAAGTAGATGACCGCGGCGGCAACGATTGCGCCCACGCATAGGCCAATCGAGCCCAACATTGCCGAGAATTCCATACCGCGTCACCTCTCTTTTGTATACGGGACATTCAAGATAGCACCTCGATTCCCGCCACCACAGCTCCTTCACGTTCGCCGGCCCTTCAGTCTAACGGATGGCGCGGCGGGGAAAAATCAACTCGTCAAACGATTTAGCACTCGCAACGCCGGTCGTACACTGCCGACCGCACAACATAGAAACGGACCGCCATGGATTCTCTCAACGATTTGAACGAGCGCGTCGACGCCTTTGTCGCCACCAGTTCCTTCGATACGCCTGCCGCGACTAACGACCAAGCCCCCATTGATGTTCCCGCCGAGGTTCACGAGGACATCGTCGCCTCGGTCGACTTCTCCGAGGTAGAGCTTGCAAACGAATTTACCGAGCCCCAGGTGGCCGTAACTCCCAACGGCCTTTTGCCCATGGAGCCGCTGCCCATCGACGGACGTCTGCGCAAGGCGGCCCTCCGCATGCCCGATGAGATCGAGGAGGCCAGCGGCTTTACGCTCTTTGGCCGCCGCATCAAATCGCTCATCTACACCACCGACGTGGCGGTCATCCGCAATTCCAATGCCGACGCCGTGTTTGCCGTCTACCCCTTCACGCCGCAGCCCGCCATTACGCAGGCGCTGCTGACCGTTGCCGAGTGCCCGGTCTTTGTGGGCGTTGGCGGCGGCACCACCACCGGTAAGCGCTCCGTGCAGATGGCGGCCGTTTCCGAGATGCAAGGTGCGGCGGGCTGCGTAGTCAACTCCCCCGCTACTGCCGAGATGGTCGAGCACATCACCAACATCGCCGACATCCCCGTCATCGCCACGGTCGTACGTTGCGACGACGATGCTCACGCCAAGGTGCGCGCCGGAGCCAAGATCCTCAACATCGCGGCCGGCAAGAACACGCCGCAGGTCCTGCGTGAACTGCGCGAGCACTATCCCAACCTGCCGCTCATCGCACCGGGCGGCAAGACGCCCGAGAGCATCCGTGAGACCATCGCCGCCGGCGCCAACGCCATCATCTGGACGCCGCCATCGGCCCAGCAGCTGCAGACCGACATGATGCAGCGCTATCGCAAGATGAAGGAAGACGCCACGCCCGTCATCTCGCGCGACGATGTGCCCATTATCGACCAGGTCGCCGCCGCCGAGGTCAGCCAGGTCGAGAACATGAATCCCGATGTGCCGATCCCCGACGAAGTCATCGAACGCGCCGCTTCAATCCACGATCATATCGAGGAGCGTCGCGCCAACCGCGGACTCAAGCCCTCGCTGCACGGTTTCTTCTTCCGCGGAAAGAAACGCTAGCCGCTACAGCAAGGCCCGTCCCGCAAACAACGGGACGGGCCTTTTTCTGTTATCAAATGTCAGGAGGGACAGGCGCAGCCGTTAAAACTCTCAGCCAGCCCACGAACATTAGTCCACGCGCTTGTCGCCCATAAAGAAGACGGCCACCGTGCCAGGACCGGTATGCGAGCCAATCAGAGCACCGATGCTATTGATCTCAATCTTGCCTTTGAGCTGCGGAACTTGTTCCTCTATCAGCGCCGCAACGGCCTCGGCGTCCTCGCGGCACGCCGAGTGCGACATGATGCACTTGCCCGAATAGTTCGCGCCGTCCTGCACATGCGCCATCACGGTCTTGGCCATCTCGGAGATCGCGCGCTTCTTGGTGCGAATCTTCTCACGCGGCGCCAGCTCACCTTCACAATCGACCGTCATGAGCGGGCAAATCTTGAGTGCCGTGCCGATGATCGCGCTCGCGGCCGAAATGCGACCGCCGCGCAGGTAGCTCGACAGATCGGTCGAGAAAAACCAGTGGTGAAGGTTGAGTTTATGCTCCTCAATCCAAGCGGCCGTCTCGTCGAGCGAAGCGCCGCTATCGCGAACGTCGGCGGCACATTCCGCCAGCAGGCCAAAGCCCGAAGACGCCGCCAGCGAATCGATGACGCGCACCTTGCCGCCCTGGGGATAGCGATCCGCGAGCATCTGCGCCGCAACGCAGGCCGATCCATACGTGCCCGAAATACCCGACGACAACGCCAGGTGCAGCACGTCTTTACCCTCGGCAACAAACGGCTCCCAAAACTCCTCGTACTCACCAACACTCACCTGAGACGTCTTGGGCATGGCGCCCGCGGCAATCTGGGCAAAAAAAATCGTCCGGCGCAATCGACTGATACAGATCGTCCGTATAGACAACATCGTCGATCTCGTAATGAAAACACACGACAGGGATATTGCGCGACGCAAAGAACTCACGGGTTCGATCGGCGGCGGATTCACAGGTCAGGACAAAATCACTCATATGAGGCTCCTTACTCATTGCTGCGCAAATTATCGCACAGTGAGCCTACATACGGTACATATGTCCACTATTTACCAAATCGAACCAAAAATAGTGAACATCTTTACCACCATCGTCTCCACCGGCCCCACGCATAAATATCTGAAAAAACACCCTCTGTCGTCTCCACCCAACCGCCATATCTACCTCAACTAAATCGATTTACCAAACCGTTCAGCCGACAATTCAGCCGCTGGCGCAAAATCGAAACAAAAGCGGCGCATACTGATAAACGTTTGACGCTGTTTATCAGTTTTACCAACCATATCGGAAGGTGTTTCATGGTCGCATTCGATCGCAACCCGCAAGACTTTAAGTATCTGCGTCTGCTGTCGAGACAATTTCCCACCGAGCAATCCGCGTTTACCGAGATTATCAATCTCTCGGCCATTCTCAACCTGCCCAAAGGCACCGAGCATTTTATGAGCGACGTGCACGGCGAGTACGAAGCCTTTATGCACATCCTCAACAACTGCTCGGGTGTCGTGCGCGAACATGTCGACGAGATCTTTGGCGACACGCTCTCCTTTGACGAAAAGGGCGAGTTGTGCACGCTCATCTACTATCCGCGCGAGAAGATCGAGCTGGTCCGCAGCCAGCACGAGGACTCCCCCACCTGGTACAAGACAATGCTCGACCAACTCATTGTGGTTGCCCGCTCGCTTTCGAGCCGCTATACGCGCTCCAAGGTGCGTAAGGCCATCCCGCGCGATTACGCCTACATCATCGACGAGCTGCTGCACACGCATCCGGACGAGAACAACTATCGTGTGCGCTATCACGAGCGCATCGTGGAGTCCATCCTAGAGACCGCAAGCGCCGACGACTTTATCGAGTCGCTCGCCTCGCTCATCAAGCGCCTCGCCGTCGACCACCTGCACCTGGTGGGCGATATCTTCGACCGTGGCGGCGGCGCTGCCAAGATTATGGACCGCCTGCTCACCTACCATTCGCTCGACATCCAGTGGGGGAACCACGACCTGCTGTGGATGGGTGCTGCGGCCGGTGAGCCCGCCTGCATCGCCACGGTGCTGCGCAACAACCTGCGCTACGACAATTACGAAATTCTTGAGAACGACTATGGCATCTCACTACGCGAGCTCGTCGCCTTTGCCGATGCCACCTACACCGCCGGTGAGTCCATCACCCCGCTGATCAAGGCCATCAACGTGCTGCTCTTTAAACTCGAGGGCCAGATTATCCAGCGCCACCCCGAGTTCGACATGACCGACCGCCTGCTGCTCGACAAGATCGACCACGACACCGGCACGGTCACGCTCGTCGACGGCAGTGTGTGGCCGCTCACGACCAACGACTTCCCCACCGTCGACCCGACGGACCCCTACACGCTCACGCCCCAGGAGCAACACATCATCGACAAGCTCGTGTCCGAGTTTGTCACCGCCGATCATCTGCATCGCCATATCGATTTCCTCTACACCCACGGCTCGATGTACAAGGTCACCAACGGCAACCTGCTGTTCCATGGCTGCGTGCCGCTCAACGAAGACGGCACCTTTAGCAGCATGAACTGCCTGGGTACCTGGCACGCCGGCCGTGATTATCTCGATTTTTGCGACCGCATCGCCCGCCGCGCCTGGCGCGCGGGCGACCGCGACGCCCTCGACTGGATGTGGTACCTGTGGATCGGCTTTAACTCACCCGCCAGCGGACGCCTGGTGCGTACCTTTGAGCGCGCCTATATCGCCGATAAGAGCACCTGGGTCGAGCCGATGGACCCGTACTTTACGCTTACCAAGTCGCCCTCGGTCTGCGACGACGTCATGCGCGAGTTCGGCGTTGCCCCCATGGCATGTTCGCCGACCGGCCACATCATCAACGGCCACACACCCGTTAAAACCACCAAGGGCGAGCAGCCCATCCGCGCCGAGGGCAAGCTGCTGGTCATCGATGGCGGTTTCTGTCGCGCCTATCATCCCAAAACGGGTATCGCCGGCTACACGCTTATCTCGAGCTCACGCGGCTGCCGCCTCAAGTCGCACCGGGCCTTTACCACGGTTGCCGAGGCACTTACCCGCAACGTGGACATCGAGAGCGAGACCAACCGTTTTGACCAGGCCGACCGCCGCCGCATGGTAAGCGACACCGATACGGGTGCCAAGATCCGCAGCCAAATCCAGGACCTGCGCCAGCTGCTCGATGCATATAGAAACGGTGCTATCGAGGAGCGCGCCTAGCTCCACCCGTGGGGATTGGCTAAACTTGCTGAGTTCGTCATCCCCACGGCGCTATGGCGCCGGCTTAAGGCAGGTACCATGCAAAAGCTCCTTGCGCAGATCATGAAATTTGGCGTCGTCGGTGTCATTGCCACGGTTATCGACTTTGGCATTATGAATCTGCTCCACTACGGTCTGGGCCTCAACATCCTAATCGCCAACACCAGCGGCTTTATCATCTCACTCATCTTTAACTACCTCGCAAGCATGAAGTACGTGTTTGCGCACAAGGAAGGCATGAGCCGCCGCCGCGAGTTCATCATCTTTGTCGTGCTTTCCGTGATCGGCTTGGCTCTCAACGACGGCATCGTGCTGGCGCTCAACGCCGGCCTGGAACTCGAGGCCAATATCGCCAAGATTTGCGCCACCGCGCTTGTCATGGTCTACAACTTTGTGACCCGAAAGATCTTCCTGGAGGGCGACGAGACCAAGTAGCTCGACACCCCTGCAGCATTACGGCGCCCACGGATGACGCGCACTCAGCGCAGTATCTTCCGTGGGCGCCGCTCGTTTACGGGCAAATTATCAACGTTTACGGATTAGCTCTTGAAAATTTGGCGAGTTCGTATAGTTCTTGGCAAAGACCTTACGTTTCCCTTGCAAAAGATCTAAAGTATCCCCTGCTCGATTCATCAACGCATTGGATGTGATTACGTGCGCAAGGCGCTGGCACAACCTCATACCAAGCAGTTCCTCAAGTTTGCTGTCGTGGGTCTTATCTCCTTTGGCATCGACTGGGGCATGCTCATTGCGCTCGTCGAGCTGTTCCACCTCGACTTTTTGATGAGCACCACGGTTTCGTTTATCACATCCGTCGTGGTCAACTACTGGCTCAGCATGAAGTACGTGTTCGACCACCGCGAAGGCATGAGCCGCAAGCGCGAGTTCACGATCTTCACCATCCTGTCGGTGATCGGCCTGGGCCTCAACGACCTGTACATGTTTGTGGGCGTCACGTTTTTGAGCATCGGTTACCAGGCCATGAAGGCCATCGCCACGTTCCTCGTCACCTGGTACAACTACTTCAGCCGCCGCTTTTTCCTCGAGGGCGCACGGTCATAGTCGATTCACTATTTGCTTGAATGTATAACCGGTTGGAATTCCCGTTCCAACCGGTTTTTTGTTTGCCGAGAGACCCGGCGATCCAGTCCCATTCGCATGAAAAACGGGCGGCTCGGATGTTGGTCCGAACCGCCCGTCTGGCGCGCTATGTCGAGGCCTCTAGCCTGTAACGTAATACCAGACTACGTTGTCGCCGTTTGAGAGAACGTAGTTACTACAGGCCGTCATGGGCGTTGTGCCGTTGACGGAGTACATCCACCCGCTCGTGCCGCCGTACTGTTTCTCGGCCAAACCACCAATCGCGGAAACATACGTGCCGTACGACGAGCCGTGTGCGTTGACAGAAAGGCCCAGCGCGCACAGGGCATCGTAAACGGTAGCGCCTTCGTTAAAGGTAAAGGTGCCACCAGAGGACACAGGATTGCCCACAGCACTCGATGTGACCGAAACCGTCACCGTTACGTAGTTGGACTCCTGCGAGCCGCCCTGACCGCCCGAGGAAGCGCTTCCGCCATTAGAGGATGAGGCTCCATCAGACGACTGACCGCCGCCCGAAGAAGCACCGCCAGACACATTGGAAGTATCACCGGCTCCCGTATTTTGGGCAGCGGATTTATCGCCAGACCTCTTGCTGTCCTGACCATCGGACTTCTTGCTATCCGAGCTTTTGTCCGATTCCTTGTGCGAAGACTCGGAATCATCCTTGGCGTCGTTCGAGCCCTTGGACTCATCTTTTGCAGCATCCGAAGATTTGGAATCCTTGGAACTGGCCTCGCCCGAAGCGGTAGACGAGCCAGACCCATTGTCATCCTTGGAAACGACGCTCTCCCCCGTCACGGACTGAAAAATCCAATCAACGGACCAGGCGCCGCTCTCGGAGGGATGGACAAAGCCCAGCGAGACGACGATCAGAATGGTGCACGCGGCAGTCAGAACGCCAAGGAGCGCTTTGTGCCGTGGGGCGGGCGCCGCCGAAGCGGCGCCCTTTTGCTTTGGATCATCGAGCTGGATAAACGAGGAGTCGGGCTGTTGCCCGCTGGTCTCCTTGGGCTTATCGGGCATTACCGTCACCCTTGCCGCGCTTGGTCAGCACGAAGACGGCGATGAGCGCGAGGCCAATCACGCCGGCGGCGATGCCAACGATGGCGAGCGGATTGGTGCCAGCCTCCTGCTCGGCAGCACTAGAGGACTTCTTAGCAGCGGTCGTGGAAGCAGCACCCGTATCGGACTTGGAATCGGACTTCTTGTCGGACTTCTTGTCGGACTTGCTGTCCTTCTTGTCAGACTTCTTCTCGTCCTTCTTATCGGACTTATCGGAGTCCTTCTGGTCGGACTTGTTGTCCTTGGTCTCGGTCTTGGTCGACACCGTCGTCTTGGTCGTCGGCTTATGACCCGGGGCGACAGCGCCGCCCTTCGAGCCGGAGCCGGAACCCGTGCCAGCGCCAGTGCCGGAACCAGTACCGGTACCAGAACCGCCGCCGCCATTCGAACCAGCGCCGCCATTACCGCCAGGGTTAACGACATTCTTGGTCCACTTGGCATACAGCGTCAGATCGGCCGTCACCGGCGTGCTAAAGTCATACGCCTGCGTGCAAGCCTCATCGGTATACCAACCGCCGAAAGTGTAGCCATCGCGCGTCGGATCGGCCGGCTTGACCAGCTTGCCATCGGCCGTAGCAACAAACTTAGTGTCGCAAGCAGACCCGCCGTTGGAGTTAAAGGCAACCGTCCAAGACTCGACAGCTCCAAGTTTAAACAGCGTGCCCGAATCATTAATGTAGTAGAGATTGCCAGAAGCATCGGCAATGACCGGAGAGTCACAGTACTGGTAATGGCCAGCCGCATCATAAATCTGCGTCGCCTCTGCATCGCCGAGCGTATAGCGATACACGCCACCACCAGCAGAGTAGTTGACGTAATCCTTGCTATCCGCGCTGTTAACGGTGAAGTACACATAGGTCTTGCCGCCCTGAACACTCACCAGCGGAGTAGCAGCAATACCGTTGAGGCCAGCCGGCAGCGCCTTGCCGTCGGCAGCAGCGACCATCGTGGTCTTACCCGTCTTCAGGTTATAGAGAACCAGAGCAGAGCCAGTAGCCGTCTGTCCGCCGACAATCAGATTGTCACCAGACACAGCAGGGGCGCTCAGATTATTCGTAAGGCCCAGATCAACCGTCTTCTGTTCACTCAGCACGCCCTTCGCCGAAAGCGAAATCACATGGAGCTTTCCGTCGTGCGTCATCTGATAGAAGGTCGAGCCATTGGACGGATCGGCAATGCAATCGGCATTTGCGACAGCGCCGAGCTTCATGGTCGAAACGACATCGCCCGTCGTCTTATCAATGCACTTAAGCGTACCCGCGCTCGTAGGAACGATGGCATACTTATCCGTCAAAGCCGCACCAGTCCAGTAATAGCCCTCGGCAGGGTCGATGTTCTGCCAAGAAACTTCGCCCGTGGCAATCTTAATGCGCGCAAAGGAGCCGTTGCCGTAGGTCGCATTGTAATTCTCGTCATACGAAATATCGACCGAGCCTACATAGACGTACTCGCCGTCCGAAACGACGGTGCAGGAGCTCTGCGTCAAGTCCGTCAAACCAGGCGTCAGCCACTTGTAGATCAGCTTGTCTGCAGTAATCGCCTGGACCGCACCGCCGTTGAGCGGAACGATGATAAGGCCATTGGTATAGATCGGACGAGAGGTATAGCTCACCTTGGAGGCAAGCGGCGCAGAGGCAACCTTTTTGCCCGTGGACGAATCGATCTTAATGAGCTCGTTCTCGGTCGCGATGTACACAAAGCCGTTAGCAATGACAGGCTCGCTGCAGTTGGCATACTGCTGACCAGACTCGGCCTTCCAATCGAAGGCCCACTTAAGACCGGCGGCCTGCGCAGGCGTCTTGGCATCCGTTACGGTCGAACCGTTGCCACTGTTGCCGTAGCCGGCCCACTCGGCATCCCAATCAGGAGTCGTCGCACCCGGGTCCACGACAATCTTGTCGGGATCGGGCATGGCCGAATCGTCGGTGGTATAGGCAAGTGTGACCTTATCGCCGCTCTTGAGCGTAATCTGATTAGCGCAGAGTAAGGAGGGCTCTCCATTGATATACAGGTGCCAATATTTGTTGGTCGCACCATCATAGCCGTACGTCTCGTCTTCGAATGGCGAGTTGATGGAATTGAGGAACCAGTACTCACCACTCTGGGAGCCGTTGTACGTAACGCCCTTGGCCTTCAGAACCGTCTCAATAAGGTTCTGGGCAGTAGAGCCTTCGGGCAGAGAAACGTTGCTTGCCGAGCCCCAGCGAGCATTGTTGCCGTTGACATCGGGACCGATAACATCGACAGACCCAAGAACCTGGCCAGGAAGGGCATCGGCGTCAGCACCATACATAAAGGTGACGGCATCGCCCTCATGGAGCTCGTAGGCACCGGCGCCAACGTCGGCGAACTTGCCATTTACGTAGAAGCGCCAATAGCTATTGGTCGCAGCATCCCAGCCATAGGACTTACCATCGAACGGCGAATAAATGCCGTTGAGGAACCAGCCCCAAGACGATTCGCTAGCATCGAGCTTAAGGCCGGTCTGCTCAAGGAGATCCTTGGCAGTGGAGCCTGCCTTGAGACTCGTCTGGCCCGTCGAAGCCCAAACCTGCTGCTTGCCGTCCTTGTCCTTACCGAGAACCTGAACAGAAGCATGGACAGAATCGGAGGGCAGCTGGTCGCCCCAGCCACCGTAGAACCACGTAACGGTATCGCCGGCATGGATGGTGACATTGTCCGCCGTATAGTCACTCGACTTGCCGTTGATGAACAGCTGCCAATAGGTCGAATAATCTTGGGGCGTACCCAGCTCAACACCGTTGTACTTAAGGCTCAGAATGAAGGAGCCCGCAGCAACGGCGTCAATGTCGTTCGCCTCGAGTGCGACCTTCGTAAGATCAAGCGCGCTCGAGCCGGACGTCACCACATACTGCGCGTTATCGACCCAAGCCTGAGTCTTGCCCTGGGCATCGCGACCAATGACGGTCACATTTGCGGCAACCTGGTCCTTAACGACAGGGGACGCGCTACCAGCCGTATAGGCAAACTCAACCTTCTGCCCCTGGGTGAGCTTAACGCTGCTCGCGCCAACCGAGGAAGACGCACCGTCGACGAACAGCTGCCAGAAGGCATAAGTCGTCGGATCGAAGGCAAGCGTGCGGCCATCGCTCGGGGATGTGATGCTTTTGAGGTAGAAACCGTATGCCGTGTTCGGATCGTAGTCTGCCTTGAAGCCCGTCTTCTGCTGCAGCTTAACGAAGGCATCCGCAGCCGTCGCGCCCTCGTCGAGCTTGAGCTGCGTGGGTGCCACCCAGGTCTGAGCCTTGCCGTCGGCATCGGTGCCGATAATCGAGAACGAGACCTCGACTTGCTTCTTGGCGACATCGCCGGTTTCTGTCGGGTTCTCCGTCTGGACGGCAGTCGCGGCGGCAGATCCTGCTTGGCCAGCGGATGCCGTCGAAGACTGCTCGCTCGTAGCAGGGCTCTCCCCCGTCGCCGAGCCTTCGTCGCCAGTTGCTGCCTCTGTTGTGGCGGCACTAGCTGCAGGCGCGCCCTCGGAATCCGAGACCTCGGTGCCGCTCTGCTCGGCGGTACCGCCCGCAAGCGCTGCGTCCTCGCCCGGCGTCGCAGCCTGAGCCACAGCCTCGGCAATGCCCTCGGCGCCCTCGGCCCACAGTTGAGCCGGCGTGGTGCCAAAGGCCATCGCGAAGGCCAGGAATGCCACCAGGCCGCGCTTGGCTACACCGCGTGCAATCGCGCCACGACGATGCAACGAGGCGCGCTCACGCTCGTCCTCAAACATATCCATTTGTCCCCCATTGTCTGTACTTGGAGCGTTGCCTTGAGGCTGCCCCACGTCATCGCGCATGTTGCGCTCGAGTTCCCCCATCGGGGTCCCCTTCCCTCCAGAGCCCTATGCACACCGGCGGCATACGCCGCGGCAACGTGCAAGATGGGAGGCGATCCGACTTAACCTTAACGGCTCGGGCACGTCGTCCGATCTGCGACGCGAGCATCCCGAGCCAAGAGGAATTACGGTTACTGGTACAGCCGGGGACTTGCACCCCGATTCTCCCAAACGCGCAGGAAAACCGCGCATTCGTGCGTCTCCGCACCACCATCTAGGCCATCGATTAATACCGTCAATATGCTATCACGCAAAAGGGCCTCGCACGCAGGCGAAGCCCAAGGTAAAAGCTATTGTTTGCGATAGGAAAATGCGGTGACGGTCGCAGACTCTAGTGCTTGCCGCCGTGGCTGTTGAGCCAGATATTGCGGCCCAGCATAAGTGCCAGCACCAGCGCGCTCACGTAGCCCATAAAGCCAATGACCGGGATACCAAACACAACCGGCTCGATGCGCGCGTAGTACACCACCGACGAACCGATAAACAGACCGGCGATAACGATAGCCATCGACATGCGGTCGATAATCCCACCCAGCTGTCGCAGCGCCTTATCGCTGCTCATGATCTGCGTGTTCACCTTAAGCTGGCCGCGTGTGAGCATACGCGAAGCCAGGCCCAGATACTCAGCCGCCTCGAGTGAGCCCTTCGCCGCGCGATAACTGCTCGCCGCAAAGTCGCGACTCATATCGCGCACGCGCGCATAGGTGCTCTTCTCGTTTTTGATGTGTGCCTGAATGATCTGGATCATGTTGACGTCGGGCATGTACTCGGTCAGCAGGCCCTCGAGCGTCACCATGCCGCGGGCGAACATCGTCACCACGCTCGGCAGCTCAACGTCATTTTTGCGCGCGAGGTTTAACAGCGAGGTCAAAAACTCGCCGATATCTAGGTCCTTAAGGTCAAGGCCCGCAAAGTCAGCCACGATAAAGTCCAAATCGGACAAAAACGCTGAATGATCGAGCTCGGCCGAGTCGCCACGCGTCACGGCGAAGCGCATGAGCGAATCCTTGAGCTTGGGCACGTCGCCCTCGGCCACGGCGAAAATCATGTCCTTGACGATACCGCGGTCGTGGCTCGACATGCGTCCGACCATACCCAAGTCGATAAAGTAAACGATGCCGTCCTTGAGGATGATGTTTCCCGCATGCGGGTCAGCATGGAAAAAGCCGTCATCGAGCACCTGCGTCGAGTAGTCCTCGACGATTGCGGCACCGATCTTTTCCAAGTCATAGCCCTCGGCCACCAAGCGTTCAGGATCGGCGATCGAAATGCCGTCGACGTAGTCCATAACCACCACGTGTTCGGTGCACAGGTCCAGATAGGATTTAGGGCACGTCACGCCATGAACGCTCTTATGGAACTCGTAGAAGTCGTTGAGGTTTTTGGCCTCGGCCAAAAAGTTGGTCTCCTCGCGAAACGAGGTCCACAGCTCCTCGACCACGCCGTGCAGGTCAACGAATTGATCGGTGTTGACGAACTTGGAAACGATACGCACCACCGAGCGGATGATATCGATGTCCTGCGCCATAACCTGCTGCGCACCGGGGCGCTGCACCTTGACGGCCACGTCCTCGCCCGTCACCAGACGAGCGCGGTGCACCTGCGCGAGCGATGCGCTACCAAGCGGATTGGGATCGATCGCATCGAACATCTCCCCCAGGCGCAGGCCGTATTCTTCCTCCAGACAGCGAAGCACTACCTCGTACGGCACCGGCTCCACGTCGGAGCGCAGACGACGCAGCTCGTCGCAAAAGCGTTGCGGCAGAATCTCGGACCGGTTGGCCAGAATCTGCCCCATCTTGACGAACATGGGGCCGAGTTCCTCGAGCAGGCGGCGCAAACGAACCGGCGTGAGGTTATCCCACACGCGGTACTTTTTGACCAGGCGAACAATCTGCCCAATGCGTTCGCGACGACCCGCCGGCGTGAGCTGGTATTCCTCGTCCGGTGCCATCGCGTCGGGCTCCTCGGGCACCATATCGACAGCGCGTGGCTTCTTGCGAGCGCCCGAGACGGCAGCGTCGACCTCATCGACAACCGCCGCCTCGTTACCCAGAGGATCTAGATTGTTGTAATCGGTGGTGGAATCTGCCATCTGCGCTGCTACTCGGCCTCTTCGGTATCCTTCGCATCGTCGGCCTCAACAGACTCGACGGGCACCGAGGTTACGTTGTCCTCGACCGAATCGACGATGTCGCGCACATGAGCCAGGAAGGCCGTGCGCTCGGGCGCGGTCATAACGCGGACGCGAGCCAGAATGAGCTCGTCGAGCACGCGTTGGGCCGCGGTCTCGCCCTGCATGCCCAGACGCTCGGTCAGGTCGGAGATGGTGCCGCCGGCCTGCTCGAACATGTCGGACACGCTACGGGCGATATCGGGGGTGCCGGCGTCCTTGCGAACCTGCTCGCCCTTGGTATTAAGGTCGTCGAGGACCTTCTTGCCGCCTTCGACAGCAACGGCGGCAGCGCCAAAGCCCACGTTAATGGCGCCGTTAACAAGCTGATCGAGTTTCATAACCATGGTTGTCTCCAATCACAAACAACTGCATTGGCGTTCTTGTACCCAAGATTGAGCGAAAGCGACAAAGCGTTTTAGCACTATTCGATCGACGAGAAATCCCTACCTCACGTTGTCGTTCATCGCGAAAGAGTTCTTCATGGCGCAGCTCGTGGTGAAGAGCACCTTGCCCAGCAGAGCATCGGTCTCCACGCGAACACGCTCGGCAAAGGCCTCGTTGGCGCGTGCAAGCTCGGAAGGCACCTCGGCCTCGGGCAGAGCGGCTACGGCAGCGTCGACGTCATGGATCTGCTTGTGACCCATGCCACCGACCTTCTCCTGATAGTCCTCCACAGCGCGGCCGCACTCATGGAAACGGACGTCGGCCAGGGCGCCGATCAGGCGGTTGGCCCAGTAGAAGTTTTCGGACGTTACGCGAGCCTGCGTGTCGGCATAGTACTCGGGCATGGTCTCGACGTTGGCGTACAGCGGAACCAGCGCGTTAAACGAGTTGGAGCCAAACGCCATCCACTGCACGGCGCGATAGGCCGGCTGCGCATAGGGGCGCAGCTGCAGCACGGCGAGCTGGCTGTTGCGGTTGATGCCGATGGGGCGATAGGCGCCGCGCGTGGCGGGCGTGCCCTTGCTGCCGTAGCAGTCGTACTCCGTACCCTGGTAGTGGCTCGAGAGTACGTACTTGATGTCCTCGATGGTCACCTTACGCTCGGGCACGCGGCTCCAGGGGATATCGTCGCTCTCGGGCGTGTAGTCGGCGTCGGGGCCATCCCACACGTCACTGGGGTTGAGGCAGCGCTGCATGTACCAGGCGCGCGGCGTGTTGTAGACGTGGTCGCTGTCGCTGTGCGAGCCAAAGGCCTCGCGCGGGTTAAAGACCGCAGCCGAGCCGTAGCCCTCGACGCCCAGCGTCAGGTCCAGATGCCACTCGGCCATCCAGGAGCGCAGGTCGGCGGAACACATGTGGTCGGCCTGGGCGCCCTCGGCGTCATCCAGGTCAAAGCTGTCGATACCCAGTTGGTTGGGCATGGTCACATAGGCGTCATCGGGCACACGCTTGGCAATCCAGTGGTGGCCGCCGATGGTCTCGAGCCACCAGATCTCGTCCACATCACTAAAGGCGATGCCGTTGTTCTCGTAGGTGCCGTAGCGCTCGAGCAGGTCGCCCAGGATACGAACGCCGTCGCGAGCGGACTTGGCGTACGGCAGGACCAGGGTCACCATGTCCTCCTCACCCAAGCCACCAGGCTGCGCCGGCACATAGCCGTCCTCACCCTCGTTACCCTTGGCGGGCACGTAGTCCACGAGCGGGTCGGCGCCGCGAACGCGCTCATTGGTGGTGAGCGTCTCGGTTGCGGACATGCCCACATTGAGCTCGTTGAAACCGGCCTCGGCCCAGATGCCGTGGCCCGGGACAACATCGGGGACGCACGTGTAGCGCATGGGGTTATCGGGCAGTTCAACGGTCAGGTGGCTCAGGACGCTCGTGTAGACGCGCGGCTGCTCGTCGGGATGCACCACGCGCATACGCTTGGGCTCAAACACCCCGTTGGACGAGTCCTCGTTACGCGCGACCAGGGTCGACCCGTCGTAGCTCGCGTTCTTACCGACCAGAATCGTTGTGCACGGCATGCGCATCCTCCTTGAGCGAAGAAATCAAACGGCAACAGTGTATCGCTTCGACGCAAAAAGGGCGAAACCGCAACCCTTCAGGACCCCTCGGGACCCCTGTGTGCAAAAATGCCTATTTCGATGCGCGCTCGGCCGCTTCGATCACGTGTTTGGCGAGAATCGCCGTTGTCACGGCGCCCACGCCGCCCGGCACGGGGGTGATGGCACCAACAACCGGCTCCACAGCATCAAAATCGACGTCCCCGACCAGCTTGCCAGCGTCCTCATCCCAGTTAATGCCCACATCAATGATCGTCTGGTCCTCGCGAACGGCATCCACGCCAATCGTACGCGCGCGTCCAACGGCGGCAACCACAATGTCGGCAGCACGGCACTCGGCAGCAAGGTCGCGCGTATGCGTATGGCACGTCGTCACGGTCGCATTGCGCGCCGTAAGCATGGCGGCAACAGGACGCCCGATCACCAGCGAACGCCCGGCCACAGCAACCTTAGCTCCATCCAGCTCAACACCGTAATGGTCCAGCAACGCTAACACTGCCTCGGCCGTGCAGGGAGCAAAACCCTCGCCGCGCCCCGAAAGCGTGGTAAGCAGCGAAGACGGCGTCATGGAGTCAACGTCCTTGGCGGGATCGAGCGCTGCGGCGACGGCGTTCTCGTCAAGGCCGGCGGGCAGCGGGCGGAACATCAGACAGCCATGAACAGCCGAATCAGTATTGATGTCCTCGATGGCCGCCAGCAGCTCGTCCTGCGAAACATCGGCAGGAAGCAAAACGCGGCGCGCCTCAATGCCAACCTTCTCGCAGCGCTTGAGAGCGCCGCGCTCGTAGGATAGGTCGTCCTCGCGCTCACCCACACGCACGATAGCCAACGTCGGAACAACGCCCCGCTCGCGCAGCGCTGCGCAGCGAGCGGCAAGCTCCTCAGTCAAAGCACGGGCAACGGGAGCACCCTTCAGCAGTTCAACCATAGCTATCCTCTCTTCCTTGCAGCGTCGGAGGCGCGGCGCGCCAGCGCATCGGCGCGCGGCAACCATGTGTCGAGCAACTCATCACACGCGGTCTCGAGCTCCTTAGCACGAACGCGATCCTTCATAGACGTGGTGTTCGCAAAGAGCGTCAAGCTCGCGCCCTGCATAGCAGCACGGCAGAACACGGCGCCGCACGCCACATCGGACAGCAGCTGACGCGAACCCTTGTCGGCCATGTCCTCGAGCAGCGCCAGCGCACGCCCGCAGGCATCCATAATGCGATACGGCGGCATAGCGGCCACATGCAGAGCATCCTGAATCGCGGTCGCTCGAGCCGGATCGTCACGCGGAATACCGTACGCCGCGAACACCCGCCCGTAGGCACGAACGTCCTCGGCAACCAACTCGACAAGCTCCTGGGCCAGCTCATCCGCCTGGGCAAACGCACGCGTCAGGTCATCCGCACGATCAGCAAGCGCGGGATTGGTCGCACCGTAGCGGGCAACCATTCCGCACAGCGAGGCGCCCAGCGCGCCCACAAAGGCGCTCGCGCTGCCACCGCCGGGAACCGGCTCGCGCGCGGCAAGCGCCTCGGCAAACCCGCGGCAGGTCTTGTCCATCATCTCTTGGCTCATACGCACGCACCTTCAAGTCATATACATCGGTCGGGTGGCAACCACCGACCGACCGCATCGATCACATAATGGTGCTAAGTCTAGCCCATAAGTACTCAAGCGTCAGCGCACCTGGCCATCGCGGATTTCTATGGCACACGATAGACCATGCCAACGCAAACATGGGGCACATGGCTCAACTTTCGGGACTTCCGGACGTCACAAACTGGGACATATCTATAAACAAGGAACCTATTGGGGCAATGCCCGCGTACACGCGCCCCTTTAAAGCACTGGGCGCCCAACCCCGGTGAGGGCCGACAGCATCGGCTCTCCCCTCTTTTGGACCCGCGCATATTGCCACTTGTCGGCGCAATTCCAGCCCTCAGAATGGGACACATGGCCCACCCGAGCGAGCCGCTCGCGCGTACAGTAAAGGCAGGTAATCCATGGGCGGTTACAGATCGAGGAGGACACGACCATGAAAAAGAAGGCCTTTGCGATTCTCACCCTCTGCATCAGTCTCTTTGCCGCAGTTGCCTTGGTGGGTTGCGGTGGCAGCGACGGCGCTACCGGCAGCAGTGGTGGCGGTGGAGCGGAAAAGCCAGCCGTGGATATGAGGACTGACTTCATTTGGTTTAAAGTCGAGGTGCCCGAGGGCGTCGAAATCACGGACGTCGCAGGCGATACCGCCGACAGGGCCCAGTTTAAGTTCACCGAGAGCGAGCATGCCAGCGACCGCTTCATCCCCGTCTTCGATCCTGACAAGAACGCCGATGAACTGTTCGACTACGAGGCAAAGTGGAAGGCCAACTCCGGATGGACCGAGAGCGATCCCGTTAAGTACAACGGCAAGACCTGGCGCAGCGCCTACTTTACGCACTCGGGCGGCGTGACGACCGAGTACTTCACCGACGTTGACGGCGGCAGCGTGTACGTGCGCATCGACAACGTCGAGGAACACAAGGACACCGTCGAGGCCATGATGAAGTCTCTGGAGTTTGCCGACGACATCGCCGAGGCCAAGACCGAGGCCATGGACGTCAAGCTCGACGATATCGAGATCAAGCGCTAAGCGACTGGCGAGCGCAACGGAAAACACGGTCGCAGTGCAAACAAGCGACGGTACCCCAGCGCTTCGTACCCAGGGAGGGCCGGTAAACCGACCCTCCCTTTCTTATGCCTGTAGCCGACGAACGCGAGGATGCCGGACGTCGGAACCGCCCCAAATGTGGCAACAGTACGAAAACGACAAACGCCCCAACACGTCCGCCCGCCGATTTATTGTGCCGCGCAGACAATTAAACCAGCATCTTTAAACATCTGAGCAGTATAGTGACCAAAACTATCGCATAACCGCACTCTGCGAATGGAGAAGTTATGACCGAACATCACGCCATTAGCCGCCGAGCATTTACGTTGGGCCTTGGACTCGCGGCGTTGTCGCCACTTGCAAGCCTGCCCGAAACCGCCATGCTGGGCATTAGCCCGCGGGCAGCCTTTGCGGACGGCACGGCCGGGCCAGCAGTCAGCCTCGACAATTTCGTCATTCGCCTTCGCCCCGCGGGCTATTTTCGTACCGCAAGCGTTAACGAAGACGGCAACGTCATCGGCAACGTCTGCCATCTGTTTAATGACGGCACGTCCAGCAAGCTCATCCTTGAGAACGTAACGACCAAGAATGACGATACAAACTGGTATGCTATCCGCACCTTGCTCAATTTCGAAGAGCATAAAAAGACGGGCTACAGCATTTGGTCGGTCGATGGCGACTCGGACAAAGACGGAAAGGTCATCCACGTATGGAGTGGCGAGCATGACGGCAAGCCCAGCCGCTCTTTTGCGTTCGAGCGTCAATCAAACGGAACCTATATCATCCGAGACCGCACGGTCGAGAAAGAAACCGAGAAAAAAGACATTAAGTACCTGGCAATAGAATCGAACGGCGAAGACCAGGACAACAATAAGATCTGCCATAAGAGTAAGAGCATTCCGTGGGAGCTCGAACTTATCGGTTACGACATGAAAAAGAACGATGCCACGGTTAGCAGCCTCGACTGGATCACGTACAGCAGCTACGTCGACGGGCCATGTTGGATGAAATACGTCGACGACAACAAGTTCCTCGACGAGCTGAGCATCCCGGGCACGCACGATTCGAGCACTTGCAGTGTGGACAACGACACCGAGCCCCAATCCTCGCAAGTAAAATGCCAGCAGGATTACATTCCCACGCAGTTGCTCGAAGGCATTCGCTATTTTGATATCCGGCTCGGAAAGGGCGACAACCCCGGTATCGACCACGGGGATTACTACCTGCTCAAAAAAGACGCGTACTTTATGCATCTTTCCGATGTCATAGGCTACTTCAAAACGTTTTTGAACGAAAACCCGACAGAAGCGCTCATCATGCTTGTATCACGAGGCAACGACGAGGCTACCGACGAAAGTGTTACGACGGCTTTCGCCAAGGTTTTGGACGACAACCCCAAACTGTTCTATACGTCGAGCCGAATCCCCACGCTGGGCGAGGTGCGCGGAAAGATCGTCCTGCTGCGTCGATTTAGGCTCGACGGCGACAGCGTAAGCGGCCACACGTGGGGCCTCGACCTTACCGAATGGGATGACAAGATCAAGGTTCACTCCGACAGCGCCACTATGTGTCTCGTCCAAGACGCGCGGGGCTTTGAAGCCGCGGGGGAAACAGGCGACAAAGAGCCCTATTGCACCAAGGTATACGCCCAGGACAAGTACAAACTCACGGGAACCGACAAGCTCAGCTGGGTCGATAATGCGCTGAAGGAAACGACCGGGCGCACGCGCAACGAGGTAGATGTCGAGGACGATAACGGGGCCAAGGAGAAAGTCCTGGAGCGTTGCTGGTCTATCAACTACACCAGCTGCACGGGCTTGTCGCACGGAGGCAATCCTTTTACCTCGGCACGAGTAGTCAACGAGCATCTGTATAAGAGCCCGTACATCAATCCCAGCGGCATCGAGGATACAAAGTCAGATTACCTCAAGCACATTGGCATCATCGCATCCGACTTTGTTGATGCAGCGCTGGCCCGGAGCATCTATCAGCGCAATTACGATACGGAGCACAAGCAGACGGCTTCGTACTGTCTCCCGTACTATCTCCCGACCCGCATGCGCATGACGTACGGCGACTCGCTGAGCGATGCCTCATTCCAGGATGGCAAGACCGTTGGCGAGGGTCATTTCCGCCTTGCCGACAGCAGCAACGCGCTCAACGCGACAGCTTCGGGCCATGCGTTTGCCATTGAATACGTGGATGTCGACGCCCTGGGCAACGAGACCGTTACGGGGCTGCAGGGCTCTGTGCCCATCGATATCGATCCACGCGCGCTGACGCCCCATTTTGAGGGACTCGAAGGCCTTAAGGCCGGCGAAGACGTGCGCGCCAAGATTGCGGCATCACTCGAGGGCAAGCTCGAAACCGATGCCTGCACGGCCCAGCTCGAGTTTGTGCACGACGCGAACGGCGCTCCGGGCACAGCAATGGCCGAGGGCGAAACATTTGCCGCAGGAACGTACTGGGTGCGCGTGAACGGTCTCTTGGGCAACGCGGCGCAAAACTACACGCTCGCCAGCGACGGAGCCGCAAGCTTTACCGTAGCGGCCTCGGACAGTGCAGGCGGCACCGGCACCGGCAGCGGCACGGGTTCCAACGCAGGCAGCGCTGATAAGAACGGTAAGGGCAACAAGGGCAAGGGCTCGGGCGGTAAGCTCGCCGACACGGGCGACAGCTCTGGCGTTGCCGCCGGGCTCGCTGCCGCCGCCGTGGCGACAACGGTCGCCGGCGCGGCAATGCTTGCCAATGACCGCGAAAACGTTGGGGACGACAGCGAATAGGCAAGCCCGCCTTTTAGACACATCGACTCAATTGGGGGGCGCAGGACACCGTTCTGTGCCCCCTGATTTTTACCTTGGCCCGAACGCCGCCATGGGCTACATCACCATGTTCAGCGCGTTAACAAACTCCTGGGCCTTCGCACGGCTGCTCAGGCTAAAGACGCAAGCGGTTAACAGTCGATTGCGCAGAAAAACGTCGCGGCCCTTGATCCTGTTGACCCCCGTGATGTCCTTAAGATAGACAATCTCGGTGTGCTTGCCACCAAAAGTGCCCTTCTTGAGCACCTCAATACGGTTGGGGTAGATCTTGACGTCTTTATACCTACCCGAACCTTTGTCCTGGAATAGCAGCGTGTTGTTGTCCATACGCGTCACTCCCGTGGGGTTCGCTAAAACTGTCTCTATGGCCACATTTTAGTCACTTCGGGAATCCTGCACGAAGGCGCTAGACGACATTGAAATTCGAGTCCGTGCGAAGACCTTTAATGAAGTGCCCAGTACTTCCCCGCAACACAAAAACGGGGCAGTCCGCACTTCTGCGGACTGCCCCGTTCCTCTAACTATCGCATCGCAGCGCCAACCGGCTGCGCTTCCCTACTTCCCAAATAGCGCGCCCAGAAGACCGCGGCGCTTGGGCTTCTCCTCTCGGCAGGAACCCTCGACGGCGGCTGCAACCTGGCGCGGTTGCTCGCCGCCTCCACGGCGCACGATCTGGTACAGGAACGGCGATTTAACGTATTTGACCTCGATGGGCATGGCATGCACGGTGCTTTCTCCGGACAGATGCAGGCTCGGGTTGAGCGGCGCCACCATGTGCGTTTCGCGCTTGTCACTAAACACCACCGCGGCCGCGCGGCCCGTCTGGCCGTTCACGGCGATGCGCACCTGCTCGCCGTCGCGGCTGTCCGTTGCCGGACGGTCGACAAAGTACACCGGCACCATAACTAGGCCGTCCTTATGCTTGCGGGCCTTGCGCGCCCACGTGCGGATACTCTTTTTATTGAGCCCCAGTACAGCCTCGGCGTCGTTGCCCGCAACGTCGAGCGCCAACTTATCAATGACCACCTGGTCCTTGGTAGACGCATCGACTGAGACGACGCGAAAGTCACCTTCCTGCATGGCAGGGTCAAACGGCCCAACCTTGGCAAAGTCCCACGGCTCCAGAATGCCCATAAGGCGAACATCCAGATAGTTTGCCCTCGGATACGCCCAGTCGAGCACCTCGTAGTACACCAGGGTTTCCTTGCTCAGGCCCTTGCCCGGGAAGCTCGCCATCATGCGCAGGTCCGCCAGCGCCATGGGGAAATAGAAAAGCATCATGTCGTTTTGGATCGCATCTTCCACGTCGTGCCCGGCAAAGGCATCCGGGTACTGGCGCACCAGCTGCAGCGCGTTGGCACGTGCCTGCTGTGGCGAGATTTCGCAGGGAATACCCTGCCCAGGTACATACTCCGCACCAACGCCCAAGGTCAGGCGCTTGCTAAACGTCCCCGGCTTGAGCAGGTCGGCAATGCCGATCTTGTTGCCGCAGGACGGGCACTCAAACACACGCTGCGTTGACTCGCCCTCAAAGGACGCTCCGCAGAAGGGGCAAGGAATGCTCACATGCGTGGCCTCTTGGAACTCTTGCGCCGTGCCGCGATCCTCCCACAGCAGATGTTCCAGGACCGACTGATTGCGCCAGTGCGAATTGAAGAAATACCAGTCCGGGTCCTCCGGGCGCTCGAGTTGCGACACATGCGTGAGCTTGAGCAGTCCATCCACCACCGTCAGCGGCGTATGGCGAATGCCCAGGGCGCTCTTGGGCTCCCCCGCATCAGCCTGCCACGGAACGACCGTGCCGCAATAAGCGCACTCAAAGCTGCGCTTAGCTTGGTGCGAGTACATAGGGCCGCCGCAGTTTTGACATTTAATGGCAAACATCTCGTCCATGGAAACGTCCTCCTTTGCACAGGGGCTGTCGACATTAAGTATGTCGAGCAAACAGGCACATGCCCATACCCATGTGGCCCAAAATGGACCACCCAGGCAGACGAGAAGGCTCGCTCGTTAGCACCGGCAGACTATTGCTGCATTTTCTGAGCATCGGTGCACGGCGCCCCCGCGCGAGCTACACTATCCCCTTAAACATGATTGTGAGGACGACCGCTATGCTATTTGTAAATCGGCTGGTACATATGCTTGTTCCCGGCAGCGAAAGCGAGCCGGTCGATGCATCTTGCCGCACTAACGCGGGCTTTGCCGCAAGCCTCATCTGCATTGGCCTCAACATCACCCTGTGCCTGGCAAAGGGCATCGCGGGCCTGCTCGCCGACTCCGTCTCCCTCATCGCCGACGCTTTCAACAACCTCTCCGATGCCTCGAGCAACATCGTGAGCCTGCTCGGGTTCCGCCTTGCCAGCCGCCCGGCAGACGAAGGCCACCCCTATGGTCACGGCCGCTATGAGTACCTAGCCGGCCTGTTCGTCGCCGTCCTGGTCTGCGCCGTCGGCATCAACCTGATCCTCGAGTCGGTCACCAAGATCATCAAGCCCTCGCCCACCGTGTATTCGGCGCTCTCCATGGCTGCCCTTGTTCTGTCCATGCTCGTCAAATTCTGGATGGCCGCGTTCAACCGCGCACTGGGTAACCGCATCGATTCCGAAACGCTCATCGCCACAGCACAGGACTCCAAAAACGACGTCATCACCTCGGGCTCGGTCTTGGTGGCGGCGCTTATTTCGCAGACGACCGGCTTTGACCTCGATGGCTGGGCAGGCCTGGGTGTGGGCATCTTCATCTGCATCAGCGGCATGGGCCTAGTGCGCGACGCCATCAGCCCGTTGCTGGGGCAAGCGCCCGACCCCAAGCTCGTCCAGGCAATCCGCGATAAGATCATGTCCTATCCGCAGGTCTTGGGCACACACGACCTGATGGTGCACGACTACGGCCCCGGTCGTCAGTTTGCCAGCGCCCACGTGGAGATGCCCGGAGAGGGCGACGCATTTGAGCACCACGAGATTTTGGACACCATCGAGCACGACATCAAGCGCCAAATGGGCATCGATATCACGCTGCACTGCGACCCCATCGCCACCACCGGCGACGACCTGCGCGGCTGGGTCAAGCGCGGCGTCATGCAGATCGATCCCGCGCTCTCCATCCACGACCTGCACGAGCACGACGGGTTTGTTTCGTTTGACCTGGTGCGTCCCGATGGCTTTGACATATCCGACGAGGAGCTGCTGGAGCTCGTCACGCGCATCGTGCACGAGCGCCGGCCCGACGTCTCGTGCGTCGTCACGTTTGATTCGGGCTTTAGCTCGCCCGAGCGTCCGGCCGAGCAGTTGTAGCCTGCTTAACAGCTAGTTTCCCTGCGCGCCCGAGATGCCGTTTTGCAGGGCGTTCCAGGCATCCGTCGCCATGTCGCCCAAGTTCTGCGCGGTATCGCCCAAGTTTTGTGCCGTATCGCCCAGCTCTTGCGCCTTGTCTCCCAACTCCTGCGCCTTGTTGCTCAAGTCCTCCAGCGTATTGGAACTCGAGCTGTCGGTACCGCTTTGTCCGTCGGACGAGTTGCCCGAGCTGTTCTTGTGCGTGAGCTGAATTTCGAGGTTGCCGCTGTCGTTATAGTAGGCAGAAGTAACGACCCAGTTGGCATCGACGACGGGCGTTGAGCCATCATCGGTCAGGACCACGGCATTCGAAAGATCGGCGCAGCGCGACTTGAGGATCTTCTTGGCGTTGGACCAGTACTGCCCCGGGATATCGCTCAGATCGACGGTGCTAGACGAGGCGAACTCGGTTTGCTCGGCAGTGGTATCGGCCGTTGAACTCCCTCGCTTGTTGAGCATGCCCGACACGATGGCAAACACAACCGACAGCGCAAAGAAAATCGCCAGCACGATGAGGATCTTCTTGATCACGCTCGACGAACGCGACGGCTTCTTCTCCTCGTCCTCGCCATATTGCGGAATCGACTTAGGGTACTCGCGATACGGCTCGCGCGACTCGTAGCGAGGCTGCGCCGTGCGAGGCATATACGTCGTCTGCTGAGGCTGCGGAATGGGATTTTGCGGCAGGTCATCATAGGGATTCGGCGTCGAGGCAGCATAAGAATCCTGCGGCGCGTAATCAAACGGATCCGGGGCTGCGTTGCCATAGGGGCCTTGCGAAGATGCAGCGTAAGAATCCTGCGCCGTGTCGCCATAGCCCATAACCCGGGTGGGCTCGGCAGAAGGCTGCGTCGCGGCGGGGTCGGTATAACCGGGGTTGGGAACAACGCGGGTCGCATCGGCGCTATCGCCAACCTGCGCGGAACCGTAGCCGCCCATCACGGTTGTCTTGTCCTGATCCATGCAACGATTCCTTTCCGTCGCGCGTGAGCCTCAAGCTATCCATGCATTCTACCCGCGCAAAAGCCTATGATGGGCAGAGTCCGTCGGTATCTACAAGACATGCGCGGGCCTAAGGATCAAAAAGCCCCGCCGGGCCTTGTGGGCACGGCGGGGCGGGCTAGCAGCTATGGACAGCAGACTTAGAACAGGCCGGTGATGTTGCCATCGTTGTCGACGTCGATGTTCTCGGCCGCGGGAACCTTGGGCAGGCCGGGCATGGTCAGAACGCTGCCGGTCAGCGCGACCACAAAGTGGGCGCCGGCAGAAACCTTGAGCTCGCGCACCGTGATGCGGAAGTGCTCGGGAGCGCCCAGGGCCTTGGCGTTGTCGCTAAAGCTGTACTGCGTCTTGGCGACGCACACCGGCAGGTTGCCAAAGCCGTTCTCGCGCAGCTCGGCGAGCTGGCGCTTGGCGGCCGGCGTAAAGTCAACGCCGTCGGCGCGGTAGACCTTGGTGGCAACGGCCTCGAGGGCGTCGGCGACATCAGCGCCGTCCTCATAGGCAAACTTGAGCTCACTCGGCTGCTCAATCAGACGCATAACCTCATCGGCAAGCTCGAGCGCGCCCTCGCCGCCCTTGGCCCAGACCTCGGAAAGCTTAACGTTGACGCCGAGTTTCTGGCACTCGGACTCGATGAGCGCAAGCTCGGCCTCGGTGTCCGTCGGGAAGCGGTTGATGGCGACCACGCAGGGCAGGCCATAAACGTTCTGGATGTTGTCGACGTGACGCAGCAGGTTGGGCATGCCAGCCTTGAGTGCCTCGAGGTTCTCCTCGTTGAGGTCGGCCTTGGCGACGCCACCGTTGTACTTCAGCGCACGAGCGGTCGCGACGATCACGACGGCGCTGGGGCGAACGCCCGTCATGCGGCACTTGATGTCGAGGAACTTCTCGGCACCCAGATCGGCACCGAAGCCGGCCTCGGTAATGGCGACATCGCCAAAGCGCATCGCCATACGCGTGGCCATGATGGAGTTACAGCCATGAGCAATGTTGGCAAAGGGGCCACCGTGGACAAACGCGGGCGTGCCCTCGAGCGTTTGCACCAGGTTGGGCTTGAGCGCGTCTTTAAGCAACGCGGCCATGGCACCCTGAGCCTTAAGGTCACGGGCGCGGACGGGCTCGCCGGCAAAGCTGTAGCCGACAACAATCTCGCCCAGGCGCTCCTTGAGGTCATTGATGCTCGTGGACAGGCACAGGATTGCCATGACCTCGGAGGCAACAGTGATGTCGAAGCCGTCCTCGCGCGGCACCCCCTGGGCCTTGCCGCCAATGCCGTCGATAACGTGGCGCAGCTGACGGTCGTTCATATCGACGACGCGCTTCCAAGTGATGCGCTTAACGTCAATACCGAGCTGATTGCCCTGCTGGATGTGGTTATCAAGCATGGCGGCCAGCAGGTTATTGGCGGCACCGATAGCGTGGAAGTCGCCGGTAAAGTGCAGGTTGATGTCCTCCATAGGGATGACCTGGGCCCAACCGCCGCCGGCGGCACCACCCTTAACGCCAAAGACGGGGCCGAGCGAAGGTTCGCGCAGGGCCACGGCGCTCTTGACGCCGCGACGACGCAGGCCGTCGGCCAGACCGATGGTCGTGGTGGTCTTGCCCTCGCCCGCAGGCGTTGGGTTGATAGCGGTCACGAGGACGAGCTTGGCCTGGCGATCAGTCGGCTCGTTGAGCAGTGAATAGTCGACCTTAGCCTTGTCGAAGCCGTACGGAATAAGGTACTTAACGTCGACGCCGGCGTTCTTGGCCACCTCGGTAATAGGCAGCGGCGTGACAGAACGTGCGATTTCGATGTCAGTAGGCATGGGCGGTCCTTTCGTTACCGAATGAGAAAAAGACCAATTCAGCATAGCACGGGCGCGCAATAGTAAAACGCTCCATAACCGATGAACGGCGATATGTTTACCCGATGCCCAGCGATAGTCCAACAGCCCGCCAAAACAAAACGCCCTAAACGGTAGGTTCAAACCCCAGGTGCTCAAAGGTGCGGAGGGTTGCCTGACGGCCCTGCGGCGTACGAATCATCAACCCGCACTGCAGCAAATAGGGCTCATAGACATCCTCGAGCGTGCCCGGGTCCTCGCCCACCGCGCTGGCAAGGGTCGTAAGTCCCACGGCACGACCGGAGAACGTCTTGGCGAGCGTCTCCAAAATGCGAATATCCATCCAGTCCAGACCGAGCTCGTCGATCTCGAAGAACTCGAGCGCCTGGCGGCAGATATCGAGCTCGATGGGGCCGTTGCCGCGCACCTGTGCGTAATCGCGCACGCGCTTAAGAAGGCGGTTGGCAAGACGTGGCGTGCCGCGCGAACGCGAGCCGATCTCGAGTGCGCTGGAATGGTCGATCGTCACGCCCAGGATAGTCGCCGAGCGCGTCACAATCTGCGCGAGCTCCTCGACCGTGTAGTAATCCAGGCGATATGAAATGCCAAAGCGGTCGCGCAATGGACCGGTCAACATGCCTGAGCGGGTCGTTGCCGCTACCAGCGTAAACTTGGGGATATCCAGGCGAATCGAGCGCGCCGCCGGACCCTTGCCGATCACGATATCGAGCGCAAAGTCCTCCATCGCGGGATACAGGACTTCCTCGACCGAACGGTTGAGGCGGTGGATCTCGTCGATAAACAGCACATCACCCGGCTGCAAGTTAGTAAGGATGGCCGCCAGGTCGCCCGTGCGCGCGATGGCAGGACCACTCGTGGTCTTGATCTGAGCGCCCAGCTCATTGGCGATAACGGTGGCCAGCGTGGTCTTGCCCAGACCCGGAGGGCCCGAGAAGATCACGTGGTCGAGCGTCTCGCCGCGGCTCTGCGCGGCCTCAATCAGCACGCGCAGACTCTGTTTGATGTGCTCCTGGCCGCAGTAGTCATCCAGGCGCTGGGGGCGCAGGGTACGGTCGACATCGAGGTCCTCGGGCGTTAGCTCCGAACCCACCATACGCTCGCCATGCGCCATGGATGCCGCCGGCGAGTTGCCGGGCGTCGCCCACAGGTCCTGAGAGTCATCGGCTTCCCACATCACGCATCCATTCCGAGTCGCTTAAGCGCCGCGCCGAGCAGATCCTCGACACGCATATTCTGCCCATCATACCCGCTCAGGGCAACATCGGTCTCCTGCGGGCTAAAGCCCATGGAAAGGAGCGCCGCACGGGCATCGTCGATGGCCGAGGGGGCGGCAGCGGGCACGGGCATCGCAACCTGTCCGGGAATCACGTCGACTGGCACAAAGCCTTTGTCCTTGGCAAAGGTGCTCTTGAGCTCCAGGATCAGACGCTGAGCTGTCTTTTTGCCCACACCGGGCACCTTGGCCATGCCCTTGTCGTCCTCGGCCATCACCAGCGAATACAGCTGCCCCACGGTATAGGTAGAAAGCACGGCGAGCGCCAAGCGCGGACCAACACCCGAGACGGACACGAGCCGGTCGAACATCGTGCGCTCATCCTTTGAGGAAAAACCGAAAAGTGTCATGGCGTCCTCGCGCACCTGCATACGCGTGTAGAGGCGGACCTCGCCACCGGGCGTCGGCAACGTGGCCGCAGTGCTGCCCGAAATGCCGAGCTCAAAGCCAACGCCCGACACATCGACGACAGCAGAGCTCATCGTGGCCTCGACAAGCGTTCCGTGGAGCTGGGAAATCATCAGTATCCGGTTCCTCTCTGTTGATAGAACTCGCCACCGGTGAGGGCGCGGGTGCGGCTGAGGTTTACGTGGCAGATGGCGCAGGCCAGGGCATCGGCGGCATGGTCGGGATGCGGGTCGTGGTCGAGCTGTGTGAGCGTGCGTACCATGTAGGCGACCTGTCGCTTGTCCGCGGCGCCGGTGCCCACCACAGCCTGTTTGATCTGCATGGGCGTGTACTCGCCAATCTCGAGCGCGCACTCCGAAAGCGCCACAAGCGCAGCACCGCGGGCATGCGCCGTGGGGATGGCCGAACGAACGTTGGCGCCAAAGTAGATGCTCTCGACAGCAGCTGTGTCGGGTCGATAACGCTCGACGACATCCTTAAGGTCACGGGCGATATGCGACAGGCGCACCGCGAGCGGACTGCCCGCGCTGGTCTCGATGCAACCGTAAGCACGGCAGCGAACCTCGCCACGCCGCTCCTCGATAATCCCCCAACCCGTATGAGCCAAACCGGGGTCAATGCCCAAGATAACCAAGCCAACCTCCCCTCGCCACAAGCACAGCGCAAGACAAGGCCCCGCGCATCATTCACGAACGTCTGTTCTAGAATAACACAACGCTAGCCCTATAAGTCAGCCGAGTTCGAATTGTAGGTTGAGTATACGCAAGCGAGCGCCCGCCAGAGCGAGCAAGGTGCCTTGAAAGAGGAGGGCATTGACCTGGCGGTCATGTCCGACGATTGAAAGGCAGATTGCCGCTCTGGCGGGCGCGCAGCGACCTAGTTCTGAGAGAAGAACGGGAATTGTCGGGGATCAACCGGCGGGTGCGACATCGGTCCGCTCTGGGGCCCACCCTGCGAGCCGCCCTGACCGCCCATCATCTTATCGATGGCGTCCTGAACCTCGCCCTCGAACTTTTTCATTCCCTCGTGCAAACGACGCTGACCGTCCTCAGAGCGCAGCTCCTCCATTTGCTCGGGCGAAATACCCAGTAGCTCGCCCAGCACGCCCATCATCTCGTTTCGCACGCGCTCGCTCGTATCCTCGTCAGCAAAACGGCGCACCTCGGCGCGCGCCAGCGAATCGACCGTCGTACGCTCCTTGCCATTAAGCCCCAGGTCGGACCACGCGAGCATATACGGCCAGGCACGCTCGGCAAACGAACGGGCCGAGACGATCGGCGCCGTCGGCAGCATGCGACGGGCAGCCTCACCCTGTCGAACGAGCATCAGCAGCAGCGAGCAGGCCTCAGGCTTGCCAGCGGCCATCGGGATGTCGTCGAACGATCGATTGCGGTCCACGTGCGCCTCGAGCGCGCCATCGACCTCACCCGGCTCAAGCCCGCCGAGCAGCTGTGCCGCGCGGTCGAGCATATCGACCGGGCCGTCGAGCGTCGAGAGCGCCTGCGCCAGCACACGCTCCATGCAATCCTCCACCGCGTTGAGCGTCACGAGCTCTTGGGGCACTACGGAAGACGTGCGGTTGCGCACGCGCGCCACAAACTCAAGCGTCGACAGGTACACATCGCCAAAAGGCGCGTAATCGCCCTGATAGCCGCCGCAAAGCGCCGGCGCCGCCAGCGCGTATTCGGTTTTGGACAGCGGGCTCAGCGCCATCGCACCCAGCTCGAGCGCCGTGTCCTCCAGCATGAGGCCCAGCGTGCGCGAGCGCAGACGCTCGGCATCGCCCGCCGACACGTCACGATCGAGCACACGCGCCGCATCCGGTGCATCGCGCTCGACGGTGCGAATGTGCAGACGCTCGGCGATGGCGCGGACGGCGGCACAGCGGGCAGCCTCGGCCTCTTCCTGCGCCGGCGTAAAGATACGGTTGCGCCCCAGCACCAGGCCAATCACATTACGCGGGCCCAGAGCGTCGACGGCCAGCGCCGCCAGCAGGGACGATGGCAAGTCACCCTCGAGTGCCACCACAGCACGCGACGCACCGTGGGCCCGGGCGTTGTCGCGCACGGCGAGCACCAGCGCCTGCCACAACCACTCCTCGGAACGGAACTCGGGCAGTTCGTGATCTTCCAGGGCATCGAGCATCACGCCGCGCTGAATCTCCTGAACCAGCAGGCTCTCCTCAAAACACGGCGCCTGGGCCACCACGCGACCGCAGTCGTCGAGCACAAACGAACCGCCGGTATACACCGACTCGTCATAGGCACCGACCGGCGCCATGCAGGCAAACCACACGCTGCGCTTGGATGCGATCTTGCGGTAGGCGCCGCTGCGAACGGCGGCAATGGCGGCAGTCTCGCGGTCGGTCATGTCAAACGCGTTGAATTGGAAATACGCAATGAGGTCAACACCGGTCGGCAGCATCTCGAGTTCGCGGTCCAAGTCAAAAATCACGGCGATGCGCACGCCGTCCACGTCGAACACCGGCGGCGCCCAACGTGTGTCGTTGTTCTCGCCACGCTGCAGGGCAATGCTCGAACGCGCCGGCACCACATGACCGTCCTTGAGCATCATGTAGTCAAGCAGCGGCTGGCCCTCAAACGAAACCGCCGCGGGCACGATGCAGATCATGTCAAGCTCCTGGATACGCTCGGCGACACCAGTCAAACCGGCAAGCACGTCGTGCTCAAAGTCGGCAGCGCCCACCAGGCCACCGGGCATGGCGCCCATAAAGAGCGGAGCCGGAACGCACAGCACGCGCGCCCCGCGCTCGTGGGCCAGACGAGCCTGGTCCTCGATGCGGCCGCAAATGCCCTCAATATCACCCAGGCGCATATCGATCTGTGCAAGCGCGAGCTTCATGGCCCAGCCCTTTCCGTCGTAAACCATCGAAATCGTAGTAAAAGCGCCGGCCGCATAATGCAGTCGGCGCTTGCATGTGCATATGCTAGCTATGATACCCCGAGCGGGGACGCGCTCCTAGAATGTCGCGGACCACAGCCCGTGCAGGTTGCAGTAGGCATAGACGGTACCGGTCTTGGAGCCGCCCGCGAAAAACGTCGCGGGCTTCATGCCGGGCTGGAGGTAATGGACCTCCAGACGGCCCTCGGCCTCAAGGGCGATCCACTCAATGTAGTGCTCGGGCAGGCTGGGGTGCTCGACCGAGCCAACGCGTGCGCGAATCACGTGACCGTCGCGCTCGGTCTCGACGACGGGCACGTGCTTCTCGTGCGCCGCGTCCTCAGTATTTGCGGTCAGCTCCGTGCAACCGGCAGGGGTCGCAACGCCGTCGCCAAGGGCAGCGATGAGCTTACCGTCGGGGTCCTTAAAGAATTTCGCCATGATGTTCTCCTTTGCTGATGTGCCAATGTTCTTGATGGTTCTTATGCCCAAAGGCAGACAAACCATCCACGGCATTGCAAATGAACACATAACGGATCAGGCAAGCGGTCGGGCCAAAATGCGTCGACCGTCCTGTCCGCTCCAGCAGTCCCACCCCGCGCGCGGCTAGCGACCGTCGCCACCGAGCAGCGCCAGAACATCCTCGCGCGTAAACAGTGCCGACGAGATACCATCGCCGCCGAGCACGCTGTTGACCAGATCGCGCTTGGACTCCTGCATCTGCATAATGCGCTCCTCGATCGTATCCTTGGCGATGAGTTTGTACACGGTCACGGTGTGCTGCTGGCCAATGCGGTGGGCGCGGTCGGTCGCCTGGTCCTGTGCCGCCACGTTCCACCACGGGTCGTAGTGGATGACCACGTCGGCGGCCGTCAAATTGAGACCCACGCCGCCCGCCTTGAGCGAAATCAAGAACACCGGCACCTCGCCCGCCTGGAACTGCGCAACCATCTTGGCGCGGCTCTCCTTAGACGATGCGCCCGTAAGCTTAAGGAAGGCGATATCCTCCTTTGCCAGGCGCTTGCCGATGATATCGAGCATGCCCGTAAACTGGCTGAACAGCAAGATGCGATGACCGCCGTCGAGCGCGCCGTGCACGAGCTCCATGCACGTATCGAGCTTGGCGCTTCCCGCCTTGTAGTCCGCATAGTGCAGATGCGGGTCGCAGCAGATCTGACGCAGCTTGGTGAGCTCGGCAAGCACCTTGAGCTTGTCTTTCTTAAACTCGGATGCCTCGCGGTGCTGCACCTGCTGGGCGATGCGGTCCTGGTTGGCCAGGTAGAGCTTGCGCTGCTCTCCGGTAAGCTGCGCCATCACCGTGTCTTCGATCTTCTCGGGCAGGTCGGTCACCACGTCTTCCTTAACGCGACGCAGCACAAACGGCGACACAAGCGCCTGCAGACGAGCGGCGCTGTCGCCCTCGGCATGCTCGACGGGACTCTCAAAGCGCTTGGCAAATGAGTCGCGCGTACCCAAAAGGCCCGGCATCAAAAAGTCGAAGATGCTCCAGAGCTCGGACAGGCGGTTTTCGATGGGCGTGCCCGTCAGGGCAAAGTGCACGCCGGCCGGCAGGCGCTTGGCGGCGCGGGCCACCTGGGTGAGCGGGTTTTTAATGTACTGGGCCTCGTCGAGTACCACGCGGGCAAAGTCCTGCTCGACGTATTCGTCGATATCGCGGCGCATGAGATCATACGACGTCACGACCACGTTGTGCTCGGCGGCACCGGCAATTTGCACGCGACGCTGGGCCTTGGCGCCCACGATGGCACACACATCAAGCGAGGGGGCAAAGCGCTCCAGCTCGGCAGCCCAGTTGTACACGAGCGACGCGGGGCATACCACGAGCGTGGGCTTGGTATCCCCCGCCTCCACGCGCGCCAGAATGTGCGCGATCATCTGCAGCGTTTTGCCCAGGCCCATATCGTCGGCCAAGATGCCGCCTAGGCCCAGGTGCTCAAGCGAGCCGAGCCACTGGTAGCCGTCGACCTGGTAGCCACGCAGTGTGGCCTTGAGCGAGGCGGGCACCGTAAAGTCCATCTTGCCGAGCGTGTCCAGGCGCTCGACGGTACGGAGGAACGCAGCGTCGCGATCGGCCTCAAGCGCTGGCGTGCGCGCGAGCATGCTATCGACAAACAGGGTGCTCGACGCGGGAAGCGACATGCCGTCGAGCAGGTCGACGGCATCGACGCCCAGGTCCTCGGCAAGTCCAAACGCGGCGCGCGCTCCCTCGTCCAGGCGAACGATGTCGCCGGACGTAAGGCGCGCGAACGTCTGGTGGCGCTTATACGAATCGAGATAGATGGCAAGGTCGGCCGCCGAAAGCCCGCTCGCACCCAGCTCGACGTCGAGCAAGTTGCTCTTGACGGTGGCGCGCACCGAGAGCTTAGGCGCAGGGCGCACCGAGATCTGGCGCAGGCGGTCGCTGAGCATGACCTCGCCCAGCTCGGACAGAGCAGACAGGCCCTCGGTCAACAAGTGGAACAGGCTCTCGTCATCGCGCTCCTCAAATGCCAGGCCGCCCTCGTAAAAGTCGAAATACAGGGCAGCCGTGTCCATAACGCGAAACTCCGCCACCGTATCGCGGGGCGGAACGCCGGGGCGTTGCTCTTCGAAAGGACTGCCCGGAGCACCAAGACTAAAGAGATCTGCCGACCAATCGCCGTAGGCCACCGTAATCTTGCAGGTCACAAGACCATCGTCGACGCCAATCGCCATGGCAAAACTCGGCTCGGGCGCCACGGCGTCAAGTACGGCGGGAGCGGTCAGGTCGGTGTAGTCGCGCAAGATGGGCAGCGCCATGCGGCAGAACTCACCCACCTGGTCGGCAGCGATATGGACCGGCGTGCGGCAGGGCAACAAGTGCGATAGGAACGGCGCCGCATGTTGGGCAAACGCCGCGTCGGTACGGCGCGCGCGGCGCGTATCGACCAGATAGGCTGCGTCACCTGCGACAAAGCAGTACGTATCGGCCGGCAGGCGCAAGTCGTAGCTGCCTCCCGCCGCCGGTGCAATCTTGGCGGCAAGGAGCGGCGGGCGCTTAGCCGGGACTTCGCCCTCCCCCTGCGGCGACGGCTCGACCGCCACCTCGTAGGAGCGATGCGTCGTCGTCCCCCGCGACCAAGCAGGCTCAAAGGACATGGTCCTGCCGCGCAGCAGGTCCAGCACGGACACGATGGAATACTCGGATACCGGCAACTGACGCTCGGCAACAAAGCCGCTGCGAGCAAAGTCATACGATGCCGAGCGCGAACTCGTGATGTCGCTCAGGTAGGCGACCGTCATTGCGACAAAGTCGAGCAGCTTTGTCGACACGTCATCGAAAGCCTCGGGTACATGGGCAAACGTAAGCTTCTTGCCATAGGAGAACGTACCACCACGCACATAGGCATCGGCCATGCCGTCGATATCCTTAACCACGTAGGACACCGAACCGCAGCGAATGCGAAACTCGAGCGCCCAGTTAAAGCGATCGGCAAACAGCGGATTGTAGTACGGCACCAGCGAGGGCTCCAGCACCGCTTTGGGCGCATCGGGGTCAATGGTGCCGGCGAGCTTGCGACGCATGGCCGCGAGCTCGTCCATGCGCGCGTCCGAAAGATCGGAAAGCGCCGCCACAAGGCTCGGGCTCGTGGGGACGGGCGCAGGGAAGGGAAAGTTGGGGTTGACCGAAGATGCGCTAGGCGCGGGGCGTGCGGACTGTTTGGATTGTGCGGGCGGTGCCGTAAACGTGCGGACCGGCGTACGCAGGCCCTCGACAGGCTCGGCGCCACTGGCATCCAGATACGCCAACGCCGTGGCGATGGCGTGCTTGCACATGCCGGAATAGCGGAAGGCAGCGGGGCAATCGCAGTCGTAGTCAATAACCTCGTGCTCGTCCATATCGAGCGCCACGTGCGTCTTGTACAGGTCGCCGCGCGAGCCACGCACCGTGCCCTCGATGTTCACGTTTTTGGAGAAGCGCGAGCCGGAGTCCTCAAACGACAGCACGGCACCGTTGAGCATGAGCGAGCGCCCCTTCATAAAGGTGCTGCTAAGCGCCGCCTCCTTACGAAGCGCCTGCACAAACGTCCCCTGCGCCATCACTTCCTCCAATCTCACCCGGGGTAGCTAATTTGGGACGGGGCTATTTTAGCTACCCCCATATGTCGGTTGAGATGCATTCCGACCCCGACTCATTCGCCGTCAGTCAAAGGGTAGCTAAAATAGCCCCGTCCCAAATTAGCTACCCCGCCAACGCCGTCCTTAAATTACCGTCACTCTGCCTTGGTTACCCACAATCGCCTTTGCCTCTGCCAGCAGCGGAATCGAGCGTGCGTTGACCTTGGCCGGCACCTCGGCACGCAGTACGCGCCCGTCCACCTGCTCGATAAAGATCTCCACGCGGTCGCCGCCCGGGTTTGCGGTAAGCACCGTGGCAAGACGCGCCATATTGCCCTGGCTAAAGCGGCTGTTGGGCACCATGACCTCAAACACCTTGGGCTTGTTGTTCTCCTCGTTAAGCTCAAGCGGCACGATCTCCTGCGCGATGATCTGGTCGCCGCGGTCCGAACGCTCGAGCTTGCCCTTAATGCGAACAAACGCATCAGACAGCTGCGCACCGGTCTCGGGATCGACCTCGCCGTACAGGTATCCCTCGGCCTCTTTGTAGGTCTTGGGGAACACCACGACCGTGGCCTCGCCTTCCATGTCCTCGAGCTGCACAATACCCATGGGGTCGCCGTTTTTGGTCACGCGCTTGGACACGCTCGAGACCATGCCGGCCCACCACAGCGCCTTGCCCTCGGGAATCTCCTGGTTGATGGTACCGCCCGTGGGGTTTTGCACCTCGTAGCCGGTATCGATCTGCGAGAACGAGAAGTCGCGTGCCTTGGCTAGTGCATACTCAAACGGGCGCAGCGGGTGGTCCGAGACATAGATGCCCAGAACCTCCTTCTCCTGGCTCAACTTAAGGTGGCGGTCCCACTCCTGGCCATCCGGATCGGGCACGCTCACCTCAAAGCCCGAGCCCTCAACGTCGCCAAACATATCGAAGAACGACGTCTGGCCGCTCGCGCGATCTTTCTGGCGCTTTACCGCTGCATCGATGATGTTCTCGGGGTTGTTCTTGTCCACGAAGTGCATCATCTGGCGACGCGGATACCCCGTGGAGTCAAAGGCGCCTGCCTTGATGAGCGATTCGATCACGCGACGGTTGGCCTGGCTCGAGTCCACGCGCTCGACAAAGTCGTGCAGTGTCTTAAACGGGCCGCCCGCCTCGCGCTCGGCGATAATCGCCTGCGCCACGCCGGTGCCCACGCCGCGAATGCCGGCCAAACCAAAGCGCACGCCTTCCTTGGTAGCCGTGAACTCGGTACCGGACTCGTTAACATCTGGCGACAGCACGGGGATGCCGTCGTGACGGCACGCCGAGACGTAGTGAACGATCTTGTCGGTCTTGCCCGTGTAGGACGTCAGAACGGCCGCCATGTACTCGTGCGGATAGTGCGCCTTAAGCCATGCCGTCTGCATAACCAGGATGGCGTAGCCGGCGGAGTGCGACTTGTTAAAGGCGTAAGATGCGAACTCGAGAACATCGTCCCAAATCTTCTGGGCGACCTCGCGCGTGTAGTTGTTCTTGATAGCGCCGTTCATCCAGTGGTCGTAGGTGGTCTCGTCCGAGCCATCCTCCCAGTGGAGCACCGTCGAGGTGAGCAGCTTGATCTTTTTCTTAGCCACGGGCTTACGGATACGCGAGTCCGATTCGCCCTTGGAGAAGCCGCACATCTCGACGGAGATGAGCATAACCTGCTCCTGGTAGACCATGGTGCCGTAGGTTTCGCCCAGGATGTCGTCCAGACGGTCGTCATAGGAGACGGCCGGCTCTTTGCCGTTCATACGGTTGATATAGGACGAAACCATGCCGGCGCCCAGAGGGCCCGGGCGGTACAGGGCAATCAATGCCACGACGTGCTTGTACTCGGTGGGCTTCATGTTCTTGATCGTGGCCGTCATGCCGGCGGACTCGACCTGGAAGACGCCGGCGGTGTGGCCGGAGCCCATGAGCTTAAAGATCTCGGGGTCGTCAAAGGGAATCTCTTCCTCTTTGATGTCGATGCCGAAGTTCTTTTTGATGTTGGCCTTGGCCTTGGAGATAACCGTCAGCGTACGCAGGCCCAGGAAGTCCATCTTGAGCAGGCCCATGTCGGCAACGGTATGGCCCTCGTACTGGGTAATCTCGACGCCGCCCTTGGTATCGAGCTTGGTGGGCACGTGCTCGTTGACGGGGTCGCGGCAAATCAGAACGGCGCACGCGTGCACGCCCTCGCCACGGGTAAGGCCCTCGATCGAGAGCGCCGTGTCGATGATGCGGCGGGCGTCGTCGTCCTTTTTATAGGCCTCGGCAAAGTCGGGGTTAAACAGATCCTCTTTGCCGGGTTGTTTGTCGAGCACCTGCTTGAGCTTGACCTTGGGGTCGCTCGAGACCATCTTGGACAGGCGCTGGCCCATGTAGACCGGGTAGTCCAGGACGCGCGCGGCGTCGTTGATGGCCTGCTTGGCCTTGATGGTCGAGTAGGTGATGACGTGGGTGACCTTCTCGGGGCCGTAGAGCTGACGAACGTGCTCCACGACCTCGAGGCGTCGCTCATCGTCGAAGTCCATATCGATATCGGGCATCTCGGTACGTTGCGGGGACAGGAACCTCTCGAACATCAGGCCGTTCTCGAGCGGGTCGAACGCGGTGATGTTCATGGCGTAGGCGACGATAGCGCCGGCGGCCGAGCCACGGCCGGGGCCGACGCCGATGCCGTTGTCCTTAGCCCATTGCACGTACTCGGCAACGATCAAAAAGTAGGCGGCAAAGCCCTTGTCGCAGATGACCTTGTATTCGTACTCAAAGCGCTCTTTGATGTTGACGCCACCGATCTCGCGCGTGGCCCAGTCGTCGCCATAGTGCTGGCGCAGGCCCTTCTCGCACTCGCGGCGGAACTGGCTCTCGTGCGTCTCGCCGGGATCGAGCAACGGAAAGCGCGGCAGGATGATAGAGTCCCAGTCCAGCTCAACGTAGCACTTGTCGGCGATCTCGAGCGTGTTGTCGCAGGCCTCGGGGCAATACGGGAACATCGCCCGCATCTCCTCCTCGGTCTTCATGTAAAACTCCGAGCCGGTCATGCGCATGCGGTTGGGGTCATCGACCTTGGCGTTCATGCCAATACACATGATGACGTCCTGCACGGGCGCATCCTCGCGGCGCAGGTAGTGGAAGTCGTTGGTGGCGATGACCTTGACGCCCACCTGCTTGGCGATGTCGATGAGCGTGCGGTCCATCTGCTCGTCAGTCAGGCCGTTGTCGGTGGTGATGCCGTGTTCCTGGATCTCGATGTAGAAGTCACCGGGCTCGAAGGTATCACGGAAGGTCTCGGCCCACTTGATGGCGCCTTCCATGTCGCCGCGGTCGATGTATTTGGGGATGATGCCCGCGATACAGGCGCTCGTGCAGATCATGCCCTTGGCATGGCGGCGCAGGTTGTCGAGCGTCACGCGCGGCTTGTAGTAAAAGCCCTGCACAGCGGCCTCGGAGACCGTCTGCATTAGGTTGACGTAGCCCTCCTGATCCTTGGCCAGAAGGATCATGTGGTAGAGCTCGGGCTTGTGGTCGCGGGCAAGGGTCTCGTCCGGCGTAAAGTAGACCTCGCAGCCAAAGATGGGCTTGATGACCAGGGGCGGTTTGAGCTCGTCGATGTTGCCCTTCTCGTCCCACATGGCCATGTCTTTGACGTACTGGGCATGCTCGCGCGGGTTTGCCTCGGGGTCGGGCTCCACCAGCTCGTCGCGGCGGTCCTTTTCCAAGAAGGCCTTGTCGTGGCTCCAGGTTTTGTACTCGGGCGTGTTGTGATTGACGGCGTCGCAGGCCAGCGCCAGGTCGGGCACGCCATACATGTAGCCGTGGTCGGTAATGGCCACGGCGGGCATGCCAAGTTCAACGGCACGATTGACCATATCCTGGATACGGGTTGCGCCGTCGAGCATGGAGAAAACAGTGTGATTGTGCAGATGGACGAATGCCATATGATGAGCTCCGATGCGGGTTCGTGTTCTGACTGAACGATTTTACCGCACGGCACGGACAGCACCCGAACCTAGCCAAACCAACACGGGTAGCTAATTTGGGACGGGGCTTTTTTAGCTACCCTTTGACTGACGGCGAACGAGTCGGGGTCGGAATACATCTCAACCGATGTATGGGGGTAGCTAAAAGAGCCCCGTCCCAAATTAGCTACCCCTGAGCTGCGGTGGAATCGGGAGGGATCCCACCGCAAGTTATCTGAGGGCTAGAGATTGTAGGTGACTACTTGAGGTTCGGCGGGTTCGACGAAGATGGCTGGATTCGTCTGCTCCACGCGGACGAACTTGACGGTCACAGCCTCAAAGCCCGCCTTGCTCAGAACATCAGCGTAGACGCGCGCCTGCAGGGCGTGCTTCTCCTGCAGCTGGTCCGGCGTCTCGTCCGGCGTGCCGCCCGTCTTATAGTCGATGACCAGCGCGCGTGACGAATCCGCCGGGTTCGTCGCCAGTGCATCGATGGCGCCTTCGGCATATGCGCCGTAGCGAGCGATGTCCTCGTCCTCGCAGCCCAGCGAAAAGAACGGCACCTCGGCGCGAACGCACGGCCACGCGAGCAGGTCGGCACGAACCGACGACTTGAGCCAGCGCTCCAGAGCGACATCGAAGCGCTCGCGCTGTTCTGGCGTCAGGTGCCACAGGCGAGCCAGGGCGTCGGCACGCTCAGCGGGCAGCGCATCGGCACCCATCTCGATGAGCCACTGGCAGGCGGCGTGGAAGGCCGAGCCCAGCGCCATGGGATTGCCGGCGGGCTCGACAGCAGCCACGTCTGCATCCGTCATCTCCGAGCCATCCGACTCTGCATCATCGCCGGACTCGTCCATGGGCACACGCGCCTCGGCGGCACGGTCTTCTGTCTCGGCATGGAGCGCCGCAGCGATTGACGAGTAGCTATACGAGTCACGCACCGGAAACGGACAGATGCCCATGCGCACGCCCACCGCCTGGGGATACACGAGCTCAAACGCATCGGGCTCGGGGTCGGCAGGACCGGGGACGATTGTACTGGCCGAATCGTCGGCAGCATCTGCATCGGCATCGCCACGAACAAGCCTGCCCTCGGCATCCAGCGAAGCGTTGGCCTCAAACGCCTGCTCGCCAAACGTAAAGTCTGCTAGCGATATGAGCTCGTAGTCGCCCGGCTGGGAGTTGTCGAACACCAGGCGGTCGGCATCGAGCTGCGGCATGTCCAGAGCGTCCGTCGGCAAAATACGGCGCAGCACGTCGTAGGTCAGATCGGTCTCGACATCGAAGGTCGGCGCCGTCACCTTGCCACGGCTCACGCCGGCATCCATCGCCAAGATCACCAGCTCGCGCGCACGCGTCATGGCAACATAGAGCAAGCGGGCCCGTTCCTCGAGCGAAAGCTGCAGGTCGTCGTTGCGCAGACGGGCAAATGCCTCGGCGGGAGAGCCCGTCGCGCATACGTCCTCCATAAGCTCTGGCGGCAACCACAGCGACGTGCCCTTGCCCTTAAACGCGTGTTCAAACTGCTTTTTGACGTCATCGCCCTTCACGAACGTACCGTCCGCGAGTTTAACGCCGTCGAAGCGTGCCGGCAGCGCCACGACCTGCGCTCCGCCCTCGACGCGACCCATCTGCGCCGCACCGGACGGCTTGCGCACGCCAAAACACTCGGCAACCGCCACGACCGGATACTCCAGACCCTTGGACGCATGCACCGTCATGATGCGCACTGCGCCGTCACCCTCCTCGTTGAGGGCACCCGGGGCCTCCTTGCCCGCCAAGAAGCGGTCGAAGGCCAGCGCGATGGAACGCGGAGAATTGCCGAGCTCGGCCTCTGCCTCGGCCACGGCGTCGAGCGCCTTGAGCACGTTGGCGGCAATGGCCTTGCCTTCGGGGCCGCGCTGCGCCAGGCGCACGAACCAGCCGGAGGCATTGACCACGTCGCGCGCGATGGCGGCGAACGAATCGCGCCCCACGCGGCGCAGTGCATAGCGCAGCACCTCGCGGGCACGCGTCACGAGTGGCAGGTCTTGCAAACCCGGCACGTCGGAATCGCTCATGATGCCCATGTCGATATTCCGGCGCGAGGTCTCCCCTGTCTCGCTATCGAGCTTGGTCGCCAGCGCCAGGAACTCCTGAGCGCCGAGCGCAAACATCGGCGAGGCGAGCAGCGGCATAAGGCCCCGCGCCGTATCGGCCGGATTGGCGAGCGCACATACCAGGGCGCGCACCGTCTGCACCTCGGCTGCCTGGGCAAAGACCGAACCACCCGCGATGACGCAGTCGAGCCCCTGGTCGCGGAAGGCCTGGGCGTAGACGTCGGCGTTGGTCATGCGGCCCAGCAGCAGCACCATGCCGCCCTGGGGCTGGCCGGCATCGGCAAGCGCGCGGAATCGCTCGGCGATCGCACGGGCCTTGGCCTGTGTGCGTTCCTGCGTACTGCCGCCGGCAACAAAGAGGGCCTGGCGACGCGAGGCGTCTGCCACCAGCGTGTCCTTGCGGCCGTCGCTCGCCTCAAGATCCAAAAAGCCCTGCATCAGGCCGCCGTCATCGCCGTCGAAGACGCGTGCCACGTAACGCAGTACCTCGTCATGGCTGCGGAAGTTGCGCACGAGTTTGACGAGTTCGCCGGCAGGGGCGTCGGCCACGGCAGTCGCCTCGGGCGCGGCAGACGAGCCCACCTTGCGCTCCTGACGACGGAACACCTCGACCTCGGCGCCACGGAAGCGATAGATGGACTGCTGCGCATCGCCCACAGTGCACAGCGCGCGCTCCCCCGCACCCGTCAGGTAACGGATCAGATCGACCTGCATCTGGTCGGTATCCTGAAACTCATCGATCATGACCATCTTAAAGCGGCCCTCGTACGCAGCACGGATGGCAGGGTAATCGCGCAACGCCTCGTAAGCCATACGCAGCAGGTCGTTGTTATCGAGCGCGGACTGGCCGGCCTTGAGCGCACGGTACTCCGCCTCTACGGCACGGGCGAGCCCCACCAGCGCATCGAGCGCCGAACCGCCGCAGGCAAGCACGATATTGATAAACGCATCAGCCGCCTCGGCCTTGAGTAGCTCCACCTGCTCCTTAGGAAACGCCTTGCTCGCGCGCGGCATGGTGCACGACATCATAAGTCGCGCCGCATCGGCCATGGTCTTGCCGCTCGCCTCAAACGCATCGATGGCATCGAGCGCCACCTGCGCTTTCTCGGTCGCGGCCTTGCTTGCGCCCAGCGCCGCACGATAGGCATCGGCGAGTGCCGAGGTATCGGCCTGGCCGCGCGCCACGCGCACGTCGTCCATGCCGCCCGGCAACTGGCTCGACAGCTCCAGCAGCTCGCGCACCAGGCCCTTAATGGTCGTGCCGGTACCAAACGGCCCGCCCTCGCCCGCCATGGGATACCAGGCGTAAAGGGCCTTGAGCGAGGCGGCGAGCTCGGGGGCGGCATCGGGTGCCGTCGCGCGGGCCAGCACATGCTCAACAGCCTGGTCCATAAGCTCGTCGGTATCGGTGAGCACCGTGAACTCGGGATCGATGCCCAGCTCCAACGCGTGTGCGCGCAGGATGCGCGAGCACATGCCGTGAATGGTCGAAATCCACGCGTCGTCGACGGTCAGTGCTTCCTCGTCCATGCCCTCGTCGATAAGCGCACGGCGCACGCGGTCGCGAATCTCGGCCGCGGCATCTTTGGTAAAGGTAATGGCGAGCACCTGGTCCAGATGCTCAACGAACGGACCGGATTCGGGCGAGAGCGCATAGACGATGCGGCGCGTGAGGGTAAAGGTCTTACCCGAACCGGCGCCCGCCGAGACAAACAGCGGGCGGTCGAGCGTTTTGACAATCTGCAGCTGTTGCGGCATCAAAGTCGAAAGATCCATGGTCTACACGTCCCTCCTTACAAACGTTCCTTCGTGGTTATACGAGCAGCGCGCATGCGCGGCCTGAGCCGACGCCGGGTCGACGGCGGCAACGTTGCCCGCCTCGAGCTCGCGCAGGCGCTCGGCGATGTCGGCCTCCACGCGATCGAGCAGGGCATCGAAGTCCATGCTGCCGCCCTCGCCCGGGAAGCCCTTCTTGAGGCCCGGGATGCGACCGTCACCGCGCTCTTCCTCGAGCAACTCGGCGCTCGCCGCACCGCGCAGCGCGGGCTTGCCGCCCTTGGTCGAAAAATAGAGCGCTGCACGGGTATCCAAGCCCAGTGCCCGACGCATGGCCTGCGCGTAGATGAGCGTTTGGGTATGGGGCGGCAGCCAGCGCGGGTCGTCGATGGGAGCCTCGCCCGTCTCCTCGTCACGCACCGTGGGGTCGGCAAGCTTAAACTCCTCGACACCCGAACGATGCTTGTAGTCGATTACCACGGCGCGATTCTCGGCATCCACATCTACGCGGTCGATGCGCCCGCCAAGCGGCCAACCGGCATACTCGACCTTGAGCTCGTTGAAGGCGAACTCCAGGTAGCGCGGGGCAAAGGGGGCAAGTGCCTCGGACTCGTAGGCAAGCACACCCTCCAGCTGCGGCAAGATCTCGGCCACCTGGCGCTCCTCCACCGGGGAGAGCGGCACCAGCGGGCCCTCCGTGCCGCGCTTGCCAGCGTGCTCGGCCAACGTCTCGTCAAAGACCTCGTGCAGCAGCTCCTGTGCACGCGGCAGATTCTCGGGCGTCACGCGCTCCATGCCTTCTTGGGGCAGACGGGCATGCAGATGCTCCAGCACGTCGTGGACAAAGTTGCCCTTCTCCATGTTGCCAAAGCCCGCGTCGATAGACTGGGGCTTGACGCGATACGACACGAACCAGCACAGTGGACAGGTAGAATAGGCCTCGATCTGCGAGGCGGACGTCAGACGCGGCACGAGCGGCGCGTCCTCGCCCTCGCCATCGCGACGGCGCAGAACCAGATACGGAATGGCTTCATCGCTCAGGTGCTGAGGGGCTTCGCAGGTCACGCGCTCGCGCTTGAGGCCTTCACCTGCCGCGGGATCAAAGTCGGCGATGATATCGCCCTCGCCCACGCGCATGGGCTTGGCAGCGCCAGCGGCCTCGGCATGTGCCCACAGCTCGGTCCATACGGCTGCCGGGTAGCACTCGCGTGCCTGGCGATCGTGCGTCACACGGGCGAGCGCGACCGGACCGCTCGCCGCCTGCATCGCACGGCCAAAGCGCACGCGCAGCAGGGCAGCGGGCTCCAAAGACACGCCGTCGCGGCGCAGCTCGGCTGTCAACGTGGCAAGCGGGCCCTCTTCGTGCGAAAGCGGATAGCTGTCCAGGTCGACATCGGCAAACAGCACGGCATCGTAGCTGCCAGGGCGAAGAACCGACGCATCGGCAAGCGACGCGAAGCGCACTTGTGCTCGTGGTGTGCGATCGACCTCATAGGTCTCGTAATCGTAGGCGGTACTGCGCTTGTCCACCTTGGTTCGAACGCCGTCGAGAACCGGCACGGTCGCGGCCTGCGACACGTCGAGCGCGCGAGCATCGTTCATAAGGATGTCGATGGCATGGCGCAGCAAAGCCGTCTCTGCCTGGCGACGGGCCTGGCCGTCAAGGCCGCCTAGAGCGCGATCGGGCAACGCCTCGGCAACGGCAAGCATGGCCTTAAGCGCCGTCACGGGCTTGTCACGCCACAGCGCCTGGAACACGTCCGAGACCACACACGGTACGTTCTTAAACCAGTTATCGTCGCTCGTCGCCTTGCGCGCGCCCCTCACCTGGCCCTGAACGCTCTGCAGCAGGCTCTTGACGCCCGCGGTAGTCTTGCTGCGCGAGAGACGCATATTCTTATCGAAGGTACGGGCATTGACGGCATCAGCGCCCGAAAGCGGACTGTAGATCCAGTCGGTAAGCTCCGGCGCGGGCCACCACTCAGTCTTGGAAGCGGTGCCCTCGTCGGCGGCTTTCATACGCTCGATCAGGTTGGCGAGCGCCGTAAACTGCCTGCCCGCGATGGACTGGGAAAACGCCGTGAACTCAGTCGTCTCGGCCGCAATGTGACGCGCCGCCAAACGGGCGGCGAGCTCGCCGAACAGCTGGGGTGCCCGGGCAGAAACGACGAGCACGCGCACGGGGTCGGCGGGCGTTGCAGTAGCTTTATCGGCCTTGGACTCCTTGTGCGCTTTCACCAACTTATCGATGGCGTCCGCATAGACATGAGCACGGGCATGGGGGCCGGCGACCTCAATAAAGGCAGGCTGAGCGGCGGCCCCGCAAGCGACATCAGACGCGACGGCGTCCTCCCCCAGCGGCGCGATCTCAAACAGCACACCGCGGGCATCAAATGCCGTGGCAAGCTCCTCGCGCATCGCCGCCTGCTCGCGGGCAAGCAGCACGACGACCTCTCCCCCATTGTTCGCCACGGCAGACAGCAGCTCGAGTAGACCGTGCGTAAACGACGTGGTACCGCGCACGCATACGGCGCGGGCGCACGCCGGCAGGCTATCGGCCAGGGCACCGGCCATAATGTCGGCTGCCTCGCAGGGCTCGACCATATCTCGACGGTCCAAACCGCCCGCGTAGGCACGCAAAAGCTCAAACACACGAGCCTCGGCATCGCTTTTTGGCTCAGGCTGGCAATTGTTGCCACCGCATCGCTCGGCCGTCGTCCCCGCCACACCCGGCAGCACATCGCGGGCCATGCGTGCGAGCATGCGCACCGTGCCCTGGCTACGCGAAAGCGGCTGCAGGTCGGCATCGTCGCGGCGGGCAATCATATCCGAAAACAGCATCTGACGTTGCAGGTTGTCGACGAAACCGCGCCCGTCGCCCAAAAGCTCCCAAAGCGAGCGAAGCCACGATGCGGGTGTCTTGTAGTCGATACCCAGCGAAATGCCGGCTTCCGCCGCATCATGACGGCACAGATCGAGCTCGGCAAACGTTGGTGCCAGCAACACGGCACGCCCGTGACGGGCAATAAGGTCGGCAAGCAGCGCCGACTCGGCATCGCTCAAATCCGTGCCGGCATTGGTGGTATAGATTCGAACAGGCATGGTCCTCCGCTCAAACCGTTCGCAATAATCAATGCATCCATCCTACCCGCCCAAGCGGACACATTGCCACCGCAGTTCCATCTTTTGGTACAAAGCAACCTGAACCCAACGCACCAGCCGATTGCAGGCATATAAAAACCGCCCCCGGAGGGACGGTTCTTCGTAATTCAATGTTGTCGCTGGCCTACTCGCCATCCTCCAACTTAATGAGGATCTTGCGGTAGCCACCGTACTCGCCGTTCAGCGCCTTTGAAACGCGGCTCACCGTGGTGGACGAAGCGCCGGTACGGGCCTGAACCTCAACATAAGGCTCGCCCTCGTCCAAATAGCGCGCAACCTGCAAACGCTGAGAAAGGTCGCAAATCTCGCGCGGCGTGCAGATATCGGTCAAAAACGCTTGGATATCCTTCTCGTCGTCCAAAAGGCTAAATGCGTGGACCAGCTGCTTGACATCAGGCTTGTCAAACATGTTCTCGATATTCATCGATCACCGCCAAACCCGCCAAAAGGCATCGAAGTTGATACTGACATCGGGCATCGTTCACCCGTTCTATGCAATAGGGCAACGCCTGTGGCTTTTGCCCGTAGCAGTGTAGCACACCACCAAACTAAAGCGACAAGACTCTCTGCCAGCGGCGCGTTTTTCAGGACGAACGCCGTTTAGAAACCATATGCGCACGTAAGCTCCACGAATATTTGAGACAATGGGCGCCCAAACACCGCGGCGCGCCCGCGCAACCATCCAGGTCGCCGCCGTAAGCCGCTTCACGCGACGCCAGCAATCCCGGCGCAAGAAAGGATTCACGCCATGCGCTTTATGCTTAACTGGCTCTTCACCTCGATCGCCATCGCGATCGCCACGTTCCTCGTCCCCGGTATCCAACCCTTCGGCTTTGCCGAGACCTGGGTCTGCTTTGCCTTTGTGGGACTGTTCCTGAACATTGTCGATTCGTTCGTCAAACCGTTCCTCACGGTCATCTCGCTGCCGCTCACGATCATTACGCTGGGCATTTTCCAGCTTGTCGTCAACAGCTTTATGCTTGAGCTCGCGAGTTACCTGTCGGTCAACCTGCTGGGCGTCGGCATCTCCATCGCCAGCTTTGGATCGGCCTTTATGGGCAGCATCCTGGTGTCCATCACGCGCAGCATCCTCGACAGCATCGCCGAGGACTAAAATGGCCATTCCGGCCGTGTCCGTCTCAACAGCCCAAAACGAAGGCCGCCCATCGCAAAAATGGGCGGCCTTCTTATTTGCCAAGTCTCAAAGGGCGAGAAAATCTACCATTTCCACCCCGTCCCCAAATGCAGGTGTGGGTTAGATGACGTAGTCGTAGCCATGGTTGGGAGCGACAAGTTGATCGAGCGTCACACCGTCGAGGTAGTCGTTGATGAGCTTGTCCAGGTTCTTCCACACGTCGAGCGTGGGGCACTCATCCGAACGCGAGCAGCCCTTGCAGTCGCCATCCAGGCAGGCGACCGGCGCCAGACTGCCCTCGGTCAGGCGCAAGATCTCGCCCACCGTGTATTGCTCGGGCGGGCGCGTGAGCACATAGCCGCCGCCCTTGCCGCGCATGCCCGAGAGCATGTTGGCGCGCACGAGCGTAGCCAAAATGTTCTCGAGATATTTCTCGGAAATCCCCTGTCGCGCCGCGATCTCTTTGAGCGGGATGCGACCGGCTGCCTGGTGCTCGGCCAGATCGACCATAACGCGCAGGGCATATCTGCCCTTAGTAGAAACCAACATGTATAGTGCTGCCTTTCGGTCATTTAGTCCGTAGAAATTCTAGCCGAAATATTGGTTTTGAAAATACCCGTTCCGGTCAAGATGGTTAATCGACTCGTAATAATCTTCTATTTCCTATTGCGTTACTAGGCTTTACTGTCTACTATGCTTGCCAACAGCAAAACGAACAACCCATAAGGTTTGTGGGTTTCGCTGCTACACACACCGTAAAACCACACGGTATCCAGTCATTTGAACACTTTGGAGGTTCACCATGAGCAATGTTTACACGTCCATCGATCAGCTTATCGGCCACACTCCGCTTCTGGAGCTCACTCACTTTGAGGCCGATGAGGACCTCAAGGCCCGCGTGCTCGTCAAGCTGGAATACTTCAACCCCGCCGGCTCCGTCAAAGACCGCGTCGCCAAGAACATGATCGACGAGGCCGAGAAGGCCGGCAAGCTCGTGCGCGGCGGCGACTACACCATCATCGAGCCCACGAGTGGCAACACCGGCGTCGGCATCGCCTCGGTGGCGGCGGCTCGCGGCTACAAGGTGATCATCACCATGCCCGAGACTATGTCCGTCGAACGCCGCAAGCTTATGCAGGCATATGGCGCACAGCTCGTGCTCACCGACGGTTCCAAGGGCATGAAGGGCGCCATCGCCAAGGCCGAGGAACTGCAGAAGGAGACGCCAAACAGCATCATCGCCGGCCAGTTTGTGAACCCCGCCAACCCCGCCATCCACAAGGCCACGACCGGCCCCGAGATCTGGGATGACACCGACGGCGAGGTCGACATCTTCGTCGCCGGCGTTGGAACCGGCGGCACCGTGACCGGCGTGGGTGAGTTCCTTAAGGAGCAGAACCCCGAAATCAAGGTCGTCGCCGTCGAGCCCGCCACTTCCCCGGTGCTCTCCAAGGGCCAAGCCGGCCCGCACAAGATCCAGGGTATCGGCGCCGGTTTTGTGCCCGACGTCCTCGACACCCAGGTCTATGACGAGATCATCCCCGTCGAGAACGACGACGCCTTTGCGACCGGCCGCGCCGTGGGCCACAAGGAGGGCGTGCTCGTGGGCATTTCGTCCGGCGCCGCCGTGTGGGCCGCGCTGCAGCTGGCCAAGCGCCCCGAGAACGAGGGCAAGACCATCGTGGCCCTGCTTGCCGACACCGGCGAGCGCTACCTGTCCACGGCGCTCTTCCAGGACTAGGGCCTGTCGCCCATAGGTTGAGCCCACGGACGAGCCGGTCTCCTCTCTCCCGGCAGTCTGAGCCCATCCAATCAGGGTGTCCCACGAGACGCCCGAACTTGCTACAATGTCTGCGGCGCGGAACCAGCCTCCCGCGCCGCTTTTCTTTTTTGGCCACATGCCACCAAGGAGAACCTCCCCATGCACAACAAGCGCGTGCTCGTCGCCATGAGCGGCGGCGTCGATTCCAGCGTGACCGCGTACCTGCTCAAAAGCCAGGGCTACGAATGCGTCGGCGCCACCATGCGCCTCACCTGCCCCGCGCCCGATCCTGCAACGGGTATGAGCAAAGTCGACCGCGACATCGCCGATGCAAAGGCCGTCGCCGAGCGTCTGGGGATACCCCACCATGTGCTCGACTTGCAGCAGACCTTCGACCACAGCGTTATCGAGCGCTTTGTGAACGCCTACCAGGAGGGGCTGACGCCCAACCCGTGCATCATCTGCAACCGCCACATAAAGTTTGGCGCGTTGCTCGGTGCGGCGCTGGACATGGGCTGCGACTACATCGCAACGGGTCATTACGCCAAAACAAGCCAGACAGTAGACGGCACCTGGCAGCTGCATCGCGGCGAAGATCCCAAAAAGGACCAGAGCTACTTTTTATATTCGCTTACGCAGGAGCGCCTGGCGCACACGATCTTTCCGCTGGCAGGCCTAGACAAAGAGCGCGACGTGCGCCGCATAGCCGCCGAGCAAGGCTTTACCAACGCCCAGAAGGCCGAAAGCGAGGACATCTGCTTTATTCCAGACGGTGACTACGCGGGCTATATCGAGCGCCGCTGCGGACATCCCGCTGCACCGGGCGACATTGTGTGGCGCGACGGCAGCGTGGTCGGACGCCATAACGGCGCGTTGCGCTATACCATCGGCCAGCGCAAGGGCTTGGGCGTCGCGATGGCGCATCCCGTGTATGTGACGGGCGTCGATGCCGCCAACAACACCGTGCATCTGGGCGAGGCCGAGGACCTAACGGCCACAGCACTCACGGCCGACGACTGGATCTGGAGCGCCCCTGCCGACCGCATGGAGGCAGAACTCGATGCCGGCGGCATTCGCGTGGGCGCCAAGTACCGTTACCGTCAGAAAGACCAAGCAGCGACCCTTACGCGCGGCGAAGACGGGCAAATGCTGCTGACTTTTGACGAGCCGCAGCGAGCCATCGCCCCCGGCCAGGCCGTTGTAGTCTACCACGGCGACATCGTCCTCGGCGGCGGCACGGTGACCGGCGCACTTAAGTAGCCCCATCCCCTTCATAAATTGCGGTGAAATAGGGACTGTTTAAGCGTTTAAAACCGCCAAACAGTCCCTATTTCACCGCAACTTAGAGAGGACGGCCTCGGTCGGTACTGCCGTATCAGCCGAGGCCGCTGCATCGCTAGCGCTGTACGTAGGCGCGGACGAGCTCGAAGGTGTTGCGCACGCCGTCCATGTGGCTACGCTCGTAGTTGTGGCTCGCATACACGCCGGGGCCGATCAGACCATGGCGAATGTCGTAGCCGGCCGAGAGCGTGGCCTCGACGTCGGAGCCGTAGTGCGGGTACACATCGATGGCGTAATCGAGCTCCAACTCGCGCGCGATGTTGGACAGCGTCGTCACCAGGTCGTAGTTGTACGGACCGCCCGAATCCTTGGCGCAGATCGACACCATGCGCTCGGTGCAGCCTAGGTCGTCGCCCACACAGCCCATGTCCACGCTGATCATCTCGCGCGTATCGGCCGGCACGAAAGCGCCGCCGTGACCGACCTCCTCGTACACCGTAAAGAGCAGCGAAACCTTGCGCGAGAGCGTCACCTCGCCAGCGGCGACGGCACGCGCCAAGCCCAGCAAAATGGAGGCCGACAGCTTGTCGTCCAGGAAGCGGCTCTTAATGTAGCCGCTCTCCGTCACCGTGGTACGCGGATCCATAGCGATGATGTCGCCCGTCTGAATGCCCAGCTCAAGCACATCGTCCTTGCTGTCGACATTCTCATCGAGCAGGATTTCCATGTTCTTCTCGATGGTCTTGACCGGCTCGTCGGCCACATGCGCCGAAGGCTCGGTATTGAGGACCACGCCCGTAAAGACTTTGCCATCGCGCGTATAAACGGTGCAGTTCTCACCATCGGCCGTAGACCACTGATGCCCGCCGAGCGTCGTGGGACGCAGACGGCCATTGTCCTTAATGGAGCGTACCATGGCGCCCAGGGTATCGACATGGCTCGCCAACACGAGCGGCTCACCCTCGCCACCAAGCTCAACGAGCACATTGCCCTTGTTAGAACGCTCGGGGCCAAAGCCCATATCGCGCAACGTTTCCATTAGATAATCAGTCGCCGCACGGGTATAGCCCGTAGGCGAGGCGATAGAAGTCAGCGTCTTAAGCTGTCCCGTGATATAGGAGAGCATCCCCTCTAGAGAAGCATCAACATTAGAAGCCATATGCATCCTTCCAAGTAAAACTAAGACCGAGTCCCGATTTTAACCGTTCTGCACGGTCAATGCCCTAGGAGCCGAGCCGCCTTCCGACGTCCCCGCACCGGTTTTGTGCACGCGCACGGTTTACAACCCGAATCTTGCATAAATCCTATCGGTATCTGCATAAATATGAGACATCTTTTTGCTTCGTCTCAGGGTGCCCCACCTTGGACCGTGCAAAAAACGGAGTATTCAGCACCTTGGGCCCCAACGGCCCCATCACGAACGACAAAATGACGCGGTTACAACAGTGTTGCAGGTTGTCGCAAAGCAGAAACTCAGTAACAACCCCCTCCACTCATCGATAGCCCACCCACAATGGCTGTCGATGGGCGCCTGCGGGCCACTCGGCCCATTCACAACGTTATGCATTTTTAAGAGCTTGCTGAATACTCCCAAAAATGCACGCTGGAAAGTGCACCACCCATCCGTAGCGGGCAGTACGCCTTGGTTTTGCCCGTCTCAGGACATTGACGCAGCACAAAAAGCCCCGCCGTGCGTAGCACGGCGGGGCCAGCGGCAAATCAAAAGACCATACGCCTACGGGCGAAGGACCACCAAACTGGGTTAGGCAGCCGGGCAGATCTTCTTGAAGAGCTCGATGACGTCGTCGAGCGTCGCCTCGCGCGGGTTACCCGGGAAGCAGGCGTCGGCCATGGCGTCCTTGGCCAGGACCTCGATCTCGTCAGCCTTCATGGCCTCGCAGACGTGCGGGATATTCACGTCGGCGGAAAGCTGCTTGACGGCGGCGATGGCGGCATCGGCGGCCTCGTCGGTGCTCATGCCCGTGGTGTCAACGCCCATGGCGACGGCGACCTTGGCCAGGCGCTCGGCGCAAACCGGCTTGTTGAACTCCATGGCGATCGGCAGCAGCATGGCGCAAGCGACGCCGTGCGGGGTGTCGTAGTGAGCGGACAGGGTGTGAGCCATGGCGTGGTCGATACCCAGGCCAACATTGGAGAAGCCCATGCCGGCGACATACTGACCAAGAGCCATGCCCTCACGGCCGGAGCCGGGCTGGCCGGACTTGGCCTCGGCGACGGAGTCGCGCAGGTTCTCGCTGATCAGCTTAATGGCCTCAAAGTGGAACATGTCGGAGAGCTCCCAAGCACCCTTGGTGGTGTAGCCCTCGATGGCGTGGGTCAGAGCGTCCATGCCAGTGGAAGCGGTCAGGCCGGCGGGCATGGAAGCCATCATGTCGGGGTCGACGACGGCGACCTCGGGGGCGTCGTTGGTGTCGACGCACACAAACTTGCGGACCTTCTCGGGGTCGGTGATGACGTAGTTGATGGTCACCTCGGCAGCGGTACCGGCGGTCGTCGGCACAGCGATGGTGAACACGGCGTGGTTCTTAGTGGGAGCAACGCCCTCGAGGCTGCGGACATCGGCGAACTCGGGGTTGTTGATGATGATGCCGATGGCCTTGGCAGTGTCCATGGAGGAACCGCCACCGATGGTCACGATGGCGTCAGCCTCGGCGGCCTTGAAGGCCTCGACGCCGTCCTTAACGTTCTGGATGGTGGGGTTGGGCTTGATCTCGGAGTAGAGGCTCCAAGCGATGCCGGCGGCGTCGAGCTCGTCGGTCACCTTGGCGGTAACGCCAAACTTGACCAGATCGGGGTCGGAGCAGACGAAGATCTTCTTATAGCCACGACGCTGGAGCTCGCCGGGGATCTCCTTGATAGCGCCGGAACCATGATAAGAGATGGTATTGAGAACGAAACGATTAGCCATTGATAGCCTCCCATCGTGTGCGGGGCACCCATTACGCCCCACGCTATGAGTCCCATCCTAACGCTTTTGAAACGAAAAATGCATGAGAACGTCAAAAGTGTTAAAGCGTTTCAACAGAAGATGAAAAATAATGCGGCAAAGGGACAGCCCCTTTGCCGCATTCGGTTACTTTCGGCAGCCCTCTTTCCAAGCCTCGGCCGCAACCTTCCAGCGTAAGCGCAAGTCGCGCTCGCGGTCGATGAACATGATGGCAAACGCGACAAACAGCAGCAAGCTCGCCACGACGATGGCGTGCAGGCCCATGCGCTCAATACACCAGTTGCCCAACACGGCGCCAAACACAAAGGTAAAGATCACGCCAAAGTACAGCAGGCCGTTTTCCAAAAAGCCGCGCCTGTGGGTGATGATGTAATCGTCCACGTTTTGCAGCGCGTTGCGCAAGTTGCCGATGCACATGGTCGTAGCGATGCCGTGACCGTGGATCTTGCGGAAGCTCTCGACCTGCATGCCGCAGGCAAACGAGGTGAGGCAGTTGGCGAGCAGGTTGAAATTGCCGCCCGGGATAAAGCTCACGCCCAGCAAGATGACGGCTTCAAAGAACACCGTCACCTGACGCCAGTGGATCACGCTGCCAAACCGCTCGTGCACCAGGTCGGCAAGCATAATGCCCACGGCAAACGACACCACGGGGAAGAAATAGCGTCCCGCCAGCACCCAATTGCCCTCCGAAATGCTCACGCCCACCAGCAAGATGTTGCCCGTCTGCGCGTTGGCGAAAACATGGTCGCGCCCAATGTACGAATAAACGTCCATAAAGCCACCGGCAAGCGCCAAGATGATGCCCAGCTCAATAGACTCCGATATCTGTTTGGCACGCTGCATCGCCGTGCATCCTCCTTGTTGACGACTCTCTCGTGCGTTGGCGGAAACATAACCGCCGTTCATACTGTAACCCATTGACAACATGGCGTGCGCGCGAGACGGGTTCTCCAACGCGCAGATACACAGTCTGGAAACAAACGATCCCCGCATCGACGCGCCGATCCCCAGCTCATGTACTCCCCCAGTCTTTTTAGCCCCATTACAGTTTGAGTCGTCCGAAAGGGCGGCTCTTTTCCGTTGCATGGTTATACGATTGAGCCGTACCGGTGGTCGCTGGCCGACCGCCCCGGACGGCCGTCAGCCCCTGCCCCGTAGAGGGCCCGGGACGTGTT
>JAXJHR010000027.1:0-10452 GCA_036299165.1 Collinsella aerofaciens | reverse complement strand
GCTCTTGACAGCGGATTGGGTCATATGAGCGAAAGCCCGCCAGAGCGAGCAAGGTGCCTTGAAACGAGGCGGCATTGACCTTCTGGTCATGCCGCCGAAGTTGAAAGGCAGATTGCCGCTCTGGCGGGCTTGCAGCGTCGACTGGTTACGCGGTTTGGTAAAACCGCGTAACTATAGTTCGAGTTCGTTGAGACGCAGGATTGCCACGATGTAAATCTTGAGTGCTTGCTTGAGCTGCTCTTCGTTGGCGCACTCGTTGGGACCGTGCATCTGGCCGCCCCACTCGGGCAGCTCAAGGCCGGTCTCTTCGGGGCCAAACGAGACGGCGCGGGCAAAGTTGCGTGCGTACGTGCCACCGCCCATGGCAAAGGGTTCGGCATGCTTGCCGGTGAACTCGTTATAGGTATCGATAAGCGCCTTCACGGCCGGATCATCGGCAGAGACCGAGAACGGCACCTTCGCGCGACCCAGCTGGCACGTCACGCCGAAACGGCCCACGAGCGGATCGAGCTGCTCGCGGATGGTATCGGCACTCGTGCTGTCGGGGAAGCGCACGTCGATGACCTGCTCGATATGGCCATCCGCCACGCGGATGACGCCAGCGTTGCAGGTAAGCGGGCCAAACGCCGGACTCGTCGCATCGATACCCAGGCCGCGGCCATAGGCGTCCGCATGCACAAAGGCCAAAAACTTGACAAACTCGTGCTCGGCGGGCGTCAACAGGCGCTTGTCACGGGCGCCAAACGCGTCCTCGGCCTCGCGCAGATACGCCACGATCAGGCCGACGGCATTGATCGTCCCCTCGGGCATCGAGGCATGACCGCCAATACCGTGGGCGAAAATCTGCACATGACCATTGTCGAGAGCCGTGATCTCCAGGCGGTCAGCATTCTCGACCGGCGCCGGCAGCTCATCGGCGGCAATCGCGAGCTCGCAGATGGACTGCGACGGAATGGCATTGCTCGCCTCGGCGCCGCTCCACGACACGATGCGCCCGCCGTCGATCTTGGGACTCACGAACGTCGCCCCAAACTGGCCCTTCTCGGCATTGCAGACCGGGAACTCGGCATCAGGCGTAAACAGAAAGTCAGGGTTGGGGTAGTTCTCCAGATAATGGTGAACGTCGGACATGCCCACTTCCTCATCGCAGCCCAGCAGCGCGCGGAAGGTGTAGCGCGGAACAATGCCGTGCTTGAGCAGGTACGCGCCGGCATAAAGCGACAGCACTGCCGGGCCCTTGTCGTCGATCACGCCGCGACCGAGCAACCAGCCCTCGCGACGCTCCATCGCGAACGGATCGGTGTTCCAGCCAGGGCCGGCGGGAACCACGTCAACATGGCAGATAGTCGCGAGCTGTTTGTCGCCGCGGCCCGGGATATCGGCGATTCCCACATAGCCCTCGTCGTCGCTCGTCTGATAGCCGAGCTTTTGCGCAATGCCGAGCGCGCAATCGAGCGCATCACGGACCGGGCGGCCAAACGGCGCACCGAGCTCCGCATTGGCAGCAACGGCCACGGACGGATAGCTCACCAGCTGTTCGATATCGGCAACGACATCTTCCCAGACCTCGTCGACATACTCGGTAACGCTCTGCTCCACCTGATTCATGGACGACCTCCTTACCAATGAGCGACGGATACGCCCGCCCCTCACATTACGTCTATTAGATAGCGAAAAGTTTAGCAAGCTCGGCCACCGAGTGCACCACCGCATCGGCGCCCGCTGCCTCGTGCTCCCCCGGCGCCGCCGCACCCGAATAAATGCCGATGCACGGCACGCTCATCGCGTGCGCGCCTTCCACGTCGTTAAAGCGATCGCCGATCATCACGGCATCGCCCGCCGTCGCGCCGAGCGCCGCCAGGGCATCGCGAACCGAATCGGCCTTGGTCTCGCGCCCCTGCGACGGATTCATGCCGACCACCGCCTCAAACTGAGAAAGCCCCAGCTCATGCACCATGTCAATGCACTTTGCTTCCATGCGAGACGTCGCGACCGCCATGCGATGCCCCTGCGCGGCAAGGCCATCGAGCAGCTCGGGGATTCCGTCGAACACGGGATACTCTTCAGGTCCCAGCTCATCAAAAAAGGCACGGTACTCGTCAGCCACCACAAGCGACTCCTCGCGGGAGAAGCCATAAAAGTCGTGAAAGCTCTTCCACAGGGGCGGCCCGATCATGCGGCGCAGGTCACCCATCTGCGCCTCCGAAAACCCGCGCGCGGCCAACGTCTTGCGCGTCGAGGTCATCACCGCCCGGCCCGTATCGGCCACCGTGCCGTCAAAATCGAACAGCACAACCGGCCGCTCGCATAGCTGTAATGCCGCCATCGGCATCCCTCTTCCCCAGTTGATGATTTCCACACCGTCACTTCAAACTGTTGACTATTCAACAATTGAACCTAGCAATGTAGAGCAACTCCACTATACTTGTCGCACTTTGCTCTAAGAAGGCGGCGCGCAAGCGCCCCAACGAAAGGTGCAATTATGTCTTTTGCCATCATAACCGACTCCACGTCGGACATCTCCCCCGCCCGCGCTCAAGAGCTCGGCATTTACGTGATTCCGCTGCATGTGATTATCGAGGGCGAGGACCTGCTCGACCAGGTGCAGATTACCGCCGAGGAATACGTCGCGCGCATGGCCGGCTCCGAGCAACTGCCGCACACCTCGCAGCCGAGCGCCGGCGAGTTCAAGGCACTCTTTGACCGCGTGCGTGCTGACGGCCACGATAGCGCGATCTTTATCTCGCTGTGCAGCGAATGGTCCGCCTGCTATTCCAACGCATGCCTGGTCGCCGAGACCCACGAGCTCGACGTGCGCTGCATCGACTCGCGCACCGGCTCGGGCGCCGAGGGCCTGCTGGTGGAGTACGCGCTCGCCATGCGCGAGGACGGCCGCAGCCTAGACGAGACCGAGGCGCGGATCCGCGCGACGCTGCCCGACGCCCATCTGCTACTGATTCCGCGCACGCTCGAGAACCTGGTCAAGAACGGCCGCGCGCCCAAGCTCGCCGGCCAGCTCACGCAGATGCTCAACATTCGCCTGGCCGTTTCGCCGGAGTGGAAATCGGGCGAGATCAAGGCAATCAAAAAGGGCCGCGGCGCCAAGCGCATCGTTGCCAACACCATGGCAGATTGCCTCGCGTTTTTGGACGAGCACCCGGGCTCAAGCGTGCGCGTGCTCACGACCGGCGCCGCCGAGGAGCAGGAACTTGTCAACGAGGCGCTCGCGGGCCAGGACTACGTAGACGCCGGCACCGGCCCCATCGGCTGCACCATCGCCACCCATGTAGGCGTCGACGCCATCGCCATCAGCTACTGCCCCCGCTACCAACCCATCCACTAGGGGCACCTTTACCTCTTGCGGTGGAATAGGGACTGTTTTTGGCTTATCAGCCTCCAATCAATCCCTATTCCACCGCAACTTAGAAGCAGTTCATTTGGGACGGGGCTAAAAGACTGGTATCAAACGTTTCAGACCAGTCTTTTTAGCCCCGTCCCATTTTAGCTACTCTACATCAGCCCGCTCAGGGCGATGTCGACGGCCTCGTTGAGGTCGTCAGTAATGTGTACCAGATCCGGATCGAGCGGGCTGATCATACCGGCGCTCATCACCGGGCCGTTGGGCCAGTCGAACAGACCCCCTCGCGGTACCCAGTGGACAAAAATGGCAAATATGAGTACTGCCACCAAATTAGTAGCAGAAAAATCTCGCCGGAATCGATCGTTTCGATTAATTTCACGCCTTGCCAAGGCTCAAAATGCCGTGTTTGGTGGGTTAGATATATAGAATAATGTCGAATTGGTATTCTATTCTTGCCAAATATTATGAGACTACATTAACAGCAGTACTCACATTTGACGTTATTTGACCACGGGGTCATTCGAAAACCCCTCCCCACGCCGCCAACCCGCCCCATAGCCGTCAAAAACCTTTAACAACAGCCGCCGCACGTTTTGGCACCGGCTGATTGCCACTCACGGATCGGTACCCCACTATTACCGAACCAAAATCGAAGTCGCGTATCTCATAAAGCTGAAATGACGTACCCTCATCCCAATGAACGCTGATAAGAATGGCTTTCAAATGAGCAACGGCACGCATCAATACGCCCTTTTCGGGAGCGCCCTATTCAAATTCAATAAAACGGTCGTCCACGCTTCGGATCCGCGCAAGCAAATCGTTATCTGCAGCAGCGGTCCAGACATCCGTTATACAACGCTGGAAGAATGGGAGAAAGCTGGCGATTCTTTCGATAGACGGGCGCAGATCGAAGATATCGTCACCAGCGCAAGCCCAGCGCGCGACAAACTCGAGCTCTTCCGCAATCTCTTTACTGGTCGCAAAGATGTCTACGCTCATGGGTACCGCAGAAAAGACGGAGGAATTGGCTATACGCCCGCCTGCGCAAATGAGTGGAAGTCAGGCATTTGCCCCAAAGCAAGCCACCAGAGAGTCAAATGCACGGAATGCAGCAGCCGCGTCTTCCCCGAGTTGAGCGATGCCGCGATCATCGCCCATTTCAGAGGCAATGACGATAGGCTTCGAGACGTTATAGGCCAATATGTGCTCGATAAAGACAGTAACACGAAAGTCCTGGTCATCGATTTTGACGGAGCCGATTGGAAAGAAGCGACGAAAGCCATTCGACATGTCGCAAAAAGCCACGGAATCGATGTCGCAGTTGAGCGATCGAGATCGGGCGACGGCGCACATGTCTGGTTTTTCTTCCTAGAGCTCGTCAGCGCAAAGACCGCACGAGATTTTGGAAGCAGCCTTATCACCGAAGCGGCGATACTGAACAAGACAATCACCTTCAAAGCATTTGACCGAATGCTGCCCGCGCAGTCCACCATTCCTGAGGGCGGCTTTGGAAATCTCATAGCGCTGCCTTTTCAAGGAAAAGCGCAGCGAAAAGGGAACAGCGTATTTGTTGACGAGCAATTTGAGCCCTTTCCCGATCAATGGCTTTACCTTTCGCAAATCCAGTTAATCCCGCGCGTGACGGTGCAAAATCTGATCGAGAGCATCGAAAATAGGTCACATGGAATAGCAGCTGTTGCGGCGGCAAACACCGGTGTGCCACATTCCCAGAGACTGCGAAAGCGGCTTCCGCTCACACCGCGGGACTTCCCGTCATCGCTGTCCGTCACGCAGACCGATATGCTCTATATCCCCGAAAAATCTCTGAGTCCCGCAGCTCAAATGGAAGTCCGCAGGCTTGCAACATTTGCCAACCCAGAATTCTTCCGCGCACAATCTATGCATCAATCGGTATTCGGCAAACCGCGGTTCATAGACCTCAGCGAACTTAGAGATGGCTACGTCGCGATTCCCAGAGGCTGCAAGGTTCAACTTGAGCGGCTGCTTCAAGAAGCCGGCGTTTCTGCCCACTATTCAGACAAACGCAAGTCGAGCCATCCAATTGCGATGGCATTTAAAGGGACTCTTCGCCCTGAACAGCAAATTGTCGCTGAACAGATGCTCAGCTATGAAGACGGGATCATGTCCGCACCGACGGGGTTCGGCAAAACCGTCATCGGAGCTTATCTTATTGCTGCCATTGGTCTTCCAACGCTCGTCATCGTTCCTAAAACTGCGCTCATTGCCCAATGGAAATCCCAACTCGAACGATTTCTCGACATCACGGACAACAGAGAGCCCGTCCGAACCCCAAAGGGACGAATCAGCAAAAGACAGCCTCCGCTCATTGGGCAAATCGGAGGAGGCAAGACCGCCATAAGCCGTCTCATCGACATTGCTTCATTCCAGTCGCTATCCGGCAAGGATCCCCAAACCGGCGAGTCATTAGCCAAGGAGTTCGTTCGCGATTACAGTCTCATCATCTGTGACGAATGCCACCATGCGGCCGCGCCACAGCTTGAGCTTGTCCTCAAGTCCGCTCCTGCCAAATATGTATATGGCCTTTCCGCAACGCCCGAGCGTTCGGACGGACTCACGCGGGCACTCTCGATGCTCTGCGGCCCGGTTCGCTATGTCGTCGATCCAAAAACGCAAGCAATCCAACAGGGGATTCAGCGCATTGTTAGACCGCGTTTCACCGGAATTCGATTACCCACCTACGGACCAGGAGCATCCTTTAACCAAATTCTCGATCTCCTGTGTGTACACGCCGCGAGAAACGAAGCAATTATCGAGGACGCCCTCGAGGCCACATCAAACGGCCGGCATCCGCTTGTGCTATCTAAAAGAAAAAAGCATGCCGAAGAGCTATGCAGGCTACTTCAAAGCCGTGGACACGAACCCATACTCTTAACCGGAGAAATCGACGCCAAAGAAAGAAAAGCAATACTGAAGAGTCTTCCCAGCTTTGAGCATGATCATCGAATCATCGTCGCAACTGAAAGTCTTCTGGGCGAGGGCTTCGACCTGTCTTACCTTGACACTTTGCTCATTGCCACTCCAATATCTTGGGACGGCAGCATAACGCAGCAGGCAGGTAGGCTACACAGAAGCCACGAGGGCAAACAGCGGGTTGAGATATTCGACTATGTTGACCTGTCGATACCCATGTTCGCGCGCATGTACCAAAAGAGGCTCAAGACCTACGCCAAGCTGGGGTATGAAGTCTTTGCGGCAAACGACAACAGACAGGACGATCGAAACATCCTCGTTAGGTCGGCAAGAGCCGTGGAGGCTTTAGTGAATGACATCGAGAACGCATCGAAAAGCATTTTTATTGCCGCACCCTACGCGTCCGCCGCATGCCTTGAAAAGCTCGCCGCTGCACTCGCGGATGCCGCTACCCGTGGAATTGCCCTTGAGATTTCTATTGCTTCAACTCCACGCGATGACGTGAAAGCGATTTTTGCCGAGATGAACGTCAACTATCTCATCAAAGCCGAAGGACGCCTGTGCGCATCAGTGATTGACGAGGAAACTGTCTGGTACGGAGCTATTCCGTTGCTGGCTTTCCCAAAGAAAGAAGACTGCAGCATTCGTTTCAAAAGCAGCGAAGTCGCAGCCGAGCTTTTGAGCGAAATTCAGCGAAAAGTGGAACCGGAGGCCGCGGCGACGAACGGGGTACCCCCAGCAGTTGCGGTGAAATAGGGACTGTTTTTGGCTTATCAGCCGCCAATCAATCCCTATTCCACCGCAACTTGGAAATCGGCGATCAGCCCAGCGGACCCTGAAACAGCTCCTGATGAGTGCCCATTCTCACCAGCCTAATCACTGGGTTAGTCTTATGGGGAAGATAAAGAACGACCACATCGACCAAGCCATCGGATAGGTGGAAATCGATGTGGCCGTTGTAGTTTCCGCCCGGGTTTGAGAGCTCGTGGGCGCCATACTCCGCCGGAAGTGACCCATGAGCCACAAGCTCTGCAACCGCCGCTTTAAACTCACTTTTTAGCTGCGGATGCATGCGCATCGTTCGTTTGTAGTCCACCTTAAATTGAGCCTCGACTTTAATCTCGAACATCGCTATTCCTCATCGAGGAATGACATAAGCTCATCAGCGTTATTGAATGACGGGCTATCGTCCGGCAAAATCCCCAACTCATGAGCCTCGGCGATCACCATGGCACGCCTCGTCGCCTCGTTGGGCACCTCCGCCCTTCCTACAATCTCAAAAGGAATCTTTCGCTGATTTACCAGCTGCCGAACGGCAAGATTGAGATAGGAATTGAGGCTGAGGCCGACCGAATCCAAGAACTCAGTCGCCTGCTCCTTGAGCCCCTCTTCGATTCGAACCGTCGTAGGCTTAACTGTTGCTGTAGACATTTGCGACCTCCTCGCCCTCGTCTTTTACACCAGTATACCCAATATAAATGGCAATCTGATGTTAAATAACATCAGATTGCCATGCGTATTCATGTCGCGTGGGCACGATTGATCTACATCAGCCCGCTCAGGGCGATGTCGACGGCTTCGTTGAGGTCGTCGGTGATGTGCACGAGCTCGGGATCGAGCGGGCTGATCATACCGGCGTCCATCACCGGGCCGTTGAGCCAGTCGAACAGGCCCTGCCAGTACTCTGTGCCCACCAGCACGAGGGGCATGCGCTTGACCTTGTGCGTTTGCACCAGCGTGAGCACCTCGAACATCTCGTCGAGCGTGCCAAACCCGCCGGGAAACACAATAGCGCCCGAGCTGTATTTGACGAACATGGTCTTGCGCACAAAGAAGTAGCGGAAGTCCATACCGAGGTTCACGTATTTGTTGAGCCCCTGCTCGTGCGGCAGCTCAATGCCCAAACCAACTGACTTGCCGTTGACGCTCGCCGCTCCCCTGTTGGCCGCCTCCATGATGCCGGGGCCGCCACCGGTGATAACCGCCACGCCGCGCTGGGCAATCTTACGCCCGACGGTGCGCGCCGCCTTGTAGAGCGTATCGGTCTTGGGCGTGCGGGCGCTACCGAAGATGGTCACCGCAGGTCCGAGCTCGGCAAGCGCGCCAAAGCCGTCGACAAACTCGGCCTGGATGCGCAGTACGCGCCACGGATCGGCATGCAACCAGTCGGTCGACTCCTCGGGCGCCAGCAGGTTAGCGTACGTATTGTCCTTAGGAATCATCGGGCCGCGCATGACCACGGGGCCGCGGCGGTACGTCTCGTCGTAGGCAGGCTCGCCCTCGACGTTCTCATTCTTAATCATGGGTACTCCTATCGAGAAAAAGAAAACGGGCGGGGTCGACGCCATGCGTCAAACACCCGCCCGAACATCAACTATTCGGTATGGTACCCACGATGCATCATGCGCTTGCAAGGCATCGGTCAGCGGTCGCGCAGACAGTGTTAGCGAACGCGACGACCGGCCGGCGCTCGCCCCTTGCCGTTGCCCGCGCCCTGCAAGCGCCCGCGCCGCCCTTAGTAATCCACCGCCGCAGGGCTGTTCATCCAGTCACTCACGAACGCGCCGTAACGACCCTCGATAATGGCCTGGCGAGCACGCTGCATAAGGTTGAGCAAGTAGTAGATGTTGTGCATCGACAGCAGAATGCCGCCGAGCATCTCCTTCTGCGTGACCATGTGGCGAATGAGCGCGCGGCTGTAGCCGCCCGTGCACACCGGGCAGGTGCAGGTGGGATCGATGGGACCATCGTCGTGCGCAAAGCGAGCGTTGCGGAAGTTGAGGCGACCCTCGCTGGAGAACGCCGTACCCATGCGGCCCGTGCGCGTCGGCAGCACGCAGTCGAACATGTCGATACCCACGCCCACACCGCGCACGAGGGTGGTGGGGTTGCCGACGCCCATCAGGTAGCGCGGCTTGTGCTTGGGCATGTACTCGCTTACGAGCGGTGCCAGGGTCTCGAACATGGTCTCGTGGTCCTCGCCCACCGAGTAGCCGCCAATGCCGTAGCCCGGGAAGTCGCCGCACTCCTCCAGATGGCGCAGCGAGCGCAGGCGCAGGTCCAGATGCATGCCGCCCTGAACAATGCCAAAGAGTGCCTGGTCATCGCGGGTGTGAGCTTTATAGCAGCGCTCGGCCCACATGCTCGACAGCTCAACCGCGCGCTCAACGTAGGCGCGCGTGGCAGGATAGCCGGGGCACTGGTCGAGCTGCATGCAGATGTCGGAGCCGAGCTTCATGGCGATTTCCATGTTGTCCTCGGGCGTCCAGAACACGTGGCGGCCGTCGTAGTCATTGACGATAAAGCGCACGCCCTCGTCGGTGAGCTTGACGGCGTCGTTATGGCTAAAGACCTGGAAGCCGCCCGAGTCGGTGAGGATGGGGCCGTGCCAGTTCATAAACTTATGCAGTCCGCCCAGCTCGGCGATGGTGTCCTCGCCGGGGCGCATGGACAGGTGATAGGTATTGGCAAGCACGATCTGGGCGCCGAGCTGCTTGACGGTCTCGGTAGGGATGCCCTTGACGTTTGCCTTGGTGCCCACGGGCATAAAGATCGGCGTCTCGATGTCGCCGTGCGGGGTGTGCAGCACGCCGGCACGCGCATGCGTCGTCGGGTCCTCGGCGATCAGGTCGAATTTAAAAAGGCTCTGGTCCATAAACTGGAACTCCTTGGTTGCGGTTCATACGCAAACCATTATACGGGCAACCCGCAAGAAGCACCGACTCGACAGAAACTAGTGCATTAGGATCAGGTTCCCGAGCCGGTCGTTGGGGACGTTCTTAAACGACTGGTCGTTAGGGACAGTCTTCAGCGCCACCTTGCAAAGGAGTGTCCCAATCTGCCGGCACTTAGGGACTGTCCCCAAGCGCCGGCAAGAGTGTCCCTTTCAACTAGTCATTTAAGAACGTCCCCAACGACTAAGTCATTACCAACAGCAAAGGTAACGCCAATGTTTTGGTACCGACAGACACTATGACCCAATCCGAGGGCACTAAAAAGATAGGAGCCCCCGCTCGTGGCCGCGGGTCGGGGCTGCGACAATGATGTTGAAGTGCCATAGGCGCAGCCGCGCCGCAACGAGGTTGGGAGGCTCCCATGCCAAAGTATTCTACCGCGTTCGGGATGGACGTCCACCTGAG
>JAXJHR010000026.1:0-71235 GCA_036299165.1 Collinsella aerofaciens | reverse complement strand
TCCATACGCCGCTCGTAGACTTCGCATTCGCGCAGAGCATGGCGAAGGGCGTGCCGGTGGGGCTGTAGCCGGTCATGGTGCGGAGCTTGTCCGCGCCGTAGCTCCAGTCGTGGTTGCCCGGCGTGGTCGCGTCGTAGCCGTCTGCATAGAAGGTGTCCATGAGCTCGGCGATGCTCTTGCCCTCGCTCATGGTGGCAAAGGACTGCCCGTGGAAGGTATCGCCCGCATCGAGCAAAAGATCGGGGGCGCTGCTTTGGGCGCTATAGAGAACCGCCAGTCCGTCAAAGCCCACAGTGCCGGTGCCCTTGCTTGCGTTGTAGCTGTACTTGTAGCTGCCGTGGATATCGTTGGTGTGCATGACGGCCACGGAGCCGTCAATAGCGGCGGGCAGGTTCCCCGCGAAAACGAGGCTTGGGATGCCTGCGAGCGAGCCGGCAAACAACGCGGCGGCTAACGCAAGGCGGGGGAGTCTTTTCATGGCAGTTTCCTTAGTCCTTAGCCAGAAAGTCTGGTTGAATATCGGATTATCGACATAATATGCGAAAACCGCCGCAAGGGCGTCTGTCCCTTTGAGGCGGTTTTGACGTTTGCGCAGATAAAACCTGCCAAAATAAACCTGTCCCTTTTTGGTAGGTTTAGCTCAGCAGCATGCGGTCGTTGGCGAGCTCGCCGCCCGAGACCTCCTCAAACTTCTGAAGCAGGTCGGCCACGGTGAGCGACTTTTTCTCGTCGCCCGCCACGTCGTAGATCACGTGGCCCTCGTGCATCATGATCAGGCGATTGCCCAGACGGATGGCGTCGTTCATGTTGTGCGTGACCATGAGCGTGGTCAGGTGGTTCTCGTCGACAATCTCCTCGGTCAGATTGAGCACCTTAGAGGCCGTCTTGGGGTCGAGGGCCGCCGTGTGTTCGTCGAGCAGCAGCAGGCGCGGCTTGGTGAGCGTGGCCATCAGCAGGGTGAGTGCCTGGCGCTGGCCGCCCGAGAGCAGACCGACCTTGGCGTTGAGGCGTGTGTCCAGGCCAAGGTCCAGGCGTTTGAGCAGCTCAACGTACTCGTCCTTCTCGGCCTTGGTGACGCCCCACGAAAGACCGCGACGCTGGCCACGGCGCTTGGCGAGGGCTAGATTCTCGGCAATCTGCATGTCGGCTGCGGTGCCGCGCATGGGATCCTGGAACACACGGCCCAGGTACTTGGCGCGCTGTGACTCGCTCAGACGCGAGATATCGGTGCCATCGAGCTCGATAACGCCCGAATCGAGCGGATACACGCCGGCGATCATGTTGAGCAGCGTGGACTTGCCGGCGCCGTTGCCGCCAATCACGGTTACAAAGTCGCCATCGTTCAGGGTAAGGTCGACGCCGGTGAGCGCGCGCTTCTCGGTGACGGTGCCCTTGTTAAAGGTCTTCTTGACGTGCGAGAGCTTAAGCATCTGCCTCATCTCCCTTCGTGTAGGAGCTGCGGAGCTTGTAGCGCTCCCAAACCACGGGCACGCACAGGGCCACGGCAACGATCACGGCGGAGAGCAGCTTCATGTCGTTGGCGTCCATGCCCAACTGCAGCACGATGGCGCGGATAAGGAAGTACACCACGGAGCCAAAGACGGCGGAGGCAAGACGGACGCTAAACTGCGTGAGGCCGCCGGGCAGCAGACGGCCGAGCACCTCACCGATAACAATGGCGGCAAGACCGATAACGATGGCACCGGTGCCCATACCAATGTCGGCATACTTTTGGCTCTGGCAGATGAGCGCGCCCGAAAGGCCGATGAGGGCGTTGGAGAGCACGAGGGCGATCATCTTGGTGGAGTTGGTGTTGACGCCCAGAGCGCGGATCATGTACTCGTTATTGCCGGTGGCGCGCAGCGCCGAGCCGATCTCGGTGCCAAAGAACCAATACAGGATGGCAACGATAGCCACGGCGAGCAGGATGCCCAAGATGATGGCAACGGTGGACTGCGGCAGACCGGTCATATTGCTGACGGCCGAGAACACGGTGCCTTTGGCAAGAATGGGCGTATTGGACTTGCCCATGATGCGCAGGTTGATGGACCACAGGCTGATCTGGGTGAGGATTCCGGCGAGGATCGCGGGAATCTCAAAGACGGTGGTCAAAATGCCCGTGACGGCGCCCGCGATGGCGCCGGCGCACATGCCGGCCAGCACGGCGAGTAGCGGGTCGACGTTGTTATTGACGATGAGCACAGCGCAGACGCAGCCGCCGAGGGCAAAGCTGCCGTCGCAGGTCATATCGGGAATGTCGAGCAGGCGGAACGTGATAAACACGCCAAGCACCATAATGCCCCAGAGGACGCCCTGCGAAACGGCGCCCTGCAATGCAATGAGCATGCTTCATACCTCCTAGGATAGGGTGGACACGTGATTTTCCATAATAGCGGTACCAATGCATAAAAGAGCTGCGGACAGACGTTTTGTTTTACCTGAAACAAGCAGGGCGGACGCCGGTCTACAGCGCCCGCCCCTGTGGCTCAGATATTGAATAACGCGGCTAAAGCGCGAGCACGGGCTCTAGACGCATGCCGCGTATGGCATTACGCGTCCAGGGCGGAAAGGTCGATGCCCAGGGCCTCGGCCATTTCGTCGTTCTTGACGACGACCAGGTCCTTGCTCGAGAGGTGCTTGATCGGCATATCCTCGGGCTTGGCCTCGCCCTTCAGGATCTTAACGGCCATCTCGCCCGCGGCGTAGCCCAGGTCCTCATAGTTGATGGAGAGGGTAAACAGGCCGCCGGCCATGCACATACCCTCCTCGCCAGTCACGAAGGGAAGCTTGTTTTCCTTGCAGATCTGGCCGACCTGCGAGGCACCCGCGGCGATGGTGTTGTCGGTGGGGGAGTACAGCGCGTCGACCTTGCCCATGGCAGACTCGACGACGGACTGAATCTCGTTGGAGCTCGAGACGGTGAAGTCAGTGTACTCGAGGCCCAGCTTGTCGAGTTCCTTCTTGGCGGCCTTGATCTGGACGTCGGAGTTGGACTCGGCGGTGCAGTAGAGCAGGCCGACCTTTTTAACGTCGGGCAGGACCTTCTGCATCATCTCGAGCTGCTCGGCGACCGGGGTGAGGTCGGAAGCGCCCGTGACGTTGGTACCCGGCTTGTCGTTGTCCTGGACCAGGCCGGAGGCGGCGTAGTCGGTGATGGCACAGCCCACGATGGGGATATCGGCCGTGGCGCCGGCGGCAGCCTGCGCGGCGGGCGTGGCGATGGCATAAATCAGGTTGACGTTGTCGCCCACAAACTTGTCGGCAATGGACTTACACGTGGACTGGTCGTTCTGGGCGTTCTTCTGGTCGATCTTGACCTTAAGGCCGCTCTTCTTGATGGCCTTGACGAAGCCGTCGTTGGCGGCATCGAGCGCGGAGTGCTCGGTGAGCTGCAGAACGCCGATGGTGTAGTCGGAACCGGCGGCAGCGGAGCCGGAACCAGAGTTGCCGCCGCATCCGGCGAGCGGGGCGAGCGCGAGCAGGCCGGCGGAGACCAGAAGGCTCCTGCGGCTGATGGTGATGTCCTTCATATCATTACCCCCAGTATAAAAATGGCTGGAAACACTGCACTGGGACAAAGTGCAAGTGGAATTATAGTAGCGCTGATGTCCATTTTTACAACAGCCTGGCGGGTTTTTTAATACAGAATCGGATGGGCGGTACGGGTAGTCGAATGGGCGGCGGAGGGTCTTATGCGGCGGAGGAGGCGTCGTCCTCGTCCAGGGCGGCGAAGAGCTTCTTGCCGTCGAGGAGACGTGTGGTGACGTTTCTCATTCGGCCAATCTCTACGGTACGCAACGTGTCATCGGCGCCTCGGGCGTCATAGACCGTTCCCAGCAAATAAGAGATGCCGTCTCGTTGCTTGATGGCAAAGGGACGGAGTGTCATCCGTGCTGCTTCGGTTTCGCCACGCGTCGTGACGCTCGAAATATCAAAACTCACCGTGGTTCCGTGGTCGATGGCCTGCTCGACGAGCTCGCACGTGTCGATACGCTTGATGGGCGTGCGTGTTGCCTTGGTAGCCTTGCTGCCTGCGCTCGGAACGGGTTCGGGTGTATCGAGGTAGCCGCGAACGTCGGCACTCGCCATGGCAACTAAGTGCTGCGCCATGCTCTTGCGGATAGCGATAGGCGTGGAGCGGTTGCGCATGACCATACCGTGGAGCCGGATGATCTCTTCATCGGTGAGCGGACGGGTAAGAAGTTTGTAGCCCACGCCGCGTTTGTACTCAATTTCGTATCCGGCATGGCGAAGCGCGGAGATGGCGGTGTAGATGCTGCGCCGCGCCGCCGAGATGGGCATGCGGGCGGGGTCGTCGGGATGGGCGAGGCGCCGGATCAACTCATCGGAAAGCATGGCCTTGTCCTCGCCGGTGTTTTCGCTTAATAGTTGCAGGATGCGAACGGCGCGATAGGCTGCCATCGAGGCGGCGCCTCTAGTCGTGGTGTCGTAGGTTTCAACAGCGGCTTCGGTCATGGTGCCCACGTCCTTTCCGTTTTGGGTGGCGACGGTATGGAGCCTAGGACGCGGGGTTTTCCCAGGGGCGTAGGGCGCTCTGGGCGGTCGGTAGTCGTCGGCAAACGGCGGGTGAGTTTTCAACAGCCCTGGTCAACTGACCAAAAACTTGCCAAAAGCTTGACGGATGCTGTTGAAAAAAGCGTCTCTCGACCGATGTCGAGAGACGCTTATGCGATGAGCGTTGGCGTGTGGCGACGCGAGCTAGCGTCCGACGATTAGAAGTCGGCGTTGCCCACGGTGCGCGGGTGCGGCAGGACGTCGCGGATGTTGCCCACGCCGGTCAGATACATGACCAAGCGCTCGAAGCCCAGACCGTAGCCGGCGTGCTTGCAGGAACCGTAGCGGCGCAGGTCAAGGTAGTACTTGTACTGCTCGGGATTCATGCCCAGGTCCTTGATGCGGGCCTCGAGCAGATCCAGGCGCTCCTCGCGCTGGGAGCCGCCGATAATCTCGCCGATACCGGGAACCAGGCAGTCGGCGGCGGCGACGGTCTTGCCGTCTTCGTTCATGCGCATGTAGAACGCCTTGATTTCGGCCGGGTAGTCGGTCACGAAGGTCGGGCGCTTAAAGTGCTCCTCGGTCAGGAAGCGCTCGTGCTCGGTCTGCAGGTCGATGCCCCAGCTGACGGGGTAATCAAACTGGTGGCCAGCAGCGACTGCCTGCTCCAGGATCTCGACGGCCTCGGTGTAGGTAACGCGGGCAAAGTCGGAGTTGGCGACATGGTCCAGGCGCTCGAGCAGACCCTTGTCCACAAACTTGTTGAGCATGTTGAGCTCGTCGGGGCAGGTGGCCATAACGTCCTTAAGGACGTACTTGAGCATGGCCTCGGCGTTATCCATGTAGTCGTTAAGGTCGGCGAAGGCCATCTCGGGCTCGATCATCCAAAACTCGGCGGCGTGGCGCGTGGTGTTGGAGTTTTCGGCGCGGAAGGTGGGGCCAAAGGTGTACACGTCGCCAAAGGCCATGGCAAAGTTCTCGGCATTGAGCTGGCCGGACACGGTGAGGCTTGCATGCTTGCCAAAGAAGTCCTGGCTCCAGTCGACCTCGCCGGACTCGGTGAGGGGCGGATTTTTGGGGTCGAGCGTGGTCACGCGGAACATCTCGCCGGCGCCCTCGCAGTCACTCGTGGTGATGATGGGGGTGTTGACGTAGACAAAGCCCTGCTCCTGGAAGAAGCGGTGGATGGCGGCAGCCGCGACAGAGCGGATGCGGAACACGGCGCGGAACAGGTTGGTGCGCGGGCGCAGGTGCTGCTGGGTGCGCAGGAACTCGACGGTTGCGCGCTTCTTCTGCAGCGGGTAATCCGGGGCGCTCGTGCCCTCGACCTCGATGGAGGTGGCAGAAAGCTCGAAAGGCTGGGGCGCATCGGGGGTCAGCTTGACGGTGCCGGTGCAAATGAGTGCGGCCGAGACGTTTTGATGGGCGATCTCGTCGTAGTTGTCGAGTGCCTCGCGGTTCATGACGACCTGCAGGTCGCGGAAGCAGCTGCCGTCGTTGAGCGTAACAAAGCCAAAGTTCTTCATGTCGCGGATGGACTTGACCCAGCCGGCGACGGTGACGGTCTGGCCGCCGAGCGACTCGGCATCGGCATAGAGCTGCGCGATTTTGGTGCGGTTCACGTATCCTCCCATAACGGTTGAATGATAGTTATCCATACAGTTCGATATTCTAGCAGCTCGGCTCATTTGGGCTATACAGATAAGGCATTGGCGGGATGGTTTTTCAAACGAAAAGCGCCCGCGGCCAAATGGTCGTGGGCGCTTGACGAGGTGCCTTTTGGCTGTGTGGCGCGGGGCCTGGCTACTTGGTCTTGGCAACCAGCAGCGGGTCGCCAAGCTTGACGAGCGGGTTGCCGCCGATAAGCGTTCCAGACTCGCCGACATGGTCGATGCTCTTAAGACGATCGAGCTCGGAGACGATGACGGTCACGATGTCCTCGTGACCAGCGGCCTTAATGGCCTCGCGGTCGAAGCTGATGAGCGGCTGGCCTGCCTTGACCACATCGCCCATCTCGACAAAGCGGGCAAAACCCTTGCCGTTCATTTCCACGGTGCCCAGGCCGACATGGATGAACACGCGAAGACCGTCCTCGGTGATCATGCCAATGGAGTGGTTGGTGACAGTGGTGGCGCCGATGCGGCCGTTGGCGGGCGCATAGATGGTGCCGGTAATGGGCTCGATGCCATAGCCCTGGCCAAGCATGCCCGAGGCGATCGTCTCGTCGGGAACCTCGTTCAGGTTGACGAGCACGCCGTTGACGGGGGCATAGATGACGCCTTCGCGGGTAGCGAAGCTTGCTGCGGGCGGAACGGACGCCTCGCCGGTCGAGGTGAAGGTGGACTTAAGCGAATCGAGCAGACCCATAGTTGCCTCCAACTTAAATAGGCGCATATCGCGCGTTTGGTTTGCCGGAAACGTTTCACATGTGTTTCGCGGCTTGGTCAACGCCCCTATTCTACGCTGCTCAACGATACCTCTGAACTGGGATTATGTGATATATCAGTTGAAGGGAAACTTATTGCCGGAGTGTTTCTGCGCCACGGGTTCAAGTGGGGTACGCTTGAAGGCAAAAAACAAGGGCGCATAATTTGCGCGAAGGGAGCACATATGATTGTCGAGAACCATGCGCTGTGGGGCGAGGAGCCGACCGAGGATTATCCGGCGACCTTTACGTATCTGGGTGCCGAGCCGCTGCCCGACAAGCCCAATGGCCGCCGCCCCGCGGTGATCATCTGCGGCGGAGGCGGGTTTACGCATATCGCTCCGCACGAGCAGGACCCGGTGGCGTTTGCGTTTTTGGACCGCGGCTACCAGGCCTTTGTGCTCAACTATGTCACGAGTTCTACGGGTGACGTGAGCTTTCCGCACCCCCAGGCAGATCTTGCCAAGATGGTCGCCACGGTGCGCGCGAATGCCGACGAGTGGCATGTCGACCCCAAGCGCGTGTGCGTCGTGGGCTTTTCTGCTGGCGGCATGATTTGCGCCTCGCTGGCAACACAGTGGAAGACCGGCCCCTTCGCGGCACTTGCCGGGGCGCGTCCGGACGACATTCGTCCCGATGCCGTGGTGCTGGGCTATCCATTGCTCGACTTTGCCTATGTGCGCGACATGCAGACGCGCGATCCGCGCATTGACTTGCGCGTGCCCAAGACGGGCGGCAAGACGGGGCGCGATTTGCTCAACGACTACCTGTCGATGGTGACGGGCGGCGAGGCAACTGACGAGCATCTGGCCGACATCTGCCCCACCACGCATGTTTCGCGTCAGATGCCACCGACCTTTGTATGGGGCGTGTCCGACGACAAGACGGCGCCGATCGCGCAGGTCTATCCGTTTGCCCAACGCATGGCGGAGGAGGGCGTCGCTTGCGAGATGCACGTCTTTGACCAGGGCGGTCACGGCCTTTCGCTCGGCAACGCCAACACCGCGGTCGACAACGAGGACAAGCAGGTGGCGGTCCGCCCCTGGATTCGCCTAGCCTTCCGCTTTCTGGAGCGCCATCTGTAAGAGGACGGGCATCCCAGCCCTTCAATAACTTGCGGTGAAATAGTTCCTATCTGGGGCATCAACCAGCCCATCCAGGAACTATTCCACCGCAACTTTGTTTTTGATGTCCCGTCCGGAAACTGCATCCCAGTTCCCCCTTCAAGGTGGGACACGGTTTCCCATAGGGCCTCGACTGAGAAAGTGCGTCCCGTTTCGAGTGGGGATTCCGGGATGCATTTTCCGTAAGAGGCCTGTTTGGGAAACCATATCCCGTTTCGAGCCAGAATTCTGGGATGTAGTTTCCCCGAGAGGCCTCATCGGGAAACTATGGCCCTGAACTCTCCTGCCTGTCCCCATTGCGCCAATCTGCTGATTGAACGTCATTGTGTGTTCACGCTATCATGTAAGCTTAAAATTGGTTAGCCATGGCAAACGGTTAGCCATGGTGAACATAAATGCAACGCCCTGTGGGCGCCGGGGGAGGAACGCGGACGTGAAGCTCGATACACTCGAGATTGGAAAGGACGCCGTTGTCGCATCGGTGACATCCGACGATCAGGCGCTTCGACAGCATATTTTGGACATGGGTCTAACGCCGGGCACCGAAGTTACCATGATGAAGTACGCCCCCATGGGTGACCCGCTCGAGATCCGCCTGCGTGGCTACGAGTTGACGCTGCGCAAGGACGATGCCGCTCGCATCGAGCTCGTGGGTGTTCACGACACCGATGCGGGTCCGCGCGCTAACGCCGCAATCGGCACGACGGAGCATCCGGCCCTGGGCGAGGGGACGTATTCGCCCCGCGCCGCGAAGACGGCCGTGCCTGAGGGCGCGCCGCTGCATTTTGCCCTCGCCGGCAACCAAAACTGCGGTAAGACCACGCTGTTCAACCAGCTTACGGGCTCCAACCAGCACGTCGGCAACTTTCCCGGCGTAACGGTCGACCGCAAAGACGGTACCATTCGTAACCACCCCGAGGCGAGCGTTACCGACCTGCCCGGCATTTACTCTCTGTCGCCGTACACGGGTGAGGAGATCGTGAGCCGCCAGTTTATCCTGGATGAGCATCCCGACGCCATCATCGATATCATTGACGCCACCAACATCGAGCGCAATCTGTACCTGACGCTGCAGCTTATGGAGCTCGACTGCCCCATGGTCATCGCGCTCAACATGATGGACGAGGTGACGGCCAACGGCGGCGCCGTGGACGTCAACCTGCTCGAGAGCCTGTTGGGCGTGCCCGTTGTCCCCATTAGCGCTGCCCGCAACGAGGGTATCGGCGAGCTGGTGGATCATGCCCTGCACGTGGCACGGTTCCGCGAACGCCCCGGTCGCCTGGACTTCTGTGCGCCCGATGGTCCAGACGGCGGCGCGCTGCATCGCTGCATTCACGGCATCGCCAACCTTATCGAGGACCATGCCGCGACGGCGCACATTCCCGTGCGTTTTGCGGCGACCAAGCTGGTTGAGGGCGACGAGCTGGTGACCGAGGCGCTTCACCTGGATCGCAATGAGCTCGACGCTATCGAGCACATCATCACCCAGATGGAGGGCGAGGCCGGCACCGACCGCCTATCTGCACTGGCCGATATGCGTTTTAGCTTTATCGGCGACGTGTGCGGGCGTTGCGTCGTCAAGCCGCACGAGAGCCGCGAGCACGTGCGCTCCGTCAAGATTGACCGCATCCTGACAGGTCGTTACACAGCCATTCCGGCGTTTCTGGTGATCATGGGCCTCGTCTTTTGGCTGACGTTTGGCGTGATCGGCGCGGCGTTGCAGGGACTCATGGAGGACGGTATCGCTGCCATCATCGCCTCGGCCGATGCGGGCCTCAAGGCGTTCGGTACCAACGACGTGGTGCGCTCGCTGGCTGTCGACGGCGTGCTTACGGGCGTGGGCAGTGTGCTGACCTTCCTGCCGATTATCGTCGTGCTCTTTTTGTTCCTCTCCATTCTGGAAGACTCCGGATACATGGCGCGCGTGGCCTTTGTCATGGATAAGGTGTTGCGTCGCTTTGGCCTGTCGGGCCGCAGTTTCGTGCCCATGCTCGTCGGTTTTGGCTGCACCGTGCCGGCTATCATGTCGACCCGTACGCTCCCATCCGAGCACGACCGCAAGATGACGGTCATGCTCACGCCGTTTATGAGCTGCTCAGCCAAGCTGCCGGTTTACGGCTTGCTGTGCGGGGCGTTTTTCCCGCAGGCGACGGTTCCCGCCATGGTCTCGCTCTATCTGATCGGTATCGTGGTCGGCTGCGTCGCGGCTTTGGTGCTCAACCGCACGGCATTTAAGGGCGACCCGGTGCCGTTTATCATGGAGCTCCCCAATTACCGCCTGCCGAGCGTCAAGACGACAGTGATGCTGGCATGGGATAAGGCCAAGGACTTCATCACTAAGGCCTTTACCATTATCTTTGCCGCGACCGTGGTCATCTGGTTCCTTCAGACGTTCGACATCCGCTTTAACGTGGTCGCCGACCAGTCGCAAAGCCTGCTTGCCGGTCTGGGTAGCATCATCGCGCCGGTGCTGGCCCCGCTCGGCTTTGGCGACTGGCGCGCCTCGACGGCGCTCGTCACGGGGCTCATTGCCAAGGAGAGCGTCATCTCGACGCTCACGGTGCTTTTGGGCGCAACGTCGCCCGCGGCACTGTCAGCCATGTTTTCGCCGTTTACCGCCTACGTGTTCCTGGTCTTTACGCTGCTGTACCCGCCTTGCGTGGCGTCCATCGGCGCCGTCAAGAGCGAGTTGGGCGCACGCTATGCCGTGGCCGTATTCGCGTTTCAGGTGACGGTCGCCTGGGTCGTGGCGTTTGTCGTGCATTCGGCGGGCATGTTGCTGGGGTTGGCTTAGTTATGAATTGACGGCGCAACCTCTGTGTATCGAATTGTTTTCGGCCCCGCATCTGTTGCTGACGGATGCGGGGCCGTTGCTATATAATCGCCTCCGCTCAAAATGATTGGAGACGTTATATATGAGTCAGGCAAGGCAAGACGGCATCACGCTCAGGCAGTGGCTCCCGCTCGTCGGGCTCACCTGCTGTGCGTTCGTGTTCAACACGTCGGAGTTTATGCCCATCGGCCTTTTGACTGATATCGCCGCGTCGTTCTCGCTCACCGAGGCCCAGGCGGGCATCATGATCTCGGTCTATGCCTGGGGCGTCATGCTGCTGTCGTTGCCGCTCATGGTGTTCGCTTCGCGTTTCGAGTTCAAGCGGATGCTGCTGGGCGTGCTCGCCGTGTTCTCGCTGGGCCAGTTCCTGTCCGCCTTGGCACCGACCTATCCCATCTTAGTCTGCGCGCGCCTGGTGGTTGCCTGCGCGCACGCCGTGTTCTGGTCGGTCGCCTCGATCATGGCGTCGCGCCTGGTTGACACACGCCACGGGGCGCTCGCTATCAGCATGATCGCCACGGGCTCTTCCATCGCACAGATCTTTGGCCTGCCGCTCGGTCGCGCCATTGGCTTGGCCGTGGGCTGGCGCATGACGTTTGCCGCGGTCGGAGCGCTGTCTGCTGTCGCGGTCGTCTACCAGGCCACGGTGTTCCCTGCCATGCCAGCGGGCGAGCGTTTTACGCTCAAGCAGCTGCCCGAGCTGCTCAAGAACCCGTTCCTCATCGCGCTCTACGCAGTCACGGTCTTCATGGCGACCGGCTATTACGCAAGCTACAGCTATATCGAGCCCTTCCTGGCGCAGGTCGCGCACGTCGATGCGGGCGCCATTACCATGACGTTGACGGCGTTTGGCTGCTCTGGTTTGCTCGGAAGCTGGCTGTTTGGCCGCCTGTTCGATGGGCATCGCTTCCCGTTCTTGGCTATCACGCTCTCCGGCGTGCCGGTGGCTCTGCTGCTCATGGGTCCGGCCGCATCGTCACTCGCTGCGGTTCTCGCTGTGTGCGCACTGTGGGGTTGCTGCGCCACGGCCTTTAACGTGGCGTTTCAGGCCGAGCTCATCAAGCACACGCCGGCAGATTCGTCGGCCGTCGCCATGTCGATCTTCTCGGGCCTGTTCAACCTCGGTATCGGCACGGGTACCGCGATCGGCGGAGCCGTGGTTTCGGGTCCCGGTATCGCCTGGATCGGCTTTGTGGGCGGGGCGATTGCCGTCGTGGGCGTTATCCTCGCCATCACGGTGATGTTCCCAGCCATCCGCCGCGCCAAGCCCGTCGCCTAGCCACGTCCCCTCATCAGTTGCGGTGGAATAGTTCCTGTTTAAGGCCTTTGAAGGCCCAAGCAGGAACTATTCCACCGCAACTTATTTTGGGGGAGGGGATACAAGCTGGGCATACAATGGATGTCGTTGTGTTGAGCTTACCGGGAGGTTGCTATGTGGGCATACGAGACGACGTTCTATCAGATCTATCCGCTGGGCTTTTGCGGAGCTCCGCGCGAAAACGCCGCCCCCGTTGCCGAGGATGAGCTCGCCCAGGCCGCCGATGTCGAACCCAACCCCGATGCTCCTATCATGAAGATTGCCCAATGGGCCGACTGCCTGCAAAAACTCGGCGTTGGCGCTGTGCTCATCAACCCGCCGCTCGAGTCCGATAGTCACGGCTACGACACGCGCAGCCTGCGCCATATAGACCGTCGCCTGGGCGGGGATGCCGACTTTGCCGCCGTATGCGACACGCTGCACGCCCATGGCATCCGCGTGGTGCTCGATGCCGTCTTCGACCACGTCGGTCGCGGCTTTTGGGCCTTCCGCGATGTGCAGGAGCGCAAGTGGGATTCGCCGTACAAGGATTGGTTTCACATCAGTTTTGACGGCGACTCCTGCTATGGCGACGGCTTTTGGTACGAGGGCTGGGAGGGTCATTTTGAGCTTGTGAAGCTCAACCTGCAAAATCCCGCTGTGGTCGATTACCTGCTCGAGTCTGTGCGCCGTTGGGCCGACGTCTTTGGCGTCGACGGCCTGCGCCTGGACGTCGCCTACATGCTCGACCGCGACTTTATGCGCCGCCTACACTCCTTTACCCGTGAGCTCAAGCCCGGCTTTGTGCTCATCGGCGAGACGCTCCACGGCGACTACAATCAGATCGTCAACGACGAGATGCTCGACTCGTGCACTAATTACGAGTGCTACAAGGGCCTGTATTCCAGCTTTAACTCGGTCAACATGTTCGAGATCGCCCATTCGCTGCACCGTCAGTTTGGCGGCGACCCTTGGTGCATCTACCGCGGCAAACATCTGCTTTCGTTTGTCGACAACCACGATGTGCCGCGCCTGGCAAGTATCCTCACCGACAAATCCTGCCTGCGTCCCGCCTACGGCATGCTCTTTGGTATGCCGGGCATTCCGTGCGTCTACTATGGCAGCGAGTGGGGGATTCCTGGCGAAAAGGGCGGCCCCGATGGTGACTGGGCTCTGCGACCTGCGCTCGATGAGCCTGCGCCCAACGAGCTGACGGCGTTCATCACGCAGCTCGCACACCTTCGTTCGGCCGACGACGCGGCGGCCCGTGCTCTCAACTACGGTGCCTATCGCAACGTGGTGATCCAGAACAAGCAGCTGCTGTTCGAGCGCGCCTGCGACGACGCGACGGTGCTCGTGGCGGTCAATGCCGTGAACGAGCCCTATACCTTTGGAGCCGGCGAACTCAACGGCTCCTTCGTCGACTTGCTTGCCGACGATGCTCCCACGGTCGAGCTGACGGGTACCCTTGAGCTTGCACCCTACGAGGTGCGCTATCTGTTGAGGGCCTAGATCATGACAGCGCCGGACGAGGGCTATCAACATATTGAGCATGGGTTTGAACCCGTGTTTGACGAGCACTCGCGCGTTTTGGTGCTGGGGTCGTTTCCCTCGGTGCTTTCGCGCGCCAATGCCTTTTATTACGGCAACCCTCAGAACCGCTTTTGGCGCGTGATGGCTGCGTGTCTTAGTGTGCCCGTGCCGCCCAACGAGGGCGACCCTTTGGCAAGCGGTGAGCCCGCGACGCTCGACGCCTCGATTGCCGCCAAGCGATCCATGCTGTTGAACGGTGGCGTGGCCCTGTGGGATGTGATTGAGAGCTGCGACATTAAGGGCTCGAGCGACGCGAGCATTCGCAACGTTGTGCCGGCACATATCGAGCGCATTACCGGCGCAGCTCCCATTGAGCAGGTGATATGCAACGGTGGTACAGCTGGCCGGCTCTACAAGCGCTATCTACAAGAACGCACCGGGCTGCCTGCCATCGTCCTGCCCTCGACAAGTCCCGCCAATGCCGCCTGGCGCCTGGAGCGTCTTGTTGAGCGTTGGAACGGCGCCGCCGATTGGCGGGCTTCTTCGATTTAGCAGTTTGAGTGTTTGGCAAGACGTCTCATAACGGCGTGCCAGATCGGTGTGGGCAGTGCAGGCTCGGCGCGTACCATGCCGTCGGTGTCGGCGCCGCCCGTTGCTGCGCCACCGAGCTTCTGCGCGTGTTCGACGGAACACCCCATGCGAATGGCGCCCACGAGCTTGTCCATGGCCTCCGAAAACGGTCGTCGCAAGAGTCCCATGCGCGGGGAGCGACGAAGCGCCGCAATGCCGCTGCCGGCGCAGATGACAACGCCGCCACACCACAATTGGCCCTGGCGTTCGCATGCCTTGTGCAGACGAACGGCGGCCCCACGCGCCTGTTCAGCGCCCTCTTGTGCGGCTCGAATCACGGCATAGACACGCGTTCCCGTACCGCCAAAGCGATCGAGTATCTGCTCGACAGCGATCATGGCCTCATCATCAAGTGCATCATCAACAGCGAGCACTATGCCATCGACTGCACCGGCATCATCCACCCCCAAATCGACCGGGCGGGGGAGCGCGGTGCCAGAAAGCTGAGCATAGGCGGCGATGGCATCCTGCAGGTCCCAAAGCAAAAACTCAAGATCGGCGCTATCGGGAATGCTGATATACGCAATGGTTTGCAACGTTTTTGGTACATCGCCGCGCGCGGTCGTCTCCATGCCGCCTCCTTTCCGGTTGGTTTCCGTTTAGGTTACACCGTCTGGCGGCGCCCCGCCGCGCTATCCTAGTGCAACCCTTACGAAAGGAACGCCATGCGTCTGCCCATGAATACCTCGCTTGCCACGCTCAAGCCCTCCGGCATCCGCCGGATCAACGCGCTCGCCGCCCAGCACCCGGGGTGCATCGCGCTTGCGCTTGGCGAGCCCGATTTTCCCACGCCCGATGTGATTAGCGCCGAGGTGACCGCCGCACTGGACCGCGGTGACACGCACTATCCGCCCAACAACGGTCGCCCCGCCCTGCGTGAGGCGTTATCTGCCTACATGGGGGATGCGGGCCTTACGTTTTCGGCGGACGAGGTCATTCTGACCGACGGTGCGACCGAGGCCCTGTCGGCAGCATTCATGGCTATGCTCAACCCAGGCGACGAGGTCATTATCCCCACGCCGGCCTTTGGCCTGTACGAGAGCATCGTCGTGGCCAATCACGCCAAGGCGGTCTTTTTGGATACGGAGCCTGCGCAATTCCAGATTGACGAGGACGCACTTCGTGCTTGCGTGACGCCGGCGACCAAGGCCATCGTCATCTGCACGCCCAACAATCCTACGGGTTGCATCCTCAACGCGGCTTCGCTCGACGCCGTGGCGCGCGTGGCAGAGCAGGCGGGCATCTACGTGGTCTGCGACGACGTATACAACCGCCTGGTCTACGTGGACGGCTACGAGCGCTTTGCCCAGCGTCACCCGGAGCTGCGTGAGCAGACGGTCATCATCGAGAGCTTTTCCAAGCCCTGGTCCATGACCGGCTGGCGCCTGGGCTGGCTCGCGGCAGCGGCACCCGTCATCGCCGAGATCGCCAAGGCTCACCAATACTTAGTATCGAGTGCCGTCTCCTTCGAAATGGACGCCGCAGCCCGAGCCCTGACCGTCGACCCAACCCCCATGCTCAAAGTCTACCGAGCCCGCCGCGAACGAGTTCTTACAGCCCTCAACAACATGGGCCTCGACGTCGTAGAACCCGCAGGAGCCTTCTACGCCTTCCCCAGCATCAAACAGTACGGCCTAACCAGCGAAGATTTCTGCATCAAAGCCATCAAAGAAGCAAACGTAGCCCTAGTCCCCGGCAACTGCTTCGGTACCGAAGGCCACATCCGCCTCAGCTATTGCGTTTCCGACCAAGATTTGGACGAAGGCCTAAATCGCCTGTCCACCTTCATTTCAACCTTATAGCCCAACGGGACGCAACACATCAGCCCACCGACCCAAGCATTATGAGTGGGGGCGTCAGCCAACGAAAACCCGGGCTGCCCAAAGTCAACGCAGGCCGCGCCGCCAAAGGCTAGGCGCAAGGTTTTCGTAGATTCCGCACGAGCCGAAGAGCACTTAATGTGCTCTTCGTGCGAGCCAGGACTTGACCGAGCGAAAACCTTGCGCCTAGCCTTTGGCGGCGCGGCCGGATGGTGGAATTGTGTGCAGCCCGGTTTTCCGTTGACCGACGCCGGGGTCCCCGCCATAATACTTTCGGTTTACGCACGAATCCGCTGCCAGAGACAGCCGGCGCAAACGGGTCTTACCCGCGAGCTTAATGGGACTTCCCGCCAGCCGAGGTGGTCGAGTAGATATGTCTTCTCGCCCCCGTCGCTCATGCAGCGCGGGGGCTTTCTTTTTGGACATGCCCCCGTCACGTCCTTGTGGCGGACCGTGCCCGGAAAGAATTCGAGGAGGTGTAATTCATGCCCCAGCAGTACAAAATCGACAAGGTTGCAGAGATCGAGTCCCGTATCGCCGAGAACGCCGGTCTGTTCGTCGTCAACTACAACGGTCTGACGGTTAAGCAGGCTCAGGAGCTGCGTCATCAGCTTCGCGAGTGCGGCGCCGAGATGAAGGTCTACAAGAACAACCTGGTCAAGATCGCTCTCAAGAACCAGGAGCAGCCCGAGCTCGACGAGATCCTCGCCGGCCCCGTCGCTTATGTGTTCTACGAGTCCGAGCCGGTCGAGGCCGCTAAGGCCCTTAAGGACTTCTCCGCTAAGTCCAAGGGCGTCCTTGAGATCAAGGGCGGTATCTCCGACGGCAAGGCCGTTTCCGCTGATGATGTTAAGGCTATCGCCGAGCTGCCCACCAAGGATCAGCTTCTCGGCCAGATCGCCGGTCTCATCTCCGGTTTCGCTCGCGACATCGCTGTCTGCGTCAACGGCGTTTCCTCTGGTCTCGCTCGTTCGATCCAGCAGGTCTCCGAGCAGAAGGCAGCCTAGTTGCTGTTTTCACCCGCGGCGGCAACGCCGCACCCCTGGCGCATTCGCGCTGTGTTTTAACTGATCTCCGTGCACAGACACGGAAACCGAAAGGACTTAGAAATGGCTAAGCTTACCACCGATGAGATCATCGATGCTCTTAAGGAAATGACCCTTCTCGAGGCTTCCGAGCTCGTCAAGGCTATCGAGGACACCTTCGGCGTTTCCGCCGCTGCTCCTGCCGCTGTTGTCGCCGCTCCCGCTGCTGGCGCTGCTGAGGCCGAGGAGAAGACCGAGTTTGACGTCGTGCTCGAGGGCTTCGGCGACAACAAGATCCAGGTCATCAAGGCCGTCCGTGAGCTCACCAACCTTGGCCTGAAGGAGGCCAAGGAGGTCGTCGAGGGCGCTCCCAAGGCTGTTCTCGAGGGTGCCAAGAAGGAGGACGCCGAGGCTGCCAAGGAGAAGCTCGAGGCTGCTGGCGCTGCTGTCACCCTCAAGTAATCAGGCTTTCTCGCCAGATTTCTTTGCAGACGGGGTTCGCATTGCGAGCCCCGTCTTTTTTGTTTTTCGGTCCCTCGGCATCGGTTGCTCAAACTGCCATGTTCTGTGATTTGCGTCGTATCGGGTGCCCTGCCGTTGGGCAATAAAATTGCACCATTCGAGCAATAATTTGCGTTGACCTGCTGAAGAATTGTCTCTGCCTTGTAGCGATATATAGTTCCAGCGGTAAGATGCTTGGGTATCGCAATTTGGTCTGCGGCTGTGTGCCGCACGCATGGGGCGCTTTTGCGCCTGCGAAAGGATCTTTGAATAACATGAAGGCAATCATCCCCGCCGCCGGTCTTGGCACGCGTTTTCTGCCTGGCACCAAGTGCACGCCCAAAGAGATGCTGCCGGTGCTCGACAAGCCGGTCATCCAGTATGTCGTCGAGGAGGCACTCGACCCCGAGGAGGTCGACGACGCCATCATCGTTACCTCGCCCGGCAAGCCCGAGCTGCTGAACTACTTCCAGCCCGACCGTTCGCTCGAGAACCTGCTGCGCGAGCGCGGCAAGAACGCCTATGCCGATGCCGTCGCCCACGCTGGCGGTATGCCGGTCGACTTCCGTTATCAGTACGAGCCCAAGGGCCTCGGCCATGCTATTCGCTCTGCTGCCGACGCCGTGGCAGGGGAGAACTTCCTGGTTCTTCTGGGCGACTACGTTGTACCTAACCGCGACATCTGCGACAAGATGCTCGCCGTTTCCAAGGAGCACGGTGGCGCTTCGGTTATCGCCGTCGCTGCTTGCTCGCCCGAGGAAGTCAGCCGCTACGGCGTTATCGCCGGTGAGCGCGTCGGTTCGCTCGAGGGCGCCGAGGACGTTGCCGATGCAGAGCCGGGCGCTGTCTGGCGTATCGGCGGTCTGGTTGAGAAGCCCGCTCCCGAGGCGGCTCCGTCCAACCTGTACATCGTCGGTCGCTACCTGCTGAGCCCGCTGGTCATGGACTTGCTGGCAGATCAGCAGGCCGGCAAGGGCGGCGAGATCCAACTCACCGACGCCATGGCCCGTTCGCTCGACCGCGAAGCCATGTACGCTGTCGTCATCGACCCGCTGTCGGGCTACGACACCGGCACTCCCTCTGGCTGGATGGCCACCAACGCCCTCATGGCTGCAAGCGACCCCCGCTTTGCCGATGCCTTCTGGGACGCCATCGACGAGCGCGGCGGCTTGATGCGCAAGTAAGCCTTCGGGCATCGACATTTACGGGCGTGGACCTCGGTTCGCGCCCGTTTTTTATAAGAGCTGCGATTGCTGGCTCTCTGTTCACAGAAAATATATGAACAGATGTTCGATACACATACATCTACCTGCGTGTTTTCTGTCGAAAAACTTTGCTACTCCAAAAACTCAATCGCGTCAAGGCTTTTCTTGCCCAACGGTCGGTACCTGATAAACTATTAGGTTGCGATAACTGGCGAAGCTATGCCTCGCCAACCCACCGAGCATTTCCGTGAAGGAGGAAAAACCTGGTGACCTACGCATACACTGCCACTGAGCGCAAGCGCGTCAGCTTCGGGAAAATCCCGGAGGCCATGGAGCTCCCCAACCTTATCTCTGTTCAAAGGGAATCCTTTGAGCGTTTTAAGGACGAGGGCCTTCGTGAGGCGTTCAAGGAATCCAGCCCCATCCAGAGCCAGAACCATGTTCTCGAGGTTACCTTCGGCGAGCATCAGTTCGGCGACCCCGCGCACACCGTCGAGGAGTGCCGCGAGAAGGACATGACCTATCAGGCCCCGCTTCTGACCGACGTCCGTCTCACCAACAAGGAGACCGGCGAGATCAAGGAGCAGCTCGTCTTCATGGGCGACTTCCCCATGATGACCGATCAGGGCACCTTCATCATCAACGGTACCGAGCGTATCGTCGTCTCGCAGCTCGTCCGCTCCCCGGGCGTGTACTACAGCTCCGAGATGGATTCGGGCAAGCAGATCTACAAGGCCCAGATCATCCCGTCCCGCGGTGCCTGGCTTGAGTTTGAGGTCGACAAGCGCGACCAGCTCATGGTCTCCATCGACCGTAAGCGCAAGCAGAGCGCCACGATGTTCCTGCGCGCCCTTGGCATCGCCGTCACCAACGACGACATCATCGAGCTGCTCGGTAACTCCGATGTGATCAAGCGTACCCTGGAGCGCGACACCGCTCTCACTCGCGAGGACGCCCTCATCGAGATCTACCGTCGTCTGCGCCCGGGCGAGCCTCCCACCGTGGACGCTTCCCGCAGCCTGCTCGAGGGTCTGCTCTTTAACCCGCAGCGCTACGACCTGGCCCGCGTCGGTCGTTACAAGGTCAACAAGAAGCTCAACCTCACCACCGAGGAAGAGGTCACGGTGCTCACCGACGAGGATATCGTCGCGACGCTGCGCTACCTCCTTTCCCTCGCTGCCGGCGAGCAGGGCTTCAAGGTCGACGACATCGACCACTTTGGCAACCGCCGCATCCGCACCGTCGGCGAACTCGTCGCCAACCAGTTCCGTATCGGCATGAGCCGTATGGAGCGCGTCGTCCGTGAGCGCATGAGCTCCCAGGACATCGACGAAATCACCCCGCAGTCGCTCATCAACATCCGCCCGATCGTGGCCTCCATCAAGGAGTTCTTCGGTTCCTCGCAGCTCTCGCAGTTCATGGACCAGGCGAACCCCCTGACCGGTCTGACCCACAAGCGTCGTCTGTCCGCACTCGGCCCTGGTGGTCTTGCCGGCCACAAGTCCGGCTCCAGCCGCCGCACCAACGTGCCGACGGCCGTCCGCGACGTCCACAACTCGCACTACAGCCGCATGTGCCCGATCGAGACCCCCGAAGGCCCCAACATCGGCCTGATCGGCTCGCTCGCCCTCTACGCCCGCGTCAACGAGTATGGCTTCATCGAGGCCCCGTTCCGTCGCGTCGAGAACGGCGTTGCCACCGATCAGATCGACTGGATGACCGCTGATGAGGAAGAGAAGCACGTCATCGCGCCGGCCAACACGCCGCTCGATCCCAAGACCAACGAGTTCATCACGACCGATGCCGAGGGCAAGCTTGTCCGTCCGCACACCGTGATCGCCCGTACCCGCGACTTCGACGGCTCCTTCGGCGCTCCCGCCGACGTGCCCGTCGAGGACGTCGACTACATGGACGTCTCGCCGCGTCAGATGCTCTCCGTCGCAGCCACGCTGATCCCGTTCCTTGAGCACGACGACGCCAAGCGTACGCTGATGGGCGCCAACATGCAGCGTCAGGCCGTGCCGCTGGTTCACCCCGCCGCTCCCTATGTCGGTACCGGCATGGAGCGTCGCGCCGCTCTGGACTCCGGCGAGGTCACCCTGGCCAAGAACGCCGGCGAGGTCATCTTTGCCGACGCCGCCAAGATTATCGTCAAGCATGCCGGTGGCATGGACGAGTATCATCTGGCCAAGTACCAGCGCTCCAACCAGTCCACCTGCATCAACCACCGTCCGCTCGTTCGCGTCGGTGACACCGTTGAGCAGGGCGAGCCCCTGGCCGACGGTCCTTCGACCGATCATGGCGAGCTCGCACTGGGTCAGAACCTCACTGTGGCCTACATGCCGTGGGAAGGCTTTAACTACGAGGACGGTATCGTCGTGTCCGAGCGCCTGGTGGCCGAGGACCTGCTGACGACCATCAACATCACCCGTCACGAGATCGACGCCCGCGACACCAAGCTCGGCCCCGAGGAGATCACCCGCGAGATTCCGAACCTCTCCGAGGACATGCTTGCCAACCTCGACGAGGACGGCATCATCCGCATCGGCGCCGAGGTCGGCCCTGGCGACATCCTGGTCGGCAAGGTCACGCCTAAGGGCGAGAGCGCTCTGACCGCCGAGGAGCGCCTGCTGCGCGCCATCTTCGGTGCCAAGGCCCACGACGTCCGCGATACCTCCCTTAAGATGCCTCACGGCGCTTACGGCCGCGTCATCGATGTCGTCCGCTTTAGCCGCGAGAACGGCGACGACCTGGCCCCCGGCGTCAACGAGCAGGTGCGCGTCTACGTCGCCCAGCGTCGTAAGATCCAGCAGGGCGATAAGATCGCCGGCCGCCACGGCAACAAGGGTGTTATCTGTAACGTTCTGCCGGTCGAGGACATGCCCTACATGGCTGACGGTACCCCGATCGACGTTATCCTTAACCCGCTGGGCGTTCCTTCGCGTATGAACGTCGGCCAGCTGCTCGAGTGCCACCTTGGCTGGGCTGCTGCCTGCGGTTGGGATACCGAGCAGGCCGACTCCGACAAGTACGTCCCCGGTCCGTTCTTCACCGCGACGCCTGTCTTCGACGGCGCCAAGGAGGACGAGATCGCCGAGGTCATTCGTCGTGCTAACAAGAACATGCTCAACAAGGCCACCGCTGCCTTTGGCGATCACATGCGCCCCGAGTTCGTCACCCAGCTTGACGAGCGCGGCAAGACCCGCCTGTTCGACGGCCGCACCGGCGAGGAGTTCCGCGAGCCCATTACCGTGGGTACGTCCTACATCCTCAAGCTCGGCCACATGGTCGACGACAAGATCCACGCCCGTTCGACCGGCCCTTACAGCCTGGTTACCCAGCAGCCGCTGGGCGGCAAGGCTCAGTTCGGCGGCCAGCGTTTCGGCGAGATGGAAGTTTGGGCACTGTACGCTTACGGTGCTTCCAACGTCCTGCAGGAGATCCTGACCGTCAAGTCCGACGATACCGTGGGCCGCGTCAAGACCTACGAGTCCATCGTCAAGGGCGAGAACGTTCCTGTCCCGGGTATCCCCGAGTCCTTCAAGGTTCTCGTCAAGGAGATTCGCTCCCTCGCACTGGACATCGAGCCCATGCACGATGCTGACGAGGACGCCTCCGCCCCTGTGACCGCCGAGGAGACCTCTGCTCTCGACGACCTGGCTGCGCTCGCCGGCGTTGACGCCGACGTCGAGGCCGAGGATGCCGAGACCGACGAGGCGCCCGAGGCTGTCGCCGCCACGACCACTGATAAGGAGTAGTTGACTGTGGCAGATTTCGAAGCTACTGATTTTGACTCGGTAAAGATCTCCCTTGCCTCCGCCGACCAGATCCGTTCCTGGTCGCACGGTGAGGTCAAGAAGCCGGAGACCATCAATTACCGTACCCTCAAGCCCGAGAAGGACGGCCTGTTCTGCGAGAAGATCTTCGGTCCCGCCAAGGACTGGGAGTGCTCCTGCGGCAAGTACAAGGGCATCCGCTTTAAGGGCATCGTCTGCGAGCGCTGCGGCGTCGAGGTCACCTCGGCCAAGGTGCGTCGCGACCGCATGGGCCACATCGAGCTCGCCGCTCCCGTGTCCCACATCTGGTACTTCAAGAGCCCCACGAGCTTCCCGATGAGCCGTATGCTCGACATCAAGTCCAAGGACCTCGAGAAGGTTCTGTACTTTGCCAGCTACATCATCACCGAGGTCGACTATGAGGCCCGCGAGGCCGACGCCGACGACCTGCGCGAGGAGCTCGCCGCCGATCTGGAAGAGATCGATGCCGAGTGCGCCCGCCAGATCGAGTCCCTCAAGGAGCAGGGCAACCCCGAGAACTTTGACGAGTTCTCCGACGAGGAGCCGCTGACCCCCGAGGAGATCGCCTCTGGCATCGTCGACATCGAGGAAGAGTGCAAGGACGAGAAGCAGCTCCGCACGGACGCCTTCAACGCCTTCATGAAGCTCAGCGAGCGCGACCTCATTTCCGATGAGCCGCTGTTCCGCGAGATGACCCGTTACTACTCCATGTACTTCAAGGGTGGCATGGGTGCCGAGGCCGTCCGCGACCTGCTCGCTGCCATCGACCTTCCTTCAGAGGCCGAGAAGCTCAAGGCCATCATCGCCGACGAGGATTCCCAGAAGCAGAAGCGCGAGAAGGCCGTCAAGCGCCTCGAGGTCGTTGACGCCTTCCTGAAGGGCGGCAACAGCCCCGCGAACATGATCCTGGATGTCATCCCGGTCATTCCGCCCGATCTGCGCCCGATGGTCCAGCTCGACGGCGGCCGCTTCGCCGCGTCCGACCTCAACGACCTGTACCGTCGCGTGATCAACCGTAACAACCGACTCAAGCGCCTGCTCGACCTGGACGCCCCCGCGATCATCGTGAACAACGAGAAGCGCATGCTCCAGGAGTCCGTGGACGCCCTGTTCGACAACGGCCGTCGTGGTCGCCCGGTCTCTGGCCGTGGCGGTCGCCCGCTCAAGTCGCTCGCCGAGGCCCTCAAGGGCAAGCAGGGTCGTTTCCGTCAGAACCTGCTGGGTAAGCGTGTCGACTACTCCGGCCGTTCGGTCATCGTTACCGACCCCAAGCTGCTGCTGCACCAGTGCGGTCTGCCCAAGACCATGGCGCTGGAGCTCTTCAAGCCCTTCGTCATGAAGCGCCTGGTCGAGCTCGGCAAGGTCGAGAACATCAAGGGCGCCAAGCGCGCTATCGACCGTGGTGCCACCTTTGTGTGGGACATCCTCGAAGAGGTCATCGACGGCCGCGTCGTGCTGCTCAACCGTGCACCGACCCTGCACCGTCTGTCCATCCAGGCCTTTGAGCCGGTGCTGGTCGAGGGCAAGGCTATCCACCTGCATCCGCTGGTCTGCTCGCCCTTCAACGCCGACTTCGACGGCGACCAGATGTCTGTCCACGTGCCGCTGTCCAGCCAGGCTCAGGCCGAGGCTCGCGTGCTTATGCTCTCTGCGAATAACCTGCGCTCGCCGGCATCCGGCAAGCCGGTCAACATCCCTTCGCAGGACATGATCATCGGTGTGTACTACCTCACCCAGGTTCGCGAGGGTCTGCCGGGCGAGAACCACGTGTTCTCGAGCTTCGACGACGCGCTGCACGCCTATGACTGCCGCTCCGAGGTCGACATGCAGGCCAAGATCCAAGTCCGCGTGTCCGCTGCCGATGCCAACGTCATCAACGAGGACGGCACCCGTATCTTCCGCGTCAAGAACGGCAAGAACGAGTTTGTCGACTACGACGTCACCGGCAACAAGACCGCGCGCTTCGAGACCTCTATCGGCCGCATCATCTTCAACCGCCAGTGCCTGCCCGAAGACTATGAGTTCATGAACTACAAGATGGTCAAGGGCGATGTGGCCAAGCTGGTTGCCGACTGCTGCGATCGTTACCCCGAGGCCAAGGTCGGCCCGATCCTCGACGCCATCAAGTACTCCGGCTTCCACTACGCTACCCGCGCCGGCCTTACCATCTCGGTGTGGGACGCTCTCATCCCTGCCGAGAAGCAGGAGCTGCTCGATCGCGCCCAGGCCAACGTCGACCAGATCAACGAGTACTTCGAGGAGGGCTTCATCAACGAGACGGAGCGCCACATCGAAGTCGTTAACGAGTGGACCGCTTGTACCGACAAGGTTGCAGCGCTCATGCTCGACATGTTCGACGAGGAGAACCCGCTGTACATGATGGCCGACTCCGGCGCCCGTGGTTCTAAGACCCAGCTGCGTCAGCTCGGCGGCATGCGTGGCCTGATGGCAGACATGTCCGGCGAGACGATCGACCTTCCCATTAAGGCGAACTTCCGCGAGGGCCTGCTGCCGCTCGAGTACTTCATTTCGACCTACGGCGCCCGTAAGGGCCTGGTCGATACCGCATCCCACACCTCGGACTCTGGTTACCTGACCCGTCGTCTGGTCGACGTGGCCCAGGACGTCATTGTCCGCGAGGAGGACTGCGGTACGCACGAGGGCGTCACCTACAACCTCATCATCCCCGGCACCACCGACCTCAACACCGACCTCGTCGGCCGTTGCTTCATCGAGGACGTCGTGGCTCCCGATGGCACCGTGCTCTTTGAGCAGGACGGCTACATCGAGAAGGTCGCCGACATCCAGAAGATGGTCGATGCTGGCCTTAAGAAGGTCAAGCTCCGCGCGCTGCTCACCTGCCGCTCCAAGTACGGCGTGTGCCAGAAGTGCTACGGCTGGGATCTTTCCACCCGTCGCCCGGTCGCTATCGGTACTGCCGTCGGCATTATTGCTGCCCAGTCCATCGGCGAGCCCGGTACGCAGCTTACGATGCGTACCATTCACTCCGGCGGCGTCGCTGGCGTCGACGATATTACGCAGGGTCTGCCTACGGTCAGCCGTATGTTCGATATCGTCGGCAACGTCAACGAGAAGATTCTGGGTCGCGAGGCCGAGCTGGCTCCGTACTCCGGTCACCTCTCGATTAAGCCCGAGAAGTCCGAGTACGTGCTGACGCTCACCGACTCCGAGGATCACACCCGTGTCCTCGACGAGCGTCGCGTCCCCGCTTCGGTGCGCTTTATGCCCGAGATCGAGGACGGCTGCGAGGTTCGCGCCGGCGACCAGATCACCAAGGGCTTCGTCAACTTCCGCAACCTGCGCAAGCTGACCGACATCGAGTCGACGATGCACACCTTCGTCGAGAGCGTCAAGGACGTCTACACCAGTCAGGGCGTTGACCTGAACGACAAGCACATCGAGGTGCTCGCACGTCAGATGCTGCGTCGCGTTCAGATCACCAACCCCGGCGACTCCAAGTACCTGCTCGGTCAGTACGTCGACCGCTACGAGTTCGCCGACGAGGTCGAGCGCGTTGCCCGTCTGGGCGGTCAGGCTCCCGTGGCCGAGCCCGTCATCCTGGGTACGCTCAAGGTCGCGTCCAACATCGACTCCTGGCTGTCGAGCGCTTCGTTCATCCGTACCGCCGGCGTCCTTACCGAGGCTGCCATCGAGGGCAAGGTCGACCACCTGCTCGACCTTAAGTCCAACGTCATCGTCGGTAAGAAGATCCCGGCTGGTACCGGCCTCAAGCCGTACGCCAACGCCAAGCTGACGTATCGCACGGCCGACGGCTACGTGGACATCGACGGCCCGGCTTCGCCCAACGCCAAGTCGCTGCCCGAGTGGGCTCCTGTGGAGCTCAAGGACCTGGACGAGCAGCTCCCGCAGCAGCTCGACTGGGCCGGCTACGACGAGTTCGGTGGTGCTGACGGTTCGTTCACCCGCAACGGCCACACCATCTCCGCCGAGAAGGCTCGCCTGTACCTGTTCGACGACCTGGGCGTGTCGCAGCGCTGGACCAACAAGTTCAGCGAGGTCGGCATCGAGACGGTCGGCGACCTGGTCGGCAAGTCCGAGGAGGATCTGCTGCGCATTGATGGTATCGGTGCCAAGGCGATCGAGGAGCTCCGTGACGGCCTGGAGGCCCACGACCTGCTCTACATCCTCGAGAACAACGACGACGTTGCCGACGAGGAAGACCTCTCGCAGCTGCTGCAGATGGTCTTTAGCCCCGACGGTCCGGACGACATCCTGCTGGGCACCTCCGCCGCGCCGACGCATCACGCCGACGCCGACGAGGAGCTCCTGGGCGCCCCGATCGACGACAAGAAGGCTCCCGCCAACGGTGCCATCAACGAGGACATGGCTTCCCTCGACGAGCTGCTCAACCAGCTCGTGGACACCGACGACGCCGAAGAGGCCAAGGACAACGACGAGGAGTAATTAGTTCCGCCGTTCTAACGAACGGCGGCGACCTCCGTCGCTGCGCGGCCCCCAGAGCTACAATCTGTCATTCAAAAGGCAGGGCATGACCAAAAGGTCAATGCCCTGCCTTTTTCATGCCACCTTGTACGCTCTGGGGGCCGCTCGCTTGCGTATGCTCAACCTGTTGCGTTCCGTTGATCCCTTGCCAATAAGGGACAGAGTCATTTTGATAGGTTATTCCTGCTTGAATTTGAAACATTCCGTTCGGTCAAAGCGTATCTATGGTGAGGGCCTCATCGAGAACCATTAACGTCACCGGGAGGTGATTATGGAAGAACAAGCATTTAGACAGGCGGTCGAGGATCACCGTGATGTCGTGTTTCGAATCGCATTGACGTACCTGCGCGATCGTGCCGACGCCGACGATGTTGCCCAGGATGTCTTTCTTAAGCTGCTTAAAAGCGATACGCATTTTGAAAGCTGGGAGCATCTTCGTCGATGGCTTATCCGGGTCACGATCAATGAATGCAAATCTCTCTTTCGAAAGCCGTGGAGACGCGTGGAGGATATTGAAAGTCTGACCGATTCGCTTTCGGCGGCGCAGGATGAGACCAAGGCGGTCTTGTCAGACGTTATGCGACTTCCGGAGCGATTCCGTGTTCCCATCGTGCTCTATTACTATCTGGGCTTTTCGACCTCAGAGATTGCCGAGTTACTGCATGTGCCAGCCGCGACCGTTCGAACGCGTTTAGCTCGTGGTCGATCGAAGCTCAAGTTCATCCTAGAGGAGGGCGACCGTGAAATCCAATCAAATCAAGCAGGCCTTCGAGTCCATCCAAGCCGATAGCAATCTTGCAGATCGCGTCCTTAATACTGCTGCGGGTGAGCCGCTTCATCGAAAGGGCCACGCGAAGCCTCTCTATGTTGCCGTAATCGGGTGTCTTGTCGGAGTGTTGGCGACCGGAGGGGTCGCCTACGCAGTTATCAATTCCAGCTATTTTGCCTCAGCTTGGGGAAACCACGGCAACGGGGATTCCATTACCTGGACCAACGGCGGCTCATCGGGAACTAAATATACCTACACCAGAGAGTTTGGCGATGGCATCGCGCCCCAAAGCCTGGAAGGCGCAGTCCAGGAGGTTAATCTGTCCGTCGAGGGCAACGGCTATACGCTTGATATCCATGAGATGGCAATCGACCAAAACGGCTGCGGAGCCGTGACGTTTACGTTGTCCAATCCAAATGGAGTTAACTACTACAAGCCAGCAGCAGAGATTGGCGAACTTGTTCTCTATGGTGAAGAAGAGCAGGGCATCGGCACGCCCGATATGAAGTTCGGCGAGGAATGGCCTGACACACGCAGCACAATTGATAAGGACACATCAAGCGATACTGTCATTAATGGCACGATGTACTTTGCCGCTATGGATCGCGAGCGAGATTTGCAACATGCTGTCACCTGGAATATCCATTGGACCGAGGGTGAAGGTGAGAGTGCGAGGCGGTTTGAGGCGTCGACACCCGAGTTCAATATTGGAGCGTACGTCGATACAAAGGAACTCCGCTCCGGTGACTCGCCTCTTGAGATTAGCCCGTTTTCCATCCAGACGCACATCGATGATTTGGGCTATGAAGCAGTTGATAATAAGCTGACCGTCAGCTACAAGGATGGATCGGAGCAGATTATCGAAGATGACGACGCAGGGCTGTTCAACTTATATTTTTCTTATGGGCGCAATAGCGGAGAGAACATCTGGGTGCCAACGAAGTTGATTGATGTCGATCAAGTTGTCTCGGTAACCCTTGAAATTGTGAGGTATACATCAACAGGGGAGACCGAAACGAAAGAGCCCTTTACCATCGTCTATTCGTAAGATTTGGGGTCGCTTCCTACTAGGGGAAGCGGCCTCTTTTGCGTTAAATGGAAACGCCGCCGATTTCCATGCGACAGATGAGAGCAGATTACCGCTGGAGCGCGACGTTTCCCCAGATAAAACCGACCAAAATAAACCTGTCCCTATTTGGAAGGGAACGTTGCCCCGACAAGCACGTCGGATTCCCGGACCGGGCGGCCGCCCCCGCGCACAGAAGGGGATTCCTTTTGTGTAGGCTTTGCGGAAATATACTCATTTTGGGATACGCCCGGCGGCGTGGTCTGTTGACGGCACAGCTAACGCCACGTATCCTATCGAACTGCGTGTTTCGTAGGGGGATGCTGACCCCTCGATTCAAGCCGTTGCACTTTACAGAAAGCTGGAATCATTCGAGAAGGAGTACGCTTTGCCTACTATTAACCAGCTGGTTCGCCAGGGCCGTCGTTCCGTGCCCAAGAAGTCCAAGAACGCTGCTCTGCAGCACAACTCCCAGAAGCGCGGCGTGTGCACCCGTGTCTTCACCACGAGCCCCAAGAAGCCGAACTCGGCTCTTCGTAAGGTTGCCCGTGTTCGCCTTGTCAACGGCATCGAAGTTACTGCCTACATCCCGGGTGAGGGCCACAACCTGCAGGAGCACTCCATCGTGCTCGTCCGCGGCGGTCGTGTCCGTGACCTCCCTGGTGTCCGTTATCACGTCATCCGTGGCGCCTACGACGCTGCTCCGGTCCAGAACCGTATGCAGGCCCGTTCCAAGTACGGTGCTAAGCGCCCCAAGGCTAAATAAGCCAGATAACGTTTTGATACTTTCGCCGTGTGCCGCCTAAGCGCCGCACGGTAGACACTTAAGGAGATTTCACATGCCGCGTCGTGCAGCAGCTAATCGTCGTGAGGTTCAGCCTGACGCCGTTTACAACAACCGCCTGGTGACTCAGCTCATCAACAAGGTCCTTCTTGACGGCAAGAAGGCCACCGCTGAGCGCATCGTTTACACCGCTTTCGAGATCGTTGCCGAGAAGTCCGAGGGTGGCGACGCTCTCGCTACCTTCAAGAAGGCTATGGACAACGTCAAGCCCACGCTCGAGGTTAAGCCCAAGCGTGTCGGTGGCGCTACCTATCAGGTCCCGATGGAGGTCAACTCCCGTCGTTCCACCGCTCTGGGCATCCGCTGGATCGTCAACTTCTCCCGCGCTCGCAAGGAGAAGACCATGGCCGAGCGTCTCGCCAACGAGATCCTCGACGCTTCCAACGGCCTGGGCGCTTCCGTCAAGAAGCGTGAGGACGTCTTCAAGATGGCCGAGGCCAACCGCGCGTTCTCTCACTATCGTTGGTAAGTTAAGGTAAGGAACTAACATGGCTAAGCCTAAGTACAAGCTTTCCGATACCCGTAACATCGGCATCATGGCTCACATCGATGCCGGTAAGACCACCACGACCGAGCGTATTCTTTACTACACCGGCAAGACCCACAAGATCGGTGAGGTCCATGAGGGCGCTGCCACCATGGACTGGATGGTTCAGGAGCAGGAGCGCGGCGTAACCATTACCTCCGCTGCTACCACCTGCTTCTGGAACAAGGACGGTAAGGACTACCGCATCCAGATCATCGACACCCCGGGCCACGTTGACTTCACCGCCGAGGTGGAGCGCTGCCTGCGCGTCCTCGATGGCGCTGTCGCCGTCTTCGACGCCGTTGCCGGCGTTCAGCCCCAGTCTGAGACCGTTTGGCGTCAGGCTTCCACCTTCAACGTCCCCCGCATCGCCTTCATCAACAAGTATGACCGCGTGGGCGCTGACTTCTTCAACGCTATCGAGACCATGAAGGATCGTCTCGACGCTAACGCCGTGGCCGCTCAGGTCCCGATGGGCGCCGAGGACAACTTCTGGGGCGTCATCGACCTGGTCACCATGACTGCATGGGACTTCAAGGCCGACGAGAAGGGCATGACCTACCCCGAGCCGATGGACGAGATCCCGGCTGAGTTTGCCGACATCGCTGCCACCAAGCGCGAGGAGCTCCTCGACGCTGCTGCCAGCTTTGACGACGAGCTCATGGAGAAGATTCTCATGGAGGAGGACTTCACCGTCGAGGAGCTCAAGGCTGCTCTGCGCAAGGGCGTTCTGGCCAACGAGCTCAACCTCGTCTTCGTGGGTTCCGCCTACAAGAACAAGGGCGTTCAGGAGCTGCTCGACGCTGTCGTCGACTACCTGCCCAGCCCGCTCGACGTCGAGGCCGTCACCGGTACCGATCCGGACACCGGCGAGGAGATTCAGCGTCATCCTTCCTTCGACGAGCCCTTCTCCGGCCTGGTCTTCAAGATCATGACCGACCCGTTCGTCGGTAAGCTCACCTATGTCCGCGTTTACTCCGGCCGCGCCGAGTCCGGCTCCTACGTGGTCAACGCTTCCAACGGTCAGCGCGAGCGCCTCGGCCGCATCCTCGAGATGAACGCCGCCGAGCGTATCGACCGTGACGACGCTGCCGCTGGCGACATCGTCGCTTGCGTCGGCTTCAAGAACTCCACCACCGGTGACACCCTGTGCGCCGAGGGCAAGGAGATCGTCCTCGAGAAGATCGAGTTCGCTAAGCCCGTTATCGACGTTGCCATCGAGCCCAAGACCAAGGCCGAGCAGGACAAGATGTCCCTGGCTCTGACCAAGCTCGCCGAGGAGGACCCGACCTTCCAGGTGTCCACCAACCACGAGACCGGCCAGACCATCATCGCCGGCATGGGCGAGCTGCACCTCGAGATCATCGTCGACCGTCTGCTCCGCGAGTTCAAGGTTGACGCTAACGTTGGTAAGCCCCAGGTTGCCTACCGCGAGACCGCTGGTCACGACGTCGAGAAGGCTGAGGGCAAGTTCGTCCGTCAGTCCGGCGGTCGCGGTCAGTACGGCCACGCCGTCATCAAGCTCGAGAAGATGGAGGAGGGCTTCGGCTACGAGTTCGTCAACGCTATCGTCGGCGGCGTCGTGCCCAAGGAGTACATCCCGTCCATCGACAAGGGCATCCAGGAGGCCCTGAACACCGGTGTTATCGCCGGCTTCCCGGTCCTCGACGTTAAGGTCACCCTGTTCGACGGTTCTTACCACGAGGTCGACTCCTCCGAGGCCGCCTTCAAGATCGCCGGTTCCATGGCTATCAAGGACGCCCTCAAGAAGTCCGATCCGCAGCTGCTCGAGCCGATCATGGCTGTCGAGGTTGAGACCCCCGAGCAGTACATGGGCGACGTTATGGGCAACCTCTCCGGTCGCCGCGGCAAGATCGAGGGCATGGAGGATCGCAAGAACAGCAAGCTCATCCGTGCCAAGGTGCCGCTGGGCGAGATGTTCGGTTACGCTACCGATCTTCGCTCCCAGACCCAGGGCCGTGCATCCTACACGATGCAGTTCGACTCTTATGAGCCCGCGCCCAAGTCCATCGTGGACGAGGTCATGAGCAAGAACGCCTAAGTTCGAGCTCCCTGTTACGTAATCCGCGAGAACATCTCTCGCACTCTTTGGAGGTTTAAGTTGGCTACCCAGAAGATCCGCATTCGCCTCAAGGGCTATGATCACGAGGTCGTCGATCAGTCCGCGAAGCTCATCGTCGAGACCGCTCAGAAGACCGGCGCTCGCGTTTCCGGTCCTGTCCCCCTGCCCACCGAGCGCAACCTGTACACGGTTATCCGCTCGCCGCACGTGAACAAGGACTCCCGTGAGCAGTTCGAGATGCGCACCCACAAGCGCCTCATCGACATCCTCGACCCCACCTCGGGCACCGTTGATTCGCTCATGCGTCTCGACCTCCCCGCTGGCGTCGACATCGACATCAAGCTCTAAGCGATATCGCTCATAGCTTATAGAGCCCCGCTGCCATCTTGGTAGCGGGGCTCTTTTGTTTTGAGTTTAGATTTTGGGATAGCGAATTCGTCTGCCGAGCTGATGGCTGCGGCGCCCTATTCGCTCAGGGGGCGCAAGGACGCTTCTTCGAAGTGGAAGACGCACAAGCCGCTCTCGGTCTCAATGCTTGCGCGGCCGCAATCGTCGACCGTTCTAAATATGCCGCGTGCCAGCTCGTCTCCAGCGGGGGAGCGGGCGATAACGTGCTCCCCAATCCAATTGAGGTGTGCGACATATTCGTCGTGGACGGGCGCGAGCGGTCCGGCGTTTTCTTCCATGGCGTTGAGGCGCTCTGCCCAGGTATCTACAGCGTCTATAACTGCGTGATAGACCTCATCGAGGAGCATGTCGACGGCGGGAACGCTCTCGTTGAGGTCCGAGAGGCCAATTGCCGCCAGGCCGCCATCGGGCACCTCTTGGGGCGTGTAGTTTACGTTGACACCAATGCCGCAGACGGCGAAAGGTTTGCCTTCGTTATCGCGTGCGGCCTCGACCAGAATGCCGCCGAGCTTGCGTCCTCGCGCGACCAGGTCGTTGGGCCACTTGAGGGCTATTTCGCTTGCAAGGCCTTGCTTTTCGAGTGCTTCGAGCACCGCTAGGCCGCTGACGGCGGCAAGACCAGAGTACTTTGCGGGATTAACGCATGGACGCAGGACAATCGAAAGCAATAGGTTGCCGGCGGTTGAATCCCACTTGTGGCCGCGCCGGCCGCGTCCTGCCGTTTGCGCGCGGGCGGCAAGTCCTGTGCCGTGCGGCGCACCCTGTTTTCCTGCCTCGAGCAGGTCATCGTTGGTCGATCCGGTTACATCGACAATCGTTAATTGGGCATCCATAGCGGCTGCTACCTCCTTATTGAATAAGTGAATGACGCAATGGTGTCGAGAGATAGACACAATGTGAAGCCTTTGTCGCATTTGGACAATTTAATGTTAACACGTCAACAAAGACTGAAATGCGTTATCCTCTCTTGGTCGATGTAAACACGTCAACAACTCAAAGGAGGTTAGTGATGGGTTTCACGATTCTTGGAACAGGTTCGGCACTTCCTGAGCGCAGTGTTTCCAATGACGAGCTGTCTGAGTTCCTCGATACCTCGGATGAGTGGATTTTTACTCGCACAGGTATCAAGAGCCGCCACGTCTGCACCACCGAGTCACTTGACGACCTTGCCGTAGCAGCGAGCGAGCGGGCACTCCAGGTGTCCGGAATCGACGCGAGCCAGCTGGATCTGATCGTCTGCTCGACGACGACGGGTGACCACCTTGTTCCCGCCGAGGCGTGCGCCGTTGCTGAGCGACTAGGCGCGACGTGCCCTGCCTTCGATGTCTCGGCGGCTTGTGCCGGCTTCGTATTTGCGCTCGATGTCGCCGAGGGCTATATCGCCCGCAGCCGTGCCGAGCGCGTGCTTGTTGTTGCTGCCGAGCAGATGACGCGCGCGCTCGAGTGGACCGACCGTGCCACCTGCGTGCTATTTGGCGATGGGGCAGGCGCCGCAGTGATTGAAGCTGGGGGAGACAACCCCCTTGCCGTTGAGCTTTCGACGGCGCCCGACGTCGAGACGTTGCGCGTTCCCGGTCTGGTCGGTACCTCGCCGTTTAAGGCTTCCGCAGATAGCGCGAGCGTGCTGTCCATGAATGGCCGCCGCGTGTTCAAGTTCGGCGTCAACGCCATCTGTGACACGGTCCATAAGCTTGCGATCGATGCGAGCATTTTGGTCGAAGACATCGATCATTTTGTATTCCATCAGGCTAACGAACGAATCCTGAGCCAGGCGGTCAAGCGTCTGGGCGTGCCGGACGAGCGTGTGGTTCGCACGTTGCGCGAGACCGGCAACATTTCGAGCGCATGCATTCCGCTTGCCCTCGACCGGCTGGCAAACGCCGGTGCACTTCACACGGGCGACACGATCGCCTTGGTTGGATTTGGCGCCGGTCTGGATATAGGTGGCTATCTGCTTCGTTGGAAGTAGTCGCACATAGGAAATAAAAACGCCCTAGGGCACAACCAAAGGAGAACTACCATGGCAGATCAGAAGACCTTCGAGCGCGTTTGCGACGTTATCCGCGAGACCGCTGGTCTTGACGACGTTGAGATGAAGCCCGAGTCCACGCTCGAGGAGATTGGTCTCGACAGCCTGGGCACCGTCGAGATCCTCGTCGCCGTCGAGGACGAGTTTGGCATCCAGCTCGATACCGAGGAGAACCCCAAGACGGTCGGCGAGTTCGCCGATACGGTCGAGGCGGCATTGGAGAAGTAGAGATGCTCAAGACTCCTCTCTGCGATCTGCTCGGCATCGAAAAGCCCGTGTTCCAGGGCGGTATGGCCTGGATTGCCGATGCCTCGCTGGCGTCCGCAGTGTCCGAGGCGGGTGGCTTAGGCATCATTGCGGCCATGAACGCCGACGCCAACTGGCTGCGCGACCAGATTCACGAGCTGCGCGCCAGGACGGATAAGCCCTTTGGCGTCAACGTCATGCTCATTAGCCCGTTCGCCGACGAGGTTGCACAGGTCGTGATTGACGAGCGAGTGCCGGTCGTCGTGACGGGCGCCGGCAATCCCGCCAAGTACATGAAGGCGTGGAACGAGGCGGGCATCAAGGTCATCCCGGTCGTTGCCTCGGTGGCGCTGGCGCGCCTCGTGGCACGTCGTGGAGCCACGGCGGTTGTTGCCGAGGGTACCGAATCGGGCGGCCATATTGGCGAGACCTCGACGATGGCACTGGTGCCGCAGGTCGTCGATGCGGTTGACATCCCCGTCTTGGCCGCCGGCGGTATTGCCGACGGCCGCGGCGTGGCGGCCGCCTTTATGCTGGGCGCCGAAGGCGTGCAAGTGGGTACGCGCTTTCTGGTCGCAGACGAGTGCACCGTCTCGGAGCAGTACAAAGAGATGGTCCTGAAGGCCAACGACACTTCAACGCGTGCGACCGGTCGCTCGACGGGACATCCAGTGCGCGCCCTCAAGAGCCCCTTCACCAACGCCTATGCCAAGAGCGAGGGTTCCGGCGCGAGTGCCGAGGAGCTCGGTGCTATGGGAACCGGTGCGCTGCGTAAGGCCGCCAAGGACGGCAACTACGAAGAGGGTTCGTTTTTGTGTGGACAGATTGCCGGCATGGTTAGCGAGCGCCAGAGCGCACGCGAAATCGTTGACGATCTGGTCGATGGCGCCGAGCGCGTCCTGAAGGGTGCGTCCGCATGGGTAGCGTAGCGTTTCTGTTTGCCGGCCAGGGTGCCCAACACCCCGCGATGGGCGTCGACCTGATCGAGACATCGCCGGCGGCCGCCGAGGTGTTCACCATTGCCGACGAGGTGCGCCCGGGGACGAGCGAGCAGTGCCGGAGCGCCTCCAAGGAGGAGCTCTCGCAGACCGAGAACACGCAGCCTTGCGTGTTCGTGCACGACTTGGCTGTCGCCGTCGCCCTGCGCGAGCGCGGCGTGGTGCCTGCCGCCTGTGCGGGATTCTCGCTGGGCGAGGTCGCTGCACTCAGCTTTGCGGGGGCATTCGATACGCGAGCGGGTTTTGAGCTCGTGTGTGAGCGCGCGGCATTGATGGCCACGGCGGCCGAGCGTCACCCTGGCGGCATGCGCGCCGTCATCAAACTTGATGCTGCGCAAGTCGAGAACCTGGCTGCGCAGGCCGGCGAGGACTGCTGGCCGGTCAACTACAACAGTCCCCAGCAGACGGTTGTGGCCGGAGCGCCCGATGCGCTGCAGACCCTCGACGTCCTAGTAAAAGAGGCTGGCGGCCGCGCCATGAAGGTCGCGGTGTCGGGTGCATTTCATAGCCCCTATATGGCCGAGGCGACCTGTGGCCTTGCCGCATATATTGAGGCCGGTCACGCGCCGTCCCCGTTGCTCATTCCTGTTTTGGCAAATATGACAGCGGCGCCCTATCCGGCGGACCCCCAGACGGCATCGGATGTCTTGGCCAATCAGGTGAGCAATGCCGTGCGCTGGGTCGATACGCTGCATGCTCTGCAGGATCAAGGCATCGGCACATTTATTGAGGTCGGCCCCGGCAAAACGCTGTCCGGCCTGATCAAGCGTACGTTGAGCGACGTTCGTGTGTATTCGTGCGAGACGGCCGAGCAGGTCGCAGCTATTGCCGACGAGCTCGCATAGTCCACAGGGCTGTAACCCGAAAGGAATGACATGGGCAACTTGAACAATGGCGCGCTCGAGCGCAACGACTCACGTCGCGTGGCACTGGTCACGGGCGGCTCGCGGGGTATCGGCCGCGCCTGCGCTATCGGTCTGGCGGAGGATGGCTACGATATCGCCGTCGTCTATGCCGGCAGCGTCGATGCGGCGCGCGAGACGTGCGACGCCTGCGAGGCGGCTGGCGCCACGGCGCGCTCATATCAATGTGACGTGGCCGACCCCGCTGCCGTCAACGCGTGCGTGGAAGCGGTCCTCAACGACTTTGGCTCCATTTGGGCGCTCGTCAACAACGCTGGCATCACCCGCGATGGCCTGCTCATGCGCATGGGCGATGACGCCTTCGATCGCGTGCTCGATGTCAATCTTAAAGGAACGTTTAACACGACGCGTGCGCTCACCAAGACCTTTATGCGCCAGCGCGGCGGCTGCGTCGTCAACATGAGCTCGGTTGTGGGCCTGATGGGCAATGCCGGACAGGCCAACTACGCCGCCTCCAAGGCGGGCGTCATCGGTCTGACCAAGGCGGCGGCGCGCGAGCTTGCGCCACGCGGCGTACGAGTGAACGCGGTCGCCCCCGGGTTTGTCGAGACCGATATGACGGCAAAGCTCTCGGAGAAGGTGCGTGCGGCAACCGAGGAGCAGATTCCCCTTAAGCGTATGGCGCAGCCCGAGGAGGTGGCCGGTGTGGTGCGCTTTTTAGCGAGCGATGCGGCTGCCTACATTACGGGCGAGGTCGTGCGCGTCGACGGCGGAATGGCGATGTAGAAACCAGAGCCACACAACGGCTTGGATGAGGAGACCATGATGGAACAGAGAGTTGCAATCACCGGCATCGGTGCCGTATCGCCGCTCGGCAACACCGCGCTTGCCACCTGGGCGGCCATGTGCGCCGGCACGTGCGGCATCGGCCCGATCACGCACTTCGATACCGATGCGTTTGCCGTCAAGGTGGCAGCCGAGGTCAAGGGCTTTGACGGCAACGAGTACTTTGGCAAGCGTGACGCCAAGCACCTGGACCCCTGCGTCCAGTTTGCCCTGGCGGCGTCAGACGAGGCCATGCACGATGCGGGCTTTGATGTCGAGGGCGCCATCGATCGCGAGCGCCTGGGCGTCTACGTGGGTTCAGGCGTGGGCGGCATGCAGACGCTTGTCGACAACGTTCACACGATCGCCGATCGCGGGCCTCGTCGCGCATCGCCCTATATGATCGCGATGATGATCCCCAACATGGCATCGGGCAATATCGCAATCCGCCACAAGGCAAAGGGCCCGACCCTGCCCGTGGTGACCGCGTGCGCAACCTCGGCCCATGCGGTGGGCGAGGCGTTCCGCGCCATCAAGCACGGCTATGCCGACGCGATCCTCGCGGGCGGCGCCGAGGCCGCAATTATCCCCGATGCCGTTGCGGGCTTTACGTCCTGCCGCGCATTGACCACCAACCCCGATTCCGCGACGGCCTGCCGTCCGTTCGATGCAGACCGCGATGGCTTTGTGATGGGCGAGGGCGCCTGTGTGCTCGTGCTCGAGAGCATGGAACATGCGCAGGCGCGCGGTGCGCACATTTATGCTGAGGTCGTGGGCTACGGCAACACCGATGATGCCTATCACATCACGAGCCCTGATCCCGAGGCTGCCGGCATTGCCCGCGCGATATCGCTGGCGGTGACCGAAGGCGACGTCAAGCCTTCCGAGGGTCTCTACATCAATGCCCACGGCACATCGACCAAGCTCAACGATTCGTCCGAGACGGCGGGCATTAAGCGTGCGCTCGGCGAGGACGCGGCGCGCGCCGCGCACGTCTCGTCGACTAAGTCGATGACCGGCCACATGATCGGTGCCACGGGCGCCATCGAGGTCATGGCCTGCGCCATGGCGCTCGAGCAGGGCGTGGTGCCGCCGACCATTAACTACCACACGCCCGATCCCGCCTGCGATCTTGACTACACGCCCAATCGCGCGGTTCGCGCCGACCTTACCTGGGCGCTTTCGACCAACCTGGGCTTTGGCGGACACAACGCCGCCATCGCGCTGCGTAGATATACGAGGAGCTAGAGCATGGATTCCAAAAGACTTGCCGAGATAGCCGATGTTATGGAGGACCGCGGCCTCACGCGCGTACGCGTTGAGGAGCCCGATGGCACCGCGGTCGAACTCGAGCGCGCGAGCGCCGCGCAGCCGGTTGCCGTGCCCATGCCTATGCCGAGCGCTATGGCCGCTCCAGTTGCAGCTCCCACAGTCGCGCCTGCCGCACCGGAGCCCGCCGCGCAGACACCTGCCGCCGCACAGGAGCCCAAGGGCACCGAGGTGACCGCTCCCATGGTCGGCGTTTTCTATGCTGCCCCGGCGCCGGGCGACGAACCGTTTGTGCACGTGGGCTCCAAGGTCAAGGCTGGCGAGACCCTTTGCATCATCGAGGCCATGAAGGTTCTCAACGAGGTGACGGCCGAGGCAGACGGTGAGGTGCTCGAGATCTGCGTGGCCGACGGCGACCTCGTGGAGTTTGGCAGCTGTCTCATGAGGATCGGATAGGTGATATCCATGAACAAAGAAGAGCTCAAGAAGCTGTTACCGCATCGCGAGCCGATGCTTTTGCTCGACGAGGCCGAGCTGGTGGGCGACGAGGCCCACGGCAAGATCACGATCACGGGCGACGAGTACTTTTTGCAGGGGCATTTTCCGGGAAACCCGGTCGTCCCCGGCGTGATTCAGTGCGAGATGCTCGCCCAGAACTGCTGCGTGCTGCTGATGGGCGATGAGGAGGCGCGCGGCGCGACGCCGTTCTATACGAGCCTCGATAAGGTGCGCTTTAAGCGTCCGGTGCGCCCGGGCGACACGGTTGATCTGGTGTGCACCATCACGCGTGCGCGCGGGCCGTTCCGCTTTGCGACGGGTACTGCGAGCGTCAACGGTGAGGTTTGCTGCCGCGCCGATATGTCCTTTGCACTCATGCACGAAAGTTAAGGAAGGCTTCATGTTCGACAAAGTGCTCATTGCCAACCGTGGCGAAGTCGCGGTCCGTGTTATCCGCGCGTGCCGCGATATGGGCATCAAGACCGTCGCCGTCTATTCCACGGCCGATGCGGACGCGCTGCACGTGCAGCTTGCCGACGAGGCATATTGCATCGGTGGCCCGCGTCTTGCCGAGAGCTACCTCAACGACGATGCCGTGCTCACCTGTGCCGTAAAGTCGGGAGCCAAGGCAATTCATCCCGGCTATGGCTTTTTCTCCGAGAAGGCGAGCTTCGTACGCGACTGCGACAAGTATGGCCTGGCGTTTATCGGTCCTTCGGCCGAGGTGATCGACAGCATGGGCGATAAGGACGCCGCGCGTCGAACGGCTGCCGCGGCGGGCGTGCCCATCGTGCCGGGCTGCGATTTGCTCAAAAGCCCCGAGGAGGCAACGGCCGAGGCCGAGCGCATTGGCTGCCCCGTGCTCATTAAGGCGCGTGCAGGTGGCGGCGGTCGCGGCATTCGCAAGGTCGATCGCGTGGAAGATGCGGCAAAGGCCTTTATTGAAGCACGCGCCGAGGGCGAGGCCGTTTTTGGCGACGGCGAGTGCTACATGGAGAAGTTCGTCGCGCCGGCGCATCACGTTGAGGTACAGATTATGGCCGATAAGCAGGGCCATGTGTTTTCGCTCGGCGAGCGCGAGTGCTCGGTGCAGCGGCGCAACCAAAAGCTAATCGAGGAGAGCCCCGCGCCGTGCCTCGACGGACACGACGACATTCGTGCTCGCATGCACAAGGCAGCGCGTGACCTGGCTCGTGCCGTCGGCTACGAAGGAGCCGGTACCATCGAGTTCCTGTATTCGGACGACGGCAATTTCTACTTTATGGAAATGAACACGCGCTTGCAGGTGGAGCATCCGGTTACGGAGTTTGTGACCGATACCGACTTGGTCAAGTGGCAGCTGCGCGTGGCAGCCGGCCAGCCTCTGCCCTTTGAGCAGGAGGACATGCCGGTCCGCAACCACGCCATGGAGTGCCGCATCAATGCCGAAACGCCGGACTTTCTGCCGTCATGCGGAACGGTCACCGCGTTGCGTGTGCCGGGTGGTCCGCGCGTGCGCTGGGATTCCGCCATGTTTACCGGTGCGAAAGTTCCGCCGTACTACGACTCCATGCTTGGCAAGCTCATCGTGTGTGCGCCCACGCGTGACGGCGCCATTCGCAAGATGCGCTCGGCCCTGGGCGAGCTCGTGATTGAGGGCGTGAGCGAAAACAGCGAGCTTCAGCTCGACGTGCTGGCAAACGACGAGTTCTTGTCGGGCATGTATCACACCGATCTGATGGGGCATCTCTATGCTGATGAATAGAAAAGCGAAGACGGTCAACGTCCTCGAGGGACCGATGACCGAGTCGTGCGCCGAGTTTCCCGCGCGCCACGTGTTTATCAAGTGCCCGGAGTGCCGCCGCGTGATCGATGAGGCGCGTCTGCACGACAACCTCGAGGTCTGCCCTCGTTGCGGAAAACACTTTCGCGTGAGCGGTCGCGCGCGCATGCGCATGACGGTTGACGAGGGCACGTTTGAGGAATGGGATGCCAATCTGGCGTCGGAGGACTTCCTCTCGTTTCCCGGTTATGCCGACAAGCTCAAGAGCGTGAGCGAGCGTTCGGGCGAGCGCGATGCCGTTGTGTGCGGCAGAGGCAAAATCTGCGGTTGCGATACGGCGCTCTTCTTTATGGACGCCAACTTTATGATGGGCTCGATGGGTTCCGTGGTGGGCGAGAAGATCTGTCGCACATTTGAGCATGCGACCGAGCTGGGGTTGTCAGTTGTCGGCTTTACCGTTTCGGGCGGTGCGCGCATGCAAGAGGGCGTGACATCGCTTATGCAGATGGCCAAGATTTCTGCGGCGGTTAGGCGCCACAGCGAGGCGGGCGGCCTGTATATCACGGTGCTCACCGACCCCACGACCGGAGGCGTAACCGCGAGTTTTGCCATGGAGGGCGACATTATCCTGGCCGAGCCCGATGCCCTGACGGCATTTGCCGGCCCGCGCGTGATCGAGCAGAACATGCACAAGCGCCTGCCCAAGGGATTCCAGCGCTCCGAGTTTTTGCTGGAGCACGGCTTTTGCGATGCCGTTGTTCCGCGTGGCGAGATTGCGCTCACGGTAGGCGAGCTGCTGGCGCTGCACGAAGGGCACGCGCCCGGCCTGGGGGCACCGCATGAGATCGTGCATACGGGTCGCCGCGGCAAAAAGCTGGGACACTTGTTCAAGCGCTCGGCCGCACCAAAAACCGCGCTCGAGATTGTCAAGCAGACCCGCTCGGCAGATCGCACCACGGCAGGCGAGATGATCTCGCTGGGCCTGGATGGATTTGTGGAGCTGCACGGCGACCGCTACTTTGGCGACGACGCTGCTGTGGTGGCTGGCATTGGCTGGAAAGACGGACGCCCCGTAACGGTCATCGCCATCGAGCGCGGCACCACGACCAAAGAGCGCATGCGTCGCAACTTTGGTATGGCACATCCCGAGGGCTACCGCAAAGCGCGTCGCCTGATGCGCCAGGCCGAAAAGTTTGGTCGACCGGTTCTGTGCCTGGTCGATACTTCGGGCGCGTTTTGCGGCATCGGTGCCGAGGAACGCGGCCAGGGTGAGGCGATTGCCCAGAACCTCATGGAGATGAGCGGCCTTAAGACGCCGATTGTCTCGGTGGTGACAGGCGAGGGCGGCTCTGGTGGCGCGCTGGCGCTGTCCGTGGCCGACCGCATCCTGATGCTCTCGAGCTCGGCCTATTCGGTCGTGAGCCCTGAGGCCTGTGCGTCGATCCTGTGGAAGGATACCGAGCGCGCGAATGAGGCCGCCGAGGCGCTTAAGCTCACGGCTCCCGACCTGTTGGCGCTCGGCATCATCGACGGCATTGTTGACGATAGGGGTCTGTCGCATGAGGAGATCGCCGGTGCCGTCATGTCCTCGGCATTTGATGCCTTCGATACGCTTGGGCAACTCGACGACGCGACCCTCACAAACCTCCGCTACGAAAAGTACCGCGCAATCGGCCGGTACCGCACGATGTGACAAAGGGACAGTCCGCATGTCACATTGGGAAAGGGTTCCTGTGTCACAAGTTTCTAACACCTCGTTTACAACGACGGTCTCATCAAACGCCATGGCCGTGGTGGACTATCTGTCCAAAAGCATGATGTCGGCGCTGCCGTTTATTGTCTGCGCGGCGTTGTTCCGCACCGTCGCCGTCATTATGGGTGAAGGCATGCTGGGCCTGTGGTCTGCCGATTCCGAAATCTATCGCCTGTTCTACAGTTGGCTCTATAACGCCGGCTACTACTTTTTGCCCGTTTATCTTGGTTGGGCGGCTGCCCGCCAGCTCGGTTGCTCGGAGCAGCTGGGCATGATGCTGGGCGGCGTATTGATTGCGCCCGATCTGCTTAAGCTCGTCGATGCCGCATCGACGACGGGGGCATCGATGACTTCCGTGTATGGCCTGCTTCCCGCGCCGGTCAACGATTACACGACGACTGTTATTCCGGTTCTCATTTCGGTGCCCGTGCTTTGGCAAGTGGAGTGTTTCTTTCGGCGCGTTATCCCTAAGGCCGTGGCTTTTTCGTTCGTTCCGTTTGCGACCATGCTTGTCATGGTTCCGGTTTCGCTGTGTATTACGGCGCCGGCGGGTAGCTATTTGGGCATGCTGTTGGGCCAGCTTATGTTTATGCTTGGCAATTCCGGTGGCATCGTGTCGCTGCTCACGCTCATGGGGCTTGCCGCGGGCTGGGAGTTCCTTAAGATCGCGGGCGTCAGTAACGTCGTCCTATCGCTCGCCTATGCGCAGTTTATGAGTGTGGGAACGGATTCGTGCATCCTGATCGCCGCGACGATGGCAACGTTCGCCGTTTGGGGCATGCCCTTTGGCGCGTCGCTCCGCGTTGCGGATAAGGACGAGAAGGCTCTCATGCTGGGCTATTCGATCTCGGGTGTTCTTGGCGGCGTAAGCGAGCCGGCGCTGTACGGTTGCGGCTTTAAATATGGCAGGTGCCTGACGTGCATGGCCATTGGCGGCGCCGTCGGAGGTCTTGTTGCGGCCGTGGGCCACGTTACGGCCTATACCATCGGCATGACGAATGTCCTTATGGTCATTGGTTTTGCCACGGGCGGCATCCCGAACCTGCTGTGGTGCTGCGCTGCCGGCGGTGTGGCATTTGCGGTGTCTGCGGCGCTGAGCTACTGCTTTGGCGTGGTGCCGGCGAAGGGGCGGGCGACGGGGGACGGAGCCGATTTGCCCGAAACCTCGAAGAGCGTGGCCGAGGCAAGCGCGTAAACCTGTGCGACACAAGGACGATTTCTTTGCCACATTCTAAGGCCGTGGCCCGTGTGGGTTGCGGCCTTTTTGTATCTGTGGGGCAAAGTGGCTACACTACAATCCGTTTGAGCAATAGATATATAGATAGCACCGTGGGGGCGGATGTAGATGGTCGAGTGGATTGTTAAGCGTGCGCAGGGCGACCGTGCGCGTGTGGGCACGTTGACGGGCGTGGCGTGTATTCTCGCCAATGTGGCACTATGCGCTGCGAAGGGCGCAATTGGCGTGCTGTCGGGATCGGTTTCGATTGTGGCGGATGCCATGAACAACCTGTCCGATGCCAGCTCAAACATTGTGAGCGTGCTGGGCTTTAAACTTGCGAGCAAGCCGGCGGACCCCGAGCATCCTTACGGACATGGCCGCTACGAGTATCTCTCGGGTCTGGTCGTGGCGGCGCTCGTGCTGCTGATCGGCGTTGAGCTGGTGAAGTCCTCGGTTGAGCGCATCATCCACCCCGAACCTGTCGAGTTCTCGCTTGCCCTGGTGGCAGTCCTGGCACTTTCGATGGTCGTAAAGCTCTGGATGGCGGCCCTCAACCAAAAGCTCGGCGATCGCATTGAGTCCGAGACGCTGCATGCGACCGCGCAGGATTCCAAGAACGATGTCCTTGCCACAGGCGCCGTGCTGGCATGTGCGATTGTTTCGCAGGTGACGCACATCAATCTTGACGCATGGGTTGGCCTTGCCGTTGGCGCCTATATTGGCTGGAGCGGTTTTGAACTCATCCAGGATACGGTGAGCCCGCTTTTGGGCCAGTCGCCCGATCCTAAGCTGGTCAAGCACATTCGAGACAAGATCATGAGCTATCCCGGCGTTTTGGGCGTTCACGATCTGATGGTTCACGATTACGGCCCGGGCAGGAAGTTCGCAAGCGCTCACGCCGAGATGGCAGCCGAGGCCAGCCCTCTGGAAAGCCATGACACGCTCGATAACATCGAGCAGGCGTTTAGGAACGAAGACGGCATGATTGTCACGCTTCACTACGATCCAATCGTGACCGATGACCCCAATGTGGCGAGCATGCGTTTACGCATTAACGCCATGGCTCAACAGATCGATAGCCGCCTTTCGATTCATGACCTGCGCTGCGTGCCGGGTCCTACGCACACCAACGTGATCTTTGACTGCGTGCGACCCTCGGATCTGCAGATGAGTGCCGAAGACTTAAAGCACGCGCTGGCACAACGGGTCGAATCGGAATATCCCAAGTCGATTGCCAAGATTACGATCGACGAAGACTACGTAGGGCATACCCACGAGTAGGGCTGTGCCGGCAAAGCAAGTTATACAGAAGAGGAGAGCATGAAGCGCCTATACCTACTCCGCCACGGCCAGACGGAATTCAACGTCAAAAAGCTCGTCCAGGGTCGCTGTGATTCACCGCTCACCGATCTGGGCCGTCAGCAGGCACGGGCAGCGGCCGCATGGCTCAAAGCCCACAGCGTCGTCCCCGACAAAGTGGTCTCATCACCCTTAGGCCGAGCCATGGACACGGCAAGTCTTGTCGCATGCGAACTCCTCGGTCCGGACGCCGCAGTCGAGCCCTGCGAAGGCATCATCGAGCGCTGCTACGGCACCTTCGAAGAAGGCCCCCACGACGCCCTGCCCACCGATGTCTGGGATCCGGGCGAGGACCTGGTCCCCTTCGGAGGAGAAGGAAGCCGCGCGCTGCAAGAACGCATGGTAGGCGCCCTCTCCAATCTCATGGGCGCCGAGGGCATAGAAACCCTCCTAGCAGTAAGCCACGGCAGCGCCAGCCGCCAATTCATTAGAGCTGCCGCCCCAGAGGGCTTCGAGCTCCCAACAAAACTCCCCAACTGCGCCATCATGATCTTCGATTTCGATGAGGCAAAGCCACAAGCAGAAGGCGAACCGTCCCAATGCAAGTTCACCCTCCAGCAAATAGTGGACCCCCAACAAAGTCATTAGCCTGAGCGAGCAAGGTTTAGCAGACATCAACGTGGCGTTCCCAGTGTGCGGCGGAGGGGGCGGGCCTGAGACATATTAAGGTTGCTGCTCTACAGTCCTGCTCACGACGGAGAGCACATTAAGTGCTCTCCTGTTCGTGCGGAACTCGCGACAACCTTAATATGTCTCAGGCCCGCCCCCTCCGCCGCACACTGGGAACGTGCCACGCACTTTACCTGCGTAAACAATGTGAGTGAAATATGAATCTCGATGGATACGCCCGCAGCCGTGTATACTAAACAGCTGTGTGAAACCAGGGGAGTATTCTGGCTGGACAAAATGCCTGCTTAATAGGGTTGTCAGGTAGTCCGGGCGAAATACAAGGCTGGGGAGCACGTCGTGTAAGTAGTGGTCCTCTAGGGGCGTACGCTCGGTGGTGTACGCATTGTCCCAAGACCACGCGAGAGTTGGGATCATATCTTGATCAGCATGATTCTCGGCCGCAAGATTGGCATGACCCAGGTTTGGGACGAGGACGACAACGTCGTTCCCGTCACGGTCATCCAGGCTGGCCCCTGCGCTGTCTCGCAGGTTAAAACTCAGGCAACCGACGGCTATGACGCCGTCCAGATCGGTTTCGGCGACATCAAGGCCAAGAACGTGAACAAGCCCATGGCTGGTCACTTCGCCAAGGCTGGCGTTGAGCCTGTTCGCTTCCTTCGTGAGGTCCGCGTCGAGAACGGCGAGGAGCACAAGGTCGGCGAGGTCGTCACCGTCGCTGATTTCGCTGATGTCGAGAAGGTCGACGTCATCGGTACCTCCAAGGGTAAGGGCTTCCAGGGTCGCATCAAGCGCTGGGGTCAGCGCCGCGGTCCTATGACGCATGGTTCTCACTTCCAGCGTCACCCCGGTTCTATCGGTCAGTGCGCCTATCCTGCGCGCGTCCTCAAGGGCGTCAAGATGGCCGGTCACATGGGTAACGAGCGCGTTACCGTCAAGAACCTTTCCGTTGTCCGCATCGATGCCGAGCAGAACCTCATCTTGGTCAAGGGCGCTGTCCCGGGTGCCAAGAATGGTCTCGTCGCCATCCGTATGGCCTAAGGGCCCAGCCCATTTAGCCCAGCGTCATACCAAGGAGAACACTTAAATGGCAAAGTTTGAAGTAAAGAACAGCGAGGGCAAGAAGGTCGCCGAGGCCGAGCTCGCCGCTGAGGTGTACGGCATCGAGCCGAACATCCACGTTATGCACCACATCGTCAAGTGCCAGATGGCCTCTTGGCGTCAGGGCACCCAGTCTGCTAAGGGTCGCTCTGAGGTTTCCGGTGGCGGCAAGAAGCCTTGGCGTCAGAAGGGCACCGGCCGTGCCCGCCAGGGTTCCATCCGTGCTGCCCAGTGGCGTCACGGTGGCGTTGTCTTCGCCCCCAAGCCCCGTTCCTACGCTAAGCGTATGAACAACAAGGAGGTCAAGCTGGCTATGCGCTCCGCGCTGTCCGCCAAGCTGGCCGATGGCGAGCTCGTGCTCGTCGACGACTACGGCTTCGAGAAGCCTTCCACCAAGGCTGCCGTCGCCATGCTCAAGGCTCTCGGTCTTGAGGGCAAGCGTCTGACCATCATCGTTCGCGATGAGGACGTCAACGCCTACCTGTCGTTCCGCAACATTCCCAAGACGTTTATCATCACCGCTGACGAGGCCAACACCTACGATCTCGTCAACAACAACGCTGTGCTGATGCCCGCCGACATCGCCGCTCACTTCGGGGAGGTGCTTGCATAAATGACCGCCCACGAGATCATCATCCGTCCGATCGTGTCCGAGCGTTCCTTCTCCGGCATGGAGCTGAACAAGTACACGTTCGAGGTCGCCAAGGATGCTAACAAGTATCAGATCAAGGACGCTGTCGAGGAGATCTTCGGCGTCAAGGTCGTTCGCGTGAACACCCTGACGGTCAAGCCCAAGACCAAGCGCGTGCGCTATGTCGCCGGCAAGACCCGTTCTTGGAAGAAGGCCATCGTCACGCTGGCCGAGGGCGACACCATCGAGGTCTTTGGCAACCAGGCCTAAGACTCGCTGCTGTTGAGTGAGCTCATGCCTCCCAAATAGGGGAGGCGAGAGCTCAAGGTTTTGGGCGTATAAAATGGACACGCCCGGAACCGTGTATACGTCCGGTGTCATCGCACCCGAGGCAGAACCTCGAATCCCTGTCTGCGATGGCTAACGGATTCCTATTGAAAGGGATTGTAATGGCTGTAAAGCACCTTAAGCCGACCTCCGCTGGTAGGCGTTGGCAGACGATCTCCGATTTCTCCGAGATCACCTGCACCAAGCCCGAGAAGTCTCTTCTCGAGCCCCTGCCCAAGAAGGCCGGTCGTAACAACAACGGCCGCATCACCACCCGCCACCAGGGCGGCGGCGTGAAGCGTCGTTACCGCGTGATCGACTTCAAGCGCAACAAGGACGGCGTGCCCGCCAAGGTTGCCACGATCGAGTACGATCCGAACCGTTCCGCTCGCATCGCTCTGCTGCACTACGCTGACGGTGAGAAGCGCTACATCCTGGCCCCCAAGGGCCTCGAGGTCGGTCAGACCATCATGTCCGGTTCTGACGCCGACATCAAGCCGGGCAACGCTCTGCCCCTCGCCGACATTCCCGTCGGTACGCTCATCCACGCCGTCGAGTTCCAGCCGGGCAAGGGCGCTGCTATCGCCCGTTCCGCCGGTAACTCCTGCCAGCTGATGGGTAAGGAGGGCAAGTACGCTATCGTCCGTATGCCTTCCTCCGAGATGCGCCGCATCCTCGTTACCTGCCGCGCCACCGTCGGTGAGGTCGGCAACGCCGATCACTCCAACATCGTCATCGGCAAGGCCGGCCGTAAGCGTCACATGAACGTGCGCCCGACCGTCCGCGGTACCGTCATGAACCCTGTCGACCACCCGCACGGCGGTGGCGAGGGCAAGAACCACACCTCTGGTCGTCCCTCCGTTACCCCCTGGGGTAAGCCGACGAAGGGCCTTCGTACGCGCAAGAAGAAGAAGGTCTCGAACCAGCACATCATTCGTCGCCGTAAGAAGTAATTTCGGATACCGAGTTTTAGGAGAAAGCACTTATGAGCAGAAGTCTCAAAAAGGGCCCGTTCGTGGAGACTCGCCTTCTCTCGCGTATCACCGCGATGAACGAGGCTGGCAAGAAGGACGTCGTGAAGACCTGGTCCCGCGCGTCCACCATCTTCCCCGAGATGGTTGGTCACACCATCGCCGTCCACGACGGCCGCAAGCATGTGCCCGTGTATGTTACCGAGTCCATGGTTGGTCACAAGCTCGGCGAGTTCGCGCCGACTCGTACGTTCCGTGGCCACAAGGCCAAATAGGGGGTTAACCGTAAATGGCAACTAAGTCTATTGAAACTGAGGCCACCGAGGTTCGCGCCGTCGCTAAGTACGTGCGTGTTTCCCCCAGCAAGGCCCGCCTGGTGGTCGATCTGATCCGCCGCAAGCCTGTCGCTCAGGCCTTCGACATTCTCCACTTCTGCGACCGCGCCGTCGCCGTGGATGTCGAGAAGGTTCTCCGTTCCGCCGTTGCGAACGCCGAGAACAACAACGGTCTGCGTGCCGACAACCTGGTTGTCGCCGCTGCCTATGTTGACGAGGGTCCGACGCTTAAGCGCATCCGTCCCCGCGCCAAGGGTTCCGCTTCTCGCATTCTGAAGCGTACTTCCCACATCACCGTCGTCGTTGCTCCTCGAAAGGAGGCGTAAAGCTGTATGGGTCAGAAAGTCTACCCCACCGGCTTCCGTCTTGGCATCACCGAGAACTGGCGCTCCCGCTGGTTCGCAGAGAAGGATTACGCTAAGACCCTCGGTAACGATCTCGAGATCCGCAAGTACCTCGAGAAGCGTCTTTCCCGCGCAGCTGTCTCCCGTGTCGAGATCGAGCGCGCTGGCGACAAGGTGAAGGTCATCATCCTCACTGCTCGCCCCGGCGTTGTCATCGGTAAGAAGGGTGCCGAGATCGATACCCTCCGTACCGAGCTCGAGAAGGTCGCTGGCGTCTCCAAGGGCCAGCTCTCCGTCGACGTTGTCGAGATCAAGCGCCCCGAGCTCGACGCCAACCTCGTTGCTCAGTCTATCGCCGAGCAGCTCGAGGGCCGCGTTGCCTTCCGTCGCGCTATGCGCAAGGCTGTCCAGTCCGCCCGCAAGGCCGGCGCTAAGGGCATCCGTATCCAGTGCTCCGGTCGTCTCGGCGGTGCCGAGATGGGCCGTCGTGAGTGGTACCGCGAGGGTCGCGTGCCTCTGCACACCCTCCGTGCCAAGATCGACTACGGCACGGCTGTCGCCAGCACCACCATGGGCGCTTGCGGCGTGAAGGTCTGGATCTACCTGGGCGAGAAGCTCCCGGGCCAGCCTGTTCCCAACCCTGCACTCGAGGGCTCTTCCCGTCCTCGTCGTCGTAACTCCGAGAGGAGGGGTCAGTAGTGCTTGCCCCTAAGCGTATTCTTCACCGCAAGGTGCAGCGTGGCTCCATGAAGGGCCAGGCCAAGGGTAATACCGAGCTGCATTTCGGCGAGTTTGGTATCCAGGCTCTCGAGGCCCATTGGATCACCAACCGTCAGATCGAGGCCGCTCGTATTGCCATGACCCGCTACATGAAGCGTGGCGGTCGTGTCTACATCACGATCTTCCCTGATAAGCCCATCACCAAGAAGCCTGCTGAGACTCGCATGGGTTCTGGTAAGGGTAACCCCGAGGAGTGGGTGGCCGTCGTCAAGCCCGGCCGCATCATGTTCGAGGTCAAGGGCGTGCCCGAGGAGGTCGCTCGCGAGGCTCTGCGTCTTGCACAGCACAAGCTTCCCATCAAGACCAAGATTGTTGCTGCTAAGAACGCTGAGCAGCGCATCGAGAAGGAGATGGCTGAGGAGGCCGCTCTCGAGGCCAAGTGGGCTGCTGAGGACGCCGCCGCCGCCAAGGAGGAGAACTAATGAAGCCCGCAGAGATTCGTGAGCTCTCGGACGCTCAGCTCGTTGAGAAGCTGAAGGAAATGCGCGCCGAGCTCTTTAACCTTCGTTTCCAGATGGCCACCAGCCAGCTGGACAACACCGCTCGCGTCAACACCGTGAAGAAGGACATCGCTCGCGTCCTCACGGAGCAGCGCGCCCGCGAGATCGCAGCGGAGAAGTCCGCTGTCGCCGAGTAGGACCTAAGGAGAGAACATGACTGATTCGCGTAACTCGCGTAAGGTCCGTACGGGTGTCGTTACCTCCGTCTCCGGTGCCAAGACCATTGTTGTCACCATCACCGAGCGCAAGCGTCACCCCAAGTACGGCAAGATGATGACCAGCTCCAAGAAGCTGCACGCTCACGACGAGGAGTGCACGGCTGGCGTGGGCGACACCGTCCGCGTTATGGAGACCCGTCCTATGTCCAAGATGAAGCGTTGGCGCCTCATCGAGGTCGTCGAGCGCGCTAAATAAGCAGTCGCTCTTACGACTTGTACGTTTCCGAAGATGTGCGTATGCCTGGCTTGCATACCACGGGCCGTATAAAGGCTGCGCACCTCTCTTCGGTTCTTAGTTCGGAGGAACATCTACCATGATTCAGATGCAAACCATGCTGAACGTCGCCGACAACTCCGGCGCTCGCAAGATTCGCTGCATCAAGGTGCTTGGCGGTTCCAAGCGTCGTTATGCAGGCATCGGCGATGTGTTCATCGGTGCTGTCCAGGAGGCTACCCCTGGCGCCAACGTCAAGAAGAAGGACGTTGTCCGTTGCGTCGTCGTTCGCACCGTTAAGGAGATCCGCCGCAAGGATGGCTCCTACATTCGCTTTGATGAGAACGCCTGCGTTGTCATCAACAACGATGGTTCGCCCGTCGGCACCCGTATCTTCGGGCCCGTCGCTCGCGAGCTTCGTGACAAGAAGTACATGAAGATCGTCTCGCTCGCTCCCGAGACCCTGTAGTTAGGGGAGATATATGTATATCAAGAAGGGCGATAAGGTCCAGGTTCTCTCTGGTAAGGATCGCGGCAAGCAGGGCGTTGTCCTGCGTGCTCTCCCCGCCGAGAACAAGGTCGTTGTCGAGGGCGTTTCGGTCGTCAAGAAGGCCGTCAAGCCCAACGCTGCCAACCAGCAGGGCGGCATCGTTTCGCAGGAGGCTCCTATCGACGCCTCCAACGTCAATCTCGTTTGCCCCGAGTGCGGTAAGGTTACCCGCGTCGGTCACGAGAAGGACGGCAAGAACAAGCTGCGCGTCTGCAAGAAGTGCGGCCACAAGTTCTAAGCTGCCCGCAACATCAAGTTGCTAGCAAAGGCCCGGATGCCCCAAGGCACCCGGGCCTTTTTCTATCCCTACTCATTGGGGGCTCATTGGGGACAGACATAAATGAGTGGCCGATGATTGGCAGTCATTGGGGACATACTCATTGGGGACAGACTTAAATGAGTGGTCGTCGCTTGGCATTCATTGGGGACAGGCTTAAATGAGTGCCGTTGAAACGCCGGTAGCTGGGGACGTTCCCTATGTGCCGGCAGTTAGGGAAGTCCCTATCTGCCGGCAGTTTGGAACAGTCCTTTGATGGCTGCGCCCCCCAGAGGGGTGGAGTAATACAGCCTACTCTGTCTTTTATGGCTATGGTGTTCCGCCCTTTTATGTTTCATAAGGATCGTCGCATGCGCATTTACGCGCATAGCCTTGCGCGATAATGCGCATAACCGCGCAAACATCTGCAAACTATGGCTAAATAATGACCGATAAGCAAATAAACACGCAAACACGAGCAGATACGCGCGCAATTGTGCGAATATAGGGTTGCTAGAAATGAAGGACTTCCGATACCTCAGGAGGCACATAATGGCAGATTCCAAACAGGCTCCGCTCGACGCCGAAGCAGCCGCTAAGGCGGCATTTGCCTCGGTCCAGGACAAGCGATTCCCCAACGATATTTTTACGGCTCCCGAGCTTCGTTGGGCTGTGATCGGGTGCGGCGTTATCGCCAACCAGATGGCCCAGTCTCTCGCTCTTGCCGGCCGCAAGCTTGCGGGCGTTGCCAACCGCACTCTGTCCAAGGCTCAAGCTTTTGCAGAGCAGTATGGCGTTGAGAAGGTCTATGAAACGGTCGAGGATCTCTATGCCGATCCGAACATTGACGCAGTCTATATCACCACGCCGCACAACACTCACATCACCTACCTGCGATCCGCTCTGGCAGCCGGCAAGCACGTGCTCTGTGAGAAGGCTATTACCCTCAACTCCGCCGAGCTCGACGAGGCCCGCGCCATTGCCGGTGATCACAACGTCGTCCTTATGGACGCCACCACGGTGCTTCACATGCCCTTATATCAAGAGCTGCGTCGCCGCATGGATGACGGTGAGTTCGGCCGCATGAATCTCGCCCAACTCAACTTTGGCAGCTATAAGGAGTACGGCGACCTGACCAACCGCTTCTACAACCGCAACCTTGCTGGCGGTGCCATGCTCGATATTGGCGTGTATGCCCTGTCTGTCATGCGCCTCTTTATGGCGAGCCAGCCCGCTGAGGTTGTCTCGCTGGGCAATACCTGTGAGACCGGCGTTGACGTTGCGGGCGGCATCGTATGCCGTAATTCCGAACAGCAGCTGGGCGTGGTGAGCCTCACGCTCCACTCCAAGCAGCCCAAGCGCTCGGTCATCAGCTTCGATAAGTGCTACATCGAGGTCAACGATTATCCGCGTGCCGATCACGCGACCATCGTGTGGACTGCGGACGGCCACCGCGAGGAGGTCCACGCCGGCACCGAGGCTTACGCCCTGTGCTATGAGATGGCCGACCTGGAGAAGGCCGTTGCCGGCGACGACTCCAAGCGCGAGCTGCTGGATTATGCTTCTGATGTTATGGAGCTTATGACCAAGCTCCGCGCCGACTGGGGAGTTGTGTACCCCGAGGAGGAGTAAGCGATGCTTGCGGAAGATAGGCTCAACGCGATCGTGTCGATGGTGCAGCAGGCCGGCTCGGTTACCGTGCCGGAGCTTGCCGAAGCCCTGGGCGTGACGGCGTCTACCATTCGGCGCGACCTGCAGACGCTCGACCGAGCTCATCGCATCGCCAAGGTCCACGGTGGAGCGACGAGTCTTGAGCGCGCGCACGTGACGCGCGACCTAACGCTTAATGAGCGCAGCGACCTCCATAACGACGACAAGGAGCGTATCTGCGCCCGTGCGGCGGCGCTTGTGGAGCCCGAGAGCTTTGTATACATCGACTCGGGCTCGACGACGCTGAGGCTCATCGAGCATCTTCCACACCTTGAAGATGTCACCTATGTGACCGATTCCGTGCTCCATGCTCAGCACCTTGCTTTGCGCGGCATGCGTACCGTGGTGTTGGGCGGCGAGCTCAAACCCGAGACCGAGGCGCTCGTTGGCCCCGATGCCTTGGCAACCTTAGACCGCTACAACTTCAACTGTGGCTTTTGGGGCTCTAACGGCATTGCCGCCGAGCAGGGCTTCACGGCGCCCGATATCGAGGAAGCACAGGTCAAGCGTATCTCGATGCGCCATACCGCCAAACGCTTTGTAATCTCGGACGCCAGTAAATTTGGCATGGTGGCGCCCGTCAAGTTCGCGGACTTCCGCGACGCAACGATTATCACTGCGGGCGAGGTCCCCGCCAAGTACCGGGCAATGGACAACGTCATCACTGTCTAACAGCGAGACAAGGCCAAAACCACCACGAAGGTGTCCCCATTGTGGTGGTTTAGGGCTCCCAGGGGCAGGGGGCTTCGATGTGGATGTGCTCGCCGGTTACGGGATGCGTGAAGGACACGCTGTGGGCGTGGAGCATCAGGCCGCAGGGGCGCGGCGTTCCGTACAGGTCGTCGCCAACCAGGGGATGATGCTCGCTTGCCAGGTGCACACGGATTTGGTGCTTGCGGCCGGTGAGCAACTCGACATCGATATACGAGCGCGCGGGCAGGCCACGACGGCTCTTAAGACGTTTGAGCACCTTCACGCGAGTTTGAGACGGCTTGCCGCTGGCGCCGACGCGCATCTTTCGGCTGTCGTGACGGTCGCGGGCGATGGGCTTGTCGATGAGCTTCTCGTTCCAGTCGATCTTGCCCTCGGCCAGCGCCAGATAGTGCTTTTCGAAGGCGTGGTCGATGACCATTTGGTCAAAGGCGGGCTGCGTCTGTTTGTCGAGCGAAAACAACACCACGCCGGTGGTGTTGCGGTCCAGGCGGTTGAGCGGCTGCATGTCGGTCGCGGCAAAGCCGTCACCCATCGCCAGCAGCAGGTCGCTGGCGTAGTCGGTGAGCGTGCGCTCGCCGGTGCCGTCGCCGTGGACGATCATGCCGGCGGGCTTGTCGATGGCCATGAGCCAGGCGTCGCAGTAAAGGACTTGAGGTTCTTCGTTCACGTGTAAGCCTTTCGGTTAGCTAATTCCCACAAACATGCAGCCCGAGGTGGCGCCGCGCAGGCGGGCGGCGGGCTTGCGGCCGGCCTGTGCTGCTTCGACGGCACGACGGACGCGGGCGACGGCACGGCCCACCTCATCTGTCTCGAGCAGCGTTCCGTCTACCATGAGACGACGCACGCCGGCATCGAGCAGCTGAGGAACCTGCGGCGTGAGGTCGATGGGGTAGGCGTCGTACAGGCGAGAGCGGCCATGGATGTCGGTGCGTACGGGCATGACCTTGCCGTCGATATTCTTGAGTGACAGCTTGCGGGCGCGCAGGCGGCAGTTAGCGCAATCGTGGATGCAGCCATTGGCCACCTGCAGGATGCAGTGCTCACTCGTCATAACGCGCGGGCGGCCGAACACAGTGATGCCCAGGGCTGCGGGCGCGGCGGTGCCAAGCGAGACGATCTCGTCGAGCGTGATCTCGGGCGAGAGCCAAAACGCACCGGCTCCGCGCTCGGCAAGTGCCTCCATGCAGGGCGTGTTATGCACCGGCAGGCAAGAGCGAATCTCGGCCGTGGCGCCGGCATGAGCGGCTACGGCGAGCTCGGAGATATTGCCGACGGCGACGGTGGCTCCGGCATTGATCCAAGGATCGACGCGCTCGTGGTCGACGGCGCGGCAGACCTCGCCGAGTACGGGCACGATACCCTGCTCAAATGCATCGGCAGGGGAGAGTCCGACAGCCTCGAGCGCGTCGGTGGTCATATAGATGCGCGTTGCACCCTCCGCGCGGGCTGCCTCGGCGGCCTCGAGCGAGGTGACGGTGGCGCAGATCTGCGGCTCGTCGCGGTAGTGCTTGGGCATGGGGCGCGTACATTTGTCGAGCACCGGCAGCTCGAGCGTTTTCGCGCGCTCCTCGTACGGTGCCAGAATGGCCTCTTCCAGCGCCTTACAAGCGGCGGCGCGCACCTTGTGCACGGCGGAAAAGCCCATACCGCAGCCGGCGTCGAGCGAAACGTCAAAGCTTGCGGCCTCAAAGGGAGAGGAGCCCATGCGCCCGACGTGCTCAACCAGATCGGATGCCTCGACGGCGCGGGTCTTGGCAGCCTCGACGGTAAAGCCCGTGGCCGTGGCCGTAAGCGAAGGGTCGTCGCAGCAGGTGAGCGTAACGGTAAACGGCTCGCCCAGACGCGCCACAACGGACACGTCTACGGCGCGGCGGCGCAGCACATCGCGTTTGAGCGCAGCCCCGGCGGCGTCAATGGCGCGCTGGCTTCGAATCACGCGCACGCGGCAGCCCTCGGGCATGCTGCGGGGCACGCGGCACTCGATGATGTCGCCTGCGGCGGCATCATCGGCGGCAATGGTGGTCAGGAACTGGTCAAACTCGTTATCGTGACGAAGCTCCAGCAGGTCGCCCTTGCCCACGGGCTCAAACAACTCAATGCGGGCGATGGCGGCGCGGCGACGGCGGTCGTCGGGCTTGAGGCCGCGCACATCGCGGTTGGCCGGGCGGCTGCCCAGCACCGTGCCCACGATCTGGCCGCGGTTGTTGGAGCGCTCGTAGCTCATCATCTCGTCACCCGAGGTACCGTCTTGGTAGGCGTGCGTAAAGTCGCGGTTAAAGCAGCGCTTGAGCTGTCGCTGACGGGCTGCATCCTCATCCTTGGAGGTCGAAACATCGGCCAGCATGTCATCAATCTGATGACGATACACGTCGACGATGGAGTACACGTAATCAGGGGCCTTCATGCGGCCCTCGAGCTTGAGCGATGCGGCGCCGGCGTCATACAGACGGCGAACAAGCTGCGAAGTGTTGGTGTCGCGCGGGCATAGCGCACGCTCGCGACCGGCAGGGGAGAGCGAGCGGCCGTTCTCGTCGATCAGCTCGTAGGGCAGGCGGCAGGGCTGGGCGCACATGCCGCGGTTGGCCGAGCGGCCCGCCATGGCAAAGCTCGAGAGCAGGCACAGGCCCGAGTAACAAAAGCAGATGGCACCGTGGCTAAAGACCTCGAGGTCCACATCGGGTGCGGCGTCGTGGATGGCGGCGATCTCGTCAATGGAGAGCTCGCGCGACAAGGTCACTCGGTCGGCGCCCTGCTCACGGCACCAAAGGGTTCCGCGGTCGTCGTGGATGTTTGCTTGGGTTGAGATGTGCGTCTCGATGCCGGGCATGGTGCGCTTGACTTCAAAGAACAGACCCCAGTCCTGGATAATGAAGGCGTCGGCGCCCAGCGTGGAGCAGCGATAGATGAGTTGCAGCGCATCGTCCATCTCGGACTGCTTGATGACGATGTTGACCGTGACGTAGACGCGCGACCCGGCTAGATGTGCGGCGCGGCAGGCTTGCTCAAAGGCCTCGTCGGTAAAGTTGGTGGCCTTGCGGCGGGCGTTGAAGCTGCCCATGCCGCAGTAGATGGCATCAGCGCCAGCGGCGAGTGCGGCGGCAAAGGGCTCGGGTCCTCCGGCGGGCGCTAAAAGCTCGGGTCTGCGGTTGGTGGTTCGACTGGCGGTTGCGGTCATATCCTGCCTTTCAAAATGCTCAAACACTCAAAAGTATAGTGGCGTCGCTGCGGTGGGCGACGCCCGCAGCCTAAGCAGGACAAAGTCTTCAGCAGCTTGGACTGGCTGCTCCACATGAGAACCGTTCAGCGGTTCGGGGAAACCGTTGGGCGATAAAATATTCTCGCAAGCTGATAATATTCTTGCATCAAACAGAAACCTTGAGTACTATCCCAATCAAGCGCGGTGTTCAGACCGAACTGTGCCTCCCGGTGTGAACACCGCGCTCACGCTCTCTCAATTGATCGTAAGGAGAAAAACATGAGCAAGACCGTCGTGTCTTCCGATAACGCACCCGCAGCCATCGGCCCGTATTCCCCCGGTATCCAGGCCGGCAACATGGTGTTCCTGTCCGGCCAGCTGGGCATCGATCCCGCAACTGGCAAGATGCCCGAGGGCGTCGAGGCCCAGGCCAAGCAGTCCCTCGCCAACGTCGAGGCCCTGCTGACCGCTGCCGGCGCCACCTTTGCCGATGTCGTCAAGACCACGGTCTACCTGGCCGACATCGCCGACTTCGCCGCCGTGAACGAGATCTACGCCTCCAAGTTCGAGGCCCCGTTCCCCGCGCGCAGCGCTTTCCAGGTTGCCGCCCTTCCGGCTGGCGGTCTGGTCGAGATCGAGGTCGTCGCCGCTCTCTAAGGCGTTGGCCACAACTAAACATGACATGCAAAAAGACCCTGCAGCGCGTGCGAGCTGCAGGGTCTTTTGTCAAGTGACGGATCGCTTGTGGAGCCGCGCTTCATTTTGCTCGTTAGCCTTCCTTGCGGACTTTTTGCAGGTAGCGATAGACGCTGGGCTCTGAGATGCCCAGCGCGGAGGCGGCGCAGGCCACGGCACCCTTGAGCATGAACACCCCGTTACCGTTGAGGTGGCGAATGACGTCCACGCGGTCGCTCTGACCAAGCGACGCTACATCCAGCCCGCGCGCGCTCAGCAACTCGGCAATGCTGCGGTCGATGAGCTCCTGTGTGGACTCCGAAAGGCTTTCGACCTCGATAGGGGCGGGCTCCGTGCGCGTCGGCGCCGCGTCGAAGCACGCCATGAGCTGCTGCGCCATGGCGTTGATGGAGCGCACAGTCGAGAGGTCGGTGTTAACGCAGAGCATACCGACGATCTCGTCATTCTCGCGGATAAAGTACGTCGCTGACTCCAACGTCTTGCCGCCGGCACCGCGCCCCTCGTAGCCCGTAATAAACGGCAGGTCGCGATACTTGGCGTCGTGCATGATCTTGAGTGCCAGATCGGTGGCGGGACCGCCGACCTTGCGGCCGCTCACGATGCCGTTGCGAATATCAACGATGGCGTGGTCGGGATCCGAGAAATCGTGCAGCACGATTTCGCTGTTTTTGCCGAGTATCTGCTCCAGAAAATCGACCATCGGCAAAAAGCGACGTACGGTCTCGTTCACGGGCAACTCCTTTGGGTGAAATCGGAAATGTTCATAACAATTTTTTCTCATGGTAACACGCTGCCCATCATCTCGTATATCCGCAGGTACATTGCGTAATGCAGACGAACGGTAGGAATTTAGCGGTAAACGGTTGACCAAAAGAAAAGTTAGATGCTATTTTGACCAAACACTTTCCTGACCTGCGGAAATGCGTTATTTCAGCTGAAGAATAGTCTGATAACAAAAAATTATTATTGAGAATGAGAATCATCTTTAATACGATATGCAATGAAGGCACAACCTCAACCCCGCACTGCGTCACAATAGAGCGTTAGATGCGAAAACAACTACTTCGAGGATTGGTGGTCAAATGACCCAGGAGACGGTTACGAACGGCACTGAAGCCCTGTTCACTCGCGAAGGCATGCCTCCCGTTAAGGAAATGATCCCGTGTGCCCTTCAGCACGTACTGGCATCGTTTGCCGGCATCATTACCCCGGCGGTCATCATGGCCGGCGTCTACGGCTTTAATAGCCAACAGAGCACCGACATCATCCAGGTCGCCCTCATTCTTTCGGCGATCGATACGGCCCTTCAGGCCTTCGCTCCCTTCCGTCGCATCGGCGGCGGCCTGCCCATCGTCATGGGCGTTTCGTTCGCGTTCCTGCCGGCCCTGCAGGCCATGGGTGCCTCGGGCTTTAGCTTTGGTGCGCTGCTGGGTGGCGAGATCGTCGGCGGCGCCGTCGCGGTCCTCTTTGGTCTGGCCTACAGCAAGATCAAGTGGCTGTTCCCGCCCGTCGTGACCGGTACGGTCATCTTCTCCATCGGCGTTTCGCTGTATCCCACGGCCGTCAAGTATATGGCCGGCGGTATGGGTACGCCGCTGTGGGGCACCCCGCAGGCCTGGTGCGTCGCTCTTATCACCTTCGCCGTGGTCTTTGCGCTCGCCAACTTTGGCAAGGGCACGCTCAAGCTGGGATCCGTGTTCTTTGGCATGATCGTTGGCATGATCGTCTCCATCCCCTTTGGCATGATCGACTTCTCCAGCGTCGCCACCGCTCAGGTCTTCGCTCTTCCCAAGCTCATGCCCTACGCGCTCGAGTTTGATCCCGAGGTCTGCATTACCCTCGCCGTCGTGTTCCCCATGGTTGCCATCCAGGTTATCGGTGACGTTTCCGCCGCCTGCCTGGGCTCCATCGACCGTATGCCCACCGAGCGCGAGCTCTCCGGCGCTATTGTGTCCCAGGGCCTCACCTCTATGGTCGGCGGCCTGCTGGGCGGTCTTCCCACCAGCGCCCTTGGCCAGAACGTGGGCATCATCTGCTCCAACAAGGTCGTCAACAAGTGGGTCTTTGTGATCATCGCGGCCGTCTTTGCCATCGCCGGTCTGTTCCCGCAGCTCTCTGCCGTGCTCTCCGCCATCCCGCAGCCTGTCATCGGCGGCGCGACCGTCGGCGTCTTTGGCACCATCACCATGAACGGTGTGCGCATGTTCACCCGCGAGGGCCTCACGCAGCGCACCACCACCATCGTCGGCACCTCGGTCGTCTTTGGCCTGGGTATTTGGATGGCCAGCGGCTGCCTCGCCGGCGAGGGCATGCCCACCTGGGTGTCCACCGTCATCGGCTCCAACGCCGTGACCCCCACCGCCATCATGGCCATTGTCCTTAACCTGATCCTTCCGCAGACGCCGGTCGTGGCTCAGCACATCGATGCCGCCAAGGATGCCGCTGTGGATCTGGTCCTGCCCGAGAGCAAGAAGTAACCAATTCGGTGCTATTCGCTGGCGGACGCATCGCCTCGTCCGCCGGCGCCATGCGGCGCCAAGCCGCACTTCAAAGGGCTTGTCCCTTTGGTGAAGCGTTGACGGGAGAGGGCCCGTTTCCGGTGTAGGCCGGCGCTTCGCACTTCCGCCATGTCAGAGGTGTCAAACCCCGCCCCTGATGTTGAAGGGAGCATTTATGCTTCTGGTCGCTAACGGTTCCGTCTTTACCCGCAACGCTCAGACTCCGTTTATTCCCAACGGTGCGGTCGCCATTGACGGAGATACGATCGTCGAAGTGGGCCCCGAGCGCGAGCTCAAGGCCAAGTACCCGGATGCCGAGTACGTCGACGCCCAGGGCAACCTCATCATGCCCGGACTTATCAACTGCCACACCCACATCTACTCGGGTCTGGCCCGCGGCCTTGCCATTAAGGGCTGCAACCCCACCAACTTCCTGGAGAATCTTGAGCAGCAGTGGTGGAAGATTGACGACAACCTGACGCTCGACGGCACCAAGGCCAGCGCCTATGCCACGATTCTGGATTCCATCCGCGACGGCGTCACCACGATCTTCGATCACCACGCGAGCTTCTGCGAGATTCCGGGAAGCCTTTTTACCATTAAGGATGCAGCTCAGGAGCTGGGCATGCGTTCGTGCCTGTGCTACGAGGTCTCCGATCGCTGCGGCCAGGAAAAGTGCGACCAGGCCATTGCCGAGAACGCCGAATTTGCCCAGTGGGCCGCCAAGGAGCGTCGCGATAACGACAACCACATGATCGCCGCCATGTTTGGCGGACATGCTACCTTTACGCTTTCGGACGAGACCATGGATAAGATGGCCGAGGCCAACAACGGTCTGACCGGCTTCCACATCCATGTGTGCGAGGGCATGAACGACGTGTGGGATTCCCGCCTCAACCGCGGTGGTATCAGCCCCGTCGAGCGCCTGCTGCAGCACAACCTGCTGGGTCCCGACACCATGCTCGGCCACTGCATCCACGTGACGCCTGCCGAGATGGATATCGTCAAGGAGTCCGGCACCTGGCTCGTCAACAACCCCGAATCCAATATGGGCAACGCCGTGGGCTGCGCCCCCGTGCTCGAGTTCTTCCGCCGCGGCATCCCCGTGTGCATGGGCACCGACGCCTACACCCACGATATGCTCGAGAGCCTTAAGGTCTTCCTGATCATTCAGCGCCACAACGCCGCCATGCCCAACGTGGGCTGGTGCGAGGCCATGACGATGCTGTTCGAGAACAACGCCAAGATGGCGAGCAAGTACTTCGATCGCAAGCTCGGTGTGCTCGAGGCCGGCGCTGCCGCCGACGTTATCGTTATGGACTACAAGCCCTTTACGCCGCTGAGCGAGGAGAACATCGACGGTCACATGCTCTTTGGCATGATGGGCAAAAACTGCCGCACCACCATCATCAACGGCCGCGTCCTGTACAAGGATCGCGAGTTCGTTGGCATTGATGAGGAAAAGATCAACGCGTGGACCATGGCTGAGTCCAAGAAGCTCTGGAGCACGCTCAACGATCGCGCCTACTAATTACAAGTAGATTCACGCGCGCCGGATGTTTCGCCGCATCCGACGCGCGTATAGGCGACCTCCGCGGGGTCGCCGGCGCTGTGCTAGCGCTACACCGTATTTGCGCCCGCCGCGCGGTCTCGCCGGGCGTTACAGAGAGGAGCTCACTATGAGCGACATCATGAGGCCGATCCCGTTTTCGCAGCTGATGAACTGGATCATCGAGGAGCACAAGACTCAGGGCGCCATCTTTGGCGTGCGCAAGATGGTCACGACCAACCAGGAGGGCGCGCTTCCCATTTTTGACGAGCGCATCGAGACCCCGTTTGGCCCGGCCGCCGGTCCCAATACGCAGCTTGCCCAGAACATCGTGGCATCCTACGTGGCCGGCTCCCGCTTCTTTGAGCTCAAGACCGTTCAGGTTATGGACGGCGAGGAGCTCTCCAAGTGTGTGAACAAGCCCTGCATCGTGGCACAGGACGAGTGCTACAACTGCGAGTGGTCGACCGAGCTCGAGGTTCCGCAGGCCTTTGCCGAGTACGTGAAGGCATGGTTCGCCTGCCACCTCATCGCTCGCGAGTACGGCCTGGGAAGCCCGGACGGCTTTGTCTTCAACATGTCCGTGGGCTATGACCTCGAGGGCATCAAGAGCCCCAAGGTCGACGCCTACATCGAGGGCATGAAGGACGCCAGCGGCTCCGAGGTTTGGAACGAGTGCCGCACCTGGGCGCTCGCTAACCTGGACAAGTTTGAGCATGTCGACGCCGCATTTGTCGAGTCCATCCCGGCGCGCGTCTCCAACTCCATCACCGAGTCCACCCTGCACGGCTGCCCGCCGGCGGAGATCGAGCGCATCGCGACCTATCTGATCGCCGAGAAGGGCCTCAACACCTACATCAAGTGCAACCCCACGCTGCTGGGCTATGAGTTTGCACGTCAGCGCCTCAACGAGCTGGGCTTTGACTACATCGTCTTCGACGATACGCACTTCCGCGAGGACCTGCAGTGGGCCGATGCCGTGCCCATGTTCGAGCGCCTGATTGCCCTGTGCGCCGAGCGCGGCCTGGAGTTTGGCGTCAAGCTGACCAACACGTTCCCCGTCGACGTGACGAGAAACGAGCTGCCCTCCACCGAGATGTACATGTCCGGCCGTTCGCTGTTCTCGCTGACTATCGAGGCTGCCCGCCGCATTACCGAGCAGTTCGATGGTAAACTGCGCATCAGCTACTCCGGTGGTGCCACGGTCTACAACATCCGCGCCCTGTATGATGCCGGCATTTGGCCCGTCACCCTGGCGACCGACGTGCTCAAGCCCGGTGGCTACGAGCGCTTTAGCCAAATGGCCGGCGAGTTTACCGACCTGGATGGCAAGCCGTTTGCGGGCGTCTCGCTCGAGGCCGTGACCGCGATTCAGACCGACTCGCTCACCAACCTGCTCTACAAGAAGCCGCTGCGCCCGCTGCCCGACCGCAAGGTCGCCGGCAAGAGCCCGCTTTCCGACTGCTTTACCACGCCGTGCCGCACGAGCTGCCCCATCCAGCAGGATATTCCCGCCTATCTGGCGGCTGTTGACGAGGGCCGCTACGAGGACGCGCTCAACATCATCATCGAGCGCAACGCCCTGCCGTTCATTACCGGCACCATCTGCCCGCATCCCTGCGGCCGCGCTTGCGAGCGTGCGTTCTACGAGCCCGAGGGCGCCCAGATCCGCGCCAGCAAGCTCAAGGCCGCCCGCGAGGCCATGACCGCCGTGCTGCCCAAGCTGCGCACCCAGGCCATCGCCAACGACGGCGAGCGCAACGTTGCCGTTATCGGCGGCGGCCCGGCCGGCCTGGCGACGGCGTTCTTCCTGACGCGCGCCGGCGTGCCTGTCACTATCTTTGAGGCCCGCGATTCGCTCGGCGGCGTGGTCCGTCATGTGATCCCCGAGTTCCGTATCGCCAGCGACGATATCTCCCACGACGCAGAGCTCTGCCTGGCCTTTGGCGCCAAGGTGCAGCTCAACGCCCGCGTGGAGTCCATCGACGAGCTCAAGGCCCAGGGCTTCACCGACGTGGTCGTGGCCACTGGTGCCTGGATGCCCGGTTCCGCCGGCCTGGGCGAGGGCGCCGAGCTCGACGTGCTGGAGTTCCTCGAGGCCGCCAAGAAGGGCGAGAAGCTCGAGCTGGGCGAGGACGTCGTAGTCATTGGCGCCGGCAACACCGCCATGGATGCGGCCCGCGTGGCCAAGCGCCTGGCTGGTGTGAAGAACGTGCGCCTGGTGTATCGCCGCACCAAGAAGCAGATGCCCGCCGACGAGGAAGAGCTCGATCTTGCTCTTGCCGATGGCGTTGAGTTCTGCGAGCTGCTGGCACCTAAGGCACTCAACGGCGCCGTGCTGACCTGCGATGTTATGGAGCTTGGCGAGCCGGATGCAAGCGGCCGCCGCAGCCCCGTCGCCACGGGCGAGACTGTTGAGCTTCCCGCCACCACGGTGATCTGCGCCGTGGGCGAGGGCATCGACGCCAGCCTGTACGATGCCGCGGGCGTCGAGCACGACCGTCGCGGCCGCCTTGCCGCTACCTCCACCGGCGTCGAGGGCGTCTGGGCTGCGGGCGACTGCCGCCGCGGTCCTGCCACCGTGGTCGAGGCTATCGCCGATGCCGCCGAGGTCGCCCGTGCCATCGCCGACGTGGACTTTAACAAGTACGCCGACTGCAACGAGCAGGCCGGCCGCGAGGACACTTGCTACGAGCGCAAGGGGTCGCTGTGCCGCGACAAGCGCAACTGCACCAAGACCCGCTGCCTGGGCTGCGGCTCGGTGTGCGAGGTCTGCTGCGACGTGTGCCCCAACCGCGCCAACGTGGCAATTAAGGTGCCGGGCCTGGCCAAGCATCAGGTCGTCCATGTCGACGGCATGTGCAATGAGTGCGGCAACTGCGCCGTGTTCTGCCCTTACCAGGAGGGTCGTCCCTACAAGGACAAGCTCACCCTGTTCTGGAGCGAGCAGGACATGGAGAACTCCGAGAACGAGGGCTTCCTGGCCGTGGACGAGGACCACTTTAAGGTTCGCGTCGCCGGCACGGTCCGCACCGTCTCGGTCGATGCCGTCAACACCGGTCTACCCGAGGCCGTCCGCCTGACCATCAGGGCCGTGCGCGACAACTATTCGTACCTTCTTAAGAAATAGGCGAGTCTCTTATGGCCAAATCCATTCAACATCACGTGGCCTACGTTGCCTGCGGAAGTGGTTGCGCCTCCGCAGGCGGCGACGCCCGCTGCAGCGAAGGCTGCATTGGCTGTGGCGCCTGCGTTACGGCCTGCCCCCACGGTGCCATCGCGCTGGTCGACGGCGTCGCCCGCGTGGACCGCTCCAAGTGCACAGGCTGTGGCCTGTGCGGCATGGCGTGCCCGCAGCGCGTGATTGCCTTCGTTCCCGGCTACCAGAACATCCTGGTGCGCTGCAACAACACCGACAAGGGTGCCATCGCCCGCAAGATCTGCGACACGAGCTGCATCGGTTGCGGTATGTGCGCCAAAAAGTGCCCTGCCGGCGCTATTCGCATCGAGGACAACTGCGCCCATATCGACGGCACGGACTGCCTGTCATGCGGCATGTGCGCCGTCGTCTGCCCGCATGGCGCTATCCACGACCGCACCGGCATCGCCGCCGGCGTGTAGAAGGGAATCACCATGGCACAGGAATTCACTTTTACCGTTAACGGCATCGAGCGCACGACGACCCAAAATAAACCGCTGCTGCGCTACCTGCGCGACGATCTGCACATTCACTCCGCCAAGGACGGCTGCTCCGAGGGTGCGTGCGGTACCTGCACCATCCACGTGGACGGCGCGGCCGTCAAGGCGTGCGTGCTGACCACCGCGCTTGCCGCCGGCCGCAACATCGTGACCGTCGAGGGCCTGCCTGAGGACGTGCGCGAGGCCTTTGTGTACGCCTTTGGCGCCGTGGGCGCCGTGCAGTGCGGCTTTTGCATCCCCGGCATGGTCATGGCGGGTGCGGCGCTCATCGCCGAGGACCCCGAGCCCACCGAGGAACAGATCAAGTACGCCATTCGCGGCAACGTCTGCCGTTGCACCGGCTACAAGAAGATTATCGAGGGCATTTCGCTGGCAGCCGCGGTGCTCCGCGGCGAAAAGCAGATCGACGAGGACCTGGAGCGCGGCGATGACTACGGCGTGGGCAAGCGCGCCTTCCGTATCGACGTGCGCAAGAAGGTGCTCGGCGAGGGCAAGTACCCCGACGACATCGACGAGCTCGACCAGCCGGGCCTGACCTATGCCAGCGCCGTGCGCTCGAAGTACCCGCGTGCCCGCGTGCTCTCCATCGATACCTCCAAGGCCGAGGCCCTGCCCGGCGTGGTAGGCATTCTGCGCGCCGAGGACGTGCCGGTCAACCAGGTCGGCCACCTTATCCAGGACTGGGACGTCATGATCGCCCAGGGCGATATCACCCGCTGCGTGGGTGATGCCATCGCGCTGGTGGTTGCCGAGGACGAGGCGACGCTCGAGAAGGCCAAGAAGCTCGTAAAGATCGATTACGAGCCGCTGGAGCCCGTGCGCAACATCGCCGAGGCCAAGGCCGCCGACGCCCCGCGCCTGCATGACAGTTTCTTTGCCTTTGGCAACACGGTGGAGCTCAAGGACAACGTGTGCCAGAGCCGCCATGTGACGCGTGGCGACGCCGCCAAGGCGCTGGCGGAGAGCGCATTCACCGTGACGCAGCGCTTTACCACGCCCTTTACCGAGCATGCCTTCTTGGAGCCCGAGTGCGCCGTCGCCTTCCCGTACAAGAACGGCGTCAAGGTGCAGTCGACCGACCAGGGTGCCTACGATACGCGCAAAGAGTGCGCCCACATGTTTGGCTGGGACAACGAGCCCGAGCGTGTGGTCGTCGAGACCATGCTCGTGGGTGGCGGCTTTGGCGGCAAGGAGGACGTGTCCATTCAGCACTTGGCCGCGCTCGCTGCCTATAAGTTCCAGCGTCCTGTGAAGTGCAAGCTCACGCGTGCCGAGTCGCTTGCTTTCCATCCCAAGCGTCATGCCATGGACGGCACCTTTACGCTGGGTTGCGACGCCGAGGGCAACTTTACCGGTTTGGATTGCGAGATCAACTTTGATACCGGAGCCTACGCGTCGCTGTGCGGCCCGGTGCTCGAGCGCGCCTGTACGCATGCCGTCGGCCCCTACAAGTACCAGAACACCGACATCCGCGGCTTTGGCTACTACACCAACAACCCGCCCGCCGGCGCGTACCGTGGCTTTGGCGTCTGCCAGTCCGAGTTTGCGCTCGAGAGCCTGATCGACCTGCTGGCCGAGAAGGTCGGCCTGGATCCGTGGGAGATCCGCTACCGTAACGCCATCGAGCCGGGCGAGGTTCTGCCCAACGGTCAGATTGCCGATTGCTCCACGGCGCTTAAAGAGACGCTGCTCGAGGTCAAGGATGCCTACTACGCGCATCCCGGACACGCCGGTATCGCCTGCGCCATGAAGAACGCCGGCGTGGGCGTGGGCCTGCCCGATGCCGGCCGCTGCAAGATCCGCATCGAGGATGGCCGCGCCGTGGTCTACGCCGCCACGTCCGACATCGGCCAGGGCTGTAACACCGTCTTTTTGCAAGACGTTGCCGAGGCCTGCGGTCTGCCGCTGAGCTGCATTGCCAATGGCGAGTGCTCCACCGAGAACGCTCCCGACTCCGGCACTACGTCTGGCTCGCGTCAGACGGTCGTGACCGGCGAGGCCGTGCGCGGCGCCGCCTTCCTGCTGCGCGATGCCATGGTTGGCATCGAGGCGGGCAAGCCTGCACCCGATGCTCCCGTGAGCGCGCATGGCGACGGCGTCAAGATCGAGTACGACGACGGTCGCGCCTATCAGCTGCGCGCGCAGGAGCTCGTCGCCGGCCAAGGTATGCATCCTCAGGATCCCGCGGCCGCCATCAAGGCGCTCGAGGGATGCGAGTTTGGCTACGTGTATCTGGAGCCGACCGACAAGCTGGGTGCGGATGTTCCCAATCCCAAGAGCCACATCTGCTACGGCTTTGCCACACATGTGGTCATTCTGGACGATGACGGCCGCGTGAGCGAGATCTATGCTGCGCACGATTCCGGCAAGGTGGTCAACCCCATCTCCATCCAGGGTCAGATCGAAGGCGGCGTGCTCATGGGTATGGGCTATGCGCTTACCGAGGACTGGCCGCTCAAGGACTGCGTGCCCCAGGCAAGGTACGGTACGCTCGGGTTGTTCCGTGCGCCCGAGATTCCGGATATCCACGCCATTTACGTGGAGAAGGACGAGCTGCTGCCCGTGGCATACGGCGGCAAGGGCATCGGCGAGATCGCAACGATCCCCACGGCGCCCGCCGTACAGAACGCCTACCGCGCGTTTGACGGCAAGCTGCGTCCAGATCTGCCCATGGTGGATACGCCGTACAGCCGCGCCCGTCACCGCGGGTAGGGTAGGACGCGCACGGCCATTGCTGACGGGCTGTTCGCGCTCAGCATCAACTACATACGCTGCGCCTTTGGCCCCGGCTCCATCGCGAGCTGGGGCCTTTTGTTTGGAGCGGAGACAGCATCCCGGAATTCGGGCAATCCGGTGGTCAGGGGTTGAGCGAGCGTCGCGCTAAGGATGCCAAGCGTAAAACCTTCAATGAAAATGGCGTAAAAACTACATCTGTCATGGCGTAAAAACTACATTGAAAGTAGCGTAAAATCAGCATTGAGAATGGCGTAATTTCGCATATCGCGTGATAGAGAGGGACGGCCGTCTGTGGATGCACCAAAGAGATTGACCCAAAAGGGATATAGGCCCCGGCTCATAGAGGAGCGCCTCGACACCCTTATGCGGGCGTTTGGCTGTGTGGAGATCAACGGCCCCAAATGGTGCGGCAAGACCTGGACGGCGCTCTCTCGCTCGGCGAGCGTCTCCAGACTCGATGAGCCTGCGCAGCGTGCGGCGGCAGAGGTCGACCCAAGCCTGGCGCTCATCGGCGATGCGCCACACCTGGTCGATGAATGGCAGGAGGTGCCCGAGGTTTGGGATGCCGCCCGGCGTTTCGTGGACGCGAGCGGCAACGAACGGGGGACACTTTTGCTCACGGGCTCGACCGCGCTCAAAAGCGAGGAGCGCAGCCATGTTCGTCATTCCGGCACGGGTAGGATCGCCCGTCTGTCAATGCGCCCCATGGCCCTGTGTGAGTCGGGCGACGGCGAGCCGCTCGTGTCACTGGCAAGCCTCTTTAAGGGCGAGGATTTTGCCCCTCAGCGTCGCGAGAGCACGGTGGATGACGTCGCCCGCTGGTGCTGCAGGGGCGGTTGGCCTGCAAATCTTGGGCTTTCGGAAGATCTTGCGCGAGAGACGGCAAGCCAGTACGTGCACTCGGTGCTCGACGTCAACGTGCTGGACGAGGGCATGTCGCCCGAGCTTGCACACGGCCTTTTGCGAGCTCTTGCCATGAACGAGAGCCAGGCTGTCACGTACAAGACGCTCGTAAAGGACGCCTCGTACGGTGAGGCGGGCCCCGACGAGAGGACCATCGCTGCGTACTTGGACCTCTTCAACAGGCTCAAGCTGACCGAGGACCTGTGCGGATGGGAGCCGCCCATGCGCTCGAAGGCCCGCGTTCGCGTGCGCCCCAAGCGCTACTTCTGTGACCCGTCACTTGCGGCGGCGTTGCTGGGGGCTACCCCTGAGCGGCTGCTTGGCGATATGCAAACGCTGGGGATGCTCTTTGAGAATCTCGTCCTGCGCGACATGCGCGTGTTCCTTTCCACCTACGGCGGTGTCGACAACAGTGTCCATTATTTCCGAGATGAGAAGGGCCTTGAGGTCGATCTGATCGTTGAGCACGACGGGCGCTGGGGAGCCATTGAGGTCAAGCTGAGTGATGCGAAAGCAGACGATGGAGCGAGAAATCTCAAGGCGCTGGAGAGGAAAGTGCTCTCCAATCCTGCCGCCCAGAATGCCGCGCCGGCGTTTTTGGCGGTCGTGGTTGGAAAGGGGAGCATTGCCTACACACGCGACGACGGCGTGGCGGTGATTCCCATGGCGGCACTTGGGGCGTAGTGGTTTTGCGGGCGTGCCGTGCTTCCTTTACCGAAAATCCATTTGGTAAACCAGATGCTCGCGGATAGAATAAAGTTGACGGCGGCCCAAGGGTGATAGCTGGGCAGCGCCGTTGCTTGGTCAAGAGGTCAGCGCCTTAATGGCAGCGACTTGTTATGCTTCGAATGCTGCTTGAGTGCCTCGGAAAGTTCGATAAGCGCCGTGAAGAGCGAGACCAAAGCAACCAAGAGCTCTACGAGCTCTGATGGGCCCGGGATGACCGCTGATTCAAGTCACCGGGCCTAAATCT
>JAXJHR010000025.1:0-4868 GCA_036299165.1 Collinsella aerofaciens | reverse complement strand
CTTCAAGGGCGCGACCAGAAGGTCAGCGCCCTTTCGTTTCACGTCACCTTGTCTCAAATGCGGCCCGCTCGCTGACTTATGCTCAACCTATGGCGTCATCTCGCCCCAAAAGGGCCTCCCTCGCTCTGGCGGGTTTTCGCTGTCGGTACCAAAACATCGGTGTTGTCGAAGTAGTCATTGGGGACGTTCTTAAATGACTACATAGCATGAGAGTGGATAATCTCCCGGTTTGAGCCTGCATTCAAGCTCAGAGTGGGAGATTGTCCACTCTCATTTGTTATGTGTCCGAAAATCCACGCTCGTTTCTGCTCTTCCTACATCTGAAGGAAGAGTTCGTGGAGGCGGGTGTCTTCGTCGAGTTCGGGGTGGAAGGTTACGCCGAGCTGGTTGCCCTGGCGCGCGGCGACGATACGGCTGTCGACTTTCGCTAAGGCCTTTGCGTCGCCGTGGACCTCGACGATGCGGGGCGCGCGGATAAACGTCAGCGGCACCTCACCGTCGATGCCGGCTACCTGCCCCTTGGCTCGAAAGCTGCCGAGCTGCCTGCCGTAGGCATTGCGCTCGACAAGTACATCCATGGTTGCCAGGCGCGGCGTCCCCTTATCGTCGTGGGCGGCAAGGTCGCGCGCCAGCAGAATCAAGCCGGCGCAGGTGCCCAGGACGGGCATGCCTTCAGCGATACAGGCACGAAGCTCCTCGAGCATGCCCAACTCATCAAGCAGCTTCCCTTGAACGGTAGACTCGCCGCCGGGAAGTACCAGACGGTCAAAGTCCTGCTTCAAATCAGTCGCCTGCCTCAGCTCAATACAATGTGCGCCCAGCTCGGATAGCCTTGCCTCGTGCTCGGCAAAAGCACCTTGGACCGCCAGCACGGCGACTGTCTGGTCTGCGTAATCGCTCATGTGCGATCCTTTCTGCTGGACTAGCGCCCGCGCTCCTCCATGATGATCTCGATCTCGTCGGCGTTGATGCCGACCATGGCCTCGCCCAGGTCCTCAGAAAGCTCGGCGATGAGCTTGGCATCGGTGAAGTTTGCCACGGCCTTGACGATGGCGGCTGCGCGCTTGGCGGGGTCGCCGCTCTTAAAGATGCCCGAGCCGACAAAGACGCCTTCGGCGCCCAGCTGCATCATCAGCGCGGCGTCGGCGGGGGTCGCTACGCCGCCGGCGGCAAAGTTCACGACGGGAAGCTTTCCCGTGGCATGGACCTCGCGCACCAGCTCGACCGGAACCTGCAGTTGCTTGGCTGCCTCAAAGAGCTCGTCGTCGCGCAGGGCAACAACGTCGCGGATCTGCTTTTGGATTTTGCGCATGTGACGCACGGCCTGGACGACGTCGCCCGTACCCGGCTCACCCTTGGTGCGAATCATAGTGGCGCCCTCGGCAACACGGCGCAGCGCCTCGCCCAGATCGCGGGCGCCGCAGACAAATGGCACGTCAAACTGGGTCTTGTCGATGTGATAGACGTCATCGGCAGGGGAGAGAACCTCGGACTCGTCGATGTAATCGATCTCGATAGCCTGCAGGACCTGCGCCTCGACAATGTGACCGATGCGGCACTTGGCCATAACAGGGATGGAGACGGCCTCTTGGATGCCCTTGATCATCTTGGGGTCGCTCATGCGCGAGACGCCGCCTGCGGCACGGATGTCGGCCGGGATGCGCTCGAGTGCCATGACGGCGCAGGCGCCTGCCTCCTCGGCGATGCGTGCCTGCTCGGGCGTGGTGACGTCCATGATGACGCCGCCCTTGAGCATCTGCGCGAGCTCGCGATTGAGTTTGACGCGATCGGCCTTGCTGTTCTGTTCTGCCATGGTTGCTCCCTTGGTTGGCATGTGCATTGCTTGACGGAACATCCTATCGGGGAGCTAGGTATGGTGAAATACTCAGTTTTCGAGATAATTACAAGGTCAGACTAATACCAGATTGAATGACCTAATAAGGTCAGGTGATAGGCTCATGCTTGACTACAATTTGGAAAAACGCGGAGAAGCATCGCTCTATGAGTATGTTTACCAGCAAATTCGAGATGATATCGTAGCTGGACGCATTGCGGCGGGGGAGCATCTGCCGTCCAAGCGCGCCTTTGCCAGTCATCTGGGAATCAGTGTTATTACCATCGAGAATGCATATAGCCAGTTACTTGCCGAGGGCTATATTTGCTCAAAGCCGCGGCGTGGCTACTACGCTTGCGAGCTTCCGGATGCACCGGTTTTGCCTTTGGCTTCGGAGGGCATCGACCGAGATGCCGTTTCTGTGGGTCCCAACACGCATGATGTCAACGGACAGGTCGAGCGATTCGATGCGCTTTCTCCTTCTGCTTTGGAGGCGGCGCGGCTTTGGCAAAGCGCGCTACGGGCGACGCTGGCATCTGAAGACGAGCGCGAAATCTTTTCGCCCGCACCGGCGCAGGGCACTGCTCGGCTACGATGCGCAATCGCTCACCACCTGCGTGGGACAAGGGGCATGAATGTCGATTCTAATAACATTGTTATCGGTGCGGGTGCTCAGTTGCTCGATACCATGTTGGTTCAGTTGCTTGGCGCGGGCAAGGTGTATGCCGTTGAGGACCCGGGCTATTTGCGCCTGACGCGCATCTATCAGGCTATGGGCTGCAAAGTTCGACATATCCCGTTGGATGATGAGGGCGTGGACTTGGGCACTCTGCAGAAAAGCGGGACCGATGTCCTTCACCTGATGCCGTCCCATCAGTATCCGACCGGCCTTGTGACGAGCATTGCGCGGCGCTATGCGCTTCTGAGCTGGGCCGCCGAGCGACCAGGTCGGTATCTCATCGAAGATGACTTTGATTGTGAGTTTCGCCTTGCCGGCAAGCCGATTCCCGCGCTCGCGTCGATCGATGCCGCCCAGTCGGTTATCTACACCAATACGTTTTCGAAGAGCCTGTCATCGGCGTTGCGCCTAGCGTACATGGTGCTGCCCGACGAGCTGATGGAGCGGTTTAGGCGCGACCTTGGTTTTTACGCCTCGTCGGTAAGTTCTGTTGATCAGGTCGCCTTGGCGCGTTTGCTGGAATCGGGTGATTACGAGCGACATGTGAACCGCGTGCGCGTTCGTGCTCGCGAGGCGCGTGATGGCCTGATGGCGCTTGTGCGGAAGGTATTTCCGGCAGGAGAGGTCTCGATCGAGCATGCAGACGCGGGCCTTTACTGCACCGTAGTTGCGGAGCGCGGAGCGGGCGGAAGCTCTTTTATGCGGGCCCTCACGCGCTCGAGTATCCCTTTTGTCGATATCAGTGACTGTTATTGGTGTGCCGATGGCGCATCTGTCCCTGAAAACTCAAGTCAAATTCTTGTTCAGTATGACGATTTGAGTCCAAAAGCGCTAAATACCTTGGAATCGCAGCTAATGGGAGCACTCTGCAACCTAAGTGAGTAGGCTTTTGGAACTTTGGCGACCAGGCAGTTTTGTAACAAGCTATCTACCTGCGGTTTTGAAAAACAGGATGACCGGTCTGCTCGGGATGCTCCAAAAAGTCTACTCACTTGCCGCGCAAAGCTTCCGCATGCGAAAAAAATGGGGTTTTCAACAGGACTTCGTCCAGCTCTTGGCAAGCTTTTGGTCAGTTGGGGAGGGCTGTTGAAAACTTAGCAGTCCGTTCGGTGCCATTTTTGGTGCGTTCGCGCCAATGTGTGACTGACTGGGTTGAAATTCGTGTTTTCCTGTGCCTATGAAGGATCTACTTTGTGACATATCGGCTTTTAGGTACTGGCGTTTGCCCCCTCAGGTCTGCGCTCTGTGTCCGCCGCTTCCACGGCCGGAAGAAGACCGGCAGCGATATGACCTCGTCCGTAACCCGACGGCTGCGGTCGCGCTCGGTTTTCCGTTGTATACATTGGTTCAGACGAGAAACAAACGGACTTGTCCTACCAGCATTAGGCAGCGGCTGTTCCTTGGTGAGCCCCCCAGGGAATCCGTGCTGGAAACGGAGCATGGATTTTTGATTACGTCTCCTCTACTGACGGCATTCATCATGTCGCGGCATCTGACGGATCTTCAGCTTCTTTTTGTGTTGGCGGAGATGTGCGGCCTGTTTGCGGTGTGTGCTCTGCCGGCGGCACTTGAGGCGGAGCTTACGCGTGCAATTGATTCGGGCGCGATTTCGACGACGTTGGGTTGGGTGCGCTGCCCGTCCGAGGACGGCACCGCTTCAAATTTATGGCGTCGAGACGCTTTGGTTTTGGGCAGAGACCTTGACCGTTTTTGTTCAGATGTTTGCGGGATGCGTTACGGCAATAGATTTATGGCGGTATCGCAATTCGTTCCATTGGGTGCCGCGTCGCCTTTTGAGGTCGAGGCGTATTTGCTACTTGCACTGCCGCGATCCCTGGGAGGCGAAGGTTTTTGCGACATAGAGCTTAATGTTGAAGTGATGCTAGGCACAAGTGCTCGAGCGATTGTGGGAAAGTCCCGTGTATATATCGACCTACTTCTTTCTTCACCGGACGGTAGGCGACAGGTGGCCATTGAATGTCAGGGAAAGGCCTCGCACGGACGCGCAGGGGATGGCTTGCGTGACGCTGACCGCATGACGGCCCTTCAGGCCATGGGCTACGATGTGCTTCTCCTGACACACAGACAGATATCGGATGAGGATAGATTCCGCGCGATCGTTAAGGCCGTATGCGGGATGCTCGATGCTGAATATCGTGATAAAAGCTCGGATGAGCAAAGGGCTGAGACATTACTCCGGTCTGAACTATTCGTTGACTGGACAAAATTGGGAGTAATTGACGGAAAGATGCCCGTTAGACACAAAATGGCTCGATCGTGGACGGCTGCGAATCTAAGTGAGTAGACTTTTGGCACTTTGGCGACTAGGTCGTTTTGCAACAAGGCATTTACCTG
>JAXJHR010000024.1:0-5598 GCA_036299165.1 Collinsella aerofaciens | reverse complement strand
GCCCGAAAGCCATGAGAGCCTGGGTCACGCCGTGGCAGCCAAGCTCCAAGAGATGCTCGGAGAGTAGCGCGACCCCAAACCACCGCAAAGGGGGCGGGCGCCTTTGCGGTGGCTTGGGCTGCGAATCTTAATACTGCCACATGTGGTTGACAGGGCCGGAGCCTTTGCCCATGTTCAGGCCGGCGGCCAGAGCGCCTATCAGGTAGGCCTTGCCGGCATTGATGGCGTCGGCAAGATCCATGCCCTGCGCCAGCGCACAGGCGATGGCGGACGAGAGCGTGCAGCCGGTGCCGTGCGTGTTGTCGGTCTCAATACGCTTGTGGCGGAACCACGTGGTGAGCGGATCGCCTAGGTGGTTGCCCTCATCATCGAGCGGCGCGGGTTCGGCCAGTACGTCGTTGGCCTCGTTGACAAAATGCCCGCCCTTAACGAGGGACGCGCAGCCAAAGCGGCGGGTGAGGAGCATGGCAGCGTTTTGCTGGGTGCGCTCGGAATCGACCTCGTAGTCGAGCAGCGCCATGGCCTCGGGGATGTTGGGCGTGATGACGGTCGCCAGCGGGAACAGGCGACGCGTGAGCGCCTCAGCGGCATCTTCGGCAATGAGGCGGGCGCCCGAAGTGGCGACCATGACGGGATCGACGACGATATTTTGTGCGTTCCAGGCACTCAGGCGGTCGGCGATAACCTCGATAATCTCTGCAGAAGAAACCATGCCGATTTTGACTGCGTTGGGGCGAATATCGTCAAAGACGGCGTCAATTTGCGCAGCGACGATATCGGGGGAGATATTTTGCACGGCGGTGACACCGAGCGTGTTTTGTGCGGTGATGGCCGTGATGGCTGTCTCGGCATACAGACGGTGCGCCGTGATGGTCTTAATGTCGGCCTGAATGCCGGCGCCACCGCTGGAATCGGATCCTGCGATGGATAGAACGGCAGGTACCTTGCTGCGATCCATGTTCGCTCCCTTGTCTGGTCGGATTCAAATGGGTCTTTAAGCCAGCATTATAAAGATGCCCAGGCCGGCGATATGCCGAACCCGGGCGCGAGATGTAATTTTTACGCAAATGTAAGCAAATGTTCACACGTCAACAATTGGCGGGCGCCGACTCGATGTTAAAAGGCGATTGCGGCGAAGAGACTAGTCCTCCATACCGAGGTCGATCGTCGTGCCCTCAAACACTTTGTTGACGGTGCGGACGGCGCACATCTTGCCACACATGGTGCAAGTGCCCTCGGTGGCGGCGGGGGACTCCTCGTAGCGCTTCTTGCCCGTAACCGGGTCGAGCGCGCACTCCCACATGGCGTCCCAGTCGAGCTTGCGGCGTGCCTGGCCCATCTTGTCGTCCATGTCGCGGGCGTGGGGCACCTTTTTGGCGATGTCGGCGGCGTGTGCGGCGATCTTGGTGGCCATGAGACCGTCGAGCACATCCTGGGCGTTGGGCAGGCATAGGTGCTCTGCCGGTGTCACGTAGCACAGGAAGTCGGCACCGGAGCTTGCGGAGATGGCGCCGCCGATGGCGGCGGTAATGTGGTCGTAGCCCACGCCGATATCGGTCACCAGCGGCCCCAGCACATAGAACGGGGCGTTGTGGCACAGACGCTTCTGCAGCTTCATATTGGCGGCGATCTCGTCGAGCGCCATGTGACCCGGGCCCTCGACCATGACCTGGACGCCGGCGGCCCAAGCACGCTTGCACAGCTTGCCCAGTTCGATCATCTCGGCAGTCTCGGTGGCGTCGTTGGAGTCGTAGAGACAGCCCGGGCGGCAGGAGTCGCCGAGTGAGATCGTTACGTCGTACTCGTGGCAGATTTCGAGCACCTCGTCGTAGAACTCGTAGAAGGGGTTCTCGTTACCGGTGACTTCCATCCAGCCAAACAGCAGCGAGCCGCCGCGGCTGACGATGTTCATGAGGCGGCCGGTCTCCTTGAAGGTCTTGATGACCGATTTATTGATGCCGCAGTGGATGGTCATAAAGTCCACGCCGTCTTCGGCGTGTGCACGCACGACCTCGAGCAGATCGTTCTTGGTCAGCTTGACCAGCGGCTTTTCCATGTAGCCGATGGCATCGTACATGGGGACGGTGCCTACCATGAGCGGCGTCTCGTCGATGAGCTGCTGGCGGAACTGGCGCGTCTTGCCCGAGTTGGAGAGGTCCATGATGGCGTCGGCGCCAAAGTCCTCGGCGATCTTGACCTTCTTCCATTCCTCGGCGGCATCGGCCTTGTCGCCCGAGATGCCCAAGTTGACGTTGACCTTGGTGGACAAGCCCTCACCGACGCCAAAGGCGCGCATGCCCTTTTTGATGTGCACGATGTTGGCGGGAATGGCGATGCGGCCGTCGGCCACGCGCTCGCGGATGTACTCGGGGTCGCGATGCTCGCGCTCGGCGACCTCCTTCATCTGCGGTGTGATCTGCCCGGCGCGGGCGAAGTCGATTTGCGTGACGAGCTTGGGCTCGGTCTGTGTGCTCATTGGCACGGCTCCCTTCGTTGGCATTACCCATATCAGGTTTGCGGGTCAGGGCGGGCGCGCCCAGTCTCAGCCTGCCGTCTTGTCCTGCAAGCTCCCCGTTTATGTGGTGGGCTCAAGTATAGCCTGAATGGGTACGATTGGGCCAACAAGCGTGCCTGTGGGGAGGCGAACATGGAAGACAAGCATCTATATCGAGAGACACAATGGGATGTATCGGCCGAGGAAAGCCGTGCGCACCATGGCCTTGTCGCGATTGGTTTTGCGGTGCTTGCCGTGTTGGTGATTGCCTTTTGTATTTGGACGTTCGGCGGTCGTGGCGGCGTCACCTGGGGGTTTGAAGCCGACGATGCCCTGCCGATTATGACCATGAAAGTTTCTGGTGGCAACACGGTTGCCGCACCGGGCGACTATTGGTATCCGCGCGACGAGTTTGTGCAGCTGCAGTTGAGCGGCGGGTCTATTCCGGGCGAAGAAATCGAACGCGTGACGTTTGATGAGGCACTCAAAACACTCATGGTGAAGCTCAAAGATCAGGGCGATGTGCCCACGACCATGGATATCGCTCTGACGGAGCGGCGTCTGGAACCTCCGTCGGGCGTTACGGTATCCGACGTAGAGCACGTTAAGATTACCTACCAAGATGGCTCGACGAGCGAGATTGCAAAGGCCGATGGCTTGGCGGAGTAATGGGGTGTTTGGAAACGGCGGGCCTATTGTGCCTGCGCGTTCATGAAAACCAGGGTGTTTTTGTCTGAAAGCTCGGGGATGTGCCGATAGCCGATGTTGAATGCGGTAAGTTCGCTTGCATCCTCGAGCTTGTTTTCTGCCATCCACCGCACCATGGAGCCGCGCGCCTTTTTGCTGGCGGTCGACCGTTGGATGGGCTTCCCGTTGCGGATACCCTCGCCAAAGAGGCACGTGACGGCTGTGGCGTCGCCCGCGAGGTGGGGCAGAACGGCTTTGGCATACTCTACGCTGGCGAGGTTGACGATCGTGGTGTTTGAACCTGCCGGGGCGATAGCCCGCGCGAGCTTATCGCTCCAAAATGCGTAGAGGTCTCGGGCACCGTCGACGACAAGCTTCGCGCCCATCTCCAGCCGATACGGTTCGACGGCATGAAAGGGACGAACGCACCCGTAGAGGCCGGAGAGGATCCACAGATGGTCTTGCAGCCATGCGAGCTGCGCGGAATCCATCACCTCGGGTGCCATGCTCTGGTATTGAATGCCGTGATAGGACATGGCGGCAGGGGAGAGGTGACGGGCGAGTGCGGGATTGTCGAGATCGCCGCTTTTCAGGATGGGCCCGAACTCATGCAGGGTGTTGAGGCAAGGTCCCAGCAGTTTGTCACTCACGTTCCACAGCGCCTGCAGGCCGCCGCTGCCTTCATTCCGCTCGATATCTAGCAGTGCGCGGTGGAGGCGAGCCGTCTCGCGCACAAAGGGTGGGATGCCCAGGACTTCAAAAGCATCTTGGGCCGCGCGCATCTGCTTGGCGGGCGAAATGATGACCTGCAGCATGGGCTCTCCTCTGCCAAAAAAGTTGCGGTGGAATACGGTCTGTTTTGGCTGTTTATGGGCCAGTTTAGTCCGTATTTCACCGCAACTGATGAAGGGTTGGTTAGGCTCGCTCGATGAAGGCCTTGTAACCGCGATATGCCTCGTAGATGTCGGCCTTGTTGGCGACCTCCCACAGGGCGTGCATGGACAGGACGGCAACGCCGGAGTCGATGACGTTCATGCCGTACTTGGCCATGATGTAGGCGATGGTGCCGCCGCCACCAGCGTTGACGCGGCCGAGCTCGCAGGTCTGGAAGTCCACGCCGGCCTCGTCCATGATGTCGCGGACGAGGGCCACATACTCGGCGTCGGCGTCGTTAGAGCCGCCCTTGCCGCGGCTGCCCGTGTACTTGTTAAAGCACAGGCCGCGACCCATGAAGGCGGCGTTCTTGGTCTCGAACTTGCCGGCATAGCCCGGGTCGAAGCCGGCGGACACGTCGGAGGAGAGCATACGGCTGCGGGCGAGCGCGCGGCGCAGAGCCAGCGGGCTGTCCTCGCCGGCGAGCATCATGATCTCGGCGACGGTGTTCTCGAAGAAGCGACTCGTCATGCCGGTGGCACCCACGGAACCGATCTCCTCCTTGTCGACGATGAGCGTGATGCTCGTGCGCTCCACGTTGGTGACGTTGATCTGGGCGAGCATGGAGGGGTAGGCACAGACGCGGTCGTCATGGCCATAGCCCAGAATCATGGAGCGGTCGAGGCCCATGTCGCGGGCGGGGCCGGCGGGCACGACCTCGATCTCGGCGGAGAGGAAGTCCTCCTCCTCGACGTCGTACTGCTCCTTGAGGATATCCAGGAACATCTGCTTGACGGGCTCCTTGGGGGCGTCCTTGTCGTCCTCATCGAACTTGACGGGACGGCCGCCCACGATCACGTCGAGGATCTCGGCGTCGACGGCGTCTTTGGCAGGCTTAGACATCTGCTCGCTCGAGAGATGGATCAGCAGGTCGGAGATGGTAAAGACCGGATCATCCGCCTTGTCGCCGATATTGATGTCGACGGTGGTACCGTCCTTTTTGCAGATGACGCCCACGAGTGCGAGCGGGGAGGCTACCCAGTGGTAGCTCTTGACGCCGCCGTAGTAGTGCGTGTCGAGATAAGCCATGTCGCCGGCCTCGAAGGCGGGGTTCTGCTTAAGGTCCAGGCGCGGCGAGTCCACGTGCGCGCCCAGGATGTTAAAGCCCTGCTCGAGCGGGGCGGTGCCCAGATTGACGAGCATAAGGTCCTTGCCGTGGTTAGCGGCATACACCTTGTCGCCTGCCTTAAGCTCGCGGCCTGCGGCGATTACGGTCTCCAGGTCGACGTATCCCGCCTCCTCGGCCATCTTGATGCCGGCCTTGACGCACAGGCGCTCGGTCTTGTTCTCACTCAAAAACTGCTTATAGCCGCGGCAAAGCTCCTCGAGCTCCTCGATTTGCTGTGGCGTGTACTTTTTCCATGCGCAGGGACGCTCCATGACGCAGGCTCCTTTCGGATCGATCGTGCTGGTTGATGTACCGTGAGCCATCGTATCACGCGCGGGCTCACGGTGGCGGGGGAGCTTGATGTGAGGTGGCCGCG
>JAXJHR010000023.1:0-28229 GCA_036299165.1 Collinsella aerofaciens | reverse complement strand
CTAAGCCCCATCGCGCCGAGAGTACTGCGGGGTCAGCCCGTGGGAGGCCAGGGCGCCGCTGACCGGTGGACGGCACCGAGCCGTCAGCGAAACTGAAGAAGGGGAAGGCCTCGCGGCCTCCCCCTTTTTTGCGTTTACGGGCTTTTGTCTCACATAGTAGCTGTGTTTTATAACCCTCGTTTGTCGCATCTTCTGTGAACGGGCTACAATAACTTAGTCTGTGCGATATGGAGGTGAACATGGCTGAAGCTGGTATCGGCGTTGATATCGTCGAGATTTCCCGTATGAAATCAATTCTTGAAAAGACGCCGTCGTTTGCTCGGCGTGTGTTTACCGAAGAAGAGCGTGCGTATTGCGATGCATCATCGCGTCCCGCTGCTCACTATGCGAGCCGCTTTGCTTCGCGCGAGGCGGTGCTTAAAGCTCTCGGCACGGGTTTTAGTCAAGGCGTGGGTCGCAAGGATGTTTCGGTAACGCGTGATAAACTCGGCAAACCGAAGGCGCTGCTTTCGGGCCGTGCACTCGAGATCGCTCATGAGCTGGGTGTTGTTGAGGTCGCTCTTTCCATTACCCTTACAGGAGACTTAGCCGTTGCGAATGCCATCGCGATTACCGAAGATGCTCGGCCTAAGCCAAAAGATGAAAAGGTGAGCACTAAGAAACGCGTTGCGCAGACATTTAAAGAGGCTCGCTCTGTTTTAGATGAGCTTGAGCAGCTGCAGAATTCAGCATTGACGGAGCACCTGGGCGATGCTTCGCAAGATACGCTAGGAGCATAGATGAAACCGGTTTTGAGTACCGAAGAAGTCGTTCGTCTCGAGGATATCATCGAACGCGAAGGGACTTCGAAGGCCGAGCTTATGGAGCTAGCGGGTGAGTTTGCCGCCAACGAGGTCTTGAAGCTCAATCCCGATCGGGTTCTCTTTCTGGTCGGTTTTGGTAATAATGGCGGCGACGGTTGGGTTGCCGCCGATATCCTGAGCCATAAGGGTGTGGACGTGGATATCGTTTCTCCGGTTGAACCGGATGAGATTCCTGCTGCTCTGGCACGTCATGTTGCTCGTCGTACTGCCGGCCGCGATGTGCACGTTTGCGTCGGCCCTTCGCGTGACGAACTCGAGGTTTTGATCGATAAGGCCGATGTTGTTGTCGATGCCATTTTTGGTACCGGTTTTCACGGGAATCTGCGTGCGCCGTTCTCCATCTGGATTCCTACGGTCAATGAATGCGCCGATTGTGTCGTATCCATTGATGTCCCCTCGGGCCTGAATGCCGAGACGGGCGTTGTTGATGACGACTGCATTCGTGCCGAACATACGGTGACGATGATTGCGCCCAAGATTGGTTTGTATAGCGCCGATGGCCCTGAGTATGCTGGCGATTTGATCTGCGGCAATCTTTACGACCGTCTTGACGAGGTCATCGATGATGTCGACCACGCCGCCGAGATTGTCGAGCCCGGTGACTTAGTTGATTTCTTTGCTCCACTTCCTACGAATATCGATAAGTATTCCCGTGGCTCTGTGCTTATTGTCGCCGGATCTGCGCAATATCCTGGTGCTGCCATTATGGCGGCCAAGTCTGCAGCTCGCGCGGGTGCTGGTTACGTGGCAGTCGCGGCTCCTGACGCCTGCGCTAATCTTATTCGCATGGCACTTCCTTCGATTCCCGTCTTTGCTATTCCGTCTGATTCCCGCGGCTCCTTTGGCGCCGCTGCGCGCATGACGGTGTGCGAGATTGCAAAGAAGTACAGCTGCGTACTGTGCGGTCCCGGTATGACGACGTCTGCCGGCGCTATGCAGGTGGTTTCGGGCTTGCTCGAGCTTGATGTACCGCTTATTTTGGATGCCGATGCACTCAACTGCCTTGCTAAGATTGCCATTGACGGTATTGATAGTAACCCCGAGATGTATCGTCGCGAGCAGCCGTTGGTTATGACGCCGCACTATCGTGAGCTTTCGCGTCTGGTTGCCGGTGACGAGGTGAACGACCTTGGTACCGCGATTGCAGCCGCGCAGAAGGTTGTCTGGGCTGCAGGCTCCGACAATCTGGTGGTCATTGCCAAGGGGCCGACGACGGCTATCTGTGGCGTTGAGCGTGTGCTGCTGCCACTTTCGGGTCCGGCTTCTCTGGCAACTGCCGGTTCGGGTGATGTTCTCGCGGGTATTTTGGCCGGCACGCTTGCCACCATGCGCGACGAGATGGATCGTTGGGAGTTGCTGTATTCGTACGCCGTCGCACTTCACAGCTACGCCGGTTTTGCCGCGGCGACGGAGTATGGTGAGAAGAGCGTTATCGCGACCGATCTTATCGACTTGATTGGTCCTGCCATGGAGCTGGCAGCAAAGGATGCGCTCGAAGATCTGGGAATCATGGACGAAGGGTCGGATGACTAATCATGAATAAAGCCGATTTGACGCGCTGGTCCTGGGTCGAGATCGACCGCGGGGCGCTCCGTCGCAACACGAGGGCCTATAAGAACTTGTTGAATCCACGTCAGCGCCTGTGCTGCGTGGTCAAGGCCGATGCTTATGGTCATGGAGCTGTTGAGTGCGCCAAGATCATGTATTCGGCCGGTGCCGACATGTTTGCCGTGGCGACGGTTAACGAGGGCGTTGAGCTCCGACAGGGCGGGATTACGAAACCCATCCTCATCCTAAGCGAGCCGCCTATCGAGGCCATTCCGACGTTGCTCGAGTTTGATATCATGCCCTCGGTCTATACGTCTGACTTTGCTCTTGCGTATGGCGAATGTGCCGTCGCGGCGGGCAAGGTGGGCAAGTATCATCTCGCCATCGAGACAGGTATGAATCGTATCGGCGTACACTACACACAGGTGCTCGACTTTGTCCGCGGTATTAATTTCCATCGCGGTATTCAGTGCGACGGCGTATTTACGCACTTCGCCACGGCCGATGAACCTTCGGGCTGGGACTACAAGCTGCAGTGTCAGCGCTTTACCGAGGCCGTTCAAGCCATTAAGGATGCGGGTTTTGAGTGCGGTATCGTGCACTGCGCCAACACGCCGTCCTCGATGCTCGACCCCTCGATGCATTTTGATATGATTCGCGCCGGCGTTGGCTTGTATGGCATGCAGCCGTGCGAGCTGAGTGGCCGCGTGATGCAGCTTGATCCCGTTATGAGCGTCCATGCGCGCGTGACGCGCGTGGCACACCCTGCGATGGGTGAGGGCGTGGGCTACGGTTTTACCTACCGCGTACCGCGCACGCGCGTTCAGATCTGCACGCTGCCGATCGGTTATGCCGACGGCCTATCGCGTACGCTTTCCAATCGTATGGATGTGCTGTATCGCGGCGAGCGCGTGCATCAGGTTGGCAATATCTGCATGGACCAGTTTATGGTCGCCATTCAGTCCAACCCGGCACACGAGATTCCCGAGGCCGAGTATGGTGACGAGATGATTATTGTCGGCCGCGATGGCGATGCCGAGATCACTATGGACGAGATGGCCCGACTGCGCGGAACGATTAACTACGAGGTCGCCTGCGGCTTTGGCATGCGCCTCGACAAGGTCTACGTGTAGGAGTCGCCATGGGCGTCATGCACATCCCCGGCCATACCCATCAGGCACCACGTGAGGTCGCACTCGAGGAAATTGAGGCCGTTCTGGGCGATTGTCACCTCTGCCAGCTCTACCAGTCGCGTCACAATATCGTGTTTGGCGTGGGAAACCCCCGCGCTCGTGTGATGTTTATTGGCGAGGCGCCGGGCCGCAATGAGGATTTGCAGGGCGAGCCCTTTGTAGGGGCGGCAGGCGAGGACCTCAACGGCATTTTGTCGCTGGCGGGGCTCAAACGCGAAGACGTCTACATTGCCAACGTGCTTAAGTGCCGCCCGCCGGGAAACCGCAATCCACGTCCCGAGGAAGTGCTGGCTTGCTCGCCGTTTTTGCGTGAGCAGATTCGAAGCATCTGGCCCGATATTATCGTGACGCTCGGCAACCCCGCGACGCACTTTGTGCTTAAGACCGAGATTGGCATTACTAAGCTGCGCGGCAGGTTCCACCAGATGGGGCATTTTGTAGTAATGCCCACTTTCCATCCGGCAGCAGCGCTACGCAATCCGGCGTGGCAGGAGCTGCTGGAGGAAGACTTTAAGATGCTGGGCGATTATCTGGAGCGACATCCCGCACCAGAGGACGCCTCGGAATAATAAGGAGCATATATGTCCCTGGAGCGCCTGGGGGTAGGTACTTACAAAACGACTTGCGCTGCCGATACGGAGTACTTTGGCGAGCTAATTGCACCGTGCCTTGAGGACGGCGATGTGCTCATCCTGACCGGTGGCCTGGGAGTGGGCAAAACTCACTTTACCAAGGGCGTCTCGCGCGGGCTGGGCGATGGGCATATGGTTACGAGCCCTACGTTTGCGCTCATGGCCGTTCACGATCAAGGCCGTATTCCGCTGTTTCACTTTGATCTATACCGCCTGGAGCATGCCTACGAGCTCGAGGATACGGGCATTTTCGATGTGCTGGGCTATGAGGGTGCTTGCCTGCTGGAATGGGGCGAACAATTCCAAGACGAGCTGACGGATGAGTATCTTTCGGTGACGCTCAAGCGTGATGAGGGCGACAGCGATGTGCGAACGATAACGCTCGAGGCGCACGGTGACCGCGCAATGGAGCTTTCCCATTTGATTGATAAGGCTGTACAAGATGAGCTTGCATAACGACAACGCGCTGGTGGTGGCGCTCGATACTTCGACCGACATGCTTGCCTGCGCGGCAAGCTGGATTGATGGGCAGACGGGCGAGACGAAGCTCGTGAGTGGCGACCACATGTGTCGCCGTCACGCCAACGTTGAGCTCGTGAATACCGTTGATGGCGTGCTGGCTCAAGCCGGTCTGGATCGCAGCGATGTTGGTTACTACGTGGTCGGCCGCGGCCCGGGGTCGTTTACGGGTGTGCGCATCGGCATCTCCACTGCCAAGGGCCTCGCGCGCGGTGCCAATGTTCCGCTGCTGGGCGTGTCGACGCTCGACGCTTGCGCTTGGACGGCGTGGAAGGCTGGCGTGCGCGGCAAGCTTGGTATCTTGGCCGATGCTATGCGCGGTGAGGTATATCCGGCGCTGTATATGCTGGTCGATGAGGGTCCCGAGCGTCAATTTGAGCGCGAACACGTGGTCAAGGCCGCCGTGGCGCTCGATGAGTGGCGCCAAGCAGCGGACTGGGACCAGGTTCAGCTGACCGGTGACGGTCTCGTGCGCTATGGCAAGCTGCTGGGTGAGGACGAGACCGCCCGCTGCGTGGAGCGCGACCTGTGGTGGCCTTCGGGCGAGGGCTTGCTGCTCGCGCACGCTGCGGGTGACGGCGATCCGGCTCGCGTCCTGCCGATTTACACGCGCCTTTCTGATGCCGAGGAAAACGAGCGCAAGCGTCTTGGTCTTGCCGAGAGTGCGCAAAGCGAAATTACGGGCGTTGCCGATGAGCTCGCCGGTCGTCATCTGCAGTTCCGTCCCATGGGCGCGGCGGATGCCGAGGGCGCGAGCGCGCTAGAGGCTGCCTGCTTTGAAGGTGCCGGACACAAGGCGTGGACGCCGGGCATGTTCCTGTCCGAACTGGGCGAGGACGTCGCTGCGCCGCGTAGTTGGTGGGTGGCACACGACGACGGCAAGCTGCTGGGCCTTGCCGGCGGTATGGTCGTGGACGGTGATGTGCAGATTCTGGATGTCGCCGTCGACCCGGCACATCGCCGCGAGGGCATTGCCCGCAAGCTGCTGTCGCACGTGAGCTATGATGCCCAGATGCTCGGCTGCACCACGGCTTCGCTCGAGGTCGAGGACGGTAACGAGGGGGCGATCGCGCTTTATAACGCTCTGGGCTTTACCGAGGCTGGCCGTCGCCGCGGCTACTACGGTGTCGGCAAGGATGCCATCGTCATGACGGCGCCGCTGCCCCTGGTGCTTCCGGTCGACAATGCTTCGCCCGAGCCGACGGCGGCAGAGCAGCGCGTATGGCCGCTGCCTGCGCCTGGGCGCTCCGAGGGGGAGCGTGCCGAAATTGAGCGCCGCCGCCTAGTGCTCGCTATCGAGAGTTCCTGCGACGAGACGGCCGTGGCGATTATCGATGCGGATGGCAATATGCTGGCCAACCAGGTGTCGACACAGATTGATTTTCATGCCCGCTTTGGCGGCGTGGTGCCCGAGATCGCCTCGCGCAAACACGTTGAGGTGATTGTGAGTGTCGTGGATGCGGCGCTCGAGGATGCCGCAGCATCGCTTGGTCTTGAGGGTGGAGCCATTGCCCCCAGCGAGCTTGCCGCCGTGGGCGTGACACAGGGTCCGGGCCTGGTGGGCGCCCTCGTGGTGGGCGTTGCCTTTGCCAAAGGCTTTGCCTACGCTGCCGGTAAGCCGCTCGTATGCGTCAACCATCTGGAGGGGCACCTGTTTGCCAACCTGCTGGCGCAACCCGACCTCAAACCGCCGTTTATCTTCACGCTTGTCTCGGGTGGGCACACCATGCTCGTGCACGTGAAGGCGTGGGGCGACTACGAGGTGCTCGGTGAGACGCTCGACGACGCCGTGGGCGAGGCCTTCGACAAGGTGGCCAAGGCGTTGGGCCTGGGCTATCCCGGTGGCCCCATCATTTCCAAGCTGGCCGAGACAGGCAATCCCCGCGCGATTGATTTCCCCCGTGCGCTCAACAGCAGGGGAGACTATCGTTTCTCGCTTTCGGGCCTTAAAACGGCCGTGACGCTCTACATCGAGCAGGAGACCAAGGCCGGGCGCACGATTCACCTGCCCGATCTGGCAGCTTCGTTTGAGGCAGCTGTCTTTGACGTGCAGTACAAGAAGGCCAAAAACGCATTGCACGCTACCGGATGCAAGGAATACTGCATCGGCGGCGGCGTCTCGGCCAACCCGCATCTGCGCGAGATGATGATCAAGAAGCTTGGGCGTCAGGGGATTCGCGTAACGGTGCCGCCCTTGTCTGCCTGTACCGATAACGCAGCCATGATCGCGGAGGTCGCTCGCCGTAAATTCGACCGAGGTGAAATCTCGCCGTTCGACGTCGACGCCGATCCAAACATGACGCTGTAGTCGTACGGGTGCGGTCCCCGACCGGAGGGGCCGGATATAAGGTTTCCTGCTCTACAGTCCTGCGCAAGACGAAGGCCACATTAAGTGGCCTTCTTTGCGTGCGGAACTCGCGATAAACCTTATATCCGGCCCCTCCGGTCGGGGACCTTTCTGTATCGATATAGCTTCCGAGCTGGTTTGGCGTCGACAACGTCCAGCAAGGTTAACAAGCCAGCGTCGAATTTCCAGCGTTCTTTAGCTGAAAGAAAAAGTTGGTGTGCGGAGCTTTGCTCCGCATTTGGGATGGGAGCCCCTCGGGAGCGGGCGGGCGTATACAAGGTTTATCGCGAGTTCCGCACGAGCCGGAGAGCACTTAATGTGCTCTCCGTGCGAGCAGGACTGTAGAGCAGGAAACCTTGTATACGCCCGCCCGCTCCCGAGGGACATCTCTCATGCAAAAACTGTCGCTGGGTAAAGTCCGAGGTCAGTGGCGTTTTATACCGAGAAATCAAAAAAAGTTGAAAATTCATTACAAATTTGCGTTGACTTTAGGCAACTAAAGTTTCATACTCCTTTTCAACCACTGGGGGATGTGAACACGCACGGATCGTTCACATCATGATTGAAGAGGATTTCTTAGACATGTTCACGCATCAGCTAAACATTATCAGCGTAGTAATTATCTGATGCGGGTTAGCACATACAGCTAGCCCGTACGATAACGGGCGGCTGATGAAGATGAGGGCCGTCGAGCGCAACCGACGGCCCTCATTTTTTATGTCTAGGAAGTTCTTTTTAGAGGAGGAAATGTAATGAACGGAGTTTTGCTCATGGTTGTGGCCGCGGCGGTGCTCGCCTGCGGCTATCTGGGCTACGGCCGCTGGCTGGCCAACAAGTGGGGCGTTGACAAAGAGGCCCTCACGCCGGCCAAGCGCATGAAGGACGGCAACAGCTTCTCGCCCGTCTCCGCCTTCACCGCGTTTTCGCACCAGTTCAGCTCGATCTGCGGTGCTGGTCCTGTCACGGGTACGATCGTCGCCATGGCCTTTGGCTGGCTGCCCGTCGTGCTCTGGGTCCTCGTCGGCGGCATCTTCTTTGGCGCCGTCCACGACTTTGGTGCCCTGTACGCTTCGATGAAGAACAACGGCAAGTCACTCGCTCAGCTCATCGAGAAGTACATCGGCAAGACCGGCCGTCGCCTGTTCCTGCTGTTCTGCTGGCTGTTCTGCATCATCGTCATCGCCGCCTTCACCGACATGGTTTGCAAGACGTTCATGTTCACCCCGGCCGTTGACGCTTCTGGTGCTGCTACCGGTGCCATCGACTTCACCAAGTCCTATGCCGCCGGCTGCGCTGGTACCATCTCCATCCTGTTCACCTTCGTCGCTATCGCCTTTGGTTGGGCCCAGAAGAAGTTCAACCTTACCGGTGCTGCCGAGTTCGTCACCGGCGTGGTCCTCATGGTTCTCATGTTCGCCGTCGGTATGCAGTTCCCGGTCTACCTGGATAAGTTCCAGTGGTTCGCCGTCGTCATGGTCTACCTAGTCTTCGCTGGCGCTATGCCCATCCAGATGCTCAAGACCCCGCGTGACTACCTCACTTCGATCATGATGATCGTCATGATCGTCTGTGCTGTTCTCGGCATCGTCGTCCTGGGCGTCAACGGTCAGGCCACTATCACCGCTCCGGTCTTCACCGGCTTCTCCACTGCCTCCGGCATGATGTTCCCGGTCCTGTTCGTCTCCGTCGCTTGCGGTGCTCTCTCCGGTTTCCACAGCCTCGTTTCTTCCGGCACCTCTTCCAAGCAGGTCGAGAAGGAGCAGGACGCCGTCAAGGTCGGTTACGGCGCCATGATCGTCGAGTCCTTCGTCGGCATCCTTGCCATCATCGTTGCCGGCATCATGTTCTCCGATATGAACACCGCCGGTACGGGCGCCCTCAACGCCGGTGTCGCTTCCACCCCGTTCCAGATCTTCGCCGCTGGCATCTCCCGCGGTATGCAGGCCTTCGGTGTTGACGGCACGCTCGCTACCGTCTTCATGACCATGAACGTCTCCGCTCTGGCCCTGACCTCGCTCGACGCCGTCGCCCGCATCGCCCGCACCTCGTTCTCCGAGTTCTTTGCCCAGACCAACGATGCTCTGGCCATCGAGTCCAAGGCCGGCTACATGAAGGTCCTCGGCAACCCCTGGTTCGCCACGGTCGTTACCCTGCTTCCTGGTCTCGCCCTCGCTTTTGGTGGCTATGCCAACATCTGGCCGCTCTTTGGCGCTTCCAACCAGCTGCTCGGCGGCATGACCATGATCACCCTCGCCGTGTTCTGCAAGTGCACCGGCCGCAAGGGCTGGATGCTCTACGTGCCCGTCGCCTTCCTGCTCTGCTGCACCTTCACCTCGCTGGTCCAGAGCGCCATGGGCTGCATGGCCGCCGTCCAGGCTTACGGCTTCTTCGGCACCATCCCGGCTACCGCCACCACGGCCGCCGTCTCCGTCGCCGCCACCAAGGGCCTGCAGCTTGTCTTCGCCGTCCTGCTGATGGTCCTGGGCCTCATCGTCGCCGTTAACTGCCTCAAGGAGTTCTTCGGCAAGGAGGCCGGTTCCATGCCCGACGAGGAGCCCGAGTGGTCCGAGATGGGCAAGGCCGAGTATGGCCGCGCTGCTGCTGCCGAGGCTCCCACCGACGCCGAGGCTGCCAAGGCCTAGTCAGCTTGATGGGCTAGCCGTTCCATCCATATGACTCGGAAAGATCGGGTCCGCGACTTCGCGGGCTCGGTCTTTTTTCATGCAAAAGCGGGCGACGCCCGAGTGTTCTCGCAGATGTTTTGCGTGGATAAGGGCGCGCGTTGTACCATATAGACGTATATGTGTACATATGAAAGGGGCCCCGTGGCCAAGACGGTATATTCCGATAACCAAAATAATGTCGATGCCCTGGCTGAACGTCTGAGCAGCCAGACGTCGCTTTCTGCCGAGCGTGCCAAGCTGGTTGCCTACGACCTGCTCTGCCGCAAGGCGCTCAAGATTAAGTCGAGTGCGCTGGCGCAAATTTTCCGCTCCGTCGATAAGGAATGTGACACCAAGGCGATGCGCGATGAACTTATCGCGGCAAATATCGTGACCAAGATCGAGGGTAGCGGCATTAACGGGCGCCCGGCGTTCTATACCATCAATGCCGAGATCCGCGATGCCCAGGAGCAGCCTGCCGAGTCCGTCGAGGATTTTGTCGTCGAGGATTCCGCTGACGTGCCTGCTGTGGAAGAAACTGCTCCGCGTGAGCATGTCGATACCGATGAGTTGCTCGATGAGAACGTCGTGCGTGCCTTTACGGCCAAGGCAGGACGCGGCGGTTTTGGCGGGGGTGGCAAGCGCGATGCGCAGCGCCGCGCCCAGCAGGAGCGCTTCCGTCGCGCCGTTGCTCGAAAGGGTGAGACGGATGCTGAGGCTCTTGAGACCGAGGTTGCTGCCGAGTCGCAGAAGCCCGCGAGGGAGCAAAAGCCCGTGGAGGCCCAAGAGCCCAAGCGTCGTCGCGGTGCTCACTTTAAGACTGCACAGCAGGATGCCGCGCGTGAGGTTGAAGAGTCTTCTGAGGTTGCAGACGATGTTGAGGAGTCTGCCAAGAAGGCTCCGGGTTCGTGTCGTCCCGGCCGCGGTTTTGCGGGACGTGCGTATCCCGTAAAGCGTCAGGAGAAGGGCGAGTCGGTTTCGACCACCCAGGACGAGAAGGCCGTTGAGCCGGTGGCTCGCGAGCAAAAGCCTGTTGAGCCGCGGCTTGAGGTTGATGCCGAGGCCAAGGGCCAGCAGCCTACTGATGAGCAGGCGGAGCAGGGCGCGTCGAGCAAGCCTCGCCGCCGTCGCCATCGTGGGGGCCGCAGTTCCCATGCCGAGACTGCAACCGAGAAGACCACGCCGCAGAACGAGGATGCGAAGGCCGAGGTTTCTTCGGGGCAGCCTAAGCGCCAACCGGCGAAGGAGAGCAAGTTCGATCGTCCGCAGAAGCAGGCGTCTATGCCGAAGCACGAGCGCAATTCCCAGGGCGATTCTAAGCGCAAGTCTCAGAAGAAGCCGGAGTCTGCCGCAGCAGATACTGCTGCCCAGCAGCCCAAGTCGTCCGTCCACGGCGAGGTCTCGGCGTTTGCCCTTGCCCGCGTTTTAGGCAGGCAGCTGCTCAAGGTTGTCCCCACGCCTATGGCGCTCTCCAAGATCAAGGAGCAGCAGACACAGATCGTAAAGGTCGAGGGCAAGGACGGCAAAAAGGCTCCGCAGCGCACTCAGCACAACGAGATGTCCAACCGCAAGATTGCCGAGGAAATCGCAATCATCCAGGCTTGGATCGAGCAGAACCGAGGTGCCGATACGCCGGTTGCCTCGCGCCGCCAGCGTGCCTACCAGATCTTTAACGACGAGAAGGCTTTTGACGGCAAGCACGGTGAGCGCTTGATCAGGCGTATGACCGAAAAGGGCATCAGCATGCAGGCGATCAAGGTCGCCCCCAATCGCCCCGTGCACTTTACGGGCTTCTTTACGCTGGGCGCCGACAAGCCGTTCATTATGGTCGAGAACCTGGACACCTACGACGAGATCGTCAAGCTGCTGCGTGGCCGCAAGCACGCCAAGCTCTTTGGCATCAAGGTGGGCGGCGTGATTTTTGGCGGCGGATGCAAGGCGAGCGTCTCGCATGCCTTGGACGATTATCTGGCCGAGATTGGCTATCGCTTTAACTACGTCTACTACGTAGGCGATATCGATCGCGAGGGCGCGCGCATCGTCGAACAGGCTCGCAATGCCAATGTGGTTGAGATTCGCCTGCATGCCGGCATGTACCGCGCCATGCTCGCCGAGCATAAGCGTCGCGTGAAGGCCGGCGGCGAGTGCGAGCCCGCGGCTGCCAACCAGGGCGTGCCGCAGAACCTGGCAGCGACGATCAAGGATCTGCCCATGGTTACGCGCGTGCAGTTCCGCAACGTGCTACGTGAAGGCGGGCGCATTCCGCAGGAGATCCTGATGACCGCAGACTATCGGGATGGCGACTCGGGAAGCTTCGACCGCATGCTCAACAACTAGGGCGTTCGGCCCCGGGAGAGTGGGGACACCGGCTTAGGTTTCCTGCTCTACAGTCCTGCTCACGACGGAGGCCACATTAAGTGGCCTCCTGTTCGTGCGGAACTCGCGATAAACCTAAGCCGGTGTCCCCACTCTCCCGGGGCCTGCGGCTACTTGGTTGTCGCATGCGGCTCGCTTTTCGGAACAGGGCTGATAATTCTAGATGCAAGGCGCTCTTGGTCGTTATGGGCCTGGGGCGTCTGTCTTATATAGGTAGATTCCTTGCGGGTTCGAATTCCTCCGCTTGCCCACAAGAAAGCGCTCCAGGTTCATAAGGGCCTGGAGCGCTGTGTTCTTAAGGGCTGGGACGGAGGGATTCGAACCCCCAACAGCCGGCACCAAAAACCGGAGTTCTACCGTTGAACTACGTCCCAATGTGTGGTGTTGCCCAAAGCAACTCGTTTAGTTTACCTAATCTGCGAGGGCATCGCAAACGCCATCGAGCAGGCGTACGGCGAGTGTCTGCGCGTCGCTGGCCGTGAAGGTGCCGTTGTAGCGCGTCATGCCCGTGAGCTCAATGCGAATGCGTGCCGGCTTCTGCTGCGCGGCGACATTGGCGGTGCGGATGCGCTGGGCCAGGTTGTGGCACTCGGCGAGGGCAATCGTGGCGCGCGGTGCGGCGTCGGCGGGCAGCTCGTCGCTTGCGATTTCGAGCACCAGGTCAACGTCGGTTGGGACCTCGGAGTCACAGAGCATCATGCCGCTGTTGTCGGTCGTTGCCGTGGCGATATTCCACATGCGCGACGCAACGCTGCGTGCGATGGGGTCCTCGCCGATAACGGCAATCTGGAAGCGCTCGAGCACGTTGGCGGCGCGAGCAAAACCGATACGGGACTCGGCTTCGGTGACCGAGGGCTTGCCCTCCCACACATGGTGCAGGCGGTTGATGTAGGCGTAGGTGTCCTGGAAGGCCATGCCGTCGGCAAACAGGCCGACATTTTCCTGGAACTGCTGCAGGGCGGCCTCAGTATGCGGACCAAAGTAGCCGTCGTCTTCGCCACAGGCAAAGCCCAAAACGTTGAGAGCGCGCTGCAGGGCCTGCACATCGGCGCCATGGAAATTGGGCATGCGCAGATAGAGAGTGCGGTCGCCCAGCTTATACGAAGCGTCTACAAGGGCGCTCCAGCAGGGGATATCGACGGCATGACCGGCAGCAAGGCCGCTGTCGAGCCTGAAGGTGCTGACGGCCTGCTCAGTGGTGGCTCCAAAGTACTTGTCGGTGACTTCGGCGGCATCAATCGTGTAGCCGAGCTGTAGGAGACGAGACTGCACGTCTTCGACGGCTGCTCCTTGCATGCCCGTTGTAATAGGTTCCATGAACGAACCCCTTTCGGCGTACCATTCGTACTATTTGAGCGTCTGTCGGATAGACAACGCAAAGGGATGCATAAACATGCACTCAACAGTGTAGCAAGTTGTGCCTAAATACGCTGCTGACAGGTTTTATAACCCCCGTTAGTTAAGGCGCTCCACAAAGAAATCTGCCATGGAGAGGAACAGCTCGCGTGCGTGCGGATCAAGCTCAACGTTCTCGATGGCCGCTTTGGCCTTAGCGGTCAGGTCGAGCGCGTAAGTGTGGGCGTAATCGATGGAGCCGGTCTCCTGGAAGATCTCCACGGCGCGTGCGAGCTGCGCGGGATCATCGGTGCCCGAGGAAAGAATCGCCTCGACCTCGTCGTGGTGGCGCTCATCAGAGAGGGCGTGTACGGCGACAAGCGTGCGCTTGCCCTCGGTGATGTCGGTGCGGAAGTCCTTGTTGGCGGCTTCCTTAGTGCCGACAAGGTTGAGCAGGTCGTCCTGAATCTGAAAGGCGAGGCCTGTGTGTAGGCCAAAGGCGCGCAGCGCTTCGATTTGCTCATCGCTGCCGCCGCCGATAATGGCTCCGGCGGCAAGCGGCGTGGCTCCGCTGTAAAACGCGGTCTTGTGCGTCGCCATGTCCAGGTAGTCATCAACCGAGATATCAAAGTGCCCGTCACGGACCCAACCCAGGTCGAGCGCTTGACCCTCGATGGTGCGGACGATCATCTCGGTAAGCTCGTGGAGCACGCGCAGCTTCACGTCGGACTCCAGCGTGGGGTCGTCGAGAACCGTCTTGGTGACCATGGTGAGCGCCAAGTCGCCGCAATTGATGGCAAGGCCCGTGCCCTCGGTAAGGTGCATGCAGGGCTTGCCTCGACGAAGCTGTCCGTTGTCGGCGATGTCGTCGTGGATCAGCGCGCCCGACTGGAAATGCTCGATGGCTGCCGCGGCGCTGCGGGCGCTCTCAAAGCTACCGCCCACTGCGGTTGCGGCGAGCATACAGATAAGCGGGCGGTGGCGCTTGCCGGCGTTGGCCGTAAAAGCCGAGAGCGGCGCATACAGGTAGCGCTCGATATCGGCAGAGGTCGCCTGTCCGTCAAAGAACGTGGCCAGATAGTCGTTAATCTGGTCAAAGTGCTGGGCTAAAAAGCTGGTAAACGGACTGGACACGGGTTCTCGCATTCTTTCTGAGGTTGCTTTGATGCAATATGCAGACAACATATTGCCACATTAGGGCGTTTGGCGCGGCAGTTTTGGCGATTTGGGACAACGGGCGTGCGTTTGATGGAGCGCGCCTAAATCAGCCCAAAATGCTCGAGCGCCGCAACGACACCGTCGTGATCGACGGTGTCGGTCACGTAATCGGCCTTATCCTTGAGATAGTCCGGCGCATTGCCCATGGCGATACCGACATCGACGGCGTTCATCAGCGAGACGTCATTGCTGGCGTCGCCGATGCCGTATACGGTTCCGTGGTGGGGATCGAGGGCGTCGAGTACAGACTGGATGCCCCCGCGCTTCGTGCATTCGCGGGGCGAGATTTCGGTTACCTCGAGTTCGAGCTCGTTAAAGCACAGCAGCGGCTCAAGTGCCTTATCTTGAGCGATGTGGTTGGCGAGTGATGTAGACATCAAGATCTTGTAGACACTGTAATGTTGCAGCTGCGTGACTGCGTCGCCCAGGGTGCGCGCGTATCCGGGGGCATCGGGGGCATCGGCACTCATGCGCACGACGCCGTTGAGGCCCTCAAAGCGGATGACCTCGCCCGATTGCTCAAGATAGGGGGCAAGATGCTGCAGCATGCTGGGTGTCATCGACAGATCGCGAATTGCGTGTCCGTCGATCTCGGCGTAACCGCCCGCAAGACAGACGATGCCGGTCCAGGGCAGCTCAAGAAGTTTGGGGTGGATGCAGCTGAGGGTGCGCCCTGTGCAGATAAAGGCCATGTTGCCGTTGGCGACAAACTCGCGGATTGCCTGCGAAACCGCCTCGTTGGGATAGGGGGAGAGGTCCCGCTCGTCTTCGGAAAGGTCTTGGGCGAGCCTGGGGTCTTGCCAGGCGAGCGTTCCGTCGATATCGAAGAAGCAAATAGCGCCGCGCTTATGGGCTGCGCTGGCGGCAGGGGAGGCCGAGGTGGTAGGCACAAATTCCGGCTCGAGGCCCATGATCTGGTCAAAATGCTCTTTAACGCGGGGAACGGAGATGCCGATGACCACCTGGGCGGTCTTGCCCGTAATGATGAGGCCCTTGGCGCCCACCGCGACAAACGACGCGTTATCTGCGACGATGGAAGGGTCTGCGACCTCGACGCGCAGGCGCGTGGCGCAGTTGGTTGCGCCCACGATATTGCCAACGCCACCTAAAAGCTGAATTACCCGCTCAGCGAGGACGTGATCTTGATCGGATCGACTATCGACCTCGTCATTGGGGGATTGCTCTTTGGCAAAGTCGCTTCCCGTTAAACAATCGATTGCCGCGCGATTGGCAACATGATCCTCGCGGCCCGGTGTCTTAAGGTCATAGACCAAGATGAGTGCTCGAAAACTAACAAAAAAGATGAGGCTAAAGGCAAGGCCGATACCGAGCGCCAAAAGATAGGCACCGGCATGCGTGCGCATGAGCGGAATAAAGTTGAAGGCTGCCATCTCCATGAGGCCGCCCGAGAAGATGCCGACGATGCCAAAGAGATTCATGGTTGTGGCAAGGCAAGACGATAAGACGGCGTAGAGCAAAAAGAGCCCGGGGTGGGTGAACATAAAGAGAAACTCGAGTGGCTCGGTAACGCCGCAAACCACCGAGGCGATGATGGCGGGAGCAAGGATGACCCTGAGGCCGGCGCGGCGCTCGGGTTTTGCGGTGGAGTAGAACGCAGCTGCGATGGCAGGAAGGCCAAAGAGCTTGACCCAGCCGGTGGCGGTAAAACCGGCCCACGGCGCAAGTTCATTAAGGGGGCGCGTGCTATGGGAGAGGATGGGGAGCAAACTGCTCCACGTGGCGTAGATGCCGTCGTTAATGACCAGGTTGTCGTAGTAGATCGGCATGTAGAGCAGGTGGTGCAGGCCAAAGGGCTCGAGTGCTCGTTCTAAAAAGACAAAGATGCCCACGCCAAAGGGACCGATGCCTGCAAGCGCGTGACGCAGCGTATCAGTTACATCGTATACGTAGGGCACGATGGCGGCCGAGATAGCGGCAAGGGCAAACACGGCAAAAAAGCTGATGAGGTAGACCAGCGAGGAGCCCGAGAAGGTGCCGAGCCAATCGGGAATTTTGGCATCGTAGAAGCGGTCATGGATGGCGACGACGGTTGCCGATACCGCCAGCGGGCCGATAATGCCGGTGTCGAGCGTCTTGATGCCGTCGATGACGGTGATACCGCTGGCGGAGGTCAAAGATGACGGGTACTCAAGTCCAAGGTTGTCTCCGCTCAGCTTAATGATCTCGCTCAAAAAGAAGCAGTAGGCAAAATAGGCGACGAGAGCCTCGAGGCAGCAACGAGCCGGTTGTTTTTGGGCAAGACCGATGGGCAGCGCTACGGCAAAAAGGAGCGGGAGGCGTTTAAAGACCGTCCACGAGCCGCGCTGGATGATAGCCCAGAAAACGTACCAAGGGGTTCCGTATACGGCGAGATCGCCGACGATGTCCGCAGTCGTTGCGAGAGCGGAGACGCCGACCATGAGGCCTGATATAGAAAACAGCATGGCGGGCGCGAACATTGCCCCGCCAAAGCGTTGGATTTTTTGCAGCATGTTCTGCCTTCCGAATATCGAGGCGCGTTGCGCGTGGGGAAACGTTTAAACAATGGATTCATTGTAGAGGACCAGACGATTGTCGTACCGGCAGTTTTGAGCAAAACCGATTTGGGCATGACAGAAACCGTCAACGGTTAAATCCTGTCGCTTTACCGATATTCGGTTTAAACAACTTTAAGAAATGCTATCGTGCCTAGCCGGAAATGAATAATGTAGAGGTGAAACAATGCCAAAAGCGATATACGAAGGAATCTACCGAGAAATACGCTCGCGCATCATTAATGGGACCTATGCGTTTCAGGAGATGCTGCCAACCGAAGCCGAGCTGACCGCGGAGTTCGGATGCACGCGCAATACCGTCCGTCGCGCCTTGGGTATGCTGGCCGACGGGATGTTTGTTCAGCCCATACACGGCAAGGGCGTGCGCGTTATTTGGCTTAAGGGCGAAACCGACATGCTGGGCGCACTCGAAGAGGTTGAGTCGTTTGGCGAGTTTGCAAAGCGCAACAATGCCGTTGCATCGACGGACGTTAAGTCTTTCGAACATCTGGTTTGCACCGAGCAACTCTCTCGTCACCTGGGCTTTAAGGTGGGCGAGGAGTTGATTCGCGTAGTGCGTGTCCGAAGCCTCAACGGCAACGCGCGCCAAGTGGACCATGGCTATTTTTTGGCGTCGATCGCCAAGGGCCTGACTCCCGAGATCGCGGCAGATTCTATTTACGGCTATCTGGAGCACAAGCGCGGTGTCAAAGTGATGGCGAGCCGTCGTACGGTGAGTGTCGAGCTCGCCAACGATGAGGACTGCAGCTATCTTGACCTCGGCAAATACAACTGCGTTGCCGTCATGGAGAGTCAGTCGTACACCTCGGATGGCATCTTGTTTGAGGTGACGCACACTCGCACACACCCCGAGATCTTCCATTACCGCGTCAATTCCAAGCGATAGCCGGCTAGCTCGCAGCCTGACGAGACTCATGGCCTCAAAGAGAAAACGCCCGGTCAAACCGACGGTACATCGGCTTGACCGGGCGTTTTCTCTGCATTAGATAACAAATAATTGTTTATACAAAACTTGTCAAGTATCAAGTTGAAATTACCGTTCACCGAAGTTTTTCTACCGCTCTAGTAATACTTGTTCAAACAACTAGCCAAATAGCGTATCGTTCAAATCAGCAAAAGGGGCAAAGTCCCCGAGCCAATCTCCGAAGGCGGCGGCAAAGGGTGCCGCCACGGTGTGAAAGGGTGGATTGTAATGAAGAACGAAATGAGCAGAAGGCAGTTCTTGGGCTTTGCTGGTTCCGCGGCTGCAGTTCTTGGTCTGGGCCTCGTGGGTTGCGGTGGTTCTGCCGGCTCCGGCTCCTCTGCTTCTGGTGACGCTGCCGAGGTCTACTTCCTCCAATTCAAGCCCGAGGTCGACAAGGAGTGGAAGGAGATCGCCAAGGCCTATAAGAAGGAGAAGGGCGTCGAGGTCAAGATCGTGACCGCCGCTTCCAACACCTACGAGGAGAAGCTTAAGTCCGAGATGTCCAAGAGCTCCGCTCCGACCCTGTTCCAGGTCAACGGCCCCACCGGTCTTAAGAACTGGAAGGATTACTGCGCCGACCTGTCCGATACCAAGCTCCGCGGTGAGCTCATTGACGACTCCCTGGCTCTGCAGTCCGACGGCAAGGATGTGTGCATCGACTGGGTCCAGGAGAGCTTCGGCATCATCTACAACAAGCAGCTGCTCGAGAAGGCTGGCTACAAGGCCGAGGACATCAACTCCTTCGACAAGCTGAAGGCTTGTGCCGACGACATCCAGGCCCGCAAGGACGAGCTTGGTGTCGAGGGTGCCTTCACTTCCGCCGGCATGGACGACTCCTCCAGCTGGCGCTACACCACCCACCTTGCCAACATGCCGCTCTACTACGAGTTTGAGAAGGAGCACAACCAGGAGGACGACGAGATCAAGGGTGAGTTCCTCGACAACTACAAGCAGATCTTCGACCTGTACATCACCGACTCCACCTGCGATCCTTCGCAGCTTGCTTCCAAGACCGGCGACGACGCCACCAACGAGTTCGCAACCGGCAAGGCCGTCTTCTACCAGAACGGCTCTTGGGCCTACTCTGACCTCGTCAAGGCCGGCATGACCGACGATCAGATTGGCATGATGCCGATCTACATCGGTGTTGACGGCGAGGAGAACCAGGGCCTGTGCTCCGGCGGCGAGAACTACTGGTGCGTCAGTTCCCAGGCTTCCGAGGATGCCCAGAAGGCCACCGAGGACTTCATGTATTGGTGCGTCACCGCTGACACCCCGACCAGCATCATCGCCGACAAGATGGGCCTGACCGCTCCGTTCAAGAGCGCCAAGGAGACCACCAACGTCTTCTCGCAGCAGGCCGTTGCCATGGCCAAGGACGGCAAGAAGACCGTCGCTTGGGACTTCGTCTACATTCCCTCCGAGGAGTGGAAGAAGAACCTCAAGCAGGCTCTGATTGCCTACGCTGCCGATAACAGCAAGTGGGACGGCGTCAAGAACGCCTTCGTCGATGGCTGGAAGACCGAGAAGGCCGCTTCCGAGTAAGCAGTTGCTGCCCAAGCTATCTGATTAGCGACAGGGGGCGGGCAGACGTTGGTTTGCCCGCCCCCTGCATATTGAAAGGACCCTTTTATGGGCAAAGCACTCAAGCGCTGGTGGCCGCTCTTTATGCTGCCCACGTGCCTGGCGTTTATGATCGGGTTCGTGATCCCTTTTATCCAGGGCTTCTATCTCTCGTTCTGCCAGTTTATTATCATTAGTAACGCGCACTTTGTCGGTATCGAGAACTACGTGCGCGCGCTGTCCGATCCGCAGTTCTCCACGTCGTTCTTCTTTACCGTGGCGTTTGCCTTCCTGTCGACGGTGCTCATCAACGTGATCGCCCTGGCCATTGCGCAGGCGCTCACCCGCAAGGCGCTCAAAGGCACCAACATCTTCCGTACGATCTTCTTTATGCCTAACCTGATCGGCGGCATCGTGCTGGGCTACATTTGGCAGATTCTGATCAACTGCCTGCTCTCCAACGTGGGCGCCCAGCTCATCGCTCTTAACTCTGCTGCTGGCTTCTGGGGCCTTATCATCCTGACCCTGTGGCAGCAGGTCGGCTACATGATGATCATCTACATCGCTGGTCTGCAGTCCATTCCGTCCGACTACATCGAGGCCGCCAAGGTCGACGGCGCTACGGCATGGCAGACGTTTTGGAAGGTTAAGATCCCTAACCTGATGCCGACCATCACCATCTGCCTGTTCCTGTCCATCACCAACGGCTTTAAGCTGTTCGACCAGAACCTCGCCCTTACCGGCGGCGCCCCCGCGCACTCCACCGAGATGCTCGCCCTGAACATCTACAACACGTTCTATTCGCGTGCCGGTATCGCATGGCAGGGCATTGGTCAGGCCAAGGCGGTTATCTTCTGCATCCTGGTCGTGGCCATCTCCATGATCCAGCTTAAGGCCACGAGGTCCAAGGAGGTGCAGCAGTAATGAAACGCGATAAGGTTATCAACCGCGCGCTCTCGATTTTCTTTACGATCCTGTCGCTCGCGTGGATCTACCCCGTGTTCATGATTGCGCTTAATTCTTTTAAGAAAGCGACCGCAATCAGCACCACCACGGCATTCGATCTGCTCACGCCCGAGACGTTCAACGGCCTCGCAAACTACATGCACGCCCTTAACGAGCAGGGCTTTGCCTCGGCATTTATGTACTCGCTCATCATCACGGTCACGTCGGTCGTGCTGATCTTGGTGTGCTGCTCCATGTGCGCTTGGTACGTGGTTCGTGTCAACAACAAGATCTCGAACTTCTTCTATTACCTGTTCGTGTTCTCGATGGTCGTGCCGTTCCAGATGCTCATGTTCACGCTGTCCAATTTGGCGGACCGCATCGGCTTCAACACGCCGTTCAACATCTGCTTTATCTACCTCGGCTTTGGCGCGGGCCTGGCGGTTTTTATGTTCGCCGGTTTTGTAAAGAACATCCCGCTCGAGATCGAGGAGGCGGCCATGATTGATGGCTGCAACCCGGTCCAGGTGTTCTTTAAGATCGTCCTTCCCATCATGAAGCCCACCTATCTTTCGGTCGGCATCCTCGAGACCATGTGGGTCTGGAACGACTATCTGCTGCCCTACCTTACGCTCGACTCCACCAAGTACAAGACCATTCCTATCTTGATCCAGTACTTCCGCGGCGGCTACGGCCACGTCGAGCTCGGCCCCATGATGGCCTGCATCATGATGGTCGTTATCCCCATCGTTATCATGTACATCCTCTGTCAGAAGTACATCATCGACGGCGTGGTGGCAGGTGCCGTCAAGGGCTGATGCCGTAACTGTTTTGCAAGTTTCTGCGGCGCCCCTCAGCGCGGCGCCGCGTATCGAAAGGTAGAGACATGGCCGAGATCGTTCTCAAACATGTTCAGAAGGTGTATCCCAACAACGAGTCAAAAAAGAAGGGCTTCTTTGGCAAAAAGAAGAAGACCGAGGAGAAGAAGCACAACCTCAAGGTTACCGAGGACGGTGTGCTCGCTGTAGAGGACTTCAACCTCACCGTTCACGACCAGGAGTTCGTCGTCCTCGTTGGCCCCTCTGGCTGCGGCAAGTCCACGACGATGCGCATGGTCGCCGGCCTGGAGGACATCACCTCGGGCGATGTGCTCATCGATGGCAAGCGCGTCAACGACGTGGCACCCAAGGACCGCGACATCGCCATGGTGTTCCAGAGCTATGCTCTGTACCCCAATATGACGGTGTACGAGAACATGGCGTTTACGCTTGAGCTCAAGAAGGTTCCCAAGGACGAGATCGACCGCAAGGTTCGCTCTGCTGCCGAGATTCTGGGCATTACCGAGTACCTCGACCGTAAGCCCAAGGCGCTCTCCGGCGGCCAGCGCCAGCGTGTCGCTATCGGCCGCGCCATCGTGCGTGACCCCAAGGTCTTCCTGATGGACGAGCCGCTGTCCAACCTGGACGCCAAGCTTCGTAACCAGATGCGTGCCGAGCTCATTAAGCTGCGCCACGAGATCAAGGGCACGTTCATTTATGTTACTCACGACCAGACCGAGGCTATGACCCTCGGTGACCGTATCGTGGTCATGAAGGACGGCGTCGTCCAGCAGATCGCCACCCCGCAGGAGGTCTTCAACCATCCCGCGAACATCTTCGTCGCCGGCTTCATCGGCGTGCCGCAGATGAACTTCTTCGATGCCCAGCTGGTGCGCTCGGGCAACGGCTTTACCGTCAAGACCGAGGATATGAACGTGGCACTCGCCCCCGAGACTTGCGCTCAACTTGCCCTCAACTGGGGCGGCGGCGACGTGAAGGAGATTACGGCCGGCGTGCGTCCCGAGCAGATCCTGCTTGCCGACAAGGGCGAGGAGGGCGCGCTCCAGGGTACCGTCGAGGTGACCGAGCTCATGGGCTCGACCGAGCATGTCCACGTGACCGCTCCCGACGGCCAGTTTGTCCTGATTATCCCCGTCGTCGACCTCGAGGCCAAGGGCGCGCTCAAGGCTGGCGACACCATCTGGTTCAAGTTTGAGAAGAACGCGACCCATCTCTTCGATAAGGTCTCTGGCAAGAACCTTATCTAGGCCCGGTGCAACCAGGCCCTTCCTTTGGGCGACTGCGGTATTGCCATCCTTTTGCCGCGGTCACATATAAGGCTCCCCTCCCGTCCACTGGGCGAGAGGGGAGCCTTTCTTTGTGTTGGGATTGTCTGACCGGTCGTTTGTCTCGATCTGTAACGGGTAGGGCCGATTTCGGACGTTAGATGTTACAGATTGAGATAAACCCAAGGGGAGGGGCCGGTATGTCTCAATCTGTAACAGCTGGGGCCGTTTTTACCGAGTAGTTGTTACAGATCGAGATTCTTCGGTCGAGTCGGGTCACAGGATAACGTGCGGGCACAAAAAACGGAGCCGTGTTGCCACGACTCCGTTTCTCAAGAGGATGGGTAAGGGAAGTGAAATTAGTTCAGGTGCCAGATCTCGTCGTTGTACTGGGAGATGGTGCGGTCGGACGAGAAGGTGCCGGCGTTGGCGATATTGATGAGCGTCTTGCGCATCCAGGCGTCCTGGTCCTCGTAGTCGGCCAGCACGCGCTCCTTGGTCTGGATGTACTCCTCAATGTCGAGCAGGGCCATAAACCAGTCCTTGCCCTTAATGTCGTCGTGCAGGCGCTGCAGGCGCTCGGCATTGCCGGTCGCCATAAAGGCCGGGTTGGTGATGAAGTCCACCAGCAGTTTAATGCCGGGCTTGCGGTAGAGCATACCGGCGTCATAGGTGCCGTTGGCATAGAGCTGCTCGACCTGTTTGGAAGAGGCGCCAAAGGTATAGATGTTCTCGTCGCCCACGAGCTCGGCAATCTCCACGTTGGCACCGTCGAGCGTGCACAGGGTTAGGGCGCCGTTGAGCATGAACTTCATGTTGGAGGTGCCGCTCGCCTCCTTGGAGGCCAGGCTGATCTGCTCGGAGATGTCAGCGGCGGGGATCACGCGCTCGGCGGCGGTGACGTTGTAGTTCTCGATCATGACGACCTGCAGGTAGGGAGCCACGTCGGGGTCGTTTGCAATCCACTGCGACAGCGTCAAGATCAGATGGATGATGTCCTGCGCGATAGTGTAGGCAGGCGCCGCCTTGCCGCCAAAGATGATGGTGACGGGGTGCTTAGGTCTGTTGCCGTTCTTGATATCGAGGTACTTCCAGATGATGTAGAGCGCGAGCATCTGCTGGCGCTTGTACTCGTGGATGCGCTTGACCTGGACGTCGATGATGGCGTTGGAGGGAATGGTCACGCCCTGCTCGAGCGCCATGAACTGGCGCATGATGGCCTTGGCCTCGACCTTGGTGGCGGCCAGGCGCTCAAGAACGTCCTTGTCGTCGGCGAACTTGGCGAGTTTGCTCAGATCGCCGGTGCTGCGCCAGTCGGTGCCGATCACATCGTCGAGCAGGCTGGCGAGCGCGGGGTTGGCCCCATGGATCCAGCGGCGGAAGGTGATGCCGTTGGTCTTGTTGGAGAACTTCTCGGGATAGATTTCGTAGAACGGATGAAGCTCGGTGTCCTCCAGGATCTTGGTGTGGAGGGCGGCTACGCCGTTGATGGAGAAGCCAAAGTGGATGTCCATGTGGGCCATGTGGACGGTGTCGTGCTCGTCGATGATGGCGACGTGCGGGTCATCGTGCTCGGCCTTCGCGATCTCATCGAGCTTGACGATAATGTCGGCGATGGCAGGGGAGACCTTCTGCAGGCTGGCGAGCGGCCACTTCTCGAGCGCCTCGGCAAGAATCGTGTGGTTAGTGTAGGCGACCATGGAGCGTACGATGGTCACGGCCTCGTCAAACTCGATGCCATGCTCGGTGGTGAGCAAGCGAATGAGCTCGGGGATGACCATGGTGGGGTGCGTGTCGTTAATTTGGACCACGGCGTAGTCGGCCAGATCGTGCAGGTTGCTGCCGCGCTCGACGGCCTCGTCGATCAGGAGCTGGGCGGCGTTGCTCACCATGAAGTACTCCTGATAGATGCGAAGTAGGCGGCCCTGCTCGTCGGAATCGTCGGGGTAGAGGAACAAGGTGAGGTTCTTGGCGATCTCGGTCTTGTCGAAGTCGATGGAGCTGCCGGGGACCAGGCCGTCGTCGACGCTTGCCAGGTCGAACAGGCGCAGGCGGTTCTTGGTGGGCTGGCCGTAACCGGGCACATCGATGTTGACGAGCTTGGAAGTAACGGCAAAATCGCCGAACTCGACGGTGTAGGAGCGGTCATCGTCGACTAGGATGTCCTGCTCACCGAGCCACTCGTCGGGGACGGCCTTCTGCTGGTTGTCGACAAAGCGCTGACGGAACAGACCGTAGTGATAGTTGAGGCCCACGCCATCGCCGGTCAAGCCCAGCGTGGCGATGGAATCCAGGAAGCATGCGGCCAAGCGGCCCAGGCCGCCGTTGCCGAGTGACGGCTCGACCTCGAATTCCTCGATTTTGTTGAGGTCGTGGCCTGCGGCGGTGAGCTGGTCCTTAACCTCGTCGTAGATGCCGAGGTCGATCATGTTGTTGATGAGCAGCTTGCCGATCAAAAATTCGGCGGAAATGTAATAGAGCTTTTTCTTGCCGTTGTTGAGCGGGCGGGCGGCGGAGCGCTCCTGCACGAGTTTGACCAGCAGCTTGTAAATGCGACGGTCGTCGAGCTGCTCGAGCGAGGTGCCAAAAGACTGCTCGGCGAGTTCCATGAGGTTAATTTGGGGCATGGTTTCTCCTGTGATGGGTTGTTTCATGTCTGCAATTCATAAGAAGCCCGCGCGAGGGGATTGGGGTGGCCTCGCGCGGGAAAAGCAAGCGCGTCCGCACGGTGGGGAGGGGTCGGGCGCGGTAGCTCCTATTGAGGAAGCTCGATTTCGGCTTCCGACGGGATGCGGAAGTAGGTCTCGGTCCAGTCGGTGAGTTTGTGCTCGAGCTCGCGGGTGATGGCGCCGTCGAGCATGCGCCAGGTCCAGTTGCCGCCCAGCGTGGCAGGGGTGTTGATGCGCGCCTCGTTGCCCAAGTTGAGCAGATCCTGCATGGTGTAGATGCACGTGTCGCTCACGCTGGCGGCGATGGTGCGATTGAGTGCATCTGCCATGGGTTCGCCGGCCTGCTGATGGGTGTACAGGGCTGCCTGCTCACGCTGACGCGGGGTGGCCGTTCCCTCAAACCAACCGCGCGCCGTCTCGTTGTCGTGGGTGCCCACATAGGCGACGGTGTTGGCGATGTAGTTATGCGGCAGGTAGTACGAGTTGGTGCCCTCAAAGGCAAACTGCAGGATCTTCATGCCGGGGAAGCCCGAGTTGTCGCGCATGTCGATGACGCCGGGGGTGAGGAAGCCCAGGTCCTCGGCGATGATGGGCAGCGTGCCGAGCTTTTCCTCGAGCGTCTTGAAGAACTTGAGGCCGGGACCCTGCGTCCACGAACCGTAGGACGAATCGGGCGAGGAGAACGGCACCTCCCAATAGGCCTCGAAGCCGCGGAAGTGATCCAGGCGGATGACGTCGTACATGTCGAGGGCGGCGCGAATGCGGCCCTCCCACCAGGAGAAGCCGTCGGACTCCATGGCGTCCCAGTCGTAGATGGGGTTGCCCCAGTACTGGCCGGTGGCCGAGAACTGGTCGGGCGGCGTGCCGGCGACGCTCACCGGATTGCCGGCGGCGTCGATCTTAAAGAGCTCAGGCGTCGCCCACATCTCGACGGAGTCACGCGAGACATAGATGGGCAGGTCGCCGATGATGAGAATGTCGCGCTCGTTGGCATAGGCCTTGAGGCGGCTCCACTGGCGATCGAAGAAGTACTGCGTCATCTGGTGGTAGAGCATACGCGCCGGATGGTCGGCGCAGACCTTGGCGGAAGCCTCGCCGCGGGTACGGAGCTCCGCGGGCCACTCCCAAAACGCCTTGAGACCGCACTCCTCTTTGACGGTCATAAACTCACAGTAGGGGATGAGCCAGTCCTCGTTGGCCTGGATAAAGTCATCGAAATCGGCCGGCTTGTCGGCAGCAAAGCGCTCAGCGGCTCGGTCGAGAATCTGACGGCGGCCGCCAAAGATAGCACCGTAGTCGACATTGCTGGGGTCGGATCCCAGATACACGCCATCGATATCGCGCTGCTCCAGATACCCTGCCTCGATAAGCTCGGCAAAGTCGATAAAGTTGGGGTTGCCTGCGCGGGCCGAGAACGACTGATAGGGCGAATCGCCATAGCTGGTCGTCGTAAGGGGCAGAATCTGCCAGTAATGTTGTTTGCACGAGGCGAGAAAATCGACGAAGTCGTAGGCATTCCAACCAAAGCCGCCGATTCCGTATGGTCCGGGCAGAGATGAGACGGGCATGAGGACGCCGCTTGCACGCTCCATGAATGCGCTCACCAACCTTCTTGTTGTGGGGTCGGCCTGCCGATGGGTGTGCAGTCCGCCTCCGATGTTCTGATTCGATACGCCTATTGTAAAACATGTTGTTTAAACATGTACAGGCAAGATAAAAAAGTTGGTCGATTTTCGGCGAATGGTTACATGCCATGAAAAAGCCCCGACCTCACAACGTGAGATCGGGGCAAGAGCGGTATGTAGGTTTTTGCTACTCGGCGTCGGCGAAGCCGTTGGGGTTGTGGCTCTGCCAGTTCCAGCTATCGCGGCACATGTCCGCGATGTCGTATTGGGCCTTCCAGCCCATCATGCGCTCGGCCTTGGAGGCATCGCACCAGTTGGCAGCGATGTCGCCGGCGCGGCGCTCGCGGATCACGTAGGGCAGCTCCTTGCCACAAGCCTTGGAGAAGGCGGCGACGACCTCGAGTACCGAGGTGCCGGTGCCGGTGCCCAAGTTAAAGATCTCGACGCCGGTCTTGCCGTTCATCCAGTTAAGGGCGGCAACGTGACCAGAGGCCAGATCGCACACGTGGATGTAGTCGCGCACGCCGGTGCCGTCGGGGGTGGGGTAGTCGTTGCCAAAGACCTGAACGGCCTCGAGCTTGCCCACGGCGACCTGGGCGACATAGGGCACCAAGTTGTTGGGGATGCCCTTGGGGTCCTCGCCGATCAGGCCCGACGGATGAGCGCCGATGGGGTTGAAGTAACGGAGCAGCACGACGTCCCACTCGGGGTCGGCGGTGTGGACGTCCATAAGGATCTGCTCGATCATCCACTTGGTCCAACCATAGGGGTTGGTCGCGGGCTTCTTAGGATCCTCCTCGGTGACGGGCGGGTTGTCCGGGTCGCCGTAGACGGTCGAGGAGCTCGAGAAGATGATGGACTTGCAGCCATGGTTGCGCATGACGTCGATGAGCACCAGGGTGTTCTCGATGTTGTTGTGGTAGTATTCGACGGGCTTGCTCACCGACTCGCCGACGGCCTTAAAGCCGGCAAAGTGGATGACGCGGTCGATCTGATGGGTATCGAAGATCTTGTTCATCGCATCGCGGTCGAGCACGTTGGCCTCGTAGAAGGTGAGGTTCTTGGCGGCCTCGTCGCCCACGATGGTCTTGACGCGGTCGACGGCGACGG